>NZ_WMBA01000065.1 GCF_009707865.1 Amycolatopsis pithecellobii
CCTGCCACACCTACCAACCAAGGTCCTAGCCGCAGCCACCCTAACCGGCACCCGCAAGGCCTAACCGCCACGCACCGAACGCGCGGCGGGCGCTGGTCACGCCAAACGTGCCCAGCGCCCGCCAGGGCAAGAAGCTCGCACCGTGGGGGTTTGGGGGCTCGGCCCCCAAATGCAATGGCCGGCCCGCGCCCGAGGGAAGCGAGCGCAGCGAGCGAACAGGGTTGGGCCCGCGGGCCGGCACCGGTCGGGGGAGGGGAGTGCAACGGCGCCGGCCCGCGGAGTTTCGGGGCCTCGTCAACGAGGGCGAGGTGCTCGCAAGATGCGCTCTGCAAGATCGCAGTCAGGGGTCTGCTTGATCAAGATAGCGCTGGGGCGGGTTACCCGCTAGGGGTCAGCCCCACGTTTTTTCGATTAATCGGTAACTGGTTAGTGGGTCGCGACCTGCGGGATAAGCGCGTGGCGCCCCGTGGTCTCGGACTGCGTCGGCTTGCTGCGGGCGCTCGGCACGGTGGACCGGGTGCGGCGCCACGGGCGGTTCAGGTTCTGCTGCGGTGCGAGACCACCGGCGACGAGATGTTCGTGCGCGACCTGCCAGACGGAGCACGGCGCCTTGCATCTGTGCCAGCGGGTGGAGCAGGTGGGGCAGTCACCGCGCTCGTCGGGTTCGTGTGCCGACAACATCGCCCGCCAGCCTTCGGTCAGCCGGGGCAGTTCGGAGCGGGCGACGGATACCAGTGAGTCGGTGTCGGCGCGCGTCGCCAGGTCGGCGAGCATGTCGAGGCGCTCCCACACCGCATTGCGGAGCACCTGACCAAGGATCTGATCCACGGGAGAAGTCACTTACCTTTCCGTCAGCTTCGCAGCTTCGTTGAGCGCTGCCCGCAACTGGCCGAGCTGGCCCGCGGTCAATCGCGCTGTTTCTCCGGGCGGCCCCACCAGCACCACCTGGTCGTCCTGGACGAGCACCGTCACACAACGTTCCCGGTTGATCATGTCGCCGCACTGCACGCGCCACACCAGCTGGCCGCTCTCGTACCGGCGCACCTGCGCGGCACGCGGGTCGGTGACGGACGGCACCGCCGAGCGGGCCACCGTCCTCATCGGCCCGATGTGGTGGTGGGCCTGGGCGGTCGTCCGTGCTGCGGGTATCGAGTCCATGAACTCCACCGCGTCAACTCCGCTCTGTCCGGGCTTGGTCTGTTGTGTCCCTCGTTGCTCTGTGTGATCGCGGGGCGTACCCACTCGCTCACGGAGAACTGAGAACTAGATTGCGATGAAGCCGACCGGAAGAGAAGTCGAACCGCCGTCATAGCGGCGACCGGCGCGGGTTCCACGGTAAACGGTCGGGATAGTTCGGCCGGGCTGATCAGGCTCGGCAAAAGGCGTTTCGCGCGGTTGAATATGAGTGCCTACGCTGCGAATCGACGCCCGAGTGAATGGTGAGGGGGCGCAATGGACGCCAGTAGCAGTGCGGATACCCGGCAGGGTCACCCGATCAGCCCTGCTGTCTGGGACAAGCGCGAGATGCGGGAAGCACTGGCCGGTCGCGCGATCAGCGCGGTCTACCGGAATCTCCGCAAGGAGGGCATCTCCCAGCGCCAGATCGCCGCACTCACCGGCCAGTCACAGTCCGAGGTCTCGGAGATCCTCAAGGGGCGGCAGGTCATGGCTTATGACGTGCTCGCCAGGATCGCCGACGGGCTGGGCGTCCCCCGTGGATACATGGGCCTCGCCTACGACGAGGCCACCGAGATTCAGGTCGTCGGCGCAGCCGACGAGCAGCAGGCTGAGGAGGACGAGTCCGTGAAACGGCGGAACTTCCTCGCGCATGCCGCCCAGGTCACGATGGGGGCGGCGGTCTTCGGATCGTCCCCGCAGGCGTGGGCGGCGAGCCCCGCGAGGACGCCGGCACCGGGGCACATCGGGATGACCGATGTGCGCCAGGTGGAAGCAGCGACAAGGGCGCTGCGGGCGCTCGATTACCAGTACGGTGGCGGATTCTGCCGCGATGCCGTAGTCGCGCAGCTGTCCTGGGGGCAGCAGATGCTGGACTCGTCGGCGACCAGCCCGGTCAAGTCCAGACTGTTCGTCGCGCTCGCCGACCTGCACAGCCTGGCCGGCTGGACCTCGTTCGACACCGGCCTGATGGACTCCGCGCGCGGGCATTTCGCGAACGCGCTGGAGCTGGCGAAGCAGGGCAACAACGACCCGCTGGTCGCCAACATCCTGTACCGGATGGGCCGCGTCTACCTGCACCAGGAGGCGCCCAACGACGCGTTGAAACTGTTCCAGCTCGGCCAGATCGCCGCGCAGGAGTCGGGGTCCGAGCTGGCCATCGCCGTGCTCGCGGCGAACCAGGCCTGGGCCTACGCGATGATGGAGAACGAGGAGCAGGCACTGAAACTGCTCGGCCTGGCCAAGGACGAGTTCGCCCGCGCGAACCTGGCCGAGGCCGAGGACTGGGTGAAGTTCTTCAACGAAACCGATGTCTACGCGATGATCGGCACTGTGCACACGGTGCTCGCGCGCAGCGTGGACCTCAAGCACACGAAGTACGCGATACCGGCGCTGAGCAGGGCGATCGACGCCTACGGTGACGACATGCAGCGCAGCAAGACCTTCAACGTGAGCGCGCTGGCCACCAACCACCTGCTGGAAGGCGACATCGACCACGGAGCCAGGGTCGGGCGGGCTGCGCTCGACGCCGCTGAGGGGTTGAAGTCCGCGCGCGTCCGTGACCGGATGCTTCCGCTCAAGGAAGAGGCGGAGAAGCGGAAGAACAACCCGGACGCGCGAGAACTCGCCGAGCGATTGGGCATCTTCTTCGCCGCGTGAGGCTGGGGAAGGGTGGGTCCGGACGATGCCTGCCACAACTCTCGATGGCCGTTTCACCAGGGAAAAGCTGGCTGAGACGGTAAGCGCCACCGCCGCGCTGCTCGGGCTCGACCCGGGCGGCGCGCGGTTGCTGCGATTCACCAACAACGCCGTCTACCAGCTGGCGAGCGCGCCGGTCGTGCTGCGCATCGTCGGATCGGACGCCTTGCGGTACCGGGCGCGCCGGGTGGTCGCGGTGGCCAGGCATTTCGAGCGCCACGACGTCCCGGCCATCCGTCTGCTGCCAGGTTTCGATCAGCCGATCGCGGTCGGCGAGCATCTGGTGACCGCGTGGATTCACGTGCCGTCCGTGCGCCGCCGCGCGACCGCGAAGGATCTTGGCGTGCTGCTCAAACGAGTGCACGAGCTGCCGGTGCCCGACGGGGTCGGTGACTGGGATCCGCTCGCCGACGTGCGGGCACGCGTTCTGGACGCGGAGGAGCTCGACCCCGCCGACCGGCGGTTTTTCCTGCGGCGTTGTGCCGAGGTCGAGGCCTTGCTGGACGAGCTTGAGTTCCCGTTGCCCCGTGGGCTGATCCATGGCGACGCTCATCCCGGCAACATCATCGTCGGTTCGGACGGCCCGGTGTTGTGCGATTTCGACTCCTCGTGTGCGGGGCCGCCGGAATGGGACCTGACTCCGCTGGCGGTCGGCCGAGAGCGGTTCGCCGATCCTCCGGGCCGCTACCGCATGCTGGCCGACGTCTACGGCTTCGATGTCACGGCCTGGTCCGGATTTCCCGTACTCAGGGCGCTGCGTGAGCTGAAGCTGACCACGAGCGTGCTGCCCATCCTGCGCAGCAACCCGAAGGTGCGGGACGAGTTCCGCCGGAGGCTGACCGATCTGCGGACCGGACGCACCGGCGACCCATGGGTTCGCTACCGCTGACCACCGAGGGAGACCGGCCGCGACACTCGCCGATCCCAGGTGGCCGCTCGTCGTTTCGCCACAAAGGGGCTCAATGGCGGGTAATTCGGCCCGACTAGTCACCTGATCGGGCCGATTCGCCACTCCCTAGGTGCAAATTGCGCTACATCAGGTAACGGGTGCGCGCGTGAGCACAACGGCGAACCCGAACGCGAGGCCCATCACGGTCAGCTCCAGGCTCGCCCAGGAGGCCAGCGCCGTCCGCTCGTGACGGAGGATCCGCGGCATCAGCCGCCACCGCAGGTTCGCGCCGAGCGCGCCGATGGCGATCCCGCACAGCAGTTTCAGTACCACCAACTGCCCGTACGGCGTGGTGAACAGGGCGGACCAGAAGCCGATGGTCGGATTGATCAGGATCTCCACGCCCGCGTTGAACAGCCCGGTGACGATCGAAAGGGCCAGGCACAGCGTGGCGAGCTTGGAAAACCGGGGCAGCGCGTGCGCGAGCAGCGTCCGGTTTCCGATGAGCAGCACGGTCATCGCGCCGAGCCCGCCGGTCCAGGCGACAGCGCTCATCACGTGCAGCTCCATCGAGATCGTCGTGTAGTCGTGGTAGTTCCAGTTCGACGCGTGCCCGGTGACCGGCAACGGCAGCAACGAGAACAGGCCGAGCCCGACCCGCACCTCGGCGGGCACCTTCTCGCCGTGGCGCAGCGTGAGTATCCCGAGCGCGGCCTGCGCGAGCGCGAGCACCGCGACGACGAGGAGCGCCTTGCCCGCGCCGATCTGCCGGACGTAGTCCCAGATGTCGGCGAAGCCGATCCTCGAGGCTTGTGGCCGGTACTCCGCGGTCTGCAGCACGAGGCTGACCAGCGCCGCGACCGCCCACACCAGTGCCGCCGCGACCGCGGCCGGCCGCGCCCTGGCGAGCACCGGCTCGGTCAGCTTCGGCCGGTCGTAGCCGACGAGCACCGACAGCAGGCCCAGCCCGACGGTCGTGACGGCCGACAGGTCGAGCAGCACCCGGACGACCGGGATGGCGACCGAGACCACCTCGTTCACGTCTACCACGCCCGGCACGGGGGTGGTCGTGGTCAGCGCGACCCCGATCAGCACCCCGGCCAGCGCCGCGGTGCCCGCGGCGAGGAGCGTCGAGTACTGGACCGGCAAGGTGGTCCCGGCGCTTTTCACCGAGTCTTCTCCCGGCCCATCCGCAGTGCCAGCGTCAGCCCGATGGCCAGCAGGACGAAGGCGCCGATGACCCACACCCACACCGGCACGCCGCCGCCGGAACCACTGCTGGACCCGGCCACACCGGTGGCGGCGCCCGCCGTGGCCGGCGTGCCGTTGCCCGCTTTGGTGAGGGTGAACGTGTACTCGCCCGTGACCGGATGCCCGTCCGAGGACAGGATCCGGTAGCCGACCGTGTAGGTGCCGGCGGGTCCGAGCGGCCGCACCGGGACGGTGACCACGTTGCTGCTGATGGCCACCGTGCCCTCGGCCCACTGCGACCTGTCCGGCCCGAGGACGGAGATTTGGTTGATGTCCCCGCCCTGGACCGGCGCGTCGAAGATGAGCGTGATCTTCGCCGGCCCGGTCTCGAGCGCGGTGCCTTTCGCCGGGTCGGTCGAAATCAGCACGTTGTGTGCGAGCGCCGGCGTGGCGGTGCCGATCATGGCGGCCACCGCCAGCGCCAGCACGGCGAGTGCCTTGCGCATCTACTTCGCCTTCCGGCTGCGCAGTACCGCGCCCCCGCCGATACCGAGTCCGAGCGCGCCGACGACGAGTCCGGCCCCGCCGAGCCACCTGGCGGTGTTGTCACTCGTGGTGCTCGACGATTCGGCGGCGGGTGAAACGCTCATGTCGGAGTGCCCGGAGCCGGTCGCCGCGGCGGCGAGCTGCACCGTCGGCGCCGGGTGTTCCGGCTCCGCCCCGCCTGTCTCCGCCTGGTCCCAGTGCACCACCAGACCATTGTCGTAGGTCTGGATCGCCGGCAGCGCCAGTTCGTCCACATTGGACGGAAGGGTGGAAGCGCTGATCTCGAACTCCTGGAACTCGGCGTCCCCCTTGGCGAGGGCGGACCCGGGCTGCGCGGTGAAGGTGATCTTCGTGACCGGGTTGGTGACGTCGAGGTTCTTGCCGTTCTTCACCGGCGCCGGAAGCTGGGCCTTTTCGACTTGTGCCGTCCAGCCCGGCACCGGCTTGTAGCGCACCGTGCTGATCGCGTACTCGGGCTTGAAGTCGATCTCCACCTTGTTCGTGCCGGCGTCCTGTTCCTCGTTGGGCACGCGGAAGACGATGGTGCCGCTGCCACCCTTCTGGGGTTGGTTGCCGTAGATGTTCGCGGTCACGTGGGCGGACGCGACGCCGGCTCCGAGAAGCCCGACGGCGCCGAAGGTGGCCGCCAGTACGGTCGCGCGCATGACACGGTTGTTCGACATGAAAGTGCTGCTCCTGAACAGGCTTGAGTGACCAGCGCCGGACCGGTCGCTGGCTTGGTGCGCGAAGGTTCAGGAGCGCGTGGGCGGGCCGCGCCGCCCGTGCACACGACGCAGTAGCACCGACAGCAGCGGGACATCCGCCACGGATTCGGCAGGCACCTGCCGCGGCGCGGCGGGTACCGGCGCGGGGCGCCAGACGACGGGCATTAGCAGCCACAGACTCGCGACCGCGATCCGCGCCATCGACTCGGCGTGGGTGAGCAGCCCTGCGGTCAGCACCGTGGCGATCGCATGCGCGACGTACATCGCGGGCTGTGCGGGGGCGGAGTGTTCCATCAGCTCCGTGAGCACGAGGTGCATCGCCAGCTGCGCGACCCCGAGCACGGCCAGCACCCCGAGCGGCCCCTTGGTCTTCTCGGCGAGTGCCGCGCCGACCCAGCCGATGAGCACGGTGAGCACCAGCGTTCCCGTGGCGTCGGGCAGGCTGCCGTCCGCAAGCGCATGCGCGGTGATTCCGAGACCGGCCGAACACAAGGCGAGCAAGATGCCACGCAGCATCGGTGACACACCGTGCTTTCGCCTTGGCTTGCTCACTCGCACAGCGTAAGAGAAGCCCCCGGTGTGGTGTACGCAACGGCTGTTACCAGTCGGGAAAAAGTATGACGAACGGTTATCTTCCCAGGTCACACCACTTCAGTGTCGCTGTGAGACACGTTTCGTTGAGTGGCAATAGTTGCTCATTAACAAAGAATGCGGAACGGTGAGCGGGCCATTGACCGGGAGGGAGGGCCGCCACGCGTGAACCTTTTCGACTACGTGGCCGACAGATGGAGCAGGCTGTCGCTACAGGCATGGCTGCACGTCAGCGAAGTCGTCCAGGCCACCGTTCTCGCCGCGGTGATCGGGGTTCTGATCGGTATCGCCGTGTACCGCAGCCCCGTCGGTTCGGCGCTGGCCACCGCACTGGCGAGCACGATCCTCACCATCCCCTCGTTCGCCCTGATCGGCTTGCTGATCCCGCTCGTCGGGCTCGGTGTCGCGCCCAGCGTCATCCCGCTCGTCGTCTACGCGCTGCTGCCGATCGTCCGCAACACGATCGTCGGGCTGGCCGGTGTGGATCCCGCGGTGACCGACGCGGCCAAGGGCATCGGCATGAACCGCTTCGGTGTGCTCACGCGCGTCGAGTTGCGGCTGGCCTGGCCCGCCATTCTCGCCGGGATGCGCGTCGCGACCCAGATGCTGATGGGTATCGCGGTGATCGCGGCCTACGCGAAGGGGCCTGGTCTCGGTTCCGAGGTGTTCTCCGGGCTGACCCGCGCCGGCAGCGCGAACGCCACGAACCAGGCCCTCGCCGGCACGATCGGCGTCGTCATCCTGGCGCTCATCCTCGACGGCATCTACGTCCTCATCGCCCGCTTCACCGTTCCGAGGGGTGTCCGTGTCTGAAACGATCGAAACCACAGCGAGTCCCGCGGCCGAGGGGGCCGTCTCGGGTGTCGAAATCCAGCTCGAGCACGTCACGAAGCGGTACCCGGGCTCGCGGCAACCTGCCGTCGACGACGTCACGATGACCATCCCCGCCGGGCAGATCGTGATCCTCGTCGGGCCGTCGGGCTGCGGCAAAACGACCACGATGCGGATGATCAACCGGCTGATCGAGCCCACCTCCGGCAAGATCACCATCGGCGGCGAGGACGCGCTGCGGCTCAACCCGGACACACTGCGCCGCCAGGTCGGGTACGCGATCCAGCAGGCCGGTCTGTTCCCGCATTTCACGGTGGCGCAGAACATCGGCGTCGTGCCCGGCCTGCTGGGCTGGGACAAGAAGAAGATCGCCGACCGGGTCGAGGAGATGCTGGACCTGGTCGGGCTCGACCCGGCCCAGTTCCACGGCCGGTACCCGCGCCAGCTATCCGGTGGCCAGCAGCAACGCGTCGGTGTCGCACGGGCACTCGCCGCGGACCCGCCGGTGTTGCTGATGGACGAGCCGTTCGGCGCAGTGGACCCGATCACCCGCGGCAACCTGCAGGACGAGTTGCTGCGCCTGCAAGCCGAGCTGCACAAGACGATCGTGTTCGTGACGCACGACTTCGATGAGGCGGTCAAGCTCGGCGACAAGATCGCCGTGCTCGGCAACCAGTCGAAGATCCTCCAGTACGACAGCCCGGACGCGATCCTCGCCAACCCGGCCGACGACACGGTGGCCGGGTTCGTCGGGGCGGGCGCCTCGCTCAAGCAGCTGACCCTGCTGCGAGTGCGTGATGTCGAACTCGACGAGACCCCGGTGACCGCGGCGCTGAGCGAGTCCCCGTCGTCGGTGCGGCAGAAACTGACCGAACGCGGCTCCAACTACGCGCTGGTGCTCGACGAGCGGCGCCGTCCGGTGCGGTGGGTGCACGTCCGCGACCTGGCCGCCGCCTCTTCACTGGCCACGGCGGGCAAACCGCTCACCGACCTGGTGAGCTTGCAGTCGACGCTGCAGGACGCACTCGAGGCGATGCTCGTCGAGGGCGGCGGGGTGCCGGTGACCGGTGCACGGGGCGAGTACGTCGGCACCATCCACCTGGACACCGTCATCGCGACGATTCAGCGTCTCCGTGGGGAGCACGCCGAGTCATGACGACCATCGAAAGCGGTTTCTCGACCGGGTCCGGTTCGCGCCGCGCGGAACGCGGCCGGTTCATCGCCCAGCCGCTCGCCGTGGTCGTCATCGTCGGCGCGGTGCTCGTCTGGGCGTTGACGCGGGACAACGACGCGATCGAAGCGGAAAGCCTGAACATTTCCACGCTCCTGCACGACACCTGGCAGCACCTGCTCATCACGCTCGCGGTGGCGGCGATCGTCGTGGTCGTCGCGGTGCCGCTGGGCATGCTGCTGACCCGGACCTGGGCGCGTCGCGTCGCACCGCTGTTCCTGACCATCGCGAACATCGGCCAGGCCGCGCCCGCGCTCGGCATGATCGTGCTGTTCTTCCTGTGGACCAGCTGGGAAGGCTTCTGGTGCGCGGTGCTGCCGCTCGCCTTCTACTCGCTGCTTCCGGTGCTGCGCAACACGATCGTCGGCATCGAGGCGGTGGACCCGGCGTTGATCGACGCCGGCCGTGGCATCGGGATGTCCGGCTCCGCGGTGTTGTGGCGGATCGAGATGCCGCTGGCCGTGCCGCTGATGCTGGCCGGCCTGCGGACGTCGCTCGTGCTCGCGGTCGGCACCGCGACGCTGGCGTTCTTCGTCAACGGCGGCGGTCTCGGCGAACTGATCGACACCGGGTACAAGCTCAACCGGATTCCGGTGCTGATCACCGGCGCGGTGCTCGCGGTCGGTCTCGCGTTGTTGATCGACTGGGTCGGCGCGGTGCTCGAGGAGGTATTCGGACCGAGGGGACTCAAGTGAAGCATCGCCTGAAGGCGCTTTTCGGCGTCATCCTGCTGGCGTCGTCGCTGACCGCGTGTGGTCTGAACGTCAACGCCGCCCTGCCGTACCAGGTGGAGCCCGGTTCGATCCGCCCGGTGCCGAGCCTGCAAGGGCTCAGCGTGACAGTGGGGTCGAAGGACTTCACCGAGAACATCATCCTCGGTTACCTGGCGGAACTCGCGTTGTCCGCGGCCGGCGCGGACGTCATCGACATGACGAACATCGCCGGCTCCAACAGCGCGCGGCAGGCGTTGCTCAACGGTCAGATCGACCTGTCGTGGGAGTACACCGGCACCGGCTGGATTTCCTACCAGGGCAACACCGAACCGATTCCGGACGAGCAGCGCCAGTTCGACGCGGTGAAGGCGGCCGACGAGAAGCAGAACGGCATCACCTGGCTGGACTACTCGCCGTTGAACGACACGTATGCCTTCGGCACCAAGGAATCCTACGCCGCCGAGCACAATCTCAAGTCCAATTCGGACATGACGGCGTTCTTGAAGGAACATCCCGACCAGGCGGTGTTCTGCGTGGAAACGGAGTTCGCGAGCCGGCAGGACGGCATGCCGGGGGTGCAGAAGACCTATGGGTTCCCGACCACGGACGTGAAGACGTTCGGCACCGGCGCCATCTACTCCGCGGTCGCGAGCGGCACCTGCAACTTCGGCGAGATCTTCACGACCGACGGCCGGATCGCCGGGCTGAACCTGCGTGTGCTGGACGACGACAAGAAGTTCTTCCCGCAGTACAACGCAGCGGTGACGCTCAAGAAGTCCTACCTGCAGGCGCACCCGGCACTGGCCGACGTGCTCGTGCCGGTCGGCAAGGCGATGGACAACAAGCAGATGATCGAACTCTGCAAGGAGGTCGACGTGGACGGCAAGGACGCCGGCGAAGTCGCCCGCAACTGGATGATCTCGAAGGGCTTCATCAAGTAACGGTGTTTTCCTTGCTCACACCCCGAGGTGCTGGAGGATCTCCCTTTCCAGACGTTCGAGTTCGGTGGATACCGCGTGGTGAGCGGCTTTGCGGCGGGCGGCGGGCATACGTTCCGCCGCGCGCACGGCCGCGGTCAGCTGCTCGAGCGTCGCCTGGGCGTCGGCGGCGAACTTCTGGTCGTCGTCGCTCGCCCGCTCGGATTTCCGGAGGGTATCGAGCGCATCGGACACGCCGGCGATGCGCGCGAGCAACCCGGCGCCGCGCCCGGTGAACTCCGGCAGCCGCTCGACGGGCACACCCAGCTTGCGTGCCTGGTACCGGTCGTAGGCCTCGCGGGCGGCTCCGGCCGCACGCACCGCGAGGGGCGCGAGCACTGGCGTCACCGCCGGCACGATGATCTTGGCTACCGAGACGGCGTTGCGTGCCTTCTTCGGTGTCAGACCGCTGCTCGTGGACTCGCCGCTCTTCTTGCGTGCCATGGCAGAGAACTTACTGGTCGCGGGATGGCCGGGCACGCCGGACGCGCGTCATTTCTGTCGGGGGGTGCTTCTAGAGTGTTGTACATGGAAAACGAGGTGCTGTTGGATGCCGGGGCGGTGAGCCGTTGCCGGCGTCGAGTGCATCTCGAAGCGGACCCTTCGATGCGGGAAACTCCGCTGGCGCCGCCCGATCCGGCGGCGGAGCAGCGCAAGGCCGACGCGGCGGCGCACCGGCTGGAGATCCGCCGCCGATTGGTCGAGGCCATCCCGGGCACGTGGGTCACGGTGCCGCGTGAGCTGCCAGCGGCCGAGCGTGTCCGGATCACCGAGCAGGCGCTGGCGGACGGCGCGGCCCAGATCTGGGGAGCGCTGCTGCCCACGGATCGCAGCGGTCATCGGCGCGGTGGTGCCGAGCTACTGGTCCGGTCCGGGGAGGGGTACCTGCCGGTGATCGTGGTGCGGCACCGGATCACCGATCCCGGCTCCGGCGCGGTCACCACGCCGCCCACGCAGCTCGACCCGGCGCACGCGGTGGTCGACGAGCAGCGCAAGGTCCGCTCCCAGCCGCGGGACCAGCTGCGTCTCGCGCACCTGCGCCGCATGCTGGAAACTCTCGGCCTCGCCGCGCATCAGCCGCTCGGCGGGGTCATCGGGCTGGACGCCGATGTGGTGCTGTGGCATGACTTGGCCGCGCCGACATGGCCGGGCGGTCGCAGCGCGCTCGCGGAGTACGACGCTCGCTTCGCCGACCGGGTCGCCGTCGCGCAGGCGGCGGCCACCGGAGCCGCCGCGCTCGCGGAGCCGTCCCGCATTCTGGACTGCCGCAGCTGCCCGTGGTGGCCCACATGTGAGGCGGAGCTGCTCGCGATCCGCGACGTGAGCCTTGTCGTGCGTGGCGAGGACGCGATGGAGCTGCGTCGCGCTGGAGTGTCCACTGTGGACAAGCTGGCAGCGCTGAACCCGGCCGAGGAGCCGCCGATCGTCTGGACCTCCGGCCCGTTCGGTGACGCGGTCGCGCTCGCGCGGGCGTGGCTCGCGGATCTCACCGTGGTGCGCCGGGTCACGGCGGTCACCGTCCCCCGTGGCGATGTCGAAGTCGACGTGGACATGGAAAGTTTCGGTGAGTCGGGCGCGTACCTGTGGGGTTGCCTGCTTTCCGGAGCGGATATCGGAATGCCGCAGGGATATCGCTCGTTCGTCACCTGGGACCCACTGCCCACAGTGGACGAAGCCAGGTCGTTCGCGCAGTTCTGGGCGTGGTTCCGGGAGGTGCGTGCGCGCACGGTCGCGGCGGGGTTGACGTTCCGCGCATACTGCTACAACGCGATGGCCGAGAACCGCTGGTTGTTCGGCTCCGCGGACCGGTTCGCCGGGCTCGACGGCATCCCGGTCAAGCGCGAGATCCAGTCCTTTGTGGACTCGGGCGAGTGGGTCGACCTGTTCCGCGGGGTTTCCGACCAGTTCCTGTGCTCCCGCGGCAAAGGCCTGAAAGTGATCGCGCCCGTGGCCGGCTTCACCTGGCGGGACCCGGAAGCCGGCGGCGAGGCGTCGATGCGCTGGTACCGCGACGCGGTCGGCATGGACGGCACCGCCCCGGACCTGGCGCAGCGCGAACGCATCCTGCGCTACAACGAGGACGACGTCCGCGCCACGCACGCCCTGCGCACCTGGATGTCCGGTCCCGCCAACGAAATCCCGTACATGGGCGACCTCTGACCCCAGACGTGCCGGGTCCGGCGTTCGTCAGCGCGGTGCCATCCGGATCGAGCCGTCCATGCGGATGACTTCGCCGTTGAGGTAGTCGTGCTCGATGATGTCCACGGCCAGCTGCGCGTACTCGTCGGGACGGCCGAGCCGCTTCGGGAACGGCACGCTCGCCGCCAGGCCGGCGCGGTACTCGTCGCTGACCGTGGCAAGCATCGGCGTGTCGATGATGCCCGGCGCGATGGTGACCACCCGGATGCCCTGCGACGCCAGATCCCGCGCGGCGGGCAGCGTCAGCCCGGCCACGCCGCCCTTCGAGGCCGAGTACGCGACCTGCCCGATCTGACCGTCGAAAGCGGCGACCGAGGCGGTGTTGACGACGACCCCGCGGGCGTCGTCCTCGAGCGGCTCGGTCTTCGCGATCGCTTCGGCCGCGAGGGTCAGCACGGTGAATGTGCCGATCAGGTTGATCTCGACGACCTTCTTGAATAACCCAAGGTCGTGTGGGCCCTTGCGGGACAGGATGCGCGCGGACGGTCCGATGCCCGCGCAGTTCACCACGGTCCGTAGCGGCACGCCCGCCGAGGCGGCCTGCTCGACCGCGGTCTGGACCTGCTCCGGGTCGGTCACGTCGGCCTCGACATACGTCACGCCGGGCACTTCGGGTGCCTTCTCGATCCCGCCGGGCAGGTCGAGCGCGAACACCCGCGCACCCTTGCCCGCCAACGCCGCCGCGGTCGCACCGCCGAGACCGGAAGCGCCACCGGTGACCAATGCCGCCGTGTCCGTGATCCGCATGTCGTTCCTCTCTGCCTGGGCTGCCGAAACTCTGAGGTTAACGTTCGTTCGCGCGACGGGCAGGTGGCCCTCCTCACCCGTCGCGCTAAGTATTCGGGAGCGACCCCTGCCGTTAGCGCGATTGTCAACTCCGGGTGTCAGGTTGGCCCCATGGGCTCAGCTCGGATCGTCGTCATCGGGACCGGATATGTCGGCCTGACCACCGGGGCGTGCCTCGCCGGCCTCGGTCACCAGGTCACCTGCGTCGACGTCGACGAGAAGAAGGTCGCCAGACTCGCGGCCGGGCAGGTCGACATCCTCGAACCCGGGCTCGAAGAACTGGTTTCCCGTGGTCTTTCCGCCGGTCGGCTGAACTTCGTGGTGGGCGCGGGCGCGGCGGTCGCGAACGCGGAGGCCGTGTTCCTCTGCGTGCCCACCCCCATGGGTGCGGGCGGCGCGGCCGACCTGCGCGCGGTGGAGGCCGTCATCGACGAGATCTGCGGCGTGTTGCCCGCCGGCTGCGCGGTGATCACCAAGTCCACCGTTCCGGTCGGCACCGCGCAGCGCATCCGCGCCATGCTGGGCCGGGTGGACGTGCCGGTCGTGGCGAACCCGGAGTTCCTGCGGGAGGGCACCGCGGTCGCGGACTTCCTCAACCCGGACCGGATCGTGGTCGGCTCGGACGAGGAGCAGGCCGCGCGCTGGGTCGCCGATCTCTACACCGACCTCGCCGCGCCGAACGTGATCACCGACGCGGCGAGTGCGGAGCTCGTGAAGTACGCGGCCAACTGCTTCCTCGCGATGAAACTGTCTTACGTAAACGCCATCGCCGAGCTGTGCGAGCGGCTGGGCGCGGACATCATGTCGGTCACCGAGGGCATGGGCTACGACCGCCGGATCGGCCGGTCCTTCCTCAAACCCGGCCCCGGCTGGGGCGGATCCTGCCTGCCGAAGGACACGCACGCGCTCGTGCAGGTCGCCGAGTCCGTCGGGTTCGACTTCTCACTGCTCTCGGCCGCGATCGGGGAGAACATCGCGCAACGGGACCGGATCGTCGCGAAGATCGCGGGTGCGGTCGGCGGCACTCTCGCCGGCTCCCGCATCGGCGTACTCGGGCTCGCGTTCAAGGCGGGCACGAACGACCTGCGCGACTCCCCGGCCCTGTCGGTGACCGCGATGCTTGCCGCACACGGCGCGGAAGTGACCGCTTACGACCCAGCGGTCGGCGGCGAGCTGCCCGGGATGCGCATCGTGGACGACCCCTACCAGGTGGCCAAGGGCGCCGACGCGATCGTGGTGCTGACCGAGTGGGACGAGTTCCGCCGGATCGACTGGTCCTACCTGGCGGACCTCATGCAGGGCGATTCCATTGTGGACACCCGCAACCTGCTCGACCCGCAGGTGGTGCTGGCCGCCGGCTTGACCTGGCTCGGCCTCGGCCGCCCTCGCGCCAGGGTGCTCGCCCGCTGAGTTTCGCTGCGGCACCGGGGGCTCACCAGGGCAATTCGTAACGAGTTCCTTTACGCTGGCCGCGTTGCCGGAGTTTCCCCGCCTGCGCGAGCCGGCGAAGAACCCGGCTCGCTTGCTCGGGCGCGATCGCGCACAGATCGGCCGCCTGCGCCCGGGTGATATGCCCGTGTGCGGATACGAACGCGAGGATCATCTGCTCCTGCTGAAGTGGTTCGAAGCCTCGTACCCGGACATAACCCGCCGACGAATCCAGGGTCCGGTAGACCGCGGCCGACAGATGCCAGGTTCGTCCTTTGCCATCACCACGAGCTTCGACCCACCCCCGCTCGACCATCCGGGTCAGGAGGTGGCGAGTCTCGGCTTCCGTGCGTTGTGTGAGAATTGCGAGTTCGGCCGTCGTCGCCCGCCGTTCCCGCAGCAGTTCGGAGAGGATCTGCAACTCGGAAAGCGTCAGCGGGCGGTTGTGGTGCTCCTGCTCCAGTACCCACTTGGTCATCGCGAGATTCGCCGGCCCACCAGGGAGAATCGCAACCACGGTCTCGTCGGTAGTGCGCCCGTAGTCCGGTGCGGGTCGTCCGACGCGCAGTTGCTCCGCGAACATCCGATTGATGCCCCGGCCGGTTCGCTCCACGAGCCCGATTCGCTTGAAGGCGTCCGCGAGCACCGCGCTTCGTGGATGCGGTGGGGCGACGAGCAGGTTGTCGATCCTGATGCCCTCGGGGAAGCCCCCCGGACTCGAAATTTCCAGCTGCTCGTCGGACCATTGGACATGAATGGCGCCACGCTTGGTGTAGTCGCGGTGGGTGAGCGCGTTGGCGAGCACCTCTCGAAAAGCGACCTCAGAGTAGGTGGGAATGGCGATCCGAAAAGGGCCGAACTGGATACCGCATGAACTCGTTGACGTCGACTCCCGGGAAGCGAGGTGAGTATCGGCGGTCTTCTGCTGTTCGGACGTGAAGCCGCGCTCGGCAGGCATATTCCCACCCACGAGGCGGCATTCCAAGTCTTGCGCGGCCTTGACTTCCAAGCCCAGCGCGCGAGTCAATTCCTCATCGGCGAGTGTTGCCAGAACTCTGTCGGCCTGATCTCCGGCATCGGCAACGAGACGCCGAACCCGTTCGAATTCGAAAGGATCCAGGTCAGCCCAGGTAGCGCCATGCGCCGGCAGCCGGGCGAGATCGACCGCACCACGATCGATCTCGTGAGCCAGCATCTCGTGTGCACGTAATGGCAGGCAGGTGGGGCGGCCGTTGCGGTCGATTGCCCTGCGGACGTACTTGCCTGCGGCTGTTCCGACGATATGCGGACTGTTCGGAACCTCGACCGCAATGACCTCGGCGCCGGTGACCGTGACCACGGACGCTTGGCAGGTGATCGCCGGTTCGGTCCGGCTGGCGATGAGTGCCTGCAAACGCAGCGGGTCGGTACGCCCGCCCTCGTGGCGCGGGCGCGCGCCAGTTATGCGGCCGTCGTCCTCGACGCCGATGAGAAGGACACCGCCCGCGGTAGTCCTCTCCCGCAGCCAGCCACGCTTGGATGCGCGTGACGAGGTCAACGGGGGCCTCACCGTCCACGTACGCCTCCGACTCGGCTCAGCTTATCAATATTTATCGTCATCCCAGCTGAGATAGAATGCGCGTCCGATATATATCGATAAGCCGCCGCTAAGGCTGCTGCAGCAACCAGAACTCGATCCCCTGGTTGTCGACGCAGTCGGCGGACGGGCCGTATCGCTGCTGCTCGACCTCCCCGGCTTGACCGCCGAGTTCCCGGACACGCGAGAGCGCGGCCTCGAGGTCGTCGACGGCGTACATCAGCTTCCAGCCGACCTGCCGTCCCGGGCCGCCCCAGAGGCCGCCGAACAGGCCGTTTCCTTCGACGCCCCAGGCGGTTTCCGTGCTGCCCGGTGAGAAACGCCAGCCGAGCACACCGCCGTAGAAGGCTTTCGCCGCTTCGTCATCCGGCACTTGGAACGTGAAGTACGCGGCCTCGCCATGACGCGGGCCGGTGCCCGCCGCCGTGCGCGCCGGGGCCTGCGACACCAGCCACCGCTGGCCGAACGGGTCACGGATCGCGCCGCCGCGCCCGTAGCCACGGTCGGCCACCGGGCGCAGCAGTTCCGCACCACGGGCCAGCGCGCGCTCGACCACACCGTCCACATCGGACACTTCAATGCGGACGGACGCGCCGCCGGGCGAGGAGACGTGGCCGATGTCTTCGAATTCGTCGGCCAGCATCAGCACGGCGTCACCGATGGCCAGTTCGGCATGCCCGATCCGGCCGTCTTCCATGACGATCGGATCGCCACGGCGGGTCGCGCCGAACACCTCGACATAGAACTCGATCGCCCGCCGCGCGTCCGGCACGGCGAGATACGGGGTCAGGGAGTGCAGTTCCGCGGCGGTTTCGGTCGTGGTCATCTCTCCTCCATCCAGAATCGTGTGCTGCAACGTCATCCGTAGTTCGGCGGCGAACCGGGGATCGGGATCGACCGGGCGCACCGGCGCGCGGAGGGCTTCGAACGGATCAGTCATCACGGCCCTCCTTCGTCCGATAGGCGGCGCGGAACGCGGCACGCGCCCGCACCAGCAATGCCTCGGTGGCATGCACCGTCCGGCCCAGCAGCCGCGCGACCTCAGGCACCGCGAGCCCGTCGAGGTATCGCAACGTCAAGGCCGCTCGGTGATGCGCGCCCAATTCGGCGAGCACCTCACGCGCCAGCAACGCGTCCAGCTCGTCGTCCCACGGGTCCACGGTTTCCGTCTCGTGCACGAGCCGCAGCCCACGCTCCTCCCGCTCCCGCCTGCGCCAATGATCGACCAGCTTGTGCCGCGCGACCCCGATGAGCCACGGCGTGCTCACCGGCGGTGCCCCCGCACCCCGGCACGCGCTCACCGCGCCGAGGAACGTCTCCGACGTCAGTTCCTCCGCGACGGCGCGGCTGCCGCACCGGGACAGCAGGTACCCGTACACCTGCGGCAGCGCCGCCTCATACAGTTCGAGCAGCGCCAATGCCGGGTCCGGTCGTACCCGCGGTTCGCTCACATCCCCATCGTCGTCCGGGGGCCCACTTCTCCGACGGGCCGCCGCGAGATTTCACGCGCGTGGGTCAAGCGACCGTGGGTCGGTACCGGTCGTAGCCACAAAAGCCGCTTTTCGACCGACGCGCCACGTCCCGTGGTGCCGTAGCTTCACTGACGTGTGGCGAGGTAACCGGTTCGCAGGCGACGTCGTGCTGACGGTCGTGCCGATGGCGTTCGTGCTGGCGGTGACCACCGCCGCCGGGCATTTCCAGGCCGGTGCCCGGCATCTCGACGTGCCGGGGTACGGCTGGCTCGTCGTGGCCGCGCTCCCGCTGCTGCTCGCCCGCCGGTTTCCGCTGCCGGTTTTCCTCGTGACCTTCGGTGCGACGCTGGCTTACTACTGGTCGGACTATCCGAACGGCCCGGCACTGCTGTTGCCGACGATCGCGCTGCTCGTGCTGACCCGCCGACGAGGGCCGCTGGTCGCCGGCATCACCGCGACGGCGACCCTGCTCGTCGCGTTCGCCGGATACCTCATCGCCGGCGGTGCGATCACGTTCGACGCGCGAGCCGGTCTCCTCGTCGCCTGGCTCGCCGCCGTTCTCGGGATCGGGACCGCGGTGCGGAACCGGTCCGCGGCCATCAGCGCCGCCCGCGAACGCGCGGCCGAGCACCAGTACCGGATGGCCGAACAGGAGCGGCTGCGGATCGCGCGCGAGGTGCACGACGTGGTCGCACACAGCCTGGCGATGATCAACGTGCAGGCCGGGGTCGCCGCACATGTCGCGGACCGGCGGCCCGAGCAGGCCGTCGAGGCGCTGCGGGCGATCAAGGAGGCGAGCGCGTCGGCGCTGGCGGATCTGCGGGCGACGGTCGCGGTGCTGCGTTCCGGCCAGGGCCTCGGCCCCGCACCGAGCCTGCGCCGGCTCGACGAGTTGCTCGACCACGCGCGGGCGGCCGGGCTGACCGTGCGGGTGCACGGCTCGCCGGGGGAGCTGCCCGCCCCGGTCGATGGTGCCGCCTACCGGATTTTGCAGGAATCGCTGACCAATGTCGTCCGGCACGCCGCTGATCCGTCCGAAGTGGACGTATCTTTTGGACGGTCGGACGGAATGTTCTCGTTGCGGGTCAAGGACAATGGGCGCAACCCTGGTACACCGACGCCCGGCAACGGCCTGCGCGGGATGTCCGAGCGCGCCGCCGCGCTCGGGGGAAGCGTGCGGGCCGCGCCCGTCGACGGGGGTTTTGAGGTCCGGGCCGAACTGCCGGTGAAGGAGGCGTGATGACGATCCGGGTGGTGCTCGCCGACGATCAGGCGCTCGTGCGCGCGGGATTCCGGGTGCTGCTGGAAACCGAGGACGGTTTCGAGGTGTGCGGTGAGGCGGACGACGGCGGCGAAGCGGTCGAGCTGGCCAAGCGGCATCGGCCGGACGTCGTCGTAATGGACATCCGCATGCCCGTGGTCGACGGTCTGGAAGCCACTCGCCGGATCACCGCCGACGAGGAGCTGGCATCGGTGAAGGTCCTGGTGCTGACCACATTCGACATCGACGAGTACGTCTACGACGCGCTGCGGGCCGGGGCCAGCGGGTTCCTGTTGAAGGACACCGAGCCGGTGGAGCTGCTGCGGGCGCTACGCGTCATCGCCGACGGTGAGTCCCTGCTCGCCCCGACCGTGACCCGGCGCCTCATTGCGGAATTCGTCGGCCGACCGGAGAACCGGCGCGTCGACACCCAAGCGGTCCAGCAGATCACCGGCCGCGAGCGCGAGGTGCTGGCACTCGTCGCGGGCGGGCTGTCCAACGACGAGATCGCCGCCCAGCTGGTCATCTCGACGGCCACCGCCCGCACCCACGTCAGCCGCATCATGACGAAGGTCGGTGCCCGCGACCGCGCCCAGCTCGTGGTGCTCGCCTACGAGTCCGGCCTGGTCGCTCCCGGCCGCTGACCGGTCAGGGCGTGTGCTGCGTCGGCGGCGCGAAGTCGACCTGCTGGGCCAGCAACGAGGTGAACAGCGTCTGCGCCTCGGCGCGGTCGGGACCGAAGGTCTCCACGATGACCACCCGGCTGTAGAGCACGTAGACACCGCGGAACACGGCCTGCTGTGCCTTCGCCGAGGTGCTGAACACCGGTAGCCCCTGCATCGACAGGTCACGGTTGGCCTGCAGCCCACCCGACTTCTGCGTGTCGGCGTACGTGTTGGCGACCGTCGTCGCGTCCGACGGGGTGGGCAGTGTCAGCGAGAAGATGCCGACGGTCGAGGAGCCGGTCGTGGACGCGTTCAACCGCCCGCTGATCATGTTGCCCTGTTGCAGCGCGGCGATCACAGGGTCGGGCAGCAGCTTGTTCGTCGCCAGCGAGCCGAGGGTGAAGTCACCGCCGCCGTTGCGAGGCGAGCCGGGGGCGGCGACAAGCGCTGTCGCGTCACTGCTCGGCTCCGGTTTGGCGGGCGGCGGCATCGGCAGCGGTTTCGTGGTCACCGGAGCGGGCGGCTGCTGACCGGGCCCCGCCTGGACTTCCGCGCCGTTGTCACGACCGAACAGCAGCCACACCGCGACCCCGAGGCCGACGACCACGATCCCGCCGAGGACCGAGAAGAGGATCTTTTTGCTGTTGCTGGGGGACTTCTCCCCGTCGGCGCGCTCCGGGCCCTGCGACACCCAGTCGGCGCCGGCCGGCGGCGCGATCGGCGGAAGGTCTGAACCACCCCATGGTGGGCTGGAGTCCGCCTCGGGCGCATTCCACGCCGGCGGCTGGGCGAACCCGGCAGGCGGGGACTGCATGCCCTGCTGCGGGTAGCCGGCAGGGCGCTGGCCCTGCCACGGCGCAACGGCCTGGGTGCGTTCCGCGGAACTGTCCAGCGGCGACACGATCTGCGTCGATTCGGCGTTCGGTTGCGGCTGGCTCGGCTGGCTCGACGGCGCGGACTGCTGCGGGGTTCCGGACGGCGGTGACAGCGGCTCGATGATCTGGGTCGAGTCGCCCTCACCCGGGGCGGCGTTCTCCGTGGGAGCGGCGGTGACGGCGGCGGACAGGATCTGGTCACGGCGCACGCGATAGTCGTCAGCCGACAGCGAGCCGTTCGCCAGATCTTCGTCGAGCTTGCGGAGCTGTTCCTGCCAGGTCACCCCGGCACCCCCTTCGGGATCGATGATGCTTTTTGCGAGGCCGCCGTCAAACCGGAACGTCGCCGCAGTCGGCTAGGCAATATTGTGCACCCCGCCACTCGCGCGGTTACTCCTACCTGGGGTGACTGGCCAGCACCGCCGCTATCTGGTCAATCACGGAATCCCGCAGCAGCGGGCTCGCCCCACCAGCGGCATTTCGCTCCGCGAGCTCCACGACCACGACATCTCGATCAGCCAACAGTTTCGTCGCGTTGGCGGTCGTGTCCTGGGCCATCGTCTCGGCGTGCACGATCGTCACGTTCTGGAAGGCGGCGGCCAGGAACGGGCTCGCGAACTGGGTGAACGAGTCGGCGAGGACGGCCGTGTTCGCGCCGATCACGCCGGTCGACGGGGTCGCCGTGTCCTGCTTCAACTCCAGCGGTGCGCGGAAATCGCTGGCGACATAGTGTTCCCGGTCCGTCACACCGTCCGGTTTGAGCGTGTACGTCATCAGCCTGCGGTCGGCGGACTTGCCGATCAGCATCGGCAGATCGGCGGGCCACGGGTTGATTGTCCGTGGTCCCACCAGCCAGGACGCGGTGATCCCCGGCTGGATGGCCTCGGCCAGCGCGTACGTCATCGTCAGGCCACCTTCATAGGTCCAGTGGCTGTCGTTCGCGTCGTACAGCGGATGTCCGACGCGGGTGGCGGTGGCGGTGAGGCTGGGCCGCAGATCGACGTCGCCAAGCCGGGAGGTGGCGTTGCGCCAGAACGTGGCGGAGGCCGCACGGGCGCAGTCCTTGCCCGCATAAGTACTGGGCAGATGCTCGGGTGCGGCCGTCGACTTGTCCGGGGCGATGACGAGTTCGAAGCGGCGACCGGAGTTCTCCACCGCCGCACGCAACCGTTGGAAGGCACGGACGACGCCGTCGGGGCTGAGCGTGGGCACGCACTTGTTGCTCATGTCGACCCCGAGGTACAACCAGTCGTCCGAGCCGTAGATCAGCGGCGGGTAGCCACCGGGCGGATCGTTGTCCTTCGGTCGCGTGGTCGTCGGCAGACCCAGCCCGATCGGCCCGCTCGACTCCGTCTGCCCGGACTGCGGCGGATCGCCGAAAACCCCCGTGCTGATGTCGCGCGCCGCGTCCACGCCTTGCTCGCGCAGCGGGAGATGATCGGTGGCCCAATCGGAAAGACCGGTGAAGAACGCCCAGCCTTCGCCGGGCGGAAACCCATGCAGGGCACGGTTTTCGAACGCGGCCGGGCGGACACCGGCGACGAACGCCAATGCCGGGGTGAGGAAGAAGACCACCGCACAGACCAGTGCGGTGCGTTGACGGCGGCTGTGCCGTGGCCGGTACAGGCTGTGTTCTCTCGGCAACCACGACTCCGGCGTGGCCGGCAGGCCACCTGGTCTGTGCGGCCGCAGCCTGGGCTCCCCCGTCATGATTCGTAGGCTACCGATGCCCGGCGTCCGGCCGGGGCCACACCAGTAACCTGCACTGCATGGACGCGGGAACCCCGGGCGAGCGCCTCATCGAGTGGACCGGCGAGCGGTGCGTGCCGTGGACCGACGACCACCAGGTGATCTACGAGCACTACCACCGCTACGCCTTCGCGCTGCGTTACGTCGGCGGCAAGCGCGTGCTCGATCTGGCCAGCGGGGAGGGCTACGGCGCCGCGCTGATGGCGCAGGCCGCGAGCTCGGTCGTCGGGCTGGAACTCGACCCGGTCACCGTCGAGCATGCGAACCGGCGCTACGGGTCGGAATCGCTGACCTTCCACCAGGGGTCGATCGAAGACCCCGAAGCGCTGCCCGATGAAGCACCGTTCGACGTGATCACGTGTTTCGAGGCGATCGAGCATGTCGAACGGCAGGATCTCGTGCTCGGGCTGGTCGGGAGGTTGCTCGCGCCCAACGGGGTTTTCCTGTGCAGCACCCCGGATATCGAGGTCTACACCCACGATCACGGCAACGAAAACCCGTTCCACGTAAGGGAACTGGACGAGCAGGGGTTCCGGGCGCTGCTCGGCGAAAGGTTCGGCCATGTCGTGCTGCTGCGGCAAAACGTCGCGGTCGGTTCGCTGATCCACGGTGACGGGCCGGGCAGCGAGCTGCACACCTTGCGGCAGAACCCCCCGGACGACTGGGAAATCCGGCCCGGCGCGCCGCACACCTATTTTCTCGCGGTCGCCTCGCGGGAGCCGGTCGACGTGATCGGCTCGTCGGTCATGACCGACGAGAAGCTGATCCTGATCGCGCGGGCGCTCTCGGACACCGCGGCGGCCAGGGGCGAAGCCGATCGTCTCGGCGAGGTCGCCCGCCGGCTCGAAGCCGAACTCGGCTCGGCCTCCGGTCGGGCGGACGGGCTGGCCGCCGAACTGGACACCACCGCGCGCGAGCGGGACGAGGCGCTGGCCCAGGTTCAGCAGGGGCGCGTGGCATATTCGTCGCTCGCCGCGGAGCTCGACCGGGAGCAGCGCAAAGCCGCGCACGAGCACGCGCGGCTGTCCTGGCTCGACGAGAACAACGCCAAGCTGCGCCAGACCACGCACGACCTGGCGACCGAGAACGCCCGGCTCCGCGAAGAGGTGTCGGCCCTCGGACAGCGGCTGATCAACCGGTACCGGGCGTCCATCGAGCGGTATGCACCACGGGGCACGCGGCGCCGTGACGCCTACGAGCGGGCGCTCGGCCGCCCGGCCGGCGTGCTTCCCGGCGCGGTGCCCGAGCCAGGCCCGGTCGGCGTCACCACGAGCGAGGAACCCATCGTCAGTGTGATCATCCCGGTGTACGGGCACTGGGACTACACGCGCCGGTGCCTGGAATCGATCGAGCTGACCCGGCCGCGCACGCCGTTCGAGGTGATCGTGGTGGATGACTCGTCGGTCGACGACTCCGCGGACCGGGTCGCGGCCTGCCCCGGCGTCCGCCTCGTCCGGACCCCGCGCAATCTCGGTTTCATCGGTGCCTGCAACCTCGGTGCGGAACACGCCCGCGGCGAGCTCGTCCTGTTCCTCAACAACGACACCGAAGTCCAGCCGGGCTGGCTGGACAAGCTCGTGGAGGTCGTCGAGGACCGCTTGGACATTGGACTCGTCGGCTCCAAGTTGGTGTATCCGGACGGCAGCCTGCAGGAGAGCGGCGGCATCATCTGGGCCGACGGCACCGGCTGGAACTACGGGCGCAATCAGCCCGCGGACATGCCGTGGTTCCAGACCATGCGGGACGTGGACTACTGCTCCGGCGCCGCGGTCCTCGTCCGGCGCGAACTGTTCGAGCGCATCGGCGGGTTCGACACGCGCTTCGCCCCGGCCTACTACGAGGACACCGATCTCGCGTTCGCGGTGCGGGACGCCGGGTACCGGACGGTGGTCCAGCCCGCGTCGGTCGTCGTGCACCACGAGGGCGTGTCCAACGGCACCGATCTCGCGTCCGGCGTCAAGCGGCACCAGGAACTCAACCGCCAGATCTTCGTCGACAAGTGGGCCGCGCAGCTGGCCGGGCACCTGCCCGAAGCCTCACCGGCCAACGTCTGGCTGGGCAGGCAGCGCACCGCGGCCGGACACGCCGGCGGGATCGTGCTCGTCGCGGACTACCAGGTGCCGCGGCCGGACGAGGATTCCGGCTCGGTGCGGATGAGCCGGCTGCTGCGCCAGCTCGCCGAACTGGGCGAGCGGGTGGTGTTCTTCCCGATGAACCACGCGCTGCCCGAGCGCTACACGGTCCCATTGCACGAGCAGGGGATCACGGTGGTCGTGGGGGAGGAGAACCAGCGCGCGTTCCTCCGTGAGGCCGGGCCGGTGCTGAGCCTCGCCCTGCTGTCCCGGCCGCAGGTCGCCTGGCAGCTGCTGGAACAGATCCGCGACGTGGCGCCCAGCTGCCGGGTCGCCTATGACACCGTTGACCTGCACTTCCTGCGGCTCGAGCGGCAGGCCGAACTGGCCGAGCGGAACGGTGACGCCGGCGCCGAGTCGTTGCGTCAGCGCTCGAAAGCGTTGCGGGAGATGGAACTCGGCCTTGTCCGCAGCACGGACGTCACGCTCACAGTGTCCGAAGTGGAGCGAGAGTTGCTCGGGCGGCTCGAGCCGTCGGCGCAGGTCGCGGTGCTGTCGAACGTGCACCTCGTGGACGAGACCGTGGCCGATCCCGACGGGCGCGCCGATGTGCTCTTCGTGGGCAGCTTCGACCACGTCCCCAACCGCGACGCGGTGCGGTGGCTCGCGACGGAGATCATCCCGTTGGTGCGCAAGGCCCGCCCGGACGCCGTCGTGCATGTCGTCGGCAGCAACCCGCCGCCCGAGATCACCGCGCTGGACGGCGAAGGCGTCGTCGTGCACGGCTGGGTGCCGGACATCGATCCGTTGTACCGCAAGGCCCGCGTCGTCGCCGCCCCGCTGCGCTTCGGGGCCGGGGTGAAGGGCAAGGTCGGCGAGGCGCTGGCCTGCGGTGTTCCGGTCGTCGCGACCACCGTGGCGGCCGAGGGGATGCACCTCGAGCACGGTGACGAGGTGCTGATCGGCGACACCGCGCGCGACTTCGCCGAGCATCTCGGCACGCTGCTCGACGACGACAAGATCTGGCAGCGGCTGTCCGACCGGGGCAAGGCAGCCGTGCGACGGCAGTTCGGTCCGGACGTGCTGCGGCGGGCGCTGGAATCCTTGTTGCGGTGAGTTTCCCACCGGTTTCGCCATGGTCACGTGATCGCATGAGCTAGCATTTGCGGCCATGCGCGCCCCGAAGGTCCACGCCGACGCGAACGTGGGCTTCGCGTGGTTGCGGATGCTGGGTGCGGTCACCGTCGTGGTGGATCACAGTGCGCCGCTGCTGGATCCCGGCCGGCTCACGATCTTCCCCGCCTCATGGGGCATGTCGCCCGGGTACATCGCGCTGATGGGCTTCTTCGCGATGAGCGGCTACCAGATCCAGGACAGCTGGTCGCGAGACCCGTCGTGGTGGCGGTTCGCGGCGCGGCGGCTGCTGCGGATCCTGCCGCCGCTCGTGGTCGTGGTCTCGGTGACGGTACTGGTGATCGGCCCGTTGGTGACCAGCCTCTCGCAGGGTGCGTACTGGTCGAACCTCCAGACCTGGCGTTATCTCGTCGGCACCATCGTGTTGTTCCTGTTGCAGCACCGGCTGCCGGGCGTGTTCGACGCGAACCCGTACCCGTTCTCGGCCAACGGTGCATTGTGGACACTCCCGATGGAGATGCTCGGGTACGCGCTCGTGCTGGTCGCCGGTGTGCTGATCGCGCTCGGGCTGACTCGCGGGCTGCTGCTGGTGTTCCTCGGGGTGCTGGTGTACGCCGACACCCTGTGGCAGGCCACCTTCGGCGATCACGGCGGTGGCGGTTCCCTCGGTGAGCTGCCGCTGGGTTCGACGGTGGCGTTCCTGGTGCCGTTCGTACTCGGCATGATCCTGCATTCCTTCCGGCACCGGATCCCGTTGCGCCCGTGGGCGGCGCTGGTACTGCTGGCGCTGTATCTCGCGCTGAACCAGACCCCGGCCGGCCGGTATGCGCTCGCGCTCGCGGCCGCCTACGGCGCGATCACGCTCGCGACGCACTGGCCGAAGCGGCTGGAAAGGTTCGAACCTTACGTCTACGGCAGCTATGGCACCTATATCTGGGGATTCCCCATCCAGCAGCTGATCATCATGGCCGGGGTGCACAACGTCGCGGCCCTTGTCCTGCTGGCGGTTCCGGCGGCGTATGCGGCCGGGCAGCTGTCCTGGCGTTTCATCGAGCAGCCGACCCTGCGCTTGCGCCGGCACCTGCCTGCGCCGGCGGTGAAGCGTCCCGCGCCGGCGGACGCACCCACGGTGCAGATGGAGCCGGCCGGCACCCCGGTGCGGTGAGGCGGCCGAAGTCACTCTGTGACTTTTGAGGCGCCGAAACCGGACACGAATTTCTTACCGCTCGGTTAGCATCGGCTGGTCATGCGATCTTGCCCCAAACTCCATGCCGACTCCCATGTGGGTTTCGCGTGGCTTCGTACCATCGGGGCGCTGCTGATCGTACTGGATCATTGCTGGGCGCTGCTCGTGTCCGGGCGCTCGACGATCTTCCCGCCGTCCTGGCAGATCGCGCCCGGGTATGTCGCGTTGATGGGCCTGTTCGCGATGAGTGGTTACCAGATCCAGCACAGCTGGGCCCGCGATCCGTCGTGGTGGCGGTTCGGTGCGCGCCGGCTGCTGCGCATTCTGCCGCCGCTGGTCCTGGTGGCGGCGGTGACGACGTTCGTCGTCGGGCCACTGGTCACCGAGTGGCCGCAGGGGGCGTACTGGAGTCATCCGCAGACGTGGCGGTACTTCGTCGGCACGAGCCTGGTCATGTTGCTGCAGCACCGGTTGCCCGGGGTGTTCGACTCGAATCCGTTCCCGTACTCCGCCAACGGTTCGCTGTGGACGCTGCCGATGGAACTGCTCGGCTACGGCCTCGTGCTGCTGCTCGGGGTGTTCCTCGCGCTCGGCGCGTCGAGGCTGGTGCTGCTGCTCCTGCTCGCCGCCATCGTCTACGCGGACACGACGCTGCAGGCGGACTTCCTGTCGCAGGGCAAGGCCGCTTCGGTGCTGAGCATTCCGCTCGGGTCGGCGGCCTCCTTCCTGGTCCCGTTCGTGCTCGGGATGGTGCTGCACGCGTTCCGCGACCGGATCCCGCTGCGCCCGTCGATCGCGGCCGGCTTGTTCGTGCTCTGGCTGGCGCTGAGCCAAACTTCGTGGGACCGCTACACGTTGCCGGTGATGGCGGCATACGGCTCGGTCACGCTCGCGGCGCACTGGCCGCTGCGGTGGGGCGGTGCCGGTGACTTCGTGTTCGGCAATTACGGCATCTCGATCTGGGGGTTCCTGGTCCAGCAGTTGATCGTGCTGGCCGGGGTGCGCGAGCCGTGGCTGCTCGTGGTGTTCTCGCTGCCCGCCGCGTACCTGGCCGGTCAGCTGTCGTGGCGGTTCGTCGAGAAGCCGACTCTCCGGTTGCGCAAGCATTTGCGGCCGAAGCGCGCGGTGGCTCCGGTGCCGGAACCGGCCACACTCACGCCGGTGGCAGAGCCGCTGTCAGTTCCGCTTTCGTCCGGTCGAGATGTTGCTTGAGTTGCGCCGCTCGCGCGGCGGCCGCCGGTTGTGACAGCCAGAGGATGACCGCGAGATCACCCGAGGAGTACCAGGTTCCGTTCATCAGCCGGCCCGACCGGGTCCCGCTGAGGACCGAGGAATCGGCGGGCAGCGGGACGAAACCCGTGCTGAGTGCCCCGGACCGCATGTAGTCGGCGACCTTCTTCGCCTTGGCGGCGTCCGCCGCGTGCACGACAAGAAGAAAGTACCGCTCGTTGTTGAGCGAGGAACCGCGGTAGACGATCTCGGTGACCTCGTTTTCCGCGAAGAACTGGGCCGCCTGGGCGGGATAGAGCCCGCGCTGTGCGCCCTGGTCGACCGAGACCATCGCGTTGCCGGTTTCCGGAACACCGGGCAGCGCCGGCACTCGCTGCTCGATCGGGACCACCGGCACGCTCGGCGTCGTCGAGGGGGTGACGGGCGCCGCGCCGGTGGCCGGGGCCGGCTTGTCGCGGACGCCGAGGAACCAGGTCGCGCCGATGATCATGAGCAGCACCAGCAACACCCCGAGCGCGAGGAACAGCCACGTCGGCCGGTGCCGGGACGGGCGGTTCGGGCGGGTCGGCAACGGTGGCACCTGCTGTTTCGACGGCTGCAGGCCTGGCAACGGACCGATCGCCGGCGTGACCACGGTCGGCAGGTCATGGATCGTCGGATGCCGCATCGACTCGGTGGACCGCTCGTCGGCCGGGCTGGGCGCGCTCGTCGGGCGGTCGCTCGCCAGCAGGGCGGCGGACCGGCCCGGCGGCTGCTGGGCGATCACGGGTGCCGTCACTGGGGAAGGGGAGAACCCGCCGGAGGCCGCGGCCAGCAACTCCTCACGTTGCTTCCGATGCTCGCGCAGGCTGATCTCGCCACTGGCCAGCTGCATATCCAGGCGGCGAAGGTCTTCCTGCCAGGTCATCGAGGCTCCTTGGAGTCTTACCAATCCGACCGAAAGTAGGCGGACACGGTCCGTAGCCGATCTGCTTGTAGACATCCGTTTCCGCCGTGGCTGCCGTCGGATTGGTAACGAAGGGCACAGTCGGCCCTACGGTAGCGCGATCGAGTGAACGGTGGGCGATCCCCGCGGGCGAATCAGAACAGGGTCAGCGGATCGCTGGGGAGCGGCTCCGGCAGCGGCTCGACATCGGGCAGGCGGGCGCGCACCTCGTCGTGGAAGCGGCGGGCGAGGACGAGCGCCCGCGCATTGTCCGGGGTGTGCACGAAGACCGTCGGGGAGCGGCCTTCCCGCAACCAGCCGACGACGGTGTCGACCCAGTGTTGCCAGCCCTCGACGGTTTGCGCGTCATCGTCGCGCCCGATGTATCGGACGACGGGATGCGCGGTAAGCGCTTGCGAGCGGCGCGGCAGGCGCGGTTTCTGCTGCCACGCCTCCTCTTCCGCGGGGCCGAGCGGCGGAGCGCCGAACAGGACCGTGGTGTCGAACAGCACCCACTCGGCGCCGACCTCGCCGAGCACCTGCTCCAACCGTTGAGGGTGCGCGAAAAACGCGGGATGCCGCACTTCGACGGTCAGCCGGCGATCGCGCGGCATACGACGCAGGAACGCCGCGAGCGCGCCGAGATCGGGTGGTCCGAACGACGCCGGCAGCTGGACCCACAGCGCGTGCACCCGCTCGCCGAGGGGCTCGATCGTGTCGAGGAAGCTCCGGACGAGTCCGGCGACGTCGCCCAGCCGTCGCTCGTGGGTGATCGCCTTCGGCAGTTTGAGCAGGAGCCGGAAGTCCGGCGGGGTCTGGTCCACCCACGAGGAGATCGTGCTCGCGGCCGGCGTCGCGTAGAAGGTCGTGTTGCCCTCCACCGCGTTGCACCAGCTCGCGTACGAACGCAACCGTTCCGGCAGCGGCCACGCCGGGTGGGTCCACATCGCGCAGCCCACATGCACCCGCATGGCTGGAGACTACTCAACCGCGTCGTCCAGGTAAGCCGCCGCCTGGAGGGTGAACAGGTCCGCGTAGGCACCGCCGAGTCGCATCAGTTGCTCGTGGGTCCCGTGTTCGGCGAGTTTGCCGTGATCGAGCAGCAGGATCTGCTCCGCCTGCCGCACCGTGGAGAACCGGTGCGAGATGTACAGCGTCGTGCGGCCGGAGGCGAGCGCCCGCAGGCGGGCGAACAGCTCGTGCTCGGCTTGCGCGTCGAGCGCCGACGTCGGTTCGTCGAGAATCAGCAGCGGCGCGTCCCGCATGAAGGCCCGCGCCAGCGCCACTTTCTGCCATTCCCCGCCCGACAGGCTCACGCCCTGGTCGAACCACCGGCCGAGCGGGCTGTCGTATCCCTTCGGCAGCCGCTCGATGCGCTCGGCCGCGCCGGCCCGCCGCGCGGAATCGACGATCCGTTCTCGATCGTCCAAAGCGGACAGTTGACCGAGGCCGATGTTCTCCGCGGCCGTTCCCTGGTATGTCACGTAATCCTGGAACATCGCACTGATCCGCATTCGTAGCTCGTCCGGGTCGAACTCACGGATGTCAACGCCGTCGAGCAGGATCCGTCCGCTCGTCGGGTCGTACAGTCGGCACAGCAATTTGATCAGGGTCGACTTTCCTGCACCGTTGCGCCCGACGACGGCCACCGTCTCACCCGGCCGGATTTCGAAGCTCACGCTGTCCAGCGCCGGCTCGTCGGCGCCGGGATAGCTGAACGACACGTCCTGGAATTCGACATGCCCGCGCACTTTCTCCGGCAGCGGGCGGGGATGCGTGGGCCGGGTGATCCGCGGCCGAGTGCCCAGGAACTGGTACAGCGTGTCGAGATACAGATTGTTCTCGTACATTCCGGAAAATCCGGTGAACAACCCCTGGACCGATGCCTGTACGGCGGTCGCGGCGCTGGTGTACAGCGCGAGATCGCCGATCGTCAGCCTGCCGTGCACCGCCTCCAGTGCGATGTACAGCGCGATCCCGGAACCCGCCGCGGTCGACAGGAAACTCCATGCCGTGCCGACGAGATTCCGGGTCGTGGTCAACTTGCGTTCGCGTGCGTAGTAGGTCTGCCCGAGCCGCCGGAAGCGGTCGGTCAGGTACGTGCCCAGTCCGAAGAGTTTGGTCTCCTTGGCATAGGTGTCCGTTGTGACGAGCGAAGAAAGATAGTCCATCCGCCGCCGGATCGGGGAGACGTACAGCGCCAGCATGAACGCCCGTGCGCCGTACTTGGACTGCGAGATGAACGCCGGGATCGGCGCCAGCAACGCGATCACCGCCAGCAGTGGGCTGACCGCGACGAGCAGCGCGACCATGCTCGCGAATGTGATGCCGGTACGCACGAGGCTCAGTGCCGAGGTCAGCATCGACACCGGCCGCGACGGCGCTTCCTGTGAAGCCTGGCGCAACAGGTCGTACGACTCGGACCCCTCGAAGAACGCGAGGTCGAGCTTTGCCGCGTGGGACATCACCTGGTGCCGGATGGTCAGCGTCATCCGTTCCTGCAGCAGTTGCTGTGCGACGTTCGTCAGTGCGGTGCTCAGCGCGGTCGCGGTGAAGACACCGAGCTGGAAGGCGGCGATCTCGACGATCCGCCCCGTGGTGCCGTGCCCCTGTACCGCCGCGACGACCGCGTCCAGCAACAACTTCGCGAGATAGGCGGTGAGCGTCGGCAGCAGTCCACTGACCACTGTGGACAGTACAATGAAGACGGTCATGACCGGGCTGGCCTGCCAGGTCAGCTTGAGCACCTTGGGCAACCCGCGCACCGTGCCACCCACCGACGTGCGCAACCGGAGGAGCCGGGCGCGCAGGTCCTTCGGCCCGTCGTCGGGTTTGGGATCGGGGATCTCGATGGGGCCGGTCAGCCCGCTGTCGGGCACCGTGCTGCTCGCCTGCCGCAGCCGTCGTCTGAGGCCGATGGGCGGCCCACCGCCGTGCATCAATCCGCTTTCACCGCCCCGTGCAGGAACACGTCGATCAGTGCGCCGATCTCCAGCGACTGCTGGTCGTCACGGGACCGGCTGAGCAGCAGGGACAGGAAGATCCCGCCCAGCTGCTCCGGAGGCAGGCGCAGCTTCCCGCGCTCGGGTTCGAACAGTTCGGCGACCGCCGCGCGCATCGCCTCGAACGATGCCTGCCGGTCGCCGCCGCGATGATGCCGCTTCCGCGCGCCGGAGCGGTGCATCGCACCGGCGATCGCGCCCAGGCGTTCCAGATGCGCGGCCAGTACGCCGGCCGCTTCGGCCAGCCGCTTTTCCGTCGGCTGGTCGAGCGGGATCTCGGCGAGCAGTTCGATCATCCCGTCCGGGCGCAGTGCTTCGACCACGCACGCGTCGACGAGCTCGTCCTTGTCCGCGAAGGCACGGAAAATCGTGCCCTCACCGATACCGGCTGCGCGGGCGATCTGCGCGGTGGTGACTGCGGCGCCGTGCTCGACAACCAGTGGCAGCACAGCCTGCACGATCATTTTCCGGCGTTCACCGGGGCTCATGCCCGGGGCGCGCCGTTTGGTCTCCGTCACGCCGCCCAGTGTGCGGAGTGAGCACTCACTCCGTCAAGCGGCCACAAAGAACCGGCCCTGCGGCAGGGCCGGTTCTCCGCTGTCAGTAGGTGATCGCGAGCGCGGGGTCGGCCAGCAACGCGCCGACGTCGGCGAGGAACTGCGAGCCCTGCTGGCCGTCGACCAATCGGTGGTCGAAGCTCAACGCGAGCTGGAGCACCTTCCGCACGGCGAGTTCACCGTCCACGACCCACGGGGTGTCCCTGATCGCGCCGAAGGCCAGGATCGCCGCTTCACCGGGGTTGATGATCGGCGTCCCGGTGTCGACGCCGAACACGCCGACGTTGGTGATCGTGATCGTCCCGTTCACCATGTCCTCGGGCGCTGTCCTGCCCTCACGTGCGGTCGTGGTCAGCCCGTCGAGCGCGACCGCCAGTTCCGGCAGCGACATCGCGTCGGCGTCCCGGATCTTCGGCACCACGAGCCCGCGCGGGGTCGCGGCGGCGATCCCGAGGTGCACGTAGTCCTTGTAGACGATCTCGCCGGCCGCCTCGTCCCAGGACGCGTTCACGTCCGGAGTTCGTTTGGCGGCAAGGCAAACCGCCTTCGCGGCGAATGCCAGCGGGGTGAGTTTCACGCCCGCGAACGACGGGTGTTTCTTGAGCCGTTCCCGCAGTTCCATCATCGGCGTGACATCGACCGTGAGGAATTCCGTGACATGCGGGGCGGTGAACGCGCTCGACACCATCGCCTGCGCGGTGGCCTTGCGGACACCCTTGATCGGCACCCGGCGTTCACGCGCACCCGGCTGCCGCACCACCGGCGCCGGAGCCGCGGCCCGCTCGACGTCCTCTCGCGTGATCACGCCGTCGACCGAACCGGCCAGCGTGCTCAGGTCCACGCCGAGATCCTTGGCGAGCTTGCGCACCGGCGGTTTCGCCAGCGGCACGTAACCGCTCTTGGCGGCCGGTGCCGGCTGAGCCGGTTCCGGCCGGCGTGCCGGTTCCGGTTCGGGCACCGGGGTGCCGCGGCGCACGCGCCGTTTGGTGGCAACGGTTTTCGAGCCGTAGCCGACGAGCGGCTTCATCTCCTCGTCGGGCGCGGACCCGTTCACCGAGGCACTCCCGCCGCCCGGATCGACGTCGACGGTCAGGATCGGAGCACCGACCTCGACCGTCTGTCCTTCCTCCACAAGGACTTCGGTGATCCGGCCCGCCCACGGGATTGGCAACTCCACCGCGGCTTTGGCGGTCTCGACCTCGACCACGATCTGGTTGACCGTCACCTCGTCGCCCGGTTTCACCCGCACGCCAAGGATTTCGGCCTCGGTGAGGCCTTCGGCGGTGTCGGCGAGCAAGAACTGTTTGAAGTCAGGCACCGGTCACCACCCCAGCGAACGGTCGACGGCGTGCAGCACCCGGTCCAGATCGGGCAGGTAGTGCTCCTCCAATTTGGACGGTGGGTACGGCGTGTCGAATCCCGTCACCCGCAGCACCGGAGCCTCCAGCGAGTAGAAGCATTCCTGCTGAACGCGGGCGGCGATCTCCGAGGTGATCGAGGACTCCGATGGCGCCTCGGTCACCGCGATCAGCCGTCCCGTGCGGCGTACCGACTCGAACACCGGGCCGAGGTCCAGCGGCGAGATCGTGCGCAGGTCGATGACCTCGAGCGAACGGCCTTCATCATTCGACGCCGCGACGGCGGCGTCCAAACACACCTTCACCGAAGGCCCGTACGCGACCAGCGTCGCGTCGGTGCCCTGCCGGACGACGCGGGACGCGAAAAGCGGCCCCACCGGACTGGAAGTGTCCACTTCGGACCTGAGCTGTCCGTTGTGGTACAACCGTTTCGGCTCGAAGAACAGCACCGGATCGTCGGAGGCGATGGCCTGCTGGATCATCCAGTAGGCATCCGCCGGGTTCGAGCACGAGACGACCTTCAACCCGGCGATATGCGCGAACAGCGACTCAGGCGACTCCGAGTGGTGCTCGACCGCACCGATCCCGCCGCCGAAAGGCACCCGCACCACGACCGGCACCTTGATCCTGCCCTGGGTGCGGTAGTGCAACTTCGCGAGCTGGCTGGAGATCTGGTCGAAGCCGGGGAAGATGAACCCCTCGAACTGGATCTCGCACACCGGCCGGAACCCGCGCACGGCAAGGCCGACCGCGGTGCCGATGATGCCGGACTCGGCCAGCGGCGTGTCGAGCACGCGCTGTTCGCCGAAGTCCTTCTGCAGCCCATCGGTGATCCTGAAGACGCCGCCGAGCTTGCCGACGTCCTCGCCGAGAATGATGACCTTGTCGTCGGCCTCCATCGCGGCCCGTAGACCGAGGTTGAGTGCCTTGCCGATGGTCAGCTTCTGCAGGGCAGAAGTGGATTCGTCTATTTTGGACTTCACGGGAGCCGCCATCAGTGCTCACCCGCCGTCGCGAAACCGTCGAGATACGCCAGATATTCCTCGCGCTGTGCATCCAGCACCGGCGAGGGTTCGGCGTAGACGTTCGAGAACACGCGCTCCGGCGGAGGTTCGGGCAGGTTGAACGTGTACTCGCGCAGCTCGGCGGCGAACTTGTCGGCCTCGGCCTGGATCTGGTCGAAGAACGACTGGTCCGCGTGCCCGCCACGGGCCAGGAAGGCACGCACGCGCTCGATCGGGTCCTTGAGTTTCCACGCCTCCAGCTCGTCGGACAGCCGGTAGCGCGTCGGGTCGTCGGTCGTGGTGTGCGCGTCCATGCGGTAGGTGAAGGCCTCGATCAGGACCGGACCGTTGCCGTGGCGGCATTCCTCGAGCGCCCAGCGGGTGACCGCGAGGCAGGCGAGCACGTCGTTGCCGTCGACGCGGATGCCGGGGAAGCCGTAGCCGCGGGCACGCTGGTACAGCGGCAGCCGGGACTGCCGTTCGGTCGGCTCCGAGATCGCCCACTGGTTGTTCTGGCAGAAGAAGACCAGCGGCGCGTCGTACACCGCGGACCAGACGAAGCCCTCGTGCACATCGCCCTGGCTGGTGGCGCCGTCTCCGAAATAGACGATCGTCGCCTCGCCGTCATCGTCTCCCACCTTGCCCTCGAACTTCTGCCCCATGGCGTAGCCGGTGGCGTTGAGGACCTGGTTGCCGATGACGATGGTGTAGGGGTGGAAGCGGTGCTTGGCGAAGTCCCAGCCGCCGTGGTCGGTGCAGCGGAAGATGCCGATCAGCTCGCGCAGATCGACCCCGCGCGTGAAGGCGACGCCGTGCTCGCGGTAGCTGGGGAAGGCCATGTCCTGCTTGGCCAGGGCCCTGCCGGAACCGACCTGCGCGGCTTCCTGGCCCAGCAGCGGGACCCAGATACCCAGCTGGCCCTGCCGTTGCATGGCGTTGGCCTCGCGGTCGGCACGACGGACCAGCACCATGTCGCGGTACAGCCCGCGCAGCGCGTCCCCATCGATGTCGGTCACATACCGGTCGAACTGTGAGGCGATTCGTTCGCCTTCGGGCGTGAGCAGCTGGGTCAGCTCAGCGCCACCTTCGGTTGTTGCTCGCAAACCCGCGATCACCTGCTCCGGGGACGGTTGTGCCGCTTGGGCGGCCGGCCCTTCGCCGGGCTCCGGGTGCGTCCACTGTTCGGGGGACGACATGCGTTCTCCTCGGGTGTCGTGCCGCGAAGCCACTTTTGGCGGCTTCGTCGGCGGCGCCGGCGGCCACCTGCGCATCGGATCCGAAGCGCTCGGGCAGCCATCGGCCGTGACGGCTTACGCGGTCATCCTGACATGAGAAGCCCCTCGACAGTCAGTGCCGATGCCTGATTTGTTGCCGATAACAGGGTCCTGAGCTGCGAAAACCCTAGGAAGACCGATGATCAGGGAGCCGAAAGTCGGTCTCGCAACCGGGTGTGAGCTGGCCTGTTCACCCCGGCACGGGTGTCCGCGGGTGTCCGACGGGCCGCGGTAGGTGACCCTCGTGACCTGCAACACACCTTCGGATGACTGGCAGAATGCGTCCTGTGGAGCAGACGAACGTGCGCGAGACCGTGGCCAGGCTGTGGGAGACCGACGTCCTGCCGAGCCTGTCCGAGCTGGTGCGGATTCCGGCGTTGTCCCAGGCTTTCGATCCGGACTGGGCCGCCAACGGGCATCTCGCGTCCGCGGTCGGGCACGTGCGCGGCTGGGTCGCCGGGCGGCGGCTGCCCGGCGCGACGCTCGACGTGGTGAGCGTCGAGGGCCGGAGCCCGGCGCTGCTGATCGACGTGCCCGCGACACCCGGCGCGGAGGACCGCGGCACGGTGTTGCTCTACGGACATCTCGACAAGCAGCCGCCGGTGGGTGGCTGGTCGGAGGGGCTCGGCCCGTGGCAGCCGGTGGTACGTGGCGAGAAGCTGTTCGGCCGCGGCGCGGCGGACGACGGGTACGCCGGGTACGCGGCGACCACGGCGCTGGAAGCGGTGCACGCGGCGGGCGGGAGTCATGCGCGTTCGGTGATCCTGCTGGAGACCGGCGAAGAGTCGGGCAGCCCGGATCTGCCCGTGTATCTGGAGCACCTGTCGGCGCGGCTCGGCGAGGTGTCGCTGGTGATCTGCCTCGACTCGGGCGGCAACGACTACGAGCGGCTGTGGCTGACGACGAGCCTGCGCGGCCTGGCCCAGGTTCACGTGACGGTGCGGGTACTCGAATCCGCGCAGCACTCGGGGCTGGCGAGCGGCGTCGTGCCGAGCTCGTTCCGCGTCCTGCGGCAGCTGCTCGACCGGATCGAGGACGCCGAGACCGGTGCGATCAAGCTCGCCGAGCTGAACGTGGAAATCCCGGCGAACCGGCTGGCGGAGGTCCAGGCGACGGCCGCCGTCGCTCCCGGCACGATGCGGACGGCGTTCCCGCTCGTCGCCGGTATGCGCCCGGTCTCGGACGACGAGGTCGAGCTGATGCTGAACAACAGCTGGCGGCCCACGCTCTCGGTGACCGGCGCGGCGGGCTTCCCGGAACCCGCGAACGCCGGCAACGTGCTGCGGGACTCGACGACGCTCGCGCTGAGCTTGCGGCTGCCCCCGACAGCGGATTCGGCGGCGGCCCTGAAAGCGGTGGGGGAGGCACTGACTACGGACGTCCCGTACGGCGCCAGGGTCGAGCTGGCCGGTGTCGAGCACGCGGGCGGGTGGAACGCTCCGGACGCCGCGCCGTGGCTGGCCGCGGTGCTGGAGAAGGTGAGCACGGAGGTCTTCGGCGCGCCATGGCGCAGCGTCGGCCTCGGTGGGTCGATCCCGTTCATGGGGCTGCTCGCGGAGAAGTACCCGCGGGCACAGTTTCTGGTCACCGGCGCACTCGGCCCGGACTCCAACGCCCACGTGCCGGACGAGTGGTTGCACCTTGGCCAGGCCCGCCGCATCACGGAAACGGTCGCACACACCCTGGACGCCCACGCCCGAGGCTGACCGGCAAGTCCACAATGGACACCTTGGCTGTCCGGTAGTGCCGCCGGCCGACATCACGCCGTGACCTTGCTGATGCTGCGAATGGGCCCATTCGGATGGCAGGATGCGTGGACTCACACGGTATGACCTACTAGGAGTGACGATCGTGGCGCGTGCAACACACCTCAAGGCACTTGCCCTCCTGCCGACCTTCGCATTAGTCGGGCTGACCGTCGCCTGCGGTTCCGGTGGTAACGGTTCCGGTGGCACGCAGCCCAGCGGCGGTGCTCCCGCCGCGCAGGAGATCCCGGCCGCGACCAAGGACGCCGCGCTCGCGGCCATGGTGCCGGCGGACATCGCCGGTGACGGCAAGATCATCGTGGGACAGGACCAGACCTATCCGCCGAACGAATTCGTTGACTCCACTGGCAAAGTCGTCGGTTTCGACGTCGATCTCGGCAACGCGATCGGGCAGAAACTCGGCCTGACGATGGAGTACCAGAACGCGGACTTCAGCGGCATCCTCGCCGGTCTCGCCGCGAGCAAGTACGAGCTCGCGATGTCCTCGTTCACCGTCAACGCGGAGCGCGAGCAGACGGTCGACATGGTCACCTACTACTCGGCGGGCACCTCGCTCGGCGTGCTGAAAGGCAACCCCGAGAACCTCAGCCCGGACACCCTCTGCGGCAAGAACCTCGCCGTGCAGAAGGGCACCGTCCAGGTCGACGACGCCACCGCACGCTCGGAGGCGTGCACCAAGGCGGGCAAGCCGGCCATCAACATCCAGCAGTTCCAGGCACAGACCGACGTGAACCTTCAGCTGACCACGAAGCGCAGCGACGCGATGCTGGCCGACTCCCCGGTCGTCGACTACGCGGTGAAGCAGACCGACGGCGCGGTCGAGGTCGTCGGCAAACCGTACGACACCGCGCCGTACGGGATCGCGCTTAAGAAGGGCGCCGGCCAGTTCCCGCAGGCCGTGCAGGGCGCGGTGCAGGCACTGATCAACGACGGTACCTACGCGAAGATCATCGCGAAGTGGAACCTGAATGCGGCGGGGGCCATCCAGAAGTCGGAAGTCAACCCGGCCGTCTGAGCTGCCCGAACCCATGACTGAATCGAACGAACGCACCGGCCCCGCCGCGGAGGACATCCGGGCGGTGCCGGTGCGGCACTACGGCCGCTGGATCGCCGGTGCCCTCATCCTGTTCGTCGCGGTGATCGTGATCCGCAGCGTGGCCACCAACCCCAACATGCAGTGGGACGTGGTCGGTGACTACCTGTTCAACGAGCGCATCCTCCGCGGCCTGCAGAACACCCTGATCCTCACCGCGATCTCGATGGTGATCGGGGTGCTCGGCGGCGTCCTGCTCGCCGTCATGCGGATGTCGCCCAACCCGCTCACGTCGGGCGCGGCCGGCGTCTACATCTGGCTGTTCCGTGGCACGCCGCTGATCACGCAACTGGTCATCTGGAACTACTTCGCGTTGTTCTATCCCCGCCTGGGTATCGGTATCCCGTTCGGGCCCGAGTTCGTCGGCACCAACACGAACTCGTTGATCTCCCCGTTGATCGCGGCACTGCTCGGCCTCGGCCTGAACGAGGCCGCATACATGGCCGAAATCGTCCGCGGCGGCCTGCTTTCCGTCGACGCCGGTCAGCTCGAAGCGGCGAGCGCGCTGGGCATGTCGCGCGGCAAGACGTTGCGGCGGATCATCCTGCCGCAGGCGATGCGCGTGATCATCCCGCCGACCGGCAACGAAACCATCGCGATGCTCAAGACGACCTCGCTGGTGGTCGTCATCGGTTACTTCGAGCTGATGCTTTCGGCGCAGCAGATCTACGCGCAGAACTACAAGATCGCGCCGCTGCTGATCGTCGCGGCGTTGTGGTACCTGTTCATGACCTCGGTGCTGACGTTGATCCAGACGCAGATCGAGCGGTACTTCGCCCGCGGTTCCTCGCAAACGGCACCGGAAAAGGGCTGGGCGGCGCGGATGTTCGGCTTCGGCGGCTTGCGGGGAGGGGTGGCGCGGTGACGCCCATCGTGCAGGCGCAGCGCATCCACAAGCGGTTCGGCCGCCTCGAAGTGCTCAAGGGCATCGATTTCGAGGTCGCCGAGCGCGAGGTGGCCTGCCTCATCGGCCCATCCGGTTCGGGCAAGTCGACGTTGCTGCGGTGCATCAACCACCTGGAAAAGGTCAACGCCGGGCGGCTCTACGTGAACGGGCACCTGGTGGGCTACCGCGAGCGCGGGGACCGGCTGTATGAGCTGCGCGAGAAGGAAATCGCCGCGCAGCGCAAGGACATCGGCATGGTGTTCCAGCGGTTCAACCTGTTCCCGCACATGACCGCGCTGGAGAACGTGATCGAGGCGCCGGTGCAGGTCCGCGGCGAGAACAAGGCGCAGGCGCGCGAGCGCGGCCGGGAACTGCTGGACCGGGTCGGCTTGGCCGACAAGGAAAAGTCCTATCCCGCCCAGCTCTCGGGCGGGCAGCAGCAGCGGGTCGCGATCGCACGGGCGCTGGCGATGCAGCCGAAGCTGATGCTGTTCGACGAGCCGACATCGGCACTGGACCCGGAGTTGGTCGGCGACGTCCTCGGCGTGATGCGGCAGCTCGCGGCGGACGGCATGACGATGATCGTCGTGACGCACGAAATGCAGTTCGCCCGCGAGGTCGCGGACAAGGTGCTGTTCATGGACGGCGGCGTGGTGGTCGAGGAAGGCTCACCGGAGCAGGTCATCGCCGAGCCCCGGCACGAGCGCACGCGCAGCTTCCTGGCGCGGGTGCTCAACCCGAACGCCTGACGTCGTAGGTGGACGGTGCCACGCGCACCAGCCGGTTGGTGGCGTTGAGGGCGTTGCGCAGCCCTTCGCGGGTGATGGGCCGGGCGAGCCCGGCCCGGATCTCGTCGAGGTGCAGTGGCCTGCCGGCGCGTTCGATGAGGCGGATGGCGTTCTCCGTGCTCGATCCACCCGGCCCGGTGTACGGCTCGAGATGCCACGACTCGAGCGCGAACGTGCTGGGCGCGACCCGGACGAAGCGGCTGTCGGCGTTGAGGCGGTTGTACAGCGGGCCACGGCTGTACTGCCGCTCCATCCGGCGCAGCAAGTCGTCGAGGTGCAACGGCACCCCGGCCTGGGACAGCAGCCTCGCCACGGCGTCGGTCGCGGTCGGTCCGTGCGTGGTGCGCCGGCCGGCGGAGACACGCTCGACCATCCGGTGCAGCGCCCGCCGCGGCTGCTGGAGTTCTCTCTCCGAGACGCGGTACCCGCAGCGCGCGAGCCAGGCGATGAGCTCCTCGTCGCTGAGTGTGAACCCGCGGTCGGCGAACGCCTCCGCCGGGGTCTCCGCGCGCAGCGCCTCACTGAGCGCGGTTACCACCACCCTGGTCATGGCGACCGCGGTCAGGAAATCGGGCACGGCCGCCCAGCCCCGGTCGACCTCGAATACGCCGCCGAACCGGGCCAGCACCCGCCACGCGGCGACATTCGGGCCGATGACCGGGAAATCCAGCTGCGGATGGCGTTCCAGGAGGCGGGCCAACGGCATGACCGGCGCGATTTCCGCGCGAAGCTGCTCGGCCCACTGGGCCAGCGGGCCACCACGGGCGAGCACGGCACGGACCCGGTCGGTGAAATCGGCCTCGATCGCGCCTCGCTGTTCGGGTGCAGGCAGATACTGGCCGAACCAGCGGTACGCGTCCTCCTCGTCGGCCCACAAGCGGCGCCTGAGTGCGGTCAGCTCGCCATAGGTCACCGTTTTGGTGACCTCCCTCAGCTCCGCGAGGGCCTCCATTCCCCGACGATAACTCCGAATTCCACTCCTTTCCGGGAAACGGCCCTACCGGAGTAACCCGGCCACTAAGGTTTGGCGAGGTATTCACGAAAGGGGCACGGACGAATGGCGAGTGGCCAGGCAGGACCGGTGGAACGCGAGCTGCCTCCGCTCAACCCGTTCGACGGGGTGCCGGATGCGCGTTATCACGTACCGGCCGCCGACTTGCTGCGACCGCTGCTGGAGCCGGGTAGCGGCGGGTTGCTCCGGTGGCGGCGGCAAGCAAGCAACGCGCCGATCGTCCCGGTGGAAAATGCCTATATAACGGGACGGCTGGATCTGCGTGGCGCGGATCTCGACTGCCTTTTCCGATTCGAGAACTGCCGTTTCGAGCACGCACCGGACGTGCGTGAGGCGAAACTGCTCGGCCTCGTGTTCCGGCGGTGCTGGCTGCCGGGGCTCAAGGCACGGAACCTGCGCAGCCGCAACGATGTCCGGCTCATCCGCAGTGTCGTGCAACCGGGTGGCGTCGTCGACGGCGAAACGGCCGTGCAGCGCGGGGACACCCGTGAGCGAGGGGTGCCGGACGCGGCGATCAACCTGACCGATGCGGTGATCGAGGGCTCGCTCGTGCTGACCCGAACCCGCATCGCGTCGTCGTTCGGCCGTGCGCTGCAGGCCGACCGGCTCCAGATCAGCGGTGCGTTGCTGGCGTACCGGCTCAAGGCCGACGGACAGGTTCGCGTGCCCGGTATGCGGACCGGCGGTAACGTCAACTTTTCCGGCGCCACTTTGCACAATCCGGCCGGGTTCGCGTTGGATGCCAACGGTGTGCACATCGGCGGCAGCCTGCTGTGCGATGTGGACAATTTCGGCGCCGCCGGCAAGCGGCAGGCGTTCACCGCACGCGGGGTGCTGCATCTGCCGAGCGCCAGGGTCGACGGCGACATCGTGTTCCGCGGCGCGGATCTGGCCAGCCCGCAGCGCGGCGTGATCGCGTCGGAGGCTTGGGATTCCAGTGATCCCTATGTCGATCCGTGGCCGTCCGTGGTCGCCGACCGGATGCGCGTCGAGGGCAATGTCGAGTTTTCCGACGGGCTTTCGGCGGTCGGGACGTTGCGCATGATGAACGTCCGGATCGGCGGCACGCTGCGCCTCGCGCGGGCGCGGATCAAGGTCAGCCGCGGTGACATCGAACCGTTCTACGATCGGGCGTTGCATTTGGACGGCAGCGAGATCGAGGGCGATTTCGAGGCGACAGGGCTGCACGTGCCGTGTGGTCAGCTGCGGTTGTCCGATGTGCGGGTCGGCGGGAACATGCTCGCCGCGCGAGCGAATCTGAAACACCGCGGCCGGGACGTCTTTTCCGCACGGCGCATGAAGATCGCCGGCAACCTGATGCTGACCAACGCGACGCTGGAAGGCACGTTGCGGTTACAGGGCACGGAGGTCGGCGGCAGCATCGAGCTGTACGGCACCGAAGTCACCGCACCGACAGAACGGCCGCAGGCCAGCTACTCGGTGGACCTGCGTACCGTCCGCGTCGGCCGCAATATCAGTCTCACCAAGTCGAGAGAGCGAGAGTTCCACGCCAGCGGCGGGGTCAACATGGACGGTGCGAGCGCCGCCCGTCGGGTGGACCTGACCGGCGCCGCGCTGGAAGCTGAATCCGTTGCCGAGCACGGTATCGCGCTCGATGCGAGCGACGTGACGTGTGACGAATTCTTGCTGAATCCGGGAAAGCCGCCGCAGGGCCGGATCCTGTTGCGGCACGCGTATTGCCGGACGCTCGACGACAACGACGAGTTCTGGGCCGCGGAGGGCGGGATCGAGCTCGAGGATTTCCGGTACGACGTGTTGCACCGGCCCATTCCGATGCAGAACGATCGCGCGGTCGATACCCGGATCCGGCAGCTGCGGTCCGCGATGGCCGGTTACCGGCCCGGTCCGTACGACCAGCTCGCCACGATGCTGCGCGCGAGCGGCAACGAAGAACACGCGGACACGGTGTTGTTTCGTAAGCAGCAGTACCGGTATGAGGCGCTCGCGCAGGGTTATCGGGTGCTCGGCCCTGGGGTGCGGTTGTGGAGTTGGTTGCAGCGCTGGATGGTCGGCTACGGCTACCGTCCGGTGCGGGCATTGGGCTGGCTGATCGGTTTGCTGGTGGTGGGCAGCCTGTATTTCTGGCTGGGTCAGGATTCGTGCGTCACGGATCCGGTGCGTTTCATGGTCGCGGGCACGCGGTGCGCGATCGACCAGCAGGAGACGGGCCTGCAATGGAATCCGGTGCTCTACACCGCGGATTTGCTTGTCCCCATTGTGGATTTCGGCAACAAGGGCCGCTGGTACATGCATGGTCTGGACAAGTGGATGAGCGACGGTTTCATAGCCATGGGCTGGATCCTGGCCACCACAGTAGCGGCCGGTGCCAGCCGAATGATCCGCCGAGACACCCCCACCAAATAACCCGCCGCGAGTTGACCCTTCCCGCCGCGCGAGTTGACTGTTCGCGTTGCGCGAGTTGCACGTTCCGCGCGACCGGAACACTCAACTCGCGCACACGGAACACTCAACTCGCACGCAGGAATGAAACGCAACCACGGAGGGGGGTCCAGGGGGGCGAAGCCCGCCCTGGCGGGGGT
>NZ_WMBA01000066.1 GCF_009707865.1 Amycolatopsis pithecellobii
ATAAGCAGGCAGAATCGTGCCACCCGGAATACCGAACACCACCTCGGCCCCGACCGCCTCCAACGACCGCACGAGCGACTGCGCGCCCGTCACCCGTACCGGAGTACCAACAGGCGGGGTGGGCTTGGGTCGGCCGAGCGACGCCGGAGTCGGCGTCGATCCTGCCTTCGATTCCGATCGCGAGGTGGCGCTTGTCATCAGTTCTGCCTCGGGGGTCTCGTGTTCACTGGATCGGGCTACGGATGGGGCTGGGCAACAAAAAACCCCCGCCGACCATGATTGGTCGCACGAGGGTCGCGCGTCGACGCAGCCGTATCCCTAAGCGTCGACGCGCTCGGGAAGTACGATGCTGGTCTGGGATTTCACGGCTCCGACGTTAACCGGTCGCCGTCAGGGGTGTCAACTCTCGGGATGGTGATCCCGGATACTGGGTTTTCCTATGGTCGGAGGCCCTGGTTTCGGTGAAGCGGCCGTCGGGGTGCACCATTTGTACGTGCCCGAAACCCCCGAGCCGCAGCGGCAGGTCAAGCGCAGGAAGGCGACGTTCCGCGTGCCCCTCATCGCCTTGCTCGCCATCTTCGGCCTGATGGTGTGCCTCGCGCCGACGGCGTTCGCCGACGTGCCCGGACTGTGGGCGCTGTACGTGGTTCCGTTGGGGCTCATCGTGTTCGTCGTGCGGACGAGGACGGTCGCGACCCCGCAGGGGCTGGCCGTCCGCACCGTGTTCGGGCACCGGGACCTGCCGTGGGAGGCACTGAAAGGGCTGTCGATCAGCAAGCGCGCCAAGGTACGTGCGGTGCTGACCGACGACAGCACGATCCCGCTGCCGTCGGTCCGCACGCGTCACCTGCCGGTGCTCGCCCTCGTATCGGGCGGCCGGCTCAAGGATCCGACCGGGCTGATCGACGATCTGGTCAGCGAGTCCCCGGAGACTCCGAAGCCCACGGAGTGATCCGGGCCCCGGCGCGGAATCGCAGCGCCGGGTCGACATACCGGGCAGCCGCGACGTCGTAAAGCGCCTCCACGGCCGCCCGCTGCGTCTCGAAACTCTTGAGATATGCCGCGATTTCCGCTTCGGAAGCCGGCAGTTGTGCCACGGCGAGCAGGGTCTTGAGCGTCTCGGTCATGCCACTCCTTCGACGGCGGGCTGGGGAATCCGCAGATGCCAGTCGGTGCTCTGCTGCAATGCGTCGCCGGCGCGCAGGATCGCGGCCTCGCCGAAGGCCGGTCCGGCCAGCTGCAACGACAGCGGCAGGCCGTCGCCGGTGAAGCCCATCGGCACGGCCAGCACCGGATTGCCGACGCTGTCCCAGTACGGCGTGTGCACCGTCGAGAACAACGTTCCGACGTCCGGTTGCCCGTCGGGGCCGGCGAGATCGTCGATCTTCGGCGCGCCGGTCGAGGCGGTGGGGCACGCGATCACGTTGACGGTCTCGAACAACGCGGCGAGCGCGTCCTGCGCGACCCTCCGGACTCGTTGCGCCTGCACGTAATCCGCGCCGGAGACCATCGCGCCGGTCGCCATCATCGCGCGGGTCGCGACGAAATAGTCCGGCCACCGGGACAGCAGGTCACCGCGGTGGTAGGCCAGCGCCTCGCAGCCCATGGTGACCATGTCCGCGGTGATCATCTCCTGCCAGTACGGCAGTTCGGCCTCCACGAGCGTCGCGCCCTGCTCGGCGAGCACGGCAAGCGCGGCGTCGAAACTCGGGGCCACCGCGGGATCACTGCCCTCCGGGAAATGGTGGCGGCGCACGACGCCGATGCGCATTCCGCTGAGGTCCCCGGTGAACTCCGGTGCGGTGAACGGCGCGTCCACGCAGTCGGGGTCGCTGTCGTGGAGGCCGGCGATGACCTCGAGCACCACGGCGCAGTCCCGCGCGGTACGGGCAAGCGGGCCGATGTGGTCGAGGCTGTAGCCCAGCGGCACGCAACCGGACTTCGGTACCCGGCCGAACGTCGGCATCAGACCGCTCACCCCGCAGAACGCCGCCGGGATGCGGATGCTGCCGCCGGTGTCGGTGCCGAGGCCGGCGAAGAACATGCCCGCCGCGACGCCACTGCCGGTGCCGGAACTCGAGCCACCGGGCCAGGTTTCGGGATTCCACGGGTTGCGCGGGACGGGGAACGGTTTCGTCGCGTCCGGCATCCCGCACGCGAACTCCATCGTCGTGGTCTTGCCGGTGATGACCGCGCCCGCCGCCTTGAGCCTGGCCACCACGGGTGCGTCCTTTCCGGCGCCCCACGTGCGGTCGAGGATCAGGCTCTGCGCCGTCGTCGGCCCCTCGGCCATCGCGAGAATGTCCTTGACACCAAAGGGAATTCCGTGCAGCAGACCACGGTCCTCGCCGCGCGCCAGCTCGGCGTCGGCCTGCGCCGCGCGATCGAGGGCGTACTCGTCGAACCGCGCGAGATAGGTGCCGATCGCCGGGTCCAGTGCGTCGGCGGCCGCGATCGCGGCTTCGGTCAGCGCGACCGAGGTGACGGTGCCCGCACGCAACGCTTTCGCCGCATCGGTCAGGGTTTCGGGTGTCATGACAGCTCCTCGTGGCCACGGGAAACGAACCGGAAGCGCTCGCCGCGGGTGTGGATGAAGGCGAGGTCGAACGGGCGCCCGGCAAGGTCATAGATGATCTGTTCCAGCAAGATCAGCGGTACGCCCTCGCGAATGCCGAGGACCGAGGCCAGCGGCGCGTCCGCCAGCTCGCAGTCGAAGATGAATTCGGAGTCCGACAGCCGGACGCCGGCGTCGTCGAGCAGCCGGTACCAGTCGTGCACGAACGGCGTGTCGCGCAGCTGCGCGGCTTCGGGAAACAGCACGTAGTTGGTGGCCACCGCGACGGGCTCTTCGTCGTGCAGTGCCACGTACTCCAGCCGCAGGCACGGCGTCCCGTCCGGCACCCCGAGTCGTCCGGCGACGGTCGGCGGCGCCGCCACCACGGAGCGGTCGAGCTCGCGGGGACGCATCCGCTGGTTGAGCATGCTGGTGCGGGACGGCTTGATCACGCCATGTGCCTCGGGCAGCGACGTCTGCACGGGCTTGATGACGACATGCGTGCCGACGCCCTGGGTGCGTTCGATGAGCCCTTCGGACCGCAGCAACGCCAGTGCCTCGCGCACGGTCGCCCGCGACGCGCGATGCGACGTCATCAGCTCGGCCTCGGCGGGCAGCTGCCCGCCGGGGAAGTGGCCGCCCTGGACGGCGCCGCGCAGCAGGTCACGCAGGCGCCGCACCGCGTGCGCCCGCTGTCTGCCGGAATCGACGCTCACCCGCCCGGACGCTAGGCAGGGGCCGTTTCCCACCGGTCTCCGGTCGATGACCTCGCTGTTACGCGTCAGCCCGATCATGCGGCCACCGTTGCCCCGGCGAACGCGGCGACCCTGGTGACGGTCGCGAACCCGCAGTCGCGCATCACCTCGACGCCGATCTCGTGCAGCCGCGGAGTCTGTGCGGCACAACAGTCTTCGAGCAGCGTCACCTCGAAATCGCGCATGATCGCCGAGCGCACGGTGGTCTCGACGCAGAAGTTCGTGACCACCCCGCACGCCACCAGTTCGGTCACGCCGAGGCCGCGCAGCAGCGGTTCGAGCGATGTCCACTGAAAGGCGTCGAGCCGGCACTTGTCGACGATCAGATCGTCCTTCGCGACGTTCAGCTCGTCGACGACGTCACCGTCCCAGCTTCCGGCGAGCAGGCCGCCGACCGCCGCGAGATCGGGGCTGCGGCCGGTGAGCCACGGGCCTTCGTCCGAGAACCCGGGCCGGTACACGTGCCGGGTGAAGATCACCGGCATGCCCTGTTCACGGGCACTCGAGACGGCGACCGCCGCGCCCGCTACCGCGGCGTCGGCACCCGCGAGCGCGTGGCCGAGTTTCGGGAGCGACCCCTCGGGGTGACAGAAACCGTTCTGCATGTCGATGACGATCAGGGCCTTCATCACGCGATCTCCAGTTCCTTCTCGCGGCGGATGCTCGGCATGCCGAGCGGGACGGCGCCCTTGGGCGGGCGCCAGGCGTTCGGTTTGCAGGCGTCGTGGCAGGCGCCTTCGGTCGAGCAGCACAGCGAGCAAATGGTGCCGCCGTGATGCGGGCAGGTCGCCATGTCGAGCACGTCGTAGCTGCCCTTGCACACCGAGCACGGGAGCTCGCCGTCGTTGTCCGGCAGTTCCGACAGACGCGCGATGTACCAGCGGCCACGGGTGGCGAGCGCGACGATCGGGGGCAGCACCACCGCCACGGCGAGCGCGATGAACGGGGACAGCGCGGCGGCGGTCGACCCGAACGCGCCGTAGTAGGCGATCATCGAGACCGCGCCGGCGACGATCATCGAGCCGAAGCCGACCGGGTTCACGTGGTAGAGATGCGCGCGGTGGAACACCAGCTCCGGCGGCGCCAGCTTGAGCCACCGCTTGTTGATCACGACGTCCGCGACCATCGCGCCGATCCAGGCGACGCCGACGTTCGAATACCAGGCGAGCACCTCGACGATGTGGTTGAAGATGTCGAGCTCCATCAGCACCAGGGACAGCCCGACCTGCAGGAACACCCACGCGGCGCGGCCGGGGTGGCGGTGCAGCAGCCGCGAGAAGAAGTTCGACCAGGACAGCGAACCCGAGTAGGTGTTCATGATGTTGATCTTGACCTGGGACAGCAGCACCAGTACCCCGGCGAGGATCAGCGCGACCGTGTGGTTGCCGGTCAGCCGCTCGTAGACCGTGGTGAACAGATCCACCGGCACGCCGACATGCGCGGCGTCGATCTTCGTCGAGGCGTAGCCCACGAGCAGGGTCGAGGCGAAGAAGATCCCCACCGCGAACAAGGCGAACCCCGGACCACCCATGATCACCGCGAGCCGCCACCGGCCGCGGTTCCTGCTCGTCGGGTCCGGCATCAGGCGCAGGTAGTCACCCTGCTCCCCCACCTGGGTCGCCAGCGACAGGTTCGCGGCGGCGATCGTGAACACCGCGATCACCGTCAGCCCGGCCAGCCCCGCGGGCGAAACCGTCGCCGGGTGGACCATGTTGTGCCCGGCGTCCGGCGCCGTCGCCGCGGTGACCAGTGCGATCCCGATGAGCGCGATCCAGATCGGCCACGTCCACGCCTGGAACTTCGAGGAGAACGACATCCCGTACAGCGTGAGCGGGATCATCACCGCGGAGACCACGACGTAGGAGATGTGGAGGTCGAGGTGGGTCAGCGCGGTGAGCGCCTGCGCCATGATCGCGCCCTCGTAGGCGAGGAAGATCAGCGTGTAAGTGGCGTAGACCAGCGACGTCAGGGTGGAACCCAGGTACCCGAAGCCGGAGCCGCGGGTGAGCAGGTCGATGTCGACGTGCTTGCGGGCGATCGCGAACGCGATCACCAGTGTGAGCGGCAGCGTCACCGCGGCCGCGACGAGAAAACCGGCCAGCGCGTTGGTGAACCCGAAGGCGTCCACGAACGCGGCGTCCAGCGCGTAGCCCGCCATCGCGGAAATGCCCACGAGACAGGACAGGAAGACCATCCACGGCGACCACTTGCGGAACGCCGCCGGCGTATAACGCAGTGAGTAGTCTTCCATCTGCGGATTGTCAGCGAGGCCCATTCTTGATCCCTTCGCTCGGGTTGAGCGAAAGCTGTCAGCGGCGTATTGCCGGTGCGTATCCGCTTTCGGTGCGCCCTGTTACGCCGATTCCACACCCCTTACCCATACGCGCTGACCTGCTGTTTCCCACATTCCGGTCGCAGTTCCGCCGATATTTCGGCGCACCCCGCCGCCCCGGCAGAGCGATGCCCGGCGCGGGCGTAACCTCGACACATGCCTGCTTTGCGCTCCCGAACCACCACCCACGGCCGCAACGCCGCGGGCGCCCGTTCCCTGTGGCGGGCCACCGGCATGACCGACAGCGACTTCGGCAAGCCGATCGTGGCGATCGCCAACTCCTACACCCAGTTCGTCCCGGGTCACGTACACCTCAAGGATCTCGGTGAGATCGTCGCCGAGGCCGTCGCCGAGGCCGGTGGTGTGGCTCGCGAGTTCCACACGATCGCCGTCGACGACGGGATCGCCATGGGGCACAGCGGCATGCTGTACTCGCTGCCCTCGCGCGAGATCATCGCCGACTCGGTCGAGTACATGGTCAACGCGCATCAGGCCGACGCGCTGGTGTGCATCTCGAACTGCGACAAGATCACCCCGGGCATGCTCAACGCCGCGATGCGGCTCAACATCCCGACGGTGTTCGTCTCCGGCGGCCCGATGGAGGCCGGCAAGGCGGTCGTCGTGGAGGGTGTCGCGCACGCGCCGACCGACCTGATCACCAGCATCTCCGCCTCGGCCAACCCCGCCGTCGACGAGGACGGTCTGTCCATTGTGGAGCGTTCCGCGTGCCCGACGTGTGGTTCGTGCTCGGGCATGTTCACCGCGAACTCGATGAACTGTCTCACCGAGGCGCTTGGGCTTTCCTTGCCGGGCAACGGTTCCACGCTCGCCACACATGAGGCCCGGCGCGCGCTGTTCGCCAACGCCGGCCGCACCGTGGTCGAGCTGGCGAAGCGGTGGTACGGCGAGGACGACGAGAGCGCGCTGCCGCGGAACATCGCGACGAAGGCCGCGTTCGAGAACGCGATGGCGCTCGACATGGCGATGGGCGGCTCGACGAACACCGTGCTGCACGTGCTCGCCGCCGCGCAGGAGGGCGAAGTCGACTTCACCATCTCCGACATCGACGCGATCGGGCGCCGGGTGCCGTGCCTGTCGAAGGTCGCGCCCAACTCCGACTACCACATGGAGGACGTGCACCGCGCCGGCGGCATTCCCGCGATCCTGGGCGAGCTGCGCCGAGGCGGGCTGCTCAACGAGGATGTCACAGCCGTGCACGCCGCTTCACTGGACGAATGGCTGTCCACTTGGGACATTCGCGCGGAATCGCCGTCGCCGGAAGCGGTCGAGCTGTTCCACGCCGCGCCCGGCGGAGTCCGCACCACCAAGGCGTTCTCGACGGCGAACCGATGGTCCTCTTTGGACACGGACGGTGCAGCTGGTTGTATTCGAGATCTCGAGCACGCCTACACCAAGGACGGCGGGCTGGCCATCCTGCGCGGCAACCTCGCCGAGAACGGCGCGGTGATCAAGGCCGCGGGTATCGACGAGTCCCTGTGGCATTTCGAGGGCCCGGCGCGGGTCGTGGAAAGCCAGGAGGAAGCGGTTTCGGTCATCCTGGGCAAGGAAATCCAGCCCGGCGAGGTGCTCGTGGTGCGCTACGAAGGTCCCGCGGGCGGGCCGGGCATGCAGGAGATGCTGCACCCGACGGCGTTCCTCAAGGGCGCGGGCCTCGGCAAGAAGTGCGCGCTGATCACCGACGGCCGGTTCTCGGGTGGTTCTTCGGGGATCTCGGTCGGGCACATCTCGCCGGAGGCCGCTTCGGGCGGTGTGATCGGGCTGGTCGAGAACGGCGATCGGATCGTCATCGACGTGCACGAGCGGAAGCTGGAACTGCTGGTGGACGACGAGGTGCTCGCCGAGCGCCGGGCGAAGATGGACGCCAGCGAACGCCCGTGGCAGCCGGTCGACCGCCAGCGCCCGGTGACGGCCGCGCTACGCGCCTACGCCCGAATGGCCACCTCCGCCGACCGAGGCGCAGTACGCGACGTCACCCGCTAACCCCCGCCCCCGCAGCTCGCAGCTCGCCCGCCGCGCGCGAGTTGCGCGTTGGGCGGGCGCGAGTTGCGCGTTGGGCGCGCGCGAGTTGCGCGTTCCGGTCGCACGGAACGCGCAACTCACCCCACGCGAACGTTCAACTCGCGCGGAAGAGGAGGGTGACCGCGACGACGGCACCGGCCGCCAGCACCAGGCCGGTGACGCCGAACCACACGGGGCGGTGGCGCCACGGGGTGTTGGTGTCGATGGAAATCCCGCCGGGACCGGTGAACAGCAGCGCCAGCGCGATGCCGCCGAGCGTGAGGTGGTACTCGAAACCGTTGCCGGCGCCCAAAAAGTACCCCGAGTCGTAACCGAGGTAGACGGCGTTCGCGGTGACCGCGAGCAGCGCCGCCGCCGCGGCCGGGGTGAACAGGCCGACGATCAGCAGGGCGCCCCCGGCGATCTCGGTGACCCCACCGACCCAGGACAACACGGTGAGCTGGCTGGTGTAGCCCTGGTCACCGAGGATTCGCGAGAACTCGGCGATCCCCGGGCCACCCCACAACCCGAACACCTTCTGCAGGCCGTGCACACCGAGGGTGCCGCCCAGCACCAGACGCAGGATGAGCAGTCCGAAGCTCAGCCCGCCGTGCCATTGCGGTGACCGGTCATCGTCGTACCCGAGCCGGTCTTCGGGTTCGGACAGCATCGTGTCCCCGCCCGCCTCGTCGAAATAACCGGAACTGGAGTATGCGCGCCGACCGTAGTCTTCACTTTCGGTTGTCACGCCGCGCAGAGTAGAACACTACCCCCGCCGAGTGAACAGTTTCGGCGCTCAATATTCGCCACGCACCAGATTGTGCGGTAGTTCGCCACTGGCGTACCGGGCGATTTCCGCCGCGGCAACCGCATACGCACGACGTTTGGAGTCACGGACCGAACCGGCGATATGCGGGGTGAGCACCAGGTTGGGGGCTGTCCACAATGGATGCCCGGGCGGCAGCGGCTCCGGGTCGGCAACGTCGAGCGCCGCACGGAGGCGGCCTGAGTTCAGTTCCGCCAGCAGCGCGTCGGTTCGCACGACGGGGCCGCGCGAGGCGTTGACGAGGATCGCCCCGTCCGCCATGTGGGCCAGGAAATCCGCGTCGACCATGCCGCGGGTGCGGGACGTCAACGGCACCACGAGCACGACGATGTCATGCTCGCCGAGCAGGCCGGGCAGCTCGTCGACGGCGTGGATGTCGTCACGGGCTTGCACGCCGACCATCGTCACCACCGTGTCGAACGGCTCGAGCCTGCGGCGCAACTGATTGCCGAGGTCACCCGCGCCGATGATCAGGACTCGCTTGTCCTGCACCGTGTCGGTGCCGCGGTGCGTCCACTGTCGGGCCGCCTGCGCCGCGGCGAACGAGAGCAGCTCACGATGCATCGAAAGCAGTACCGCGACCACCCATTCGGCCGTACTGCCGCCGTGGGCGCCGCGGCAGGTTGACAGCAGCACGCCGCCGGGCACAGAGCTGAGCCATTGCTCGGCGCCGGCCGTGAGCAACTGGACGAGCTTGAGGTTCGGTAGCCGTGCCAGCAGGTGCGCGCGGGTTTCGGGCGAAAGATTGCCGCAAATGACGACTTCGGCGCTGTCGGCTTCAGGTGGTAAGGGTTCACCGGGCGTGTAGCGCACTGGTTGGACGCCGGTGAGCTCGGTGAGCGCTCGCATTCCGTCGTCGCCAGGGACCAGCACCGTAAGGTTCATGATCACCAACGTAGTGGCAGGGACTCACGGGTGACTCACGGATCTGGGCCTAGTCTGGAGGTCTATGCGCATTCGGTGGGGACGGGCTCCTTGGCTGCTCGCGGCGTGCGGCGTCGTACTGGCGGGCTGCGCGAGCTTCGACGACCGGGCCGCGGGGCAGACGTTCGAACCCGCGCCCGAACTGAGCGCACCGGCGGGGCCGCAGCCGCAGTTGCCCGAGATCGACGGCAGTTCGGGTTCCGCGACGCCACGACCGCAGGCGTCGCCGACGCCGATCCCGCCGCCGCAGGGGTGCACGGATTTCGACAAGGCGGTTGTCGCCACGTGCCTGGACACGGTGTCGGCGGTGGCGGCGCTGCCCGGAACCGACTCGGGCCCGGCTGCGCTCGCGGCGGAGCGCACGAGCGGGCGGGTCCTGCAGGTCGCGAGCGGTGGCCCGGCGACGCAACTGACCAAACTGGATGTCAACGCAGCTGGTGACGGCGGTTTGACGGGATTGGCCTTGTCGCCGACCTTTGGTGAAGATCAGCTTGTTTTCGCCTACGTCACGACGGCCACCGACAATCGCGTGGTGCGTTTCACGAAGGGCCAGCAGGCGAAGCCGATCCTGACGGGGATTCCCAAGGGCGCCAGCGGTAATCGGGGTGCGCTGTTGACCGACGGGAAGGGTGCTTTACTGGTGGCCACCGGGGATGCGGGCAACCCTTCGGCGGGTGCCGATCCGAACTCGTTGGCAGGCAAGGTTTTGCGCATCGACACGGCAGGTAATGCGGCGGCCGGTAACCCGACGCCGGGCTCGCGGGTGCTGGCGACGGGCGTGCGCTCGCCAGGTGGCCTGTGCAAATCCGCGGACGGCAGTCGGGTGTGGGTGACCGACCACGGTGATACGGCGGACCTGGTGTACCGGGTGACGGCCGGTGCTTCACTGGTGGCGCCGGCGTGGACGTGGCCGGACAAACCGGGGCTGGCGGGCTGCGCGGACAGCGGCCAGTCGCTGATGATCGGCACCTCGGTGGCCGGCAACGTACAGCAGGTCCCGATCACTTTGGACGGTTCGGTGGGCGGTCAGCCAAAGGCGATCATGGATGGGAAAAACGGCATCGGGTACGGGCGCTACGGCGGGATGGACCCGGTCGACACCCGGTACGCGTTCGTAGGCACCGTCAACAAGGACGGCGGCAACCCCGTATCGAGCGATGACCGTGTGGTGCTGATCCAACTACAACCCCCCTCCGGCGGCGGCAGCGGTAAGGATTGACGGGGCGGCCCGGCAACGCGCGCAATGATCCGCCGCGCCCGCGTGTGCGCCAACTCGAAAAACCGCCAGCTGGCAACACAACACGCCAAGGGCCGGACTTCCTCGCCCAGGCGCATTCCGAAAACCGTCGCCGTGCAACGAAGCCGGGCGGGTGTGAAGCGGGCGCACCCATCATCGACGAAACCGCCACCTGGCAATGAAACCGGGCGAGCTTGAAGCGGGCCACTCACCACCGACAAGACGGCCACCCGGCGACAAAACCGGCGAGTGTGAAGCGGGGCGCGCGCCCACCGCCTACAAACCATCACCGTGCAACGAAAACCGGGCGAGTGCGAAATGAACTCACCCACTACCTACGAAACCGCCACCCGGCGACAAAAAACCCGGCGAGTGTGAAGCGGGCCCGCACACCACCGATAAAACCGCCACGCGGCAACAAGACCGGGCTAGTGTGAAGCGGCCCCCACGCAGAATCCGGCGCCGTGCAGCAAAAGCTGACCAAGGGACCCACCGCCCACTCCCACCCCGGACCAACACGAAGCCTTCTTAGCGGTCGGCACGCCGGGTCAAGGGTGGACGAAGTCCATCGCGCAGCGACGCCGAAGGCGCCCTTGACGCGGTGGGCCGACCGTTAAACGATCAGGCGAAGTGGGGCGGGGGTGGGTCCACTTTCGAGGGCGCCCCGCGCCCGGTCAAATCCGCACCCAAAAGGACCCAGGGCATCGCGCGGAACGCGACCCAAAAAGATTGCCTCGCCGGCGGGCTGGCTCCGGGATAACGGGGGGACGTTGTCGGCTCGCCTTGTCGAGGTGGTCGAGTTGGGTGCTTTTATCGCCTTCTTGTTGCTCTTACGTCTAGGGTTGCTGTTGCGAAAGAAACCAGCCCGCATGCCATTGCCAAGTAGCGACCTAAACCGCCGTAGAAGGATACGCCGCCTTCTTGGCTCAGGAAATCTCGCACGTCTGCGGAGAACTGCCAGCCTATTCCCAGCCAGGCCAGCAGCATCAACACCAACGATACAGCCGCCGTGATCAACCACAAGTGTGGCAAACCGTTGCGCCGCATCGCTGGGCGTTGTCCGAAAAGGACTACCGCCAGGCCTGCCAGCGCCAACAATACTGGTCCAGACCACGCCAGGAAACCCGTCGTGAAGGCGTCCCGGGCAATTTCGTCCGACGGCAGCGAGTTGAGTGCGTCCTCGACATCTTGCCGGGTCGCCGAAAGATTCGTCCACGGCAAGAATAGGGCGCCCACCGCAACGGTACCCGCCGCGAGGGCAACCCATTCCCGCCACGAGACACCGGTCAGCGAGTATCCCGGCGCCGGGGCCACACGACGCAATTCAGGCGCCCACCCGCTCGATGATCAACTCCCGCACCCGCTTGGCATCGGCTTGGCCCTTGGTCGCCTTCATGACCGCGCCGACGATCGCCCCAGCGGCCTGGACCTTCCCGCCCCGGATCTTGTCCGCGACGTCCGGCTGCGCGGCCAGTGCTTCGTCCACCGCGGCAAGCAAAGCCGAATCGTCCGAGACGACCTTCAGGCCGCGCTTCTCCACAACCTCGTCCGGCTCGCCTTCGCCGGCCAGCACGCCCTTCACGACCTCACGCGCGAGCTTGTTCGTCAACTCGCCGGACGCCACCAATTCTGTCACCCGCGCGACCTGCGCCGGGGTGATCGGCAGCGCGGTCAACTCGGTGTCGCGCGAATTCGCTTCCTGCGCGAGGAAGTTGACCCACCAGCCACGCGCCTCGCCGGGTTTCGCGCCCGCCGCGACCGTTGCCTCGACCAATTCCACCGCGCCCGAGTTGAACAGGTCCCGCAATTCCTCGGCGGTCAGATTCCACTCGGTCTGAATGCGCTTCCGACGGTCCGCGGGCTTCTCCGGCAACGTCTTCCGCAGCTCATCGACCCATTCACGTGAAGGCGCGATCGGCACCAGGTCGGGCTCCGGGAAATACCGGTAGTCTTCCGCGGTTTCCTTGGTACGACCCGAAGAAGTCGTACCATCGGCCTCCTGGAAGTGTCGCGTCTCCTGCGTGACGGTGCCACCGCCGGCAAGCACCGCGGCCTGCCGCGTCATTTCGTACCGGACGGCGCGCTCCACACTGCGCAGCGAGTTGACGTTCTTCGTCTCGGTACGCGTACCGAACTCTGTTGCATCCTTCGCCATCAGCGACACGTTCGCGTCACAACGCAACGAGCCCTGATCCATCCGGACGTCCGAAACATCCAGCGCCCGCAACAGATCCCGCAGCGTGCTCACGTACGCGCGCGCGACTTCCGGCGCTCGCTCCCCCGCACCGGTTACCGGCTTCGTGACGATCTCGATCAGCGGCACGCCCGCGCGGTTGTAGTCGAGCAGCGAGTAGTCGGCACCGTGAATCCGGCCGGTGGCGCCGCCCACGTGCAGCGACTTCCCGGTGTCCTCCTCCATGTGCGCGCGCTCGATCTCGACCCGCACGACCTCGCCGTCATCCAGCGTCACGTCAAGGTAACCGTTGAACGCGATCGGCTCATCGTATTGCGACGTCTGGAAGTTCTTCGGCATGTCGGGGTAGAAGTAGTTCTTCCGCGCGAACCGGCACCACTCGGCGATCTCACAGTTCAACGCGAGCCCGATCCGGATCGCGGACTCGACCGCCTTGCTGTTGAGCGCCGGCAAAGCGCCCGGCAGGCCGAGGCACGTCGGGCAGACGTGCGTGTTCGGCTCACCACCGAAAACGTTGGAGCAGCCGCAGAACATCTTCGTGTTCGTGTTGAGCTCGACGTGCACCTCAAGCCCCAGCACCGGGTCGAACCGCTCGATGACCTCGGCGTAGTCCATCAGGTCGGCAACCACCGTCATGCCGACACCCCCTTCAGCTCGGGAAGACGGTCCAAAATGGAGCCGCGCGCGGCCTCGTAAGCCGCGCCGACCCGGTACAGCCGGTCGTCGGCCAGTGCCGGGGCCATGATCTGCAGGCCCACCGGCAGACCGTCCTCATCGGACAGTCCACTAGGGACACTCATGGCGGCGTTGCCCGCGAGGTTCGCGGGGATCGAGCAGATGTCCGACAGGTACATGGCCAGCGGGTCGTCGACCCGCTCACCGAGCTTGAACGCCGTGGTCGGCGTCGTCGGCGAGACCAGCACGTCAACCTGCTCGAACGCGGCGTCGAAATCGCGGGCGATGAGCGTGCGCACCTTTTGCGCCGAGCCGTAGTACGCGTCGTAGTAGCCCGACGACAGCGCGTAAGTACCGAGCATGATGCGGCGCTTGACCTCCGGGCCGAAACCGGCCTCACGGGTCAGCGACATGACCTCCTCGGCGCTGTGCGCACCATCGTCGGCGACGCGCAGGCCGTATCGCATCGCATCGAACCGGGCGAGGTTCGACGAGCATTCACTCGGCGCTATCAGGTAGTAGGCCGGCAGCGCGTAGACGAAGTTCGGGCAGGACACCTCGACGACCTCGGCGCCCAGCTCACGCAGCTGCGCGACCGCGCCCTCGAAGGAGCGCAGCACCCCGCCCTGATAGCCCTCGCCCGAGAACTCGCTGACCACGCCGATCTTGACTCCGGTGAGGTCGCCGCGCAGACCTGCACGGGCGGCCGCGACCACCGGCGGCACCGGCGCGTCGATCGAGGTGGAGTCCATCGGGTCGTGCCCCGCGATCACCTCGTGCAGCAGTGCCGCGTCGAGCACCGTGCGCGCGCACGGGCCCGCCTGGTCGAGCGACGACGAGAACGCCACCAGCCCGTACCGGGAAACCCCGCCGTAGGTCGGTTTCACGCCGACCGTGCCGGTGACGGCGCCGGGCTGCCGGATCGAACCACCGGTGTCGGTGCCGATCGCCAGCGGTGCTTCGAAGGCCGCGACCGAAGCCGCCGAGCCGCCGCCCGAACCGCCAGGGATGCGGGAGTGATCCCACGGGTTGTGTGTCGGGCCGTACGCGGAGTTCTCCGTGGAGGAGCCCATGGCGAACTCGTCCATGTTCGTCTTGCCCAGAATCGGCACCCCGGCCTCGCGCAGCCGCCGCGTGACGGTCGCGTCATAGGGCGGGAGCCAGCCTTCGAGGGTCTTCGAACCGCAGGTGGTCGGGACGCCCCTGGTGGTCAGGACGTCTTTCAGCGCGAGCGGCACCCCGGCCAGCGGCGACACCGGTGACGCGCCGTCCCCGATGGACTCGTCGACCGCCTTCGCCGCGGCGAGCGCGCCCTCGGCGTCCACGTGCAGGAAGGCGTGCACGAAGTCGTCGACCTGCCCGATGCGGTCCAGGTGCGCCTGCGTGACCTCGACCGAGGACACCTCGCGGCGGTGGATCTTTTCGGCCAGCTCCGCGGCCGTGAGACGTGTTAGGTCAGTCACTGTTCCTCCCCCAGAATCCGCGGCACCCGGAACCGGCCCTCTTCGGCGGCCGGTGCGCCGGAGAGCGCCTGCTGCTGCGTCAACCCCGGGCGCACCACATCGTCACGGAAGACGTTGGTCAGTGGCACGGCGTGCGAGGTCGGCGGGATGTCCTCGCCCGCGACCTCGCCGACCTTGGCGACCGAGTCCAGGATCTGGTCCAGCTGACCAGCGAAGACGTCGAGTTCTTCGTCGGTCACCGCCAGGTGTGCGAGCTTGGCGAGATGCGCGACCTCGGCACGGGAAATGTTGGGCACGCGGGTTTCTCCCGGGTTGTGCTGGGCAATGGGTTCGGCACCCGCAAGTCTATGGCGGGCGTGCTGACCGGCTCGACTGGGTTATGGACGGTTGCCACCAGAACGGTCTCGGAACGCGGACAGTGGCTCCCGGTGGGACGCCGCGTCTGTCACAATCAGCGGCCGGCATGCGCTTCCCGGCAAGGCGGGAGCGCACAGTCCCGAGAGGGGATCGCGTTGTCCTTCCTGATCCGGGTTCAGCTCCCGGACTCGCCAGGAACCCTGGGGGCGGTCGCCACGGCACTGGGCACCGTCGGGGCGGACATCCTCAGCGTGGACGTCGTCGAGCGCACCGGTGGCGTCGCGATCGACGACCTGGTGATCGAACTGCCGTCAGGGCGGCTGCCGGACGCGTTGATCACCGCCGCGGAAAGCATCCCCGGTGTGGAGGTCGACGCGGTCCGCCCGTATGCGGGTGTGCTGGACACGCATCGCGAGCTCGAGCTGGTGGAGGAGATCGCGGGGCAGCCGGCGTCCGGGTTGGAGATCCTGGTGGAGGGCGTGCCGAGGATCATCCGGGCAGGCTGGTCGATCGTGGTGGCCGCCACGGAGGACGGCATCCAGCGGCTGGCGTCTTCGAGCGCCGCACCCGAGGTGCCGATCACGCACCTGCCGTGGCTGCCGCTGGAACGCGCCACCGTGCTCGACGGCGAGGACGACTGGGTGCCGGAGACGTGGCAGGAGCTGGGGACCGAGCTGGCCGCGACGCCGCTCGGGAAGCCGGGGAAGACGCTGCTGGTCGGCCGCCCCGGCGGACCGATGTTCCGCGCCGCGGAAGTCGCCAGGCTGGCCCACTTCGCCGGGATCGTGGCCGTCGTACTGGAGGGCTGAGGCTCCCGCTGCCACGACATGTCGTGGCAGTGCATCGCACACGACGTCCACTCGGGACGCCCGGCCCGCGCCTGCCCTGTGCCGCTCGCGAACGGCAGCGGCGGCGACGTCTTTCCCTCAGCGGTCGAACGCCGGGGAAAAACGGGTAAGCATTTTCGGAGAGCGGCACATCCGCCCTTAACGTTCACAGCATCGCACTCGTGTTGGCGCGACCGCATGTATTTGTCGTTAGCTGAACTGGAGAACCATGCTGAATGGAAATCGTGAGCATGGTGGTGAGTCCCCAGCCGCTCCTGGACCGACCTTGTGCCGGCCCGCGCTGTGGGTACCCGACCACGTAATCACTTTGGACGAGACGCTGGCGCTGTGCCGCCGTTTACATGGCGGCCACGAAAAGCTTCGTACGGTCCTGCGGATGATCGAGAACACCGGAGTGTCCAAACGCCACATCATCCAGCCGATCGAGGACACCCTGCGCCATCCCGGCGTGGCGGTCCGGACCAATATCTACGAGCGCGAGATCCACCGGAATCTGCCCGGAGTGGTCCACGATGCGCTCCGCTTGGCGGACCTCTCGGCCCAGGACATCGACGCCATCGTTTTCGTGTCCTGCACCGGGTTCACGATGCCACCGATCACCACCTGGATGATCAACGATCTTGGCTTCCGCAACGATGTGCGTCAGATTCCGATCGCGCAGCTGGGCTGCGCGGCAGGCGGCGCCGCGATCAACCGGGCGCATGACTTCTGCCTGGCTTACCCCGATGCCAACGTGCTGGTCGTGGCCTGCGAGTTCTGCTCCTTGTGTTACCAGCCCTCGGAGTCCGATGTCGGAACCCTGTTGTCGAATGGACTGTTCGGTGACGCGATCGCGGCCGCCGTGGTCCGGGGCAGCGGCGGGGAGGGCATGATGCTGCGTGGCAACGCCTCGCACGTGGTGCCCGACACCAAGGACTGGATTTCCTACGAAATCAAGGAAACCGGATATCACTTCCGCCTTGACCGGCGCGTGCCCGGCACCATGTCCATGATCGCGCCCGCCCTGCGCCGGCTGGCCGATGGGCAGGGCTGGCGCGCTTCGGCACTCGACTTCTACGTCATCCACGCCGGCGGTCCGCGTATCCTCGATGACCTGTCCCGTTTTCTGGACGTACCGGCCGACGCGTTCCGGCACAGCCGGGGGGTGCTGGCGGACTACGGCAACATCGCCTCCGCGGTCGTCCTCGCCGCGCTCGAGCGTTTCTTCGACGACGGGGATCTCGTGACGGGTGCTCGCGGGATGCTTGCCGGCTTCGGGCCCGGCATCACCGCCGAAGTATCGCTGGGCACCTGGGCCGCAACGGAAACAGTGAGCGCCGACGCCCACCAGGACGCCCAGCCGAGCCTGGTCTGAACCAGCTACCGACTCCCACTCCCCACTCTCCTAAGGACATAAGGACAATGACGAGTTCCGCCACGGCGAACACCGGGACCTGGACGCTCGGTGACCGGGTGATCAACCGCATGGGCTACGGCGCGATGCATCTGACCGGCCATGGCGTCTGGGGGCCGCCGGAGGACCCGGAGGCCGCAAAGGCTCTGCTGCGGAGGGCAGTGCACGAGCTTGGCATCAACTTCTTGGACACCGCGGACTCCTACGGCCCTGGCTACAACGAACAGATCATCCGTGAGGCGCTGCATCCGTACCCCGAAGACCTGGTGATCTGCACCAAGGGCGGGATGCTGCGGACCGGTCCGAGCGACTGGTTGCACGGCGAGGGCACGCAGCCCTACATCGTCGCTCTCGGCCGGCCCGCGTACCTGCGGCAGCAGGTCGAGCTGAGCCTGCGGAACCTGGGCGTCGACTGCATCGACTTCTACCAGCTGCACCGGATCGACCCGCTCGTGCCGCTGGCCGACCAGCTCGGCGAGCTCGTGTCGTTGCAGCAACAGGGAAAGATCCGGCACCTCGGACTCTCGGGCCAGCCGGGCGTGACGCGGGAACAGTTGGACGCCGCTAGTGAGTTCGCCGAGATCGTCGCGATCGAGAGCCTCTACAACATCGCGGACCGCGACAGTGATCCGATGGTGGACCTCGCCCAGGAGCGCGGTATCGCGTTCATCCCGTGGTTCCCGCTCGGCCACGGTGATCTGGTCGGGCCGACTGGGGCACTTCAGGAGGCGGCGGCCGGCCTCGGGGTGACCAGTGCACAGCTGTGCCTGGCCTGGCTGCTGCGACGGTCGCCGAACATCCTGCTCATCCCGGGCACCACATCGATCCACCACTTGGAACAGAACATAGCCGCCACCGAGATCACCCTTTCCGACACGGAATGGGTGGACATCGAAGCGATTTGCGCCGAAATCACCCCTTGGCGACCGACTCCTGCTGCAGAATGAGATGACGGACATGACCGAAAAATTCCCGCCGCACATCGGCAACGAAAAGCACTGCGAAATTCTCCGTTATGTCTACGCGGATCTCGAACGGATCGCCGAAGCCGCGTCCGACGACATCGTCCTGCACCCGGCGGACCACAGCGATCCCCGCGTCGGGGTGAAGGAAGTACTGGCCCATGAACAGGGTCTGATCGCCGCGACCGGGGGGACGCTGGTGATGGACGTGACGCAGATCGCCACCAGTGACCATTTCGGCGCGGTACTGGGCATTCTCCGCGCGACGTCCCCGGAGACCGTGGCCATGCCATTCTGCGGACTGTGGCGGTTCGAAAACGGGAAGCTCGTGGAACATTGGGAAAACGCGTTCGATGCCGCCGAACTCGGCCGGGCGCTGGGGGCAGCCGCTCCCGCTGGGCAGCAATAGGTTGCGCCTGCCATTCGACGAGTAAGCAGGAAGGCATTCCATGCAACCAGCCGAAGACCTCAGAACCCGGCCGGAAATAAGACCGAACACCAATGCACTCGAATTCGATCCGACCCTGGCGACGCTGCTCGAAAGCGCCCCTGTCACGCGCGTGACGCTCCCCTATGGTCACGACGGGCCGTGGCTGGTGTCGCGCTATGCCGACATTCAAGCCGTCACCAACGACAAGCGGCTGAGCCGGGCCCCGCTGGGGAAGGAGGTTGAGATCCCGCGGTTGATGCCCGCTTTCGTGCCACCGCCCGATGCCGTTCAACTGCAGGACGCCCCCAAGGCATCGCATCTCCAGGAAGCGATGGGCATGGGCATCACCAGCAGGCGTATGGCGAAGTTCCGGCCGGTCGCCGAAGCGATTGTCGGCGAACTCCTCGACCGGATCGCCGGCGAGCCTGGACCGGTCGACCTGCTGGAAGCACTGACCGGCCGGTATCCGCTCGACGTCATGGCGCGGCTCATCGGCATTCCCGAATCGGACCTCGCCGACATTCGCGCGTGGACCCGGCTGATGTTCTCCATCCGTCCCGAGGAGACTGAACAGACTCTCGCGGCGAAGAAGGCACTCGGTGAATACAGCGCCGGTCTGGTGCATGCACGCAAGGACCAGCCCGGAAACGATCTGCTGAGCCGGATCGTCGCGGACCCGGATGGAAAGTTCAGCGTCGGCGCGATGGTCGGGATGACCGTGCAGCTCATCGCGGTGGGCATCGCGCCGTCCAACTCGTTGCTGAGCAACATCTGCTACCAGCTCTTGACCGATGACCGGCTTGCCGGGATCCGCGCCGATCCGGGCACCATTGTCGAGGGCTTCGACGAACTGGCACGGTTCACGCCCGTCATCCACGGATTCGGTCCGCCGGTGGTGGCGACGACCGACCTGGAACTGGGTGGCGTGACGATCAAGCGTGGAGAAGTGCTGGTGTATTCCTACACCAGCGGAAACCGGGACGAAAACGCGTTTCCGAACCCGGAGGAAATCGATCTGCACCGCAAGGATGCCAAGCATCTGACCTTTGGTGCCGGGGTCCACGCGTGCGTCGCGCAGCATTTCACCAAGCTCGTCGTCACGACCGCTGTCCAGGCCCTGTTGACCAGGTTCCCGGATGTGCGGCTGGCCGTGAGCCCGGACGAAGTGGACTGGGACAACGGCACCATCTGGCGCGGGCCGGCAGGGCTCCCGGTCCTGCTACACGGCTGAGCCGCATTCGGCCAACGTCCACATGGGATCGACAGTTCCCGGGAAACATCGGGCAAGCAACGGGGAGGCAAGCATGGCCACCGAAACTGTGTACATCCCTTGGCACCGGGTGCGAGAACACACCGCCCGGATGCGGGAGACGGGCAGCACCGAAGGCGTGGAAGTCCTCGGCTCGCCGGTCGTGTTGCTGACGTTACGCGGCGCGAAAACCGGCCGACTCTATTACAAGCCGGTGATGCGGGTGGAGGACAACGGCAGTTACGCGGTCGTCGCGTCCAAGAGGGGTGCCTCCGAGCATCCGACTTGGTACTTCAGTATCAAGGCTGATCCGGAGGTTTCGCTTTTGGACGGAACCGAGACCAAGCTCTGCGTCGCACGGGAGGTCGGCGGTGCCGAGCGGGCCGCGTGGTGGGAGCGCGCCGTCAAGGCTTTCCCGTCGTACGCCGAATATCAGGCGAAGACCGACCGGCGGTTCCCGATCCTCGTACTCGAATCGAAATGACGAGTCGGCTTCCCCGGTGAGCCCTGAAATGGCCGGGGGCCTACCGGCCCCCGGCCACAGTGACGCCTGGACAGCCGGGTCAGCTGCCGTCTGCGAGCAGGTCCTCGATGACGATGGGGATGTGGCGCACCCGGATGCCGGTGGCGTTGTGGACGGCGTTGGCGATGGCCGCCGCCATGCCGACCACGCCGATTTCGCCCAGTCCCTTCGCGCCGACGGCGTTGTGCAGGGTGTCCGGGTACTCGACGAAATGGACATCGATATCGGGGATGTCCGCGTTCACCGGGACCAGGTAACCCGCCAGATCACCGTTGGCGAAGCGGCCGTTCGCCTCGATCTCTATCCCCTCGTGCAGAGCGGCCGACACGCCCCAGATCATGCCGCCGCTGAGCTGGCTGCGCGCGGTCGTCTCGTTGATGATCCGGCCGGCGTCGAACACGCCGAGCAGGCGCGACACCCGGATCTCCCGGGTCCACCGGTGCACGCGGACCTCGCAGAACTGCGCACCGAACGAGGAAAACGAGTGCTTGGTCAGTTCCTCGCCGGGCGCGGACGATCCGGTCGCGGAAAGTGACGTCCGGCCTACCGCCCGGAGCAGCTCGCCGAACGTCATCGACTGGCCGTCGGCCAGCACCTGACCGTTCGCGTAGGAGACGTCGAGCCCCTCGAACGGCGCGCCCGGAGCCGACGCGAGTGCGCGCAGGTCGTCGATCACCGTCGACGCGGCGATCATGATGGCCGTGCCGACGCTCGCCGTCGCGGTCGAACCGCCGGACAGGCCACCCGGCGGGAGAGCCGAGTCACCCAGCCGCGGGGTGACCTTGTCCGCGGAGATGTCGAGCGATTCGGCACCCACCAAGGCCATCACGGTCAGCAGGCCGGTCCCCGGGTCCGCCCCGGCGGTCGAAACCACGGCCGCGTCGTCAGCCTGCAGTGTCACCTCGACGGTCGCCGGGAACCGCAATGCCGGGAATACCGCCGTGGCGGTGCCGAGCCCGACCTGCCAGTCACCGTCAATCCGACCGTGCGGTGCCCGGTTCGCCCAGCCGAACCGCGTCGCGCCGATGCGGAAGCACTCGTCGAGATGCTTGCTCGACCACTGCAGGTCCTTGCCGGGAGGCGCCGTCGAGTTGTTCCGGATACGCAGCTCGATCGGGTCCATGTTCAGCGCGATCGCCAGTTCGTCGAGCGCGCTCTCCAGCGCGAAGGACCCCGGTGCCTCGCCCGGCGCCCGCATGAACGTCGTCGGCGGCACGTTCAGCGGCACGATTTTCTGGCTGATGGCCAGGTTCGGCGTGGCGTACCACTCGCGCGAGGTCCCGTGTGAGGTCGGCTCGACGAACGAACGGTCCGCCGCGGTGCTGCACCACGAGTCGTGGCGCACCGCGATCAGCCTGCCGTCGGTGTCCGCGCCGAGGGAGATTCTCTGCACCGTCGCGGCCCGGCCTGCGGTGGCGGTGAACACCTGCTCCCGGGTGAGCGCGGCCTTGACCGGGCGGCCGAGCGCGCGGGACGCCGCGGCCGCCAGGAACGCCGGCACCGACGTACCCCCCTTGCCGCCGAATCCGCCGCCCACGAACGGATTGACCGCGTGGACCGCCGACGGCTCGATGCCCAGCGCGCCGGCCAGCTCCATCGCCTGCAGGTGTGAGCCCTGGTTTCCACTGTAGACAGTCATGGTCCCGGACTCCCACACCGCGACGGCGGAATGTGGCTCCAGCGCGGCATGATTCTGGGTGGCGGTGCGGTAGGTCGCGTCCACGACCACCGGGCTCTCCGCCAGTGCGTCCTCAATCGACTCGACGCCGGGTGCGAGAATCTCCAACGACGGTGGGTCTTCCGAGACGACCGGCGCCGCCTCCTCGGCCGTGGCGAGCCCGTCGTCCAGAGAGGTCAGCGCCGGCCGTTCGTGATACGTGACCTCGATCAGCATGGCGGCGTCCCTGGCCTGCTCGAAGGTCTCCGCCACGACGAAACCGATCGGCTGGCCGTAGTAGGCGACCTCCTTGTCCTGCAAGGGAACCCAGACGGCGAGGCCGAGCATCGAAGCCGGCGCGCGCAGCTCCAGCGGCTCGAAGGGCGTATAGACGCTGATAACACCGGGCGCGCTCGCCGCCGCCGTGATGTTCATGGCCGCGATCTCGCCATGCGCGATGGTGCTGACCACGACATATCCGTAGACCATGCCGGCAAAATTGTGGTCCAACCCGTACTTGGCCCTGCCGGTGACTTTCTGCGGGGCGTCCAGGCGGCTCGGCATCAGCGGCTCCCCTCGGTCAGTTCGAGCAGTGCGCGGACAATGGTCCGCGGCAGCAGTGACAGCTTGAAACCGTTGTGGGACAACGGTTTGGCACCTTCGGCCGCCACGGAAGCCGCGGCTTCGAAGGACTCCGGTGTCGCGGGCGCGCCACGCAGGGCCGCCTCGACAGCGGGCAGCCGCCACGGCACGGTCGCCACCCCACCGACGGCGACCCGCGCGTCGACGACCTGCGCGTCCTGGATGTCCAGTGCGACGGCGGCGGAGCAGAGCGCGAACTCGTAGGACTGCCTGTCCCGCACCTTGACATAGGTGGAACGCTCGGCCCAGTCCAGCTGTGGCACCACGATCTCGGTGATCAGTTCACCGGGCCGCAGCACATTCTCCACCTCGGGCGTATCACCGGGCAGCCGGTAGAAATCGGCCAGCCTGACGGTACGACTGCCGTCCGCGCCGGCCAGCCGGAGCTCAGCGTCGAGTGCGATCAGCGCGACGGCCAGGTCGCTGGGGTGTGTCGCGACGCAGTTTTCGCTCGTGCCCAGCACGGCGTGCATCCTGTTGGCTCCCGCGATCGCGGAGCAGCCACTGCCCGGTTGCCGCTTGTTGCACGGCATGGCAACGTCCCGGAAATACGTGCACCTGGTGCGCTGCAACAGGTTCCCGCCGATGCTGGCCATGTTCCGCAACTGCTGGGATGCGCTCAGCCGCAAGGCGCGGGAGATCACCGGGTACACCCCGGGATGCCCGGCGACGTCGCTCATCCGCTCCAGCGCGCCGATCCGCAGGCCGTCGCGAGTGTCGATGCCCCGCAACGGCAGGTCGTTGATGTCCACGACGTGGTGCGGTGTCAGGACGTTGAGCTTCATCAGGTCCACGAGCGTGGTCCCGCCGGCGAGGAAGGTGCCGGGCGCCGACAGCGCGGCTTCGACCGTCGCCGGTGCCGTGAGTTCAAAGGGACGCATCGGCCTGCCTCACCTGCTCGATCGCCGCGACGATGTTCGGATAGGCCGAGCAGCGGCAGATGTTGCCGGACATGAACTCCCGGACGTCGTCGACGTCGTCACGGATCGCGGCGACCGCGGACATGAGCTGACCTGGCGTGCAGAACCCGCACTGCTGGGCGTCGGCCTCGACGAACGCCCGCTGCACCGGAGCCAGACCGTCCTCTGTGGACAGTCCTTCCACCGTTGTCACCTCCTGCCGCACGGTGGCGGCCAGGGTGAGGCACGAAAGCACGGGCCTGCCGCCGACGTGTACGGTGCAGGCGCCGCACTGACCGCGGTCACAGCCCTTCTTCGGGCCGGTGATGTCGAGCCGTTCGCGCAGCGCGTCCAGCAGCGTCACGCCGGGATCGACACTGAGTTGTGCCGCCCTGCCGTTGACTTCAAGCGAGATGTCCATATTCCCCAACGATCGTCTGTAGCGCGAGTTCGGCGGCTTGAGCTGTCCCGGCGGGGAGATCCGCCGACCGTCGCGCGGATATTCATCCGCTCGGAACAATGCTAGCGGATTACAATCCGCTTCGCACCCGTGAAGTTACTCCAGCGGGGCGCCAAGCGGACGAGCGGAGGAACGATGACGACGGGATCGGTGAGTCCGCGGCGCGCGGACACCCGGCGCAACCACGAGCGCATCCTCATCGTGGCCGCGGAGGAGCTGACCACGTCGGGTGAGGTGTCGTTCAATGCCATCGCGAAGAAGGCCAAGGTGGGGGTCGGCACGGTGTACCGGCATTTCCCCACGGCGGAAGCGCTCATCCTCGCGGTCTACAAGCGCGAGGTGCGCCAGCTCGTCGACGTCGCGCAGAGCCTCCTCACGACGCACACCCCGGCGGCGGCGTTCCGGGTGTGGGTGACCGAGCATCTGGCGCGCGCCATGATGACCAAGCGTGGCCTGGCGAAGGCCTTCGGCGTCGCGACGGCCAACCGGGAGTTGCCCAGCAGCGCCTACGACGCCATGGTCGGCGCGGTCGCCACCCTGCTGGAGGCGAACGTCGAAGCCGGCACCGTCCGGGCCGGCGTTGCCCCGGCGACAGTCATGCGCGGCCTCGGCGGCCTGTTCTACCTCGACCCGAACGACGACTGGCGCGCCCAAAGCGCAGACCTCGCCGACCTGCTGTGGCGCGGCATGAAAGCGGAGTAGCCGGCGCGATGGTGATACGGCGTGGCGCCGGGGCTCGGTGATGGCGCGGTCGCGGCACCCCGCTCGCTCCCAGCAGCAGCAAACGGACCCTAGGAAGCCCTGGGGATCCGGTATACCGCGTGGGTCACCAGTGACGCCGAGCGTGCGGACGTCGGGCGGAGGCGAAGGGCCGGTACCCGGGCGAACAGGCGCTCACCGCCACCAAGGAGGATCGGGGTGACGTGCAAGCGTAGCTCGTCGAGCAGGCCCGCCGACAGGTACTGGTCCACTGTGGACGGACCGCCCGCGATGGCGACGTTCGCCTCGCCTGCGGCGTCCCGCGCCTGGTCCAGCGCGGACTCGATGCCGTCGGTGACGAACGTGAACGTGGTGCCTCCCGCCATGGTCAGCGGCTCGCGTGGATAGTGCGTCAGCACGAAGACCGGCCCGTGGTAAGGCGGTTCATCACCCCACCAGCCCGTCCAGTCGACATCCCACTCGCCACGGATGGGGCCGAACATGTTGCGGCCCATGATGTACGCCCCGGCGCTGAGGATCCCGTCGAGCTCCGCCCGGTTCTCCTCGGGCGTCTCGAACATCCACGTGTGCAGCCCCTCGCCGCCTTTCCCGAGGGGATCCTCGCGGCTCTGCTCCGGCCCGGCGGCATACCCGTCCAGCGAAATGGTGATGTCACAGACAACCTCACTCACCGGCCACCTCCTCAGCCGGCAGCGCGACCTCCGCCGCCGCGTCGGGACCCCGCTCCAGCAGGATGCCGAACCCGGTCTCGTCGAGCACCGGGACCTTCAACTGCACGGCCTTGTCGTACTTCGAGCCCGGTGAATCGCCGACCACCACGAAAGCCGTCTTCTTCGACACCGAGCCCGCCGCCTTGCCACCTCGCGACATGATGGCTTCCTTGGCCTCGTCCCGCGAGTACGTCGACAGTGAACCCGTCACGACGATCGACAGGCCCTCCAAATTCCGCGGGATCGACGCGTCCCGCTCCTCGCGCATCCGCACCCCGGCCCGGCGCCACTTGTCCACGACCTCGCGATGCCAGTCGACCGCGAACCATTCCTTCACCGCGGCCGCGATGGTCGGGCCGACACCGTCCACATCGGCCAGTTCCTCCTCGCTCGCGGCCTCGATCGCCTCCACCGAACCGAATTCCCGCGCCAGCGCCTGCGCCGCGGTCGGACCCACATGCCGGATCGACAGGCCCACCAAGACCTTCCACAGTGGACGATCCTTCGCCGTGTCCAGATTGGACAGCAGCTTGCGGGCGTTGGCCGACAGCTCCCCCGCCTTGGTGCGGAACAACTCCACCTCGGTCAGCTTCCCGGCATCGAGATCGAAGATGTCGCCCTCGTCGGCCACCACACCGGACTGCAGCAACGCGACAGCCGCCTCGTAACCGAGCACCTCGATGTCGAACGCGCCGCGCCCGGCGAGGTGGAACAGCCGTTCCCGAAGCTGCGCGGGGCAGAACCGCGAGTTGGGGCAACGGATGTCGACGTCGCCCTCCTTCTGGTGCGCCAGCCGCGTGTCACACTCCGGGCACCTGGTCGGCATCACGAACGGGTGCGCGTCGGCGGGGCGCGCGTCGATGACCGGGCCGAGCACCTCGGGGATCACATCACCGGCCTTGCGGATGACCACGCGGTCCCCGATCCACACCCCCTTCCGCTCGACCTCTTCGGCGTTGTGCAGGGTGGCCATCGCGACCGTCGACCCGGCGACCTTCACCGGCTCCATCACCGCGTACGGCGTGACGCGCCCGGTGCGTCCCACGTTCACCTTGATGTCGAGCAGCTTCGTGATCGCCTCTTCCGGCGGGTACTTGAACGCGATCGCCCAGCGGGGAGCGCGCGACGTGGTGCCGAGCCTGCGCTGCAACGAAACCTGGTCGACCTTGAGCACGATGCCGTCGATCTCGTGCTCGGCGTCGTGCCGGTGCTCCCCCCAGTACTCGATGTGGCGGACCACCTCGCCGGCCTTGTCGAACACCTTGGTGTGCGTGGAAACCGGCAGCCCCCATGCCTTCAACGCCTCGTAGGCCTCCGACTGGCGCCCCGGCTCGAAGCCCGCGCGCCGGCCGAGGCCGTGACAGATGAGCCGGAGGCGGCGGCTGCGGGTGACCCGGGGATCCTTCTGCCGCAACGATCCCGCCGCGGTGTTGCGCGGGTTGGCGAACGGGGGCTTGCCGGCCTCGACGAGTTTCGCGTTCAGGTCGAGGAAATCCTCGACGCGGAAGAACACCTCACCGCGCACCTCGACGACCTCGGGTACGGGGAACTCGCTCGTGCCGGTGAGCCGCTCCGGGACCTGGTCGAGCGTGCGGACGTTCAGCGTGACGTCCTCACCCGTGCGCCCGTCCCCACGGGTGAGCGCGCGGGTGAGCTTGCCCTGCTCGTACAGCAGGTTGATGGCCAGCCCGTCGATCTTCAGCTCCGCCAGGTACTGCGTCGAGCCGCCGACCTCACGCTCGATGCGCTCGAACCACGCGAGCAGCTCCTCGGTGTCGAACACGTTGTCCAGGCTGAGCATGCGCTCGAGATGGTCGTACGCGGCGAACTCGGTGGAGAACGTGCCGCCCACCCGCTGCGTCGGGGACTCGGGCGTGACCAGCGACGGGTACTCCGCCTCCATCGCCTCGAGCCGGTGCAGCAGCTCGTCGAACTGGCCGTCGGAGATCGTCGGCGAGTCCAGCACGTAGTAGCGGAACTGGTGGCCGCGGACCTCCTCCGCGAGCTCGCCGTACCGCTCCCGCACGTCGGCGGGCACGTCCTGGACTTCCGGTGCTGGCACTTCACTCACAGCCGGTAAGACTAGTCAGTACCCCCGACAGTTTTCTCACTTCGGCTCGGCGAGGCCCCGGACCAGGTCACGCAGCTGCACCAGCGACAGCGAATCGGCCGGCTCGACCTCGACGGCTTCCACTCTCCGTAACCGCTCGCCCGCCAGCCGTTCGCCGAGCGTGGCGTCGAGGGGGAGGAACGTGAGCGCCGTGCGCGCCGCTTCGTCCAGCTCGGCGAGCTTCGGGTGGTACACCTCGATGTCCACGAGCTCGCCGGTCACCCGCGCGCCGACCCGGAAGTCGCCGAGGGCGATCCGGTGTTCGCCGAGGTTGACCGTGACCCCGGATGGATCCGGCACCGGAGGTACCGAGTCGTGGAACTCCCAGATCGCGTCCTCCGCCGGCGCCGCCGCGCGCCACGCGTCGGTGTACGGCCGCAGCGCCGGGTCCTCCTGTCCGGTCACGACGAGCGCGTAGATCGCACGGCGGCCGCGTTCGAGCGAAAAGTGCAGCTCCGGGTGCAGTGCGGCGACGGCCGTGGCCAGCTCGTGCTCGACGCGCTGGGGCTCGCGGTCACCGAGTGCCGCGTTGATCTCGGGCAGCAGCTCGAACCAGCGGCGCCAGAACTCCCCCGCCGCCGCGCCCGGGTCCGCCGGCACCTCCTGCACCGGCCACGGCGTGCGCGGATCGGGCACGCCCTTGCGCCGGAACCGCCGGAACCACCGCATGCCTACCAGCCTTCCGGTGGCTCCACGAACGCCTTGCCCAGATCGCGCGTCAACGACAGCGCGCGGCGCAGCCAGGTTGCCGACGCACCGGCGAGACCACAGACCGGGGTCGGCACGGCGCGCTCGGCGAGGATCGACCGGTTGAAGCCGAGCCGATCGGTCAGCCGCAGCGCGGGCGCCGCGATTTCGCGCAGTGTCAAGGGTTTCGCGGGCGCAAGCGGCGGGACGAGACCGAGGAACAGCTCCACTCCGCTGTCCCAGGCTTCGCCGAGATCGTCGAGGAGTTTCGCGGGCGAGCCGTCGAGCTGCGTCGCGTCGAGTGCGAGGGCACCGGCGCCGGCCGAACGCAGCAGTGCGACCGGCGGCCGCGGCGCACAGCAGTGCACGACAACCGGCCGGCCGGTGATCTTCCCTGCCCGTTCGATCACCGTCGCGAGCAGGTCGCGCGCTTCGGGTTCCGCCACGGCGGACACCGTGCCGTAGCCGGAAGGCGTCGACAGCGAACCGGCGAGGACATCGGGCAAGGACGGTTCGTCGAACTGCACGACGACCTCCGCGCCGGTACGGGCCTTGAGTTCGGCGACGTGCGTGGCGAGTCCTTCGAGCATCGACTCGGTGAACTCGCGGACGGCGCCGCGGTCGGTGAGCACGCGATGTCCGCGGGGCAGCTCGATGCCCGCGGCCAGCGTCCACGGCCCGGCGAGCTGGGTCTTGAGCACCTTCGCCCCGGTGGCCGCCGCGTCCACCGCGTCGAGATCCCACCGCAGCAGGTCCACCGCGCGGCGGTGGTCACGGCCGGGATGGGCCGCGACGCGGTAGCCGCTGGGCACCTCCTCGATGGCGAGGTCAACCAGGAACGCGGCGGACCGGCCCAGCAGGTCCGCGCCGACCCCGCGCGCGGGCAACTCGGGCAGGTGCGGGAATTCGGGCAGTTCGCCGAAGATGATCGCGGCGGCTTCGGCCACGTCGGTCCCCGGCATGGAACCGATACCGGTCGCGGCACCGGCGGGCCAGGCTCGTTCGCTCACCGGTTCATTGTGGCCGGTGCCCTGACACCCGGTCGCACGCCCCCTCGCCGTCCCCGGCGTAAACAATTCCGACATTCCTCCGCAATTCGCCTCGGCGCTCCCGGATCACGATTTCCGTGGCTACTCTTCGAGCGCATGACGAGCGATTCACGGCGGGCCGGCGGTGGCACGCTGTTCACCGAGCCGATCCTGGTCGTGAACCAGAAGGCCAAGCTGGTCGAAACGGTCACCGAATTCGGGGTGTTCGACCGGGACGGACAGCGGCTCGGTGCGGTGGTCGAGACCGGGCAAAGCCTGGCGCGGAAAGCGCTCCGGCTGTTCACGAATTTCGACCGGTTTCTCAACCATGTTTTCGAAGTGCGCGATTCCGGCGGAAGTGTCGTGGTGAAAGTGACGAGACCGGCCAAAATGGTCCGGTCGCGGTTTCTGGTGACCCGCGCCGACGGCAGCCCGATCGGTGAGATCAGCCAGGAGAACGTGTTCGGCCGGATCCGGTTCGCGTTCACCGCGGGCGGGCGGCCGCTCGGCCAGCTGCGGGCGGAGAACTGGCGCGCGTGGAACTTCTCGATCACCGACGCCGCGGGCACCGAGGTCGCCCGCGTCACGAAGACTTTCGCCGGGGTGCTCAAGGAGACGTTCACGACCGCGGACAACTATGTGGTCGAGGTCCACACGCAGCTGTCGGATCCGCTGGCCAGCATGGTCGTCGCCGCGGCGCTGACCGTCGACACCGCACTCAAGCAGGACGCGCGCGACACGTGACCGGTGTCTCAACCGCGTGCGGTGGACAACCCGTCCCTGGGCGATTCACAGTGAATGATCCGGGATGGAGAGGACGTTGAGTTCGCGTGGAACCACTTGCCGAGGATGCGGCACGGCCGTGGACAGAGCCGGGAATCTACGAGGTGGCGCCCGGCGTCTACCGGATTCCGTTGCCACTGCCCAACGACGGGCTGCGCGCCGTGAACGTCTACGCGATCACCGACGGCACCGAACTGGTCATGATCGACTCCGGCTGGGCGCTCGACGAGGCACGTGACGGGTTGCAGGCGGCACTCAAAGGGATCGGCGCGGAACTCGGCGACATCAGCCAGTTCCTGGTCACCCACGTCCATCGCGATCACTACACACAGGCCGTCGCGCTGCGGCGGGAGTTCGGCAACCGGATCGCACTGGGCGAGCGGGAACGGACGACGCTGGAGATCATCGCGAACCCGGCGTCCGGGCCGATGAACTCACAGCTGCAGCTGCTGACCGAGGCCGGCGCCGAACCGATCGTCAGGACGTTGCACGAGCTGTTCGGCGGGATGCGCAACACCGAGGTCGAGCTCTGGGAAAAGCCGGACGAGTGGCTCACCCCCGGCCGCCGCACCGTGCTCGGCAGCCGCGCGCTCGACGTGGTGCACACGCCGGGGCACACCGAAGGGCACGTGGTGTTCGACGACGGCGCCGCGGGCCTGATGTTCACCGGCGACCATGTGCTGCCCCACATCACGCCGTCGATCGGGTTCCAGGCCGAGCTGGTCCCGTTGCCGCTCCGGGATTTCCTGGACTCGCTGCGCCTGGTACGCGGGATGCCCGACCGGCGGATGCTGCCGGCGCACGGTGTGGTGTCCCCCAGCGTGCACGTCCGCATCGACGAACTGCTGGCCCACCACGAGGATCGCTTGGCACGCACGGCCGAGACGGTGGCCGATGGGGCGTCGACGGCGTACGAGGCCGCCGGGAAGCTGGGCTGGACGCGGCGAAAGCGCAAGCTCGACGAGCTGGACACGTTCAACCAGATGCTCGCGGTCACCGAAACCAAGGCGCACCTGGATCTGCTGGCCTACCAGGGAAAGCTGACAATGTCCGAAGTGGACGGTGTCCGGCACTACGCGGTGGCATAGGCGCATGATCCGGATCCGACGGGCCACGGCGGCGGACGTCGAGGCGATCGTCACGCTGCTCGCCGACGACCACCTCGGCCGTAAGCGGGAGTCCCCCGCCGATCTTGAGCCCTACCAGCGCGCGTTCAAGAACGTGGACGGGGACCCCAACCAGTTCCTTGCTGTCGCGGAGGAAGCGGGCGAGATCGTCGGCACCATGCAACTGAGCTTCCTCACCGGCCTTTCCCAGCGGGGCGCGAGCCAGCTACTCGTCCAAGCCGTCCAGGTCCGCGTGGACCGGCGCGGCGCCGGGCTGGGCACGCAGCTGATGAACTGGGCGATCGAGCAGGCGCGGCAACGAGGCTGCTCGATCGTGCAGCTGACTTCACACTCTTCCCGCGTCGACGCGCACCGGTTCTACGAGCGCCTCGGTTTCGCCCGAAGCCACGCCGGCTTCAAGCTCAAGCTGTGAAAACTCAAGCCGTGAAAACTCAAGCTGTGCGCGAGATTTTCGCGCTGCCCAGCACCAGATCACCGCGCGCATCCGGCCGGTAGAGCACCACGACCTGGCCGGGCGCGACCCCGCGCAACGGTTCCCGCAGCTGGATCCGGACCTCGCCGTCGACGGCCTCCGCGACCGCGTCCGCGGTCCCGCCGTGTGCGCGCACCTGGATGACGCATTCGGTCGGCCCGTCCAGCGGACGCTCGCCGGGCCAGATCGGCCGCTCGGCTTCGATCTCCCGTACGGCGAGCTGTTCGGCCGAGCCGACCTTGACGGTGCCCGACACCGGTTCCAGTGACAGCACGTACCGCGGCTTGCCGTCCGCAGCCGGGTGGTCGAGCCCGAGACCCTTGCGCTGGCCGATGGTGAAGCCGTGCACGCCCGTGTGCCGCCCGAGCACCGCGCCGGTCTCGGCGTCCACCAGGTCGCCGGGGCGCTCGCCGAGCTTGCGTTCCAGGAACTTCTTCGTGTCACCGTCGGGGATGAAGCAGATGTCGTGACTGTCGGGCTTGTGCGCGACGGCGAGCCCACGTTCCTCGGCCTCGGCGCGCACCTGTGACTTGTGCGAGTCGCCGAGCGGGAACATCGAGTGCCGCAACTGTTCCGGGGTCAGCGAAGCGAGCACATAGGACTGGTCCTTGCCCTCGTCCGCGCTGCGCCGCAGCTCCGGCACACCGTCCACAAGCGACAGACGAGCATAGTGGCCGGTGGCCACCGCGTCGAAGCCCAGCGCCATCGCCTTGTCCAGCAGCGCTTCGAACTTGATCTTCTCGTTGCACGTGACGCATGGGTTCGGGGTCCGGCCCGCGGCGTACTCTCCGACGAAGCTTTCGATGACCTCTTCGGTGAACCGCTCGGCGAAATCCCAGACATAGAACGGGATCCCGAGAATGTCCGCGGCCCGGCGCGCGTCGTGCGAGTCCTCGATCGTGCAGCATCCACGTGCGCTGGTGCGGAGGGTGCTCGCCCGGGGGCCCGGGGGTGTCCCCCGACTCGACCGCGCGGACAGCGCGAGGTGGACACCCACCACGTCATGCCCCGCCGCCACCGCACGCGCGGCAGCCACCGCCGAGTCCACTCCCCCGCTCATCGCGGCCAGAACCCGCATCACGCCCCCTTCCGCATTCCGGTCAGTCCCGCCTGGCGTGCCCGCGCGACGACCGCGCCGATCTCCCGCGCCACCGCGTCCACATCCGCCCGGGTCGAGGTGTGCCCGAGGGAGAACCGGAGCGAGCAGCGCGCATCCTTCGCGTCCGCGCCCATGGCGAGCAGCACGTGACTGGGCTCCGCGACACCCGCTGTGCAGGCCGAGCCCGTCGAGCACTCGATTCCCTTGGCGTCCAACAACATCAGCAGGCTGTCGCCCGCGCAGCCGGAGAACGTGAAGTGCGCGTTGCCCGGCAGCCGCTCCTCGCCCGGCGGCGGCCCGTTGAGCACCGCGTCTCCGACTTCGCGGCGGATCGCGTCGATCAACTCGTCACGCAGTTCCGCGAGCTGCGCCGCCTGCTCGGGCCGGCGCGCCACCGCGATGCGGACGGCCGTCGCGAACGCGTGGATCGCGGGCACGTCGAGCGTGCCGGACCGCACGTCGCGCTCCTGCCCGCCGCCGTGCAGCAGCGGCATGCATTCGGTGTCCCGCGCCAGCAACAGCGCCGCGACGCCATACGGCCCGCCGATTTTGTGGCCGGTGAAGGTGAGCGCGCTCACGCCGCTGGCGGCGAAATCGACCGGCACGCCGCCGACCGCCTGCACGGCGTCGGTATGCAGCGGGATCTCGTGCGCGGCGCAGATCTCGGCGAGCTCCGGCAGCGGGTTGATCGCGCCGACCTCGTTGTTCGCCCACATCACGGTGACCAGCGCGACGTCCGACGGGTCCTGCTCGATGGCCTTGCGCAGCGTCTCCGGCTGGACCCGGCCCTGCTCGTCCACGTCCAGCCAGGTGACCTCCGCACCGGCCTCGTCGACCAGCCACTGCACCGTGTCCAGCACGGCATGGTGCTCGACGGCGCTGGAAATGATCCGCCTGCGCGCGGGCTCGGCATGGTGCCGGGCCCAGAAAATGCCCTTGACCGCGAGGTTGTCGCTTTCCGTGCCACCGCCGGTGAAGATCACCTCGGACGGCCGGGCGCCCATCGCCTCGGCGATCGTCTCGCGCGCCTCCTCGACCATGCGCCGCGCGCGCCGCCCCGAGGAATGCAGCGCGGAGGCGTTGCCCACGGTGGACAGCGCCTCGCTCATCGCCGCAATGGCTTCGGGCAGCATCGGGGTGGTTGCCGCATGGTCGAGATATGTCATGACACCACCAGCGTAGACGGTCCAATTCACTCGCGGGTGGGCCACCGTCGAGTGACGGAGAGCACGCAGGCGGCTTACAGAACCACCGGCACGGCGTGAACCGGCTTCGTGCGGCGGGGCCGGCGTTGCGGGTGGACCGTGCCGAGGGCGGAACGGACGGCCGACTCGGCCAGTTCCGCGAGCTCCCGACGACCCGCGGCGCGGCCGGGCGCGATTTCCTCGCACACGAACACTTCCAGCACCAGCCCTCGCAAGCGGGCCACCCGGCGGAGCGAATCGATGAGCGACTCCGGTCCGATGAACGCGGGCTGCGTCGTCTCGCGGCCATCGGTGAGGCGGTAGCGCAGCGCGAGCGGCCGCACCGGCACCCCGCCGTCGATCGCGGCCTGGAACGCTGCCGGGGTGAACCGGCCGGAGGCCGTTCCGCACCAGGTCGTGCCCTCGGGCGTCACGCTCACCAGCGACCCGCCGCGCAGCGCGCCCGCCAGCTCGGCCATCGTGCCCGGCAACGTGGAAAGCCGTTCCCGGTCAAGGAAAATGCTGCCGCCACGCGCGACGATCGCGCCCAGCACGGGCCAGCTCGCGATCTCCTTCTTCGCCAGCGCCCGCATCGGGCGGATCGCGTTGACCGCGAGCACGTCGAGCCACGAGATGTGGTTGTTCACCACGAGCGCGCCACGGCCGGGCTCGGCACGGCGGAATTCGTCACCCCCGTGCACGAGCAACCGCACCCCGAACGCGCGCAGCACGGAACGGCAAATGAGGCGCGCCAACGGTTCCCGGGCGCGCGCGAACGCGAGCAGCGGCGTCGAGGCGAGCGCCGCCGCCACCACCAAGACCGCCGAACCGATCCGCATGATGCGCCGTGGCAAGGAAACCGTCGGGGCGCCGCGGGTCAGGCACCCGTCACCACACGGCGCCTGGGGCATCCACGCGTGGCTCATCCGCCGGTCCCGAGGAAGTACTTGAGGTAGCGCTCGTCCACATTGTGCAGATCCAGCAAGGTGAAGAAGTCCGCGACGCCGAAGTCCGGGTCGTGCGCGGGCGGGCCGCACACCTTCGCCCCCAGGCGCGCGTAGCCCTTGAGTAGCGGCGGCAGCAGCGAGCGCGACGGCCGGGGGATTTCCGTGTTCTCCCAAGGCTCCCACGGCGTCACCCGCTGCACTTCGGGCGCGTAGTGCTTGGTCTGGATGACATCCCACACCCCGGCGGCGAAGCTGCCGCCGTCCGCGAGCTCGACCGAGGCGCACCCGGCGAGATAACGATGTCCGGCCAGCAGCATGTACCGGCCGATGCCGGCCCACACCAGGCCCACCACGGCACCGGTGCGGTGCTCGGGATGCACGCAGGAGCGGCCGGCCTCGACCAATGACGGCCGCAGCGCCGAAAGTTTCGTCAGATCGAATTCGGTGTCGGAATACAACCCGCCCGCCGCGACCGCACGATCTGGCGGGAGCATCCGGTAGGTGCCGACGATCTCACCGGAGTTGTCCTCGCGAACGATCAGGTGATCGCAGAACTCGTCGAATCTGTCCACGTCGAGCCCTGGCTGTGCCGAGTGCAGTTCGGCACCCATCTCCTCGGCGAAGACCGCGTGGCGAAGTCGTTGCGCCGCAACAACTTCCTCGGAGTTGGAGGCGACGAGCAGCGAGTAGCGAGGTGCCCCGTCCAGCTGCGCTTCGGTGCTGACGAGTAGCTGTGACCGCGTCATGCCTCAGGTGTACTGCGGCCCGGAACCACCGAGCCCTCGGTGGGATGACCACTTCGTGCACTTTGTGTGAAGAATGGCCCTCCCGCGGATACCGGAGGGCCATTCGCTCACCTGTCAGCCTTTGCGCTTGGCGACCTCTTCGGTCAGCTGCGGGGCGACGTTGAACAGGTCGCCGACGACACCGAAATCGGCGATCTCGAAGATCGGCGCCTCGGGGTCCTTGTTGACCGCGACGATGGTCTTCGACGTCTGCATCCCGGCCCGGTGCTGGATCGCGCCGGAGATGCCGAGCGCGACGTACAGCTGCGGCGAGACCGTCTTACCGGTCTGGCCCACCTGGAACTGTGCCGGGTAGTAGCCGGAGTCCACCGCGGCACGCGAAGCGCCCACGGCCGCGCCGAGCGAGTCGGCGAGCTTCTCGACGACCTCGAACTTCTCCGCCGAACCGACACCGCGGCCACCGGAGACCACGATCGAAGCCTCGGTGAGCTCGGGCCGGTCACCACCGACGACCGGCTCGACACCGGTGATCTTGGCGGCCTTCGCAGCGTCCACCGCGGGCACCTCGACGCTCTCCTCGGCCGCTGCGGCCGGCGCTTCCGAAGCCTCGACGGCGCCGGGGCGCACCGAGACCAGCGGAATTCCGTGCGCGGCCTTGGACTTCACGGTGTAGGCGCCACCGAAGATCGACTGCTCGACGGTGCCGTCGGAGTTCACCGCGACCACGTCGTACAGCAGCGCGCCGCCGAGGCGCACCGCCAGCCTGCCGGTGACCTCCTTGCCCTCGGCGGTGGCCGCGGCCAGCACGGCGGCAGGTGAGACCTGCCCCGCCAGCTGGGCCAGCACGTCCACCTTCGGCGTCACCAGGTAGCTCTCGGCGTCGTCGGACTCCGCGATGTAGACCTTCGCGGCGCCGTAGTTCGCCAGCTGGTCTTTGAACTTGCTCGCCGTACCCGGCGCGCCCACCACGACGGCCGACGGCTCGCCCAGCTCGCGGGCGGCGGTCAGCAGCTCGAACGTCAGCTTCTTGAGCTCGCCACCGACGTGGTCGACGAGAACCAGAACCTCAGCCATTTGTCGGTCTCCTCTCTCAGATGAGCTTCTGGCCGACCAGGTACTCGGCGATCTTCGAACCGCCGTCACCTTCGTCGTCGACACGCTGACCGGCGGTGCGCGGCGGCTTGGGCGCTGCCTCGGTGACCTGCGACCACGCGTTGGCCAGCCCGACCTCGCCCGCGTCGATGCCCAGATCGGCAATCGTGAGCGTGTCGACCGGCTTCTTCTTCGCGGCCATGATGCCCTTGAACGACGGGTAACGCGGCTCGTTGATCTTCTCGCTCACGCTCACCAGGGCCGGCAGGCTCGCTTCGAGGTGAGTGAGCCCGTCCTCGGTCTCGCGATCGGCCTTGACGCTGGTGCCGTCGACGGTCAGCTCGCGCACGTAGGTCAGCTGGGGCAGCCCCAGCAGCTCGGCCAGGATGGCGGGCACCGCGCCCGCGCTGCCGTCGGAAGCCTCGTTGCCGGTGATGATCAGGTCGTAGTCCTCGACCTTGCCGATCGCGGCGGCGAGCACCTTGGCGGTGGCGATCACATCGGAACCGTGCAGCGTCTCGTCGGAGACGTGGATGGCCTTGTCGGCACCCATCGACAGTGCCTTGCGGATGGCGTCGGTGGCGCGGTCCGGTCCGACGGAGATGACGGTGACCTCGCCCTCGCCGGCTTCCTTGATCTTGAGGGCCTCTTCGACGGCCTTCTCGTTGATCTCGTCGAGTACCGCGTCGTCTGCGGATGCGCGGTCAAGCGTGTGGTCCGCTTCGGAGAGCTTTCGCTCCGAATAGGTGTCCGGCACCTGCTTGACCAGAACAACAATCTTCGTCATGGGTCCCCTTCGACCTGTCCGTTGTCCAGCCCTACCAGCCGGTAGCGTAGGGAGCTTTTCGGGCTGTGGCGCGCTGAGGTGACCGCATTCACCTGGAATCCCAATTTACCGGGACCATCGTCCCAGTAATTTTTTCACGACATAGCACTACTCCAAGTGGACGCCAGTGGCGCACGGGCTACACGGCGTAGACCTTTCGGGTTAATCTCACACACCGTGTCTCCTCACGTAGCAGTAGTGACCGACTCGACCGCGTCACTTTCCGGCCAGCTCGTCAGGCAGTGGGGCATCAAGGTCATCCAGCTGCAGCTCCAGGTGGACGAGCGGATCGACGACGAAGCGAGATTCGACCGCGACGAGCTCGTGGAGTCGCTGCGCGCGAACCGGCTCGTGGCGACCGCGCCACCCGACCCGGGCGCGTTCTTCTGGACCTACCAGGACGCGGTCAGCGAGGGCGCGACGGCGATCGTCAGCGTGCACATCTCCGGGCGGATGTCGGCGACCGTGGAGGCCGCCCGCCAGGCCGCGGAACAGATCCGGATCCCGGTGTACACCGTCGACAGCGGCACGGTCGGGATGAGCCTGGGGTTCGGGGTGCTCTCGGCCGCGCGCGCCGCCGCCGCGGGAGCACACGTCAACCGCGTGATCGAGGCGGCGGAACGGCGGTTCACCAGCACGTCAGAACTGATCTATGTGGACACTCTCGAATATCTGCGCCGCGGCGGCCGGATCGGTGCGGCGCAGGCGTTGCTCGGGACGGCGCTGTCGATCAAGCCACTGCTCACCGTTCAGCGCGGCGAGGTCGCGCCGCTTTCGCGGGTACCGGGGGCGAAGCGGGCGATGAACAAGCTGATCGACATCGCCGCGCAGCGGGCGAACTCGTACCCGAGTGAGGTGGCGGTGTCGTGTTTCCGGCCGACCGAACGTGAACTGTCCGTCGTCCGGACGCTGCGGCGGCGGGTACGCAACCTGCGCGACCTGTCGATCGTCGAGTCCAGCGTCGTGGTCGGCTCACATGTGGGGCCCGGCGCCATGAGCGTCACGGTCTCCCCCGTCTGACCGGGGGCCCCGGGTGACGATCACCACGCACGAGCCGGCCGGTGACGAGCAGCGGCTGGTGGCCGAGATCCGGCGGTTCGCGGCCGCGCCATTCGACGCCAGACCGGCCCCGACCGCCGACATCGACGACCTCGACCTGCGGCTGTTCCACACGACCTACCTCCCGTCGTTCGTCGCTCCCGAGTCACTCGAGGACAACCGTCGCCCCGTCGAGACGGATCTGGCGTGGCTGCGCCTGGTCACGCCGGCCGCCGCGCCCACGAACCTCGGTGTGCTCACGATCGGCAAGGACCCCAGCGCGCATGTGCCGGGCGCCTACGTGCAGTTCGTCCGGTACCAGGGGCTGGATCTGGGTGCGCCCGTCGGCGACCAGCACGAGTTGCGCGGGAACCTCGTGGGCACCGCGACCCGGCTGGGCGCGTTGCTGAGCGCGAACCTGCGCACGAAACTCACCGAGGGCGAGGGGCTGTTCCGGGAGGAGACGCTGCCGGATTACCCGCTCGAAGCGCTCCGGGAGACGTGCATGAACGCGTTGATGCATCGTGATTACGAGCGGTCGAATGCGCCGGTACGCATCGCCTGGTTCGACGATCGGATCGAGGTGACCAACCCGGGCGGGCCGTACGGCCAGGTGCGGGCGGACAACTTCGACCGCGTCAGCGACTACCGCAACCCGGGCCTTGCCCGCGCGATGAAGGCGCTCGGGTACGTGAACCGCTTCGGGCGCGGGATCTGGCGTATTCGCACGGCGATGGCTCGCGCGGGCAGCCCGGTGCCCGAGTTCCACATCGACGAGACCTCGTGGTGCGTCGTCCTGCGCAAGTGGCCCTGAGCATTCAGCCAGTAGGGTCGGGCGGGTGACGACGTCCGGACGCACCGAAGCGCTGCATCTGACCGGGGAACGGACCGTGCCCGGGATACCGGAGGAGACGTACTGGTTCCGCCGGCACGAGGCCGCTTACCTTGCCCTGCTTCCGCAGTGCGCGGGGGCGATCGTGCTGGAGGCCGGCTGCGGTGAGGGGTACGGCGCGGCGCTCATCGCGCGGCGGGCGGCGCACGTACTGGCACTCGACTACGACGAGCCGACCGTCAGGCATGTCGCGCGGCGCTACCCGGAACTGTCAGTCGTTCAAGGAAACCTCGCGTTCCTGCCGCTGGGATCGTCCACTGTGGACGTCGTAGCGAACTTCCAGGTGATCGAGCATCTGTGGGACCAGGCCGGTTTTCTCGCCGAGTGCCGGCGGGTGCTGCGACCGGGAGGCCGGCTCATCGTGACCACGCCGAACCGGCTGACCTTCACGCCCGACAGCGATACTCCGCTCAACCCCTACCACACCCGTGAGCTAGCACCGTCCGAATTGGACTCGTTGCTCCGTGAAGCCGGGTTCGAAGTCGAGCTGTTGCACGGTTTGCGGCACGGCCCCGGCGTACGGGCGCTCGACGAGAAGTACGGCGGCTCGATCATCGACGCGCAGCTCGACGTCGTCATGGGGCAGTTGCCTGGGCAGGCCGAATGGCCGGCGGAGCTGCTCGCGGACATCAGCACGATTCGCGCGGAGGACTTCGAGATCACCGGCGACGAGCTGGACCGGTCGCTCGATCTGGTCGCGGTGGCGGTCCGGACATGAGCAGCGAAGGCACGTTTTGCCTTGTCCTGCACAGTCATCTGCCGTGGTTGCCGCATCACGGGTCGTGGCCGGTCGGCGAGGAATGGCTCTACCAGGCGTGGGCGCATTCGTACCTGCCCGTGGTCGAGTTGTTGCGCCGGCTCGCCGACGAGGGTCGCCGGGAGGTGCTGACGCTCGGTGTCACCCCAGTGCTCGCGGCACAACTCGACGACCCGTACAGCCTGCGGACATTCCATGAGTGGCTCGGTCACTGGCAGCTGCGGGCACTACAGGCCGGCACGCTGTGGCGTGACGATCCCTTGCTCCGGGAGCTGGCCGCGGCCGAGCACCGAGCCGCACTCAAGGCAAGCGAAGCGCTCGAAACCCAGTGGCGGCACGGATTTTCACCAGTACTACGGTCCCTTGTGGACGGTGGTACGATCGAGCTGCTGGGCGGCCCACTGACGCATCCGTTCCAGCCGCTGCTGGACGAACGGATCCGCGCGTTCGCGCTGCGTTCCGGTCTCGAGGACACCGCGCTGCGGATCGGCCATCGCCCGGCGGGCATTTGGGCGCCGGAGTGTGGGTACGCGCCCGGGATGGAGCACGGTTACGCCTCAGCCGGGGTAGAACGGTTCCTTGTGGACGGTCCCGCACTGCGCGGTGATACTTCGGTGGCGCGTCCGGTCGGTTCGTCCACTGTGGTCTGTTTCGGACGGGATCTCGAAGTCACGTACCGGGTCTGGTCACCGAAGGCGGGTTACCCCGGGCATCCGAACTACCGCGATTTCCATACCTGGGCGCACGAAGTCGGCGTGAAGCCGTCGCGGGTCACCGGTCATCACGTCGCCCCGCAGGACAAGGCCCCCTACGATCCGGCGCTGGCCGCGGACACGCTTCGCTTGCACGTCAAGGACTTCGTGGACACGGTGGTGACCAGGCTGCGCCGCCTGCGTGCGCGGAACGGGCGAGAAGCATTGGTCGTCGCGGCCTACGACACCGAGCTTTTCGGACACTGGTGGCACGAAGGACCGGCGTGGCTGGAAGGGATCCTGCGCGCGCTCCCGGAAGCCGGGGTGCGGGTCACCACGCTGCGGGGTGCGCTGGAGGCCGGTCACGTGGGCGCACCGGTGGACCTGCCCGCGTCTTCCTGGGGTTCGGGCAAGGACTGGCGGGTGTGGGACGGTGAGCAGGTCGCGGACATGGTGGCGGACAACGCCGCGGTGCAGCGCCGCCTGCTCGCGATCCGGCCCGGCACGTTCCGCGATCCGGTGCTGGACCTGGCGGTCAACGAGGCGATGCTCGCGCTCTCGAGCGACTGGGCGTTCATGGTCACGAAGGATTCGGCCGCCGACTACGCCCGGCGCAGGGCACGCGTGCACACCGACCGGTTCGACGCCCTCGTCCGTGGCGAGACCCCGATTCCGTGGGAGGACCGGGTGTTCGGCCACCTGGACGCGCGGCTGCTGTAGTGCGGAGCTGCGGACCGTGACAGAGGTCCGCAGCTCCCGAGATTGCGGAACGGTCAGAAGGGGTTGAAGTTCTTCTCGGCGGAGACGGTGGCCCCCGTCGTGGTGCTGGGCGCGGCCGCGACGGTCACCGCCAGCAGCCCCAGCGCGGCCGCAGCCGCGAGCACGATGGCCGCACGGGCACCCTTCCTGGTCTTGGAACGCACTTTCGAATCCTTTCCGGTGGGTGTCAGAAGTTGATGAAGTTGGCGGGATCCGTAGCCGAGGCTGCGACCCCCGTCGTGGTGCTGGGCGCGGCCGCGTCCGCCACGGTCACCGCCAGGAGCCCCAGCGCCGCTGCGGCAGCGAGCACAATGGCGGCCCTGGCGCTCCTCTTGGTCTTCTTCGAAGTCGAACCCATTGAGAGTCCTTTCTCGTTGCCGGCCGGGCTCGGCCGGAGGACCCGAGGATTGCACCGGCCACCAGCACCACCATGCCTTTCGGGCGAAACGGGCACGGACGGCTCGCACTTCGGGAAGTAACGGTCGTAAAGCCTAAGTTGACCAGTGAGTAACCTCGTTCCATGCGCGTGCTGATGCTGTCCTGGGAGTACCCGCCGGTTGTCGTGGGCGGGCTGGCGCGTCATGTGCACGCCCTGGCGCGACACCTGGCGCGGGACGGGCACGAAGTCGTGGTGCTGTGCCGGCATGTCGCGGGCACGGACGCGCAGACCCATCCGACGACGGATCGCATGGTCGACGGGGTGCGGGTGATCCGGGTCGCCGAGGATCCGATGCACGTCACCTTCGAGCAGGACCTGATCGCGTGGACCCTCGCGATGGGCCACGCCATGGTGCGGCGCGGCTTGGAGCTGTTGCGCACGTGGCAACCGGATGTGGTGCATGCACACGACTGGCTCGTCGCCCATCCCGCGATCGCGCTGGCCGAAACGTCCGCACGGCCACTGGTCGCGACGATTCACGCGACGGAAGCCGGGCGGCATTCGGGATGGTTGTCACATCCGCTGAACCAGCAGGTGCACTCCGCGGAATGGTGGCTCGCCAACCGCGCGGACGAGCTGATCACCTGCTCCCAGGCGATGCGTGCCGAGGTGTCCGGCTTGTTCGAGGTCCCGGCCGACGAGATCACGGTGATCCACAACGGTATCGAGGGCCGGGGCTGGCGGGTGCCGGCGGACGAGATCGCACGCGCCCGCTCGGCTTTCGCACCGAACGGGGAACCGTTGCTGTTATATTTCGGGCGGCTGGAATGGGAAAAAGGGGTGCAGGATCTGCTGGCGGCGTTACCGTCGATCCGGCGTGACCACCCCGGCACGCGGCTCGTGGTCGCCGGCCGGGGTCGGCACCAGGAAGAATTGGTTGCCCAGGCACGAAAACTGCGCGTGCGGCGGGCCGTTCACTTCGCCGGCCACCTACCGGACCGGGAACTGCGGACCGCTTTGGGTGCTGCGGATGCGGTAGTTTTGCCGAGTAGGTATGAACCTTTCGGAATTGTCGCGCTGGAAGCCGCGGCTGCCGAAGCCCCGCTGGTCGCCTCCACGGCGGGTGGGCTCGGTGAGGTGATCATCGACGGCATCACCGGCCTGGCCTTCGAACCTGGTGACAGCGCCGCCATCCGCGCGGCGGTGGATTCGGTACTGCGGGACCGGAAGTCGGCCCGCCGCCGAGCCCGCACAGCCCGCGCCCGCCTGGCGGAAGACTTCGACTGGACCCACATCGCCACCGCGACAGCTGACGTGTACCGCCGTGCCCGGGTCAGTGAGCGGGGGATCTTGGGCCGCCCCAAGATCCCCACGGGGAACGCCTTCACGCCGTAAGGGGGCCAGCCACCCCACGCACAAAACCGCCGCCGTGCAACAAAAAGCCGCCGAGGGACCCACCGCCCACTCCCACCCCCGGACCAACACGAA
>NZ_WMBA01000067.1 GCF_009707865.1 Amycolatopsis pithecellobii
TGCACACTGATCAATTGAGACCCTTGGTGTGATCGTCTTCCCTAAGCAAGAAGCATGATCAACCAAGGGCCTCATCCATGATCATCCGGGTGCCCCGTCATGGCCCCGAACGTTAAAACTCAAGCTAGGAAACAACCTGGCGGCACACCAGCCGCAGCACCTCAGTATCCACAGTGGACGGTTGCGCCGCTAGCCAGCCGCCGATCTCCTCGACGAACTGCTCGGGGGTCATCGGCGGCGCCGGCAGGTCGAAATCCTCCTCGGTCGTCACCTCGCCGGCACGGCTCGGATACACAATCAACGCACCCCGGATCTCGACCCCAGGTAACAGCTCCCGGTAGGCCTCGATGGCCTCCGGGAGCCGGGTCGCACCACCCCGGAAGCGCCGGTCGTCGCGCCACAAGGTGCCGTCCTCGTCCGCGCCGTAGGTGCCGGGCAGCCACGTCTTCGACTCGATCAGAACGAGCCGGCGCCCGGCCAGCACGGCGTGGTCGATATCGGCGAACACCGAGCCCGGCCACGCCAGACCGTGGAAGATCCGCGCGCTGGGCAGCCGGGTGAGGTACCGGTCCAGCAGCTCCGCGGTCAACCGCTCGCCCCACTGGTCGGCATCGGAGCCGGGGCGGCCGAACACCACCGTGCCACCGAACTCCGCCGCGAACCGTTGGCGCGCCTGGATCACCAGCAAATGCCGCCGCACGAGCCAGATCGCGACGGCCATCGCCAGCAGCAGCCAGACGGTCAGCAGCAACCATCCGGCCATCAACGGCAAGACCACGAGCAGCAACCAGCCGAGCAGTATCGCGGCAGGTGCGTGACCCGGCCGTTGCGGTGTCTCCGGGCGGGCGGCTTCGACGCCGCGATGCCACCACGGCAGGGTTTCCGGATCGAGCCGCGGCATACTCGCGACGAACGAAGGATCTTCGCCGAAACCACGTGGCCGCTGCCGGACCCGCACGGGCACCGGTGACAGTCCACGGTCGTAGTCAGCCCGCCGGTGCGGATCGCTCAGCGTTTCGTAGGCTTGCCGCAACACATGGAACTCGGCGGGCGAACCGCCCGCGTCAGGGTGACTCGCCCGTGCCTTCAACCGGTATGCCGACTTGATCTCGGCTTCGGAGGCGGACCTGTCCACCCCGAGCAGCTCGTAGTAGCCGGGCTCGTGCACGCGGTCACAATACAAGGGCCGTTTCCCCGGCTAGACTTGCCGAGCCGACCGAAAAGCAGGCCGGCTCGGCAACGATGGGCACAGCACGCGATGGCAGGTTCGCCGGCCGGTGATCTGGCCCGAAAACTCGGAATCCGCACCGGCCGCGTGGTCGCGCCGGCCGGACTCGGGGCCATCGTCGTTGCCGCTCTGCTGTTCGTCCTTCCCCCGCACAGCACCATTGTCGCGCTGGTCATGGGAATCGCCGGGGTCGCCGCGTTCGGGCTCGGCATGGTCCGGTACGCGGGTGGGCCATGGTGGGCGCTGATCGTCGCGGTCGTGTCGAGCGGGTTGTTGTTCGCCGCGGTGACCGTCGGCGGACGGGGGCTCGCGCTGCACACGTTCGGGCTGACCGAGTCCTGCCAAGTGGTCCACCGCGAAGAGGTCGACACGCGATCTCGGTACCACCACTACGGATTCGTGCACACCATGGCATGCCCACGGGCCGGCACGTTCACGATCCGCACCGATTCGACCGACCGGCAACGCGAGGGAGCACCGGCCGCGGTGCTGGACGACCCCGGCGGCGTGCTTCAACCCGATTTCGCGGAACGGCACAACCTCGCCGTGGAGATCACCGCGATCGTCGGGGCGGTGGCACTCCTCGTGCTGACGGTCTGGACCACCCGGCGCAGGGTCAGAGCAACGAGCTAGGGTCCGCCGGCACATCGGCCGCGTGCTGGCGCAACGCGTCCAGCTCCAGGACTTCGAGGCTGCGGGCGTGCGTCGCGGCCAGCACGACGGGTGGCGCGACCCCCGCTTCGTATGCCTCCTGCCAGCGCGCGGCGACGATGCACCAGCGGTCACCGGCGTGCAGGCCGGGGAAGTCGTACTCCGGGCGTGGGGTGACCAGGTCGTTGCCGACCGCGAGCTGGTGCTCGAGGAACTCCTTCGTGACGACGGCGCAGACGGTGTGGCTGCCGAGGTCTTCCGGGCCGGTGGTACAGCTGCCGTCACGGTAGAAGCCGGTGATCGGATCACTGCCACACGGTTCGAGGTCCCCGCCCAGCACATTGCGGTCGTTCGACATGGATCCAGCTTGGCATCATCCCACCGCTTGCGCCGCCGATCGTGGCAACAATTGTCCGCCACACCGATGAGTTCTCCCGCCTCGTCCGGTCTGTACAGGTATCCGAGCGGAGGCGATGCTGGTGACCATGACGATGACCGAAAGACCGGCCGGGGAGGACTTTCTCCGTCAGGCCGATCCGTTCAGACGTGAATTGCTCGCGCACTGTTATCGCATGCTGGGTTCGGTTCACGACGCCGAAGACCTGGTGCAGGAGACCTACCTGCGTGCGTGGAAATCGTACGAGAAGTTCGAAGGGCGTTCGTCGCTGCGCACCTGGCTGTACCGCATCGCGACCCGCGTGTGCCTGACCGCGCTGGAGAACCGCGGCAAACGCCCGCTGCCGACCGGGCTGGGCGGGCCGGGCTCGGAGGCCGGGGACGAGCTGGTCGAGCAGGCCGAGGTGCCGTGGCTCGAGCCCGTTCCGGACGCGATGGTCGGCGCCGAGCAGGCCGATCCGGCCGCGATCGTGACTTCCCGCGAGAGCATCCGGCTGGCATTGATCGCCGCGCTGCAACATTTGCCGCCGCGCCAGCGGGCGGTGCTGATCCTGCGCGATGTGCTGCAGTGGCGCGCCGCCGAAGTCGCGAAGGTGCTCAACACGACGACGACCGCGGTCAACAGCATCCTGCAGCGCGCCCGTGCGCAGCTGGCCGAGGCCACCCCGCACGAGGAGGAGATCGTCGAGCCGAGCGTCGCCGGCCAGCGTGAACTGCTCGACCGGTTCGTCGACGCCTTCGAGCGCAAGGACATCCCGGCGATCGTCGAGTTGTTCACCAAGGACGCCGTCTGGGAGATGCCCCCTTTCATCGGTTGGTACCAGGGCGCGGAGAACATCGCGCGGCTCATCGACACGCAGTGCCCCGCCGAAGGCCCCGGCGATATGCGGCTCGTCCCGACCTCGGCCAACGGCCAGCCCGCGTTCGGCCTGTACATGCGTGACGGTGACGTCTACCGGCCGTTCAACCTGCCGGTGCTCACGCTTTCCGAATCCGGCGTCGAACATGTCGCGTGCTTCTTCGACCTCACGCTGTTCCCCAAGTTCGGCCTGCCGGAGGTCCTCGTTCGATGATCGACGAGGGCGCGGCGGCGCTGGTCAGTGGAATCGGACTGCTCGAACGCGCGATCAACTACATGCTCGGCAGTCTGCACCTGGTCACCCCCGCATTGCTGTCGCGCCCGACGCCGTGCCGCGACTGGGACCTGCGCGAACTACTCGCGCATCTGGACGATTCGTTGCTGGCGCTGCACGAGGCGGCCGACCTGGGGCAGGTCACGCTCGACGCCGCTGAATTCGCCCGGGCGGACCCGGTGGCAGCGGTGAAAAACCGTGCCGGTCACCTGCTCGCCGCGTGGAGTGCCGCTTCGGTGCCGGGCACGGTGGCGGTCAGCGGAAGCCCGTTGACCGCGGGCATCCTCACCAGCGCGGGTGCGGTCGAAGTCGCGGTGCACGGCTGGGATGTCGCACAGGCCTGCGGTCACCATCGTCCTCTGCCGGAAGCGCTCGCGGAGGAGCTGCTGGACCTGGCTCCGTTCTTCATCGCCGACCACGACCGGCCCGGCCGGTTCGAGCCGCCGTTGCTGGTCTCGCCGCTGGCGAGCGCGAACGACCGGTTGCTCGCCTTCACCGGACGAAATGCCTGACTGGATCGTCTACCAAATTGTTGGCAATATTGTGGACACGCTTCTCGGGTCGGTGGAGAGCCGAGTCCGAGGAGTTGCCACGGGTTCGTTGTTGGTCGTCAGCGCGCATGCGGGCGATTTCGTGTGGCGAGGCGCAGGGGTCATCGCCCTGGCGACCGCCCGCGGGGGCCGGGCCACCGTGCTGTGCCTGACCTTCGGCGAGCGTGGCGAGTCCGCCAAGGCCTGGCGCGCCGGCAACAGCCCGGCGGAAATCAAGCAGCTCCGTCGCAAGACCCTGGGAGCGGACATCCGGTTCCTCGACGCCGGCGACTACCCCCTCGTCGAGTCGCCCGAGCTGGTGGACCGGATTGTGCACGTCTACCGCGAGGTCGTGCCCACCAGCGTGTTCGACACCAAGCGCAAGGCCATGGAATGCCTTCCCGTGCAGCAGCACATGTGGGACTACTACACGGATCTCGCGAAACGACGGGGCGTGCAAATACCGACGGCCTGTTCGGGGAACTGTTCGCCACCGCGTTGCGACATCGTGGGGTGCGCGGCCTGGTCACCACGACCGGGGTGCGTGATGTCGCCGAACTGCACGCGATGAACTTCCCCGTGTGGTCCGCCGCCGTTTCCGCGCGATATTGGCCGACGACGGCGTCGTCGTGGTGCCCCGCGCCGACGTCGACCGCGCCCTGGACGCCGCGCAAGCCCGTGCGGCGAAAGAAGAAGCGACCAGAGAAGCCTTCCGCGGCGGCGAACTCGGCCTCGACCGCTACGGCCTACGCGACAAACTGTCCGAACTCGGCGTCATCTACGTGACAGCCGAGGAGTACGGGTTGTGAGGGATTTCGGGCAACATCGGTTGGCCAAATCAGCGCCAGGGAACCCGTTCCGGTTTTCTTCGCGTCTATGCGGACGTCAGCGATTACGTTGACCCGCATCTCCTCAGACCCCGTGGAAGGACCCGGACCGGTGCTTATCACAGCGCAGTACACGAACACCCAGGCGAGTGCGTCGATCAGTCCAGGGGTCGTGACCACGATAATCGTTGTCGCCGCGGCATTCGGCCTGTTCATGATCGCCGCGATGTGGCGGGTGTTCAGCAAGGCGGGCAAGCCCGGCTGGGCGGCGATCGTGCCGATCTACAACACCGTCGTGCTGCTGCGTGTCGCGGGCAAGCCCGGCTGGTGGTTCCTGCTGATGTTCATTCCGGTGGTCAACATCTTCGTGGTGTTCTCCACCTACGTCGGGCTGGCGAAGTCGTTCGGCAAGGGCGCCGGTTTCGGTGTGGCGTCGGTGTTCTTCCCGTTCATCTGCATCCCGATCCTCGGCTTCGGCAGTGCCCGCTACCTCGGCGGCCACAACGGTGGCCAGCCGCCCTACCCGCCGCAGGGCTCGTACCCCCCGCCGTACCCGCCGCAGGGTCAGCAGTACCCGCAGCAGTACGGCAACCCCTACGGGCAGCAGCCTTATCAGGGCCAGCCGCGTCGCTAGTCAGTCCACAGTAGACAATCCCGGGTCCGGCGCTGTGCCGGCCCGGGATTTCGCTTTTCCCGCACCGGGAACGGGCCCTGTTGAGCAAGCGCCGCGCGATGATGGTGTGATCGGCGGTATGCGGGACACGGTGCTGCCAACCTTGAGCAGGTGGGCGAACTACAGCCGGTTGTGGCTGGCGGTCAGTGGCGTCCTGGCCCTGAGCGGCAACAGCGGCGCCCGGCGTGGCGCGCTGCGCGGGCTGATGGCGCTGAGCGTCGCGAGTTTCAGCACGAACGTCGTGCTCAAGAGCCTGGTGCGCCGGCCGCGGCCCGCCGTGGACGCGATTCCGGCCGTGCGGCGGTTACGCCGTCCGCCGATCACGACGTCGTTCCCGTCCGGCCATTCCGCCTCGGCCGCCGCGTTCACCACCGGCGTCGCCATCGAGCAGCCGCTGCTCGCGGTGCCTGTCGCGGTCCTGGCGTCCGGGGTGGCGACGTCCCGGGTGGTGACCGGGGCCCACTATCGCAGTGACGTCTTCGCCGGGGTCACGATCGGGATCGCCGCCGGAGTACTGACGTTGCGCTGGTGGCCACGGACTTCGCCCAGTTCCTGATCTTCCGCCAGAAACCGGCCGGTTCTTCTCGCCGGGGTACGCGAACTCGCAATGCCCCCGGCAGGGACCTGAACCGCAGCGGTGGCGCCAGTTTCCGTGCCTCGCCGTCGATCCCGACGTCGAGCAGTTCGTCCCCGGAACCGACTTCGAACTCCCGCACCGTCCATTCCCGGTAGCCGGGAAAGTGGTCGACACGCTCCTCGGACTCCGCGGACAGCAATGCCCGCAGCCCGCCGTTGCGGTTCGCGGTGACCGTGACGATCCCCAGCATGCCGGCGTCGAGCCTGGCCCTGGTGCCGAACTGGCTGAGGCTGGTGAGGTGATAGGCGTTGTTGGACACCAGCAGTACGTCCGCGGTTTTCGCGGTCGTGCCCTCGGGCCCGGTGAATCGCAGGTCGAACGGTTCGGTGTCCGGGCTGAGCAGCTCGGGAAGGATCTGCGCGGCGGTGGCGATCTTGGCGTCGCGGTAGTTGCCGGACTGCACGACCTTGCCGTAGACGCCGAGCGAGACGTTGTTGACGAACACCTCGTCACCGACCAGCGCGAGGTCGATCCGCTGCTCGATGGCTTCGCCGAAGGCATCGAGGGCGGCGGCCACGTCGTCGCGGTCGAGGCCGAGGTCGAGCGCGAAATGGTTGCGGGTGCCGGCCGGTACACAGACGAACGCGAGCCCGTGCCGCCGCGCGACGTCGGCGACCAGCGCCTGTGAGCCGTCGCCACCGGCCATGCCGAGCACATCGGCGCCGTCGGCCGCCGCCTGCTCGGCCAGTGCGCGCAGATCATCGTCGGGGCTGAGCACGATCGTGCGGACCCCGAGTGCCTCCGCCTTCGCCACCAGGTCGGCACGTTCCGCTTTGCCGTCCCCGGAGCGCGGGTTGACGATCAGCACACCACGGCGGGCCGGGCGCACGCGTTTTCTGGCGTGGCGACGTTGCCGTCCGCCTGGAGAGTCCATGTTTCGCGTGCCTTCGCCGGATACGCTGCCGAGGGTGAAACTGTGCGCCCGGAGAGACTCGAACTCTCACTGGCACGGACCTAAACCGTGTGCCTCTGCCAATTGGGCTACGGGCGCGACTTGCTCAGCCTAGCCGCCTCGTGGCGGCTGTTCCGGCGTGGCCGGTACGAGCCGCACGATGCCGTGAACTACGGTAAGGCCCTGCCGAAATCGAGGAGGACTGGTGGCCCGCGATCCCGACACCATCGAGCGCGAGATCGAGCAGGCCCGCGAGGCGCTGGCGTCGACGCTGGATCAGCTCGGTGAGAAGGCCGACCCGAAGAAACTGGCCGACTCGGCGAAGACGAACGTGCGCGCGAAGCTCGACGACCCGAAGGTGAAGTTCCCGCTCATCGGGGTGGGCGTGCTCATCGTCGGATTGCTGCTGCGCAAGCTCTTCCGCTGACCCGCGCGCCGGCCGGCCACGGGGGCGCCGGTGCGCAGAACCTCGCGCATCGGCGGCGCCCCACGGTGTTGTGGTACGGATGCCCAGCGGCTTCGCGCTGTCGGCCCCGTACCCGCTCGCTGCGTATCGCGCAGCACCCTCAGCTGCGACTCGCGGCCTTCGCCGGGGTGGTCTCGACCTTCGGCTCCTTCTTGGAGTTCTCCAGCGCGTCACCGATGTTCGCGGTCAGCTTGGCCTTCGGCTGGCGGCCCGCCTTGTTGTTCGGTTTCGCCGGCTCCTCGGACTGCTGAGGCGGCACCGGGGACTCGCTGGGCTCGCCGTCCGAGGCTGCCGCCTCCGGCTGGGCTTTTTCCGGCGACTTCGCGGGTTCCGGCACCGCGTCCGGGCGCGTCAACCGCGCCGTCATGTAAGCCGCCGTGAACTCGAGTGCACTGCCGTTGAGCAGGTGCACGACGGTTGCGCTCTTGGCGTCCGGGCCCAGCGACTCCACGAGCTGGTCCACGTTGTCCCGCGCGGCGATGATGCCCGGCGCTCTCCCCTTGAGCGTCTTGCCCTGCCCGGCGACGGTGATCGCCCAGTCGTCGTCCTCCTGGACGTAACTCGCCATGATCGGTTCGGCCATCAGGTCCTCCACCCTGCACCGGCTGCCTGGCTCCGCCAGTGGGACCCAGGCCGCACCGCCTTGTGACGCCGATCGGTTACGCCCGATCGGGCGTAACCGAGTAACCGTTTGCTGAACTCGCGTCGGCGTCTATCGATACCTCAACACGACTCTGGGTTACAAGCAACGGAACCAACTGTGCTCTGCGTGACTATCGCTTCGCAGATGCACGGATGTCCGCACGAGCGTGTCACCTTCGCTTACCCAGTGCGTTCGACAAGACCGCCCCAGAGGACCGCCATGGCGTAGTCAGTAGCCCGTTCAGGTGTCACCTCGTCGTGCCGTTCGCACCAGATGGCCAGCCGTTCGCAGGCGCCGACGATGATTTCGGCGACCGCTTCCACCCTTGAGGGGGACCCGAGATCGAGATAGCCGGTCATCAATTTGGCAACCAGATCGGTCTGCTGCCGCCGGGTGGCCTCGATCTCCTCGGAAGCGGATGTACCGATCAAGACCATCTCCTGCCGCAGCAGTGACCAGGCTTGCCGCCGCTCGTGGATGTAGACGAAGAACGCCAGCAGCCCGCGGCGAAGCGCGTCCTCGGCGGAGGTGGCGCCGGTGACCGACTCCTCGGTGGCTTCGCGCAGCTGCGCCCGTGAAGTGGCGATGCAAGCCAGTAGCAGGCCTTCTTTCGAGTTGAAGTACTCGTAGAGCATCGGCTTGGACACGCCGACGCGCTCGGCGATCTCGTCCATCGACGCGGCGGCGTACCCGCGCTCCGCGAACACCGCCTCGGCGACCTCGATCATCTGCCGCTCGCGCTCGGCCCTGGGCATGCGCTTGCGAGTGCTCACGGCGAACACTCTATCGAACGTAACCTACTTCAAGTAAGGTGGACTCGCGGTAACACTAAACGAGGAAGTGCGAGGGAGACGGATGGGCGAGCGCACCGAAGCCGAGGTTGTCATCATCGGCACCGGGTTCTCCGGGCTCGGCATGGCGATCCAGCTGCTCAACCGGGGACACCGGGACTTCGTGATCCTGGAGAAGGCCACCGATGTCGGCGGCACCTGGCGGGACAACACATATCCGGGCTGCGCCTGTGACATTCAGTCGCACATGTACTCGTTCTCGTTCGAGCAGAATCCCGAGTGGACGCGGGCATTCTCACCGCAGCAGGAAATCTGGGACTACCTGCGCGGCGTCGCAGCGAAGTACGACCTGTACTCCCACATCCGCTTCGGTCAGGAAATGACCGGGGCGCGCTGGGACCCGGAGGAACACCGTTGGCTCGTCGCCACGAGGGGCGGCGACGAGTTCGCGGGCCGGTACCTGGTCAACGGCATCGGTGCCCTGCATCTGCCGCAGATCCCGGAGCTCGAGGGCTTGGAGAACTTCCGCGGTGAGAAGTTCCACTCGGCCACCTGGAACCACGACTACGACCTGCGCGGCAAGCGGGTCGCGGTCGTGGGCACCGGGGCGAGCGCGATCCAGTTCATCCCGCGCATCGCCCCCGATGTCGCGAAGCTGACGGTCTTTCAGCGCACGCCGCCGTGGGTGATGCCGAAGCCGGACCACGAGATGCCGGAGTGGACGCGGAAGCTCTTCCGCAGGGCGCCGGGGTTCCAGCGGGCCTATCGCGACCTGCTCTACTGGATGCTCGAATCGCGGGCGGTCGGCTACAACAACGGTGGCCTGCGGCTGATGAAGCTCGCGCAATGGCTCGGCAAGCGGAACATCGAGCGCGGCGTGAAAGATCCGGCCTTGCGTGCGCGGTTGACCCCGGACTACGTGCTCGGGTGCAAGCGGGTGCTGCTGTCGAACGACTATTACCCGGCGCTGGCGCGGGACAACGTGGACGTGCGCACCGACGGCGTGCGAGAGGTGCGCGAACACAGCATCGTCGACGGTGCCGGGGTGGAGCACGAGGTCGACACCATCATCTTCGGCACCGGCTTCCACGTCACCGATGCGTTCGAGAATCTCGAAATCATCGGCGCAGGCGGGCGGAACCTGGCCAAGGATTGGGCGGACGAGGGGATGCGCACCCACCTCGGCATCACCGTGGCGGGCTTCCCGAACCTCTTCTTCCTGCTCGGGCCGAACACCGGACTCGGCCACAACTCCGTCGTCTTCATGATCGAGTCGCAGGCGAGGTACGTCGCCGAGGCCATCGAACTGGTCGGGCGGGCAGGGTCGGCGGGGATCGCCACACGACCCGAGGTGCAGGAACGGTTCAACGCGGACATGCAGCGCAAGCTCGAAAAGGGCGTATGGACGAGGGGTGGATGTCGCAGCTGGTATCTCGACGCACAGGGGGTGAACCGGACGCTGTGGCCCGGTTTCACCTGGCGTTACTGGCTGGCGACCCGCAAGGTCGACCCTGCGGACTTCGAACTAATCGGCACCGCAGATGACAAGTAGGGCCTGACCATCCACGGGTTCGCGGCCGAACGCGACTAGAGAGCGCTTCCGGCATCCAGCCCGCCTGGCGGGGTCAATCCCCGCAGCAGCGCGAGCAGTTCCGGCGCGGTCAACCCGCATAATTCGGCCATCCGCTCGACCGCGGCGGGGTCCAGTTGCACTTCCTGCGGAGTGCCCGGCTGACGGAGCCGGTCCTCGGCCCATCTGCGTAACGGGAGCAGCTCACTGCGGTGATCCGCGACGATCTGGCCGAGATCGAGGCGCACCTTGCCGGGTTCGTCGGTGAAGACGCGCCGGTGCACACGCGCGAGGAGATCCTGTGGGAGTTCGTCCATCGCCAGACAGAGCTCGACAAGTCGCACCACCGAGCACTGCCGGGTCCCCAGTTCGTAGGTCGCCAGCGTCTGCAACGAGATATCACTTTGGAGGTGCTGGTTCAGCTCCTTGCGAGTCCACCCTCGCAGCCGCCGAAGTTTCCGGAGTTCCTCCCCCAGAACTCGCTGATAGAGCTCACTGTCGATGTGCACTCCTGGTCCCCTGCCCTGCGTCGCGCCGCACCCCTGCGCCGGCACGTCCGGTCGAACGTCAGTGGTGTCCACGGGTATGTAAGTCGCTGAGCGCTCCGCTCTTACGCGACTTCGACCGAGTTGTTCGCGGATTAGGCCGATTGGGCTAACGGGCCAAGGTCTGAAAGATGTATGTCAGTTAACGCAAGTGATCCCGTCGGCGGTGATCGGTTTGTCATCGGCGTTCGCCGGTGGCGGAGCGCTCGACGACGGCGCCGGGCCCGCGGCCTGCTGCAATGACTGGCTCGATGACGAGCCCGAGTAGTTGTTGCCGATTACGACGAGTATGTGCCCGGACTGTACCGCTGTGTCCTGCTGCAATGTCGCCGGCGAGCCAAGCGCATCGGCCACGTTCTGCGCCGCGCCCTGTGCGCCGGCGGGGTAGCGGATCGTCGTCTTGCTGATCTTGGCGGTGGCGTTCGCGGTGTCCCCCGCGGTGAAACCCTTGCTGGTGAGCGCCTGCGACACGGTGGCGGCGAGCCCGGACTTCGCCGTTCCGTTGTGGACGTCCACAGTGGTCGACGCGTTGGGACTCGCACTCGGGGGAGCCTGCGTGGGTGGTGCGCCCGGCGGGGTGGTCACGCCCTGGACGAAATTCTTGACCTGGGCCGGATCGACCTGAATGGCCGTGCCATCGGTGGGGCTGTCGTAGTCGGGGTTGACCACCGGGATCGTCTGGAACTGCAGTTGCCCGCCGCTCAGCCCCTTCATCTGCTGGGCGAAGCCGAAAATATCCCAACCCTGGTTGAGCACCACGGATTTCTTGATCGCGTCGGTCAGACTGCTGAGCTTGCCGGGATCGGCGAGGGTGCCCGCAGAGAGCACCTTCTGTGCCATCCCGGCCATGAACACCTGCTGGCGCACGACCCGGTCGAGATCACCGCGCGGCAACCCGTGCCGCTGCCGGACGAACTCGAGCGCCTCGACACCGGAAATCGTGTGCCGGCCCGCGGTGAACTTCGCCCCCGAATACGGGTCGTTGACGTTCGCCTTGAGACAGACGTCCACGCCGCCGATCGCCTGGGTGATATCGGAGAACCCGAGCAGGTTGATCGAGGCGTAGTTGTCGATCGACGATCCGGTGAGCTGCTGGACCGTCGCGATGAGCGTTTTCGCACCGGCTTGAGCGCTTTTGACCTCGACGTCCTTGGGGTCTGTGTCACCGGAGTCCTGCAACCGCTTGCGCTCGGCCGCCTTCGCCCGCGCGTACGCCGAGTTGATCTTGTGCTTGCCGTAACCGCCGGGGATGTCGACATACGAGTCGCGCGGCAGCGAGATCGCGACCGCCTTACTCCCGTCGTTCGGGATGTGCACCATGATCAGCGTGTCGGTGTTCTCCTCGCCGTCGGAGACCCCGGCCCGCAACTGGTCGAGCAGCTGCTGTGGCAGCGGGTTTCCCTGCGCGTCGGTGCGCGAGTCCATCCCGACGAGCAGGATGTCGCGCGCCCCGTCCGGCGGCTGGTCGGCGTTGATCACATCGGCCGTGGTGAGCCCGCTGACCAGGCCTTGCATTGCTGCCCACGCGTACCCCGTCAAGCCCATGACCAGCAGTGACACCAGGCCGACCGCGATCTTCACGCCGTACCGGCGGCGCGGCGGCGGGGGTGCGGGACGGCGGCGAGGCGGTGGTGGACCTGGGCGGCGGCGTTCTCCGCGCGCGGCCGGGGAACGGGGGCGGCGGACGGGACCCTCATGACGGGCGTCGGCGGGGCGGCCCGACCGCGGCGCCGGACGCCCACGCGCCCCACGCTCGTTCCGCGGCGGATACTCCACGCCCACGTCTCCCTTCCCCGGCTCGCAGCTCGCCGTCCCCAGGGACGCCCGACTGTGTCACCCGGTTGCGGTAGCGTCCCATATCGATCAGCGAATGTGGCTCACAACACCCTCATTCAAGTGTTCGTCACCGCCGTTCTGCCTGGCAAAAGCGTGCTGGCCGCGGCGGCAACGGCGAACAGTGCGGTGAGCCCGTGCACGAGCAAGGTCACCGCGTCCGCGTCGAACCCGTCGGCCACCTCGAGCAACGGCGGCACGCAGGCCAGCGCGGTCACCACCCACGTGCTCGTCGCCGCGCTGAGCCCGGTGCGGACGGCGTGCAGCAGGAACACCCCGAGCAGCAACTGGATCAGGTTCTGGATCGGGTCCAGCGGCAGCCCGAGCATCGTTTCGCCGGCGGCGCCGCCGAACTGGGTCAGCGCGAAACCGAACAGCCCGATCGTCGCGAACCCGGTGCCCAGCGCCGTGGCCGCGTGCGCCAGCCAGCCCGTCGGCGACACCCGCTGCGGCGGAACCGATCCATCGCCATGCCGTTCGAACCAGAAGAACACGATGACCGCGGGCACCGCCAGCAAGCCCAGCGCCATCAGGGTTTTCGGCCCGGCGAGCCAGGCGAGCGCGTCCGCGGCCCGCGGCGGCAGGTATACGACCGTCACCAGCAGCAGGACGGCGGCGAGGAACCCCAGGTACAGGCTCATCGGCGCGCGCAGGGCGAACCGGACCACACCGGCAACAACGGGCTGCGCGGTCAGCCGGTTCAGCGGGCGGGCGAAAAGTCCCAGCAAGGACAACTGCGTCGCGCCGAGCAACAGCACCGCCAGCGCCGGCGCGGCCAGCGCCGGTGGCGCACCGGAAGCGCCGAGCAGGTTCGGATCCGTGCCGCCGACCGTCGTGAGCAGCACGAGCCCCGCGATTCCGGCCGGCCCGCCGAGGACCAGCAGACGGCGATTCGCCAGGCGCCCGAAGGCGAGTTGCTGCGCGAGCAGGGCGAGGCCGAACGCGCCGAGGTAGTGCGGAACCTTTGCACCGAGCCAATTCGCGCTCAGCTCTGCCAGCACGACCAGCCCGAGCAGGGTGACCGTGGTCGCGACCGCCGCCCGGCGGTGCAGCGCGAGCATGACCGGCGCGGCGACCATCGTCAGGAGGTAGACACCCAGCAGCCACAACGGATGCAGGGCCACCCGCACGATCGTCGCGTTCGTGCTTGCCGGGATGCCGAGCAGTTCCAGCGCGAGCGGCACGACGAGCGTCACCACGACGAAGATCAGCGCGGGCCGCAGCAGCCAGCTCGCCCGGTGTGCGAGGTACTGGCGATAGCCGCCACCGGCGTCGAGCACCGCCTGCCAGCCCGCCGCGTTCGCCCGGCCACCGGCGAAGAAGAACACCGGGGCCAGCTGCGCGAGCCAGGTGAACGGCCACAACCACGACTCGTCCGCACCAGCCCATCTGGCCAGCTGGACCACCGACTCGCCGCAGATCATCAGCACCAGGCTCGTAACGCCGAGCGTCACCCAGCTCGAAGCCGGAGGCTGGACCGGTGCGGCGGGCGTCAGTGGTCGTCGCGCGCGGTCGCGGCGAAGGGACAGCCAGCCGCGCAACCGCAAGACCAGCAGGCACCCGATCACCGCGATGCCGGCGAGCATCGGCCCGATCGGATCACCGACGGGCGGACCCCACCGCTGGTGCCAGGAGTTGACCACCAGCCCGGCCGAGTAGAGCGACGCGACGAGCTGGCAGGTACGAGGGGAGTTCATCGGGTTGACCCGGCACGCGTTGTGCATGTCCGCGGTCAGTCGCGCGTCGAGCGAGGCGCGTACCGAAGGCGGGAGCGGCTGGCCGATCTTGTCCGCGTACCGCAACAAGTCGTAGCCCAGATCGTGGGCCTTGCACGGCGCGCCATAGTCCCACTTGGTGTTGTCATCACCCCACGGCGTCGAGCAGCCACCGTCCACATGCACCGCGCGGACGGTGCCGTCGCGGGCGGCCAGCGAACCCGGGACGATGCCGGTCACCTTCGTGAAGTCCGCGGGCAGCAGGCTCAACGCGACCGGCTGCGGGCCGGGATGGGTGAGTGCGTCGATCGCGCGCTGCGCCGCGGCGGCCCCGCCGCTCGGCGGGCCCTGCTGGGGCGGGCTGGGCGGCCGTGACGCGACGAAGCCGAAAGTCAGCAGGGCCAGCGTCAGTGCGAGCAGCCAAGCCGAGTTCGACAGCGGCCGCTTGAGGCGGGAGGCGTCGGCTCGGGCGATCATGAACTCCAGACTGGCAGAGACAACGTTTCTCGAACACCGGGGAAACCCCCGGGCGACCTTAGTGGGTCGGCTCGGCGCCGCGCTGGGGCCGGTGCTCGGCAAGCCGGACCTGGTTGCGGCCGCCCTCTTTCGCCTCGTACACAGCGGCGTCCGCGGCCTGCATGAGTTTCTCCAGCGAGTCGCCGTGGTCGGGGAACACCGCGACGCCGATCGACGCGGTCCGTTTGGACACCGTGATCTGGTCCCCGCGCTTGTCCGTGGTGACGATCCGCAAGTGTTCGACCGCCGAGCGGATGCGTTCCGCCGCGCCCGCTGCGGTCGCCTGGTCGGTGTCGGGCAGCAGCACGAGAAATTCCTCGCCGCCGAACCGGCCCACGACATCGCTGGGCCGGGTCACCTCGTCGAGCAACTGAGCGAGATTGCGCAGCACGTCGTCGCCGGCCGGATGGCCGTAGGTGTCGTTGATCCACTTGAAGAAATCGAGATCGATCATCAGGATGCCCAGGTTGTCGTCCGCCTTCGTGGCCCGGGTGAGCGCACGCTCGGCCGACTCGGTCCAGCCGCGCATGTTGAACACCTGCGTCTTCGGATCGGTGCGCACGTCGTCCTGCAGTTGGTCGAGCTCGGCAAGGCGGTTGAAGACCACCGTCACCACGGCCATGATCGCGACCGCCGGGGGCAGGATCACGAGCAGGATCGCGGTGACCGCGCCGAGCCCGATCGTGATCGCCTCGAGCAGGTTGTCCGCCCTGCTGCCCAGCACGTTGTGCAGCGTCGGCTTCGCCGCGGCCAGGCTCAGGATGCTGCCGACGTACAGGATCTGCACGGCTTCGTAGACCAGTGCGACCAGGATGAGTTTGCCGAATTCACCGAAGGAACCGGCCACGGTGAGCGAACTCCAATGCGCGCCGCCGAGTGCCAGGTAGACCTGGTGCGCCACCGTCGCAGCGAGCATATGAGTGATCGAAGAAAAGACGAAGTTGTGCGCCGGCCGCCGTGCGACGAACCAGTGCTGGACGCGAATCAGGAGCACCAGAGCAATCGTCAGCGAGCCCGGAAGAATAATCGCCGCGGGAAAGACCCAGACCGCGGTGAGGTCGATCAGTACCGTGCGAACACGATTTCTCCGACGTTCTTCCTGGCGCCGGGTCATCTGGATGTGGACAGTCGCGCCGGCGGTCAAAATCGCGAAGCGGAGCAAATCCAGAAGCCCCGGCGGCGGCGTATCCAGGAATACGTTGACGAACCAGGCAATGGCGACGAGCTCGGCCGCGACGAGGAAAGCGATGAATCGTTTGGGCCGTCGCCACAACGTCCAATATTGCGGTTTGTACGAGCGCCGAGTATTCGAGGAATCACTCGTCGTGTCCGGGGCAGGATGACTTCCCGCGCCCGGGTTCGGTACTCCCTCGCGCTGCTGACCCGCCGTTATCCCCGTTTGCTTCGGTGGGGCCGGTGATCCGGGCCGCGACGGCGGCGATGACACTGGATCACCTTCTCTCGACGGACAGCGTGGTGGCGAGGTAACTTTGCTGTGCCCGGAAGGACGCCGGGTACTTTTGTTCAACAGGTATCATCCCACCGCAAACGACTCACCGTGGGAGAGGAGATCCCCGTCCACTGTGGTGAGTCGATGCTCGACCACGAGCACCGATCGGAGGTGTTCATCTTGTCCAACCGCGACTTCTGACGGCTTGGAGTTGTCCGTGATTCATTGTGCGCGCGTTGTGTGGAGGTGACTCGTCGTGGCGAACCGTGACTTCTGATCGCTGACCCCGGAAATCGTGTTTGTTTCGTCGCTGTGGGAGAGGTGTTCTTCATGTCGAACCGTGACTTCTGATCCGGTGATCGCGTCCGTTCGCGTTTGTTTCATGCGCAAAAACTGGAGGTGACTGGTTGTGTCGAACCGCGACTTCTGATCCCCGTCGGCATCCCGCCCGTTCATATCCCACCGGCTGTTCCGGTCTCGTTTCGTTGCAGCCGCGCCCAGGACACCGCCAGCGGAATGCCCAGCACGACACCTGCCGCGCCCGCGATCGTGATCGCGGTGGTCGCCGAACCGGCCCACTCTGCCACCGCGCCGCCCAGTGCCACACCCACGCCCTGGGCCACCCGGAGCCCCGTGCGGTAAAGCCCCCCGGCTCCGCCCCGTAGTTCGTTGGGCACTCCCGTGATGAACGAGGCACCCACCGTGACGATGTATGCCCCGGCCGCGCCCGCGGTCGCGAGGACGACAAGGGAAACCACGAGTTCCGGCTGCACAAAGAACACCAGCAAGCACGCCGTCGGCACGATGGCGAGTACACCGAGGGCACGCAGGCGTGTCCGGCCCGAGAAATACCGGGACATCAGGAAGACCCCGGCGACGAAGCCCAGTGGATCCGCCGCGAGCAGCCAGCCCACAGCCTGATCTGGCGCACCGATCTCGCGGGCCAGCGGCGCGACGAGCCCTTCGGGGATGACCGCGAGTCCCACCAGCCAGGAAAGGCCCAGCAGTATCCGCAAGCGTCGCTGCCCGGCGACCCAGCGGATCGCGCCGAACCACCTGCCGTCACCGTTGTCCGCGGCGGGACGCGCGGCGACCCAGCGGTGGAGGGCGACCGCGCTGATCGCGAACGTCGCGGCGTCGAGCGCCAGCGCCACGGAGGCGCCGGCCGCGGTGACGAGGAAGCCACCGCAGGCCAGCCCGAGCAGCATCGCCGTGTTCATGGTGATGCCGCGGATGTCCTGGCTGCGCAGGTACAGCTCGTCGTCGTCGAAGATTTCCCTGGTGAGAGCGTTCTGCGCGGCGTTGGACGGCGCGCCGGCGAGCCGGGCGAACACCACCAGCACGCACAGCGGTAACAGCGGCATGCCGGGAATCGCCATCACACCGACGAACACCGCTTGCACAGCCGCCGAACCCGCCAGCACGGTCCGGCGCGGGAAGTGATCGGCGAGCTGGGCCAGGCCGAGCCCGCCTGCCAGCGCGGGCAGGAAAGTCAGCGCGTAGGCAAGCGCGGCGAACAGGGCCGAGCCGGTGCGGTGGTAGACGAGTAGCGCGAGCGCGACGGTGGTGAGCTGGTCACCGATGGTGGACTGCGCTTCGGCCAGCCAGACGGTGCGGAACTCGGCATTGCCCAGCGCCGCGCGCATGTGCGGCCGGGCCTGAGTCCTCACCATCTTCCTATCTCCCCCTTACCGGGTGAACGGGTCGCGTTCACGCATTCTGTCGTCCGTCGTGGGGTACCGGAAACGGGCACTCACCCAAGCGACGAGAAAGACAACAGCCAGTATGCCGCTTACAGCGCGGAAGCGAACAGTCACTGCGCGACGGTAGCCCCATCCGGACCTCGATCCGCGACGTTCGTACTACGACGAACGGCCGACACTGGGAGTGCGGCTGACCGCCCCGAGAGTATGTCCCCGCTGATCAGCCATCACTCGTTCAGCGCAGTGTGCTGACCGCTCGTCGTCACTCCGGTGGTCTTCGGGTGGAACTGGCCAAGACTGGTCCCGAGGGCCAGTGGGAGCCGCATACCGGCTGCGTCGGGGCTGGCCAGGTGGGAGTGAAAACAATGAACATGCAGCTGGCGGGTTTGCGCGAACGCGCGGTGGTGGTGACGGGCGCGGGCCGGGGGCTCGGCGAGGCGTTCGCCCTGCACCTCGCGCAGGCGGGCGCACGAGTGGTCGCCAATGACATCGATGTCGAGCTGGCCGAGCAGACCGTGGCCACCATCCGCGAGCACGGTGGGCAGGCCGTGGCCAGCGGGCACTCGGTGGCCGACCCCGAGCAGGCACAGGCGCTGGTCCGGCTGTGCGTCGACGAGTTCGGTTCGATCGACGGCCTGGTGAACAACGCCGGGCTCAACTACGAGGCGCTTCCGTGGCAGGACGAGCCCGATCAGATACGTGAACTGGTGGAAGTCAACGTCCTGGGGGTCATGTTCACCGGGATCGCGGCGATCAAGGCGATGGTCGCGCAGGGCCGCGGCGGGGCGATCGTGAACATCTCGTCGGGTGCTTCGCTCGGGCAGCGCAAGCTGGGGGTGTACTCGGCCAGTAAGGGTGCGGTCGCGTCGCTGACCTATTCGTGGGCGCTGGACCTGGAGGAGGTCGGCATCCGGGTGAATGCCGTGTGCCCGCTGGCCCACACTCGGATGGTATGGAAGTCCGAGCGCTCGCTGCGCAACTGCCCACCTGATCGCACGCCGTCGCGGATCGCGCCGCTGGTGCTGTTCCTGCTGTCCGACGACGCCGAGGGAATCACCGGTCAGCTCGTCCGGTGCAACGGGCCGCAGCTGCACATCATCGGCCACCCGTACTTGAAGCAGCCGATTCTGGAAAGGCAGACCTGGGACACCGAGACTGTCCGGCGGGCTTTCGACGAGGTGTTCAGTGCACATCTGGAGCCTTATGGCCTGGAAAAGCGCGTGCCGCCACGACTGCGTAAGTGGACCGAGTCCGATTCGACTCCGTTGCGCAGTGCCTGAACCTGTGGATAAGTCCAGTTGTCCACAGGCGACCACATTGCCTATGTACACGGCGATGGTGGGCTCACCACGATGAAGGGGTGAATGTTTCGTTCCTGAGTGGCTGGTTGTTCAACCGGAGAGCCAGCCACTCGCGGTCAGCTGTAAAGAGCCGCGATCCGATTGACGTACCGGTCGTTGATGACTCGCCGTTTGAGTTTCAGCGTCGGGGTCACCTCGCCCGATTCCGGTGTCCACGGTTTCGTGATCAGCTCGTAGCGCTTGATCTGCTCGGCCCGTGCCAGCCTGCCGTTGGCCGATTCCACCGCGCGCTGGATTTCCGCGCATACAAGGGGATGCGCGGCGAGCGTTGGTACGTCGGTGAATTCGATGCCTTGTGCCGTGGCCCAGCCGGGCAGGATCTCGTCGTCGAGCACGATCAGCGCGGTCACGTAGGGCCGGTCGTTGCCGATCGCGACCGCCTGGCTGATCAGCGGATGCTCCTTGAGCAACCCCTCGATCCTGGTCGGTGCGATGTTCTTGCCACCAGAGGTGATGATCAGTTCCTTCTTGCGGTCGGTGATCTTGACGAAGCCGTCCGCGTCGATCTGGCCGATGTCACCGGTGGCGTACCAGCCTTCGTCGTCGACGGCGGGCTCGATCGTGCCGTCCTCGCGGAGGTACCCGGGAAAAACCAGCGGCCCCCGCACGAGAAGTTCGCCGTCTTCGGCCACCTTCACCTCGGTATCGGCGAGCGGACGGCCGACGGTGCCGGCGCGGAACGCCTCGGCGCTGTTGGCGGTCACAGCGCCGGTGGTCTCCGAAAGTCCCCACACCTCATGGATTTCCACGCCGAGCCCGGCGAGGAAATACAGCACTTCGACCGGCAACGGGGCCGCCCCGCTGGAGCAGAAGACCAGCCGGTCCATACCGAGCAGCTGACGCACGGGCGCGAGCACGGTGCGGTCCGCTTCGGCGATCTTTTCCGCGAGTTCCGGCGGCACGGGTTCGCCCGCGTCACGCAGTTTGTATCCCTGCTGCAGCAATTCGTTCGCCTGCGTCAGCGCGGCGCGCCTGTCCTCCGGTGCGTTCGCGAGCATGTTTTTCAGGCCTGCCACCATTTTTTCCCATACCCGCGGCACACCGAAGAAGCCCTGCGGGTGCACGCGCCCGAGCGCGGACATCACGGCGGTCGGGTCGGCGAGGGTGTGCACGTGCCCGGCAAGCGTGATCGGCAGGTAGATCGCCAGTTCGCGCTCGGCGATATGGGCCAGGGGCAGGTACGCGATGTTCGCGACGTGCAAGGGCATGTGGTGCCGCGCCTGGACGGCGTACGACTCGTACACCGCATTGGCGTGCGTGAGCACCACGCCCTTCGGGTCACCTGTGGTGCCCGAGGTGTAGATCATCGAAAGCGGATCGGAAGGCTTGATGCTGTCCGACATGTGCTCGAACACGCTGGGGTCGGCTTCGTGCAGCTCCGTGCCCCGCCGCCGCACGTCGTCCAGGCTGCTGAACCGCGCGTCATCGGCGGGTACGGCCTTGCTCTCGATCATCACGACCTGCCGTAGCTTCGGCAGGTCGCCGAGCACCTGTTCCCAGCGCTTGAGTTCGTCCATGCCCTGCAACACGACGACGGACGCGGCGCTGTGCCGGGCGACGTAACGGATCTGGTCTGGGCTGAGCGTCGCGTACGCGGTGCAGGGGATGGCGGCGACGTGCACGGCGGCCAAGTCGACGAGCAGGTGCTCCGGTGAGCTCGGCGCCATGATCAGCATCCGTTCGCCACGCTGGAGTCCGAGGTCGCCGAGTCCGCGGGCGAGCACGGCGACTTCGTGGCGGACTTCGCCCCAGGCCAGGGTCGGTTCACCGGCGGCGTCGAGTGAGGTCATCGCGGGCAGGCCGGCGAACTGCTGAGCGTTGCGCCGCAGCAGCGTGACAATGGTCTGGCCGTTGACCTGGTCCGCGACGGATGTCTGATCAGGCATGTCCTGGCCTCCTGTCCGGCTCGGCTGGATCGGCGAACCGGGTCTACTTTATGTGACTTGCGGCACATGGTGATAGTGCCGCGCCTACGGGAGGGACACGTATGTCGTTGTCGGCCGAGGCGGCCGAGCTCGACACCCACGACCCATTGGCGGGGAAGCGGGCCGAGTTCGACCTCGATCCGCAAATGTCCTATTTGGACGGGAACTCGCTTGGCGCGCCGCCGCGCTCGGTGGCGGTGCGGCTCGACGAGGTTGTGCGGAAACAGTGGGCGGGCCGGTTGATCCGTGCGTGGGACGAGGGCTGGTGGCAGGCGCCGGAGCGGGTCGGGGACCGGATCGCGCCGCTGATCGGCGCCGCCGCGGGCCAAGTCGTCGTGGGCGATTCGACGAGCGTCAACGTATTCAAGGCGCTCGTCGCGGCGGCACGGCTGAACCCCGGGCGTCCCGAGATCCTGCTGGACGTCACCACTTTCCCGGCGGACGGGTACATCGCCGAGAACGCGGCGCGGCTGACCGGGCACGAGATCCGGCGGGTTGTTCCGGAGGAGATGCCGGCGGTCGTGTCGGAGCGTACGGCGGTGGCGCTGATCAACCACGTCGATTACCGGTCTGGCCTTGTGCACGAGTTGCCTTCGCTCACTGAAAGCCTGCACGCGGCGGGCGCGCTGGTGGTGTGGGATCTGTGCCACAGCGTAGGCGCGGTGCCGATGGCGGTGGATGCCGCGCAGGTGGATCTGGCGGTCGGCTGCACGTACAAATTCCTCAACGGCGGGCCTGGCGCTCCGGCTTTCCTTTACGTGCCAACGAAGTGGCAGGAGAGTTTTGACCAGCCCCTGAGTGGCTGGGCCGGGCACGTGGACCCGTTCGGCATGGCGGAGGCCTATGTCGGCGGGCCCGGTGTCATCCGCGCCCGGACGGGGACGCCGGACATCCTGTCGATGCTGGCGCTGGATGCCGCGCTCGACGTATGGGACGACGTGACCGTCGAGCAGGTGCGCGCGAAAGGTCTGGCCCTTGGGGACTTCTTCGTGCGGTGCCTGGACGAGCTGGTGCCCGCCGCCGAGGTCCTGTCTCCGAGAGATTATCGCCGTGGCAACCAGTTGTCGGTCGGCTGGCCGGACGCGAAACGCGTCATGGCGGCGATGACCAAAGCCGGCATCATCGGCGATTTTCGTCCACCGGATGTGCTGCGCTTCGGGCTGGCAGCGTTGTACGTACGGTACGTGGATGTGCTTCGCGCCGCTGCGTTCCTGTCAGGATGGCCGGGGTAGCGGGGAGGTATGGGAGTCGCTACCCCGGCCTTTCCCGATGCACTGCGACCGGTGTGATCGAGAAATTCCTGATGTCACACAGCTTTCCTGATCTATGGCTGCTCGACCAGGGCCGAAGGACCCTGTTGTTTCCGTTACACGCCAGTAGCACCGCGCGATCGGGCAGACTCTCCAAGTTATGCAGCTGTGCTGCTGAGTGTGCCCTGTGCCGGTGCCTCTTTGAGTACCCTTCCCGACCTTTAGGGAAGTCACGGAGGCGGAAGCGGTGGAGGAGAAGTGCTCTGTGTCACTGTGCAATTACATGATTGTTCAATCTTTTGACGGAGAGAGGACCAATGCGTATTGGTGTCGGTCTACCCAACCAAATCCGCGACGTGAACGCGGCTGACCTGCCACAGTGGGCAGTGCTGGCCGAGGAGCTGGGGTTTGCCAGCCTCGGCACCGTCGGCCGGAACGCGTATCCGGGTGTGGCGGACACGGTCGCGCTTGCCGCCGCGGCCGCGGTGACCAGCAGGATCGGTCTGATGAGCACCGTCCTGATCGCGCCGGCGTGGCCACCCGCCCTCTTGGCCAAGGAACTGGCCGGCATCGACGGTATCTCCGGTGGGAGGTTGACGCTCGGGGCCGGCGTCGGCATCCGGCCGGACGACTTCCTCGCCGAGGGATACGGGTTGAGCGGTCGCGGAGCGCGGTTCGATCGCGACCTGGAGACGTTCCGCGCCGTTTGGGGAGGTGAGCCCGTCGGCGGTGGACCCAACGCCGCGGTGCCGGGCGGTACCCGCCAGATTCCGCTGCTGCTGGGTGGACAGGCGCCGGCCGCATTCAAACGGATGGCCCGCTGGGGTGAGGGCTACATCGGCGGATCGGTCCCGCCCGAGGTGGTCGCACCCAGCTTCGACGAGGCCAGGGCGGCTTGGCGCGAGGCCGGTCGCGAAGGGTCCCCGCGGCTTGCCGCGGTTGGGTACTTTTCCTTGGGGGACGGCGAAAAAGGGCGAGCCGCTGTCCGCGACTACTACGAAGTCCTGGGCGACGAGCTCGCTGATTTCGTCAGCCAAGGGGTCAGCACCACTGCCGAGGAGGTCAAGACGGTGGTCAAGAAGTTCGCCGACCTCGGTACCGATGAGCTGATCCTTTACCCCACCGTAGACGACGTGGACGAGGTCAAGCGGTTGGCCGACCTGGTGTTGTGATCAGGCTGGGGAGCCGGTGTGGTCCCGACCGGCCTTTTGCACACCTGGGTACACCGGCTCTCCTCAGCTGACGATCGGCAGCGGGTTCCGCACTGCCTGGGCGACGCCGTCGCTCAGTTGGGCTGCCGCGATGCGATCGGGAGTCGGGCGGCCATACAGCGTGGTGCGCTGCACCAGCGGCCGGCCCAGCGGCTCGACCATCGACTCCAGCGAACTGATCGTCTTGTACGAACCGTTGTCGGCGCCGGCCATCCGGCTGATCGTTTCCTCCATCAACGTTCCGCCCAGGTCGTTCACCCCGCCCCGCAGCACCGCCCGGCACGTGTCTTCGCCGAGTTTCACCCAGGAGCACTGGATGTTGTCGATCAACCCGTGCAACAAGATCCGCGCCAGGGCGTGCACCGCGCGGTTCTCCCGCACCGTCGTCCCCGGGCGAGCCAGGCCGGCCAGATAGATCGGCGCGTTCTGGTGGATGAACGGCAACAGCACGAACTCCGTGAACCCGCGCCGGCCGTTGCGTTCCAGTGACTGCCGTTGCAGGGAAGCGATCAGCTTGATGTGCCCCACCCAGTGCGCCGGCGTGTCCACATGCCCGTACATCATCGTCGAAGTCGTCGGAATGCCCAGCGAATGCGCGGTGCTCACCACCTCGATCCAGCTCGACGTCGGCAGCTTGCCCTTCGTCAGCACCCACCGAACATCGTCGTCGAGGATTTCCGCCGCGGTGCCCGGCAATGAGTCCACACCGGACTCGTGCGCCCGCGTCAACCAGTCCCGAATGGACAGATTCGTCCGCGAAGCGCCGTTCACGACCTCCATCGGGCTGTAGGAATGCAGGTGGATCTCCGGCTGCCGCCGCTTGACCTCGGCCGCCAGATCGAAATACGCCGTGCCGGGCATGTCCGGGTGAATCCCGCCCTGCATGCAGATCTCCGTGGCGCCGGCGTCCCAAGCCTGGTCCACCCGGTCACCCACCTGCGACAACGACAACGTGTACGCGTCGGCATCCGTGCGGCGCTGGGCGAAAGCGCAGAACCGGCAACCGGTGTAGCAGACGTTCGTGAAGTTGATGTTCCTCGTCACCACGAACGTCACGTCGTCACCGACCGCGTCGCGGCGCAGGCCGTCGGCCAGCGCGGCCAGCGCGTCGAGCTCGGCGCCGTCCGCGTGCAGCAATGCCAGAGCGTCCTCATCGGACAGTCCGGCAGGGTCTTTTTCCGCGCGCCGCAAGGCAGTGGCGATATCCGCGTCCATCCGGCGAACCGGGGACGGAACCTTCGACGCGAGCTCGTTCCAGTCGCCGTACACCGAATCGAAGTCGCTGCGCCGGTCGCCGGTGCGCCCGACGGTGTCGACCTCGACATGCAGCTCGGTCCGCCCCTGCTCCTGCCAGCCGCCTTCCGGTTCCTGCCAAGGCTTTCCGGTCGGCTTCACGTCCAGTGCGAGGCCCGTCCCGGGATCCGCCAGCGCGGCGACGTGTCCGGCGACCCGCGGGTCCAGCCATGGTTCGCCCGCCACCACATACTCGGGATAGATCGTCAGCCGCTCACGCAGCGAGTACCCCGCGGCCGCGGTTTGCCTTGCCAGCTCATCGATCTGCGGCCACGCCCGCTCCGGGTTCACATGGTCCGGCGTCAGCGGCGAAACCCCACCCCAGTCGTCGATTCCCGCGCGCACCATCAACTCGTACTGGCTGCCGATCAGGTTCGGCGGCGCCTGGATCCGCATCTTCGGGCCGAACACGAGGCGTGCCACCGCGATCGTCGCCGCCAGCTCCTGCAGATCGGCGTCCGGGGTGGCGCGCATCTTCGTGTCCGGCTTCGCGCGGAAGTTCTGTACGATGACTTCCTGAATGCCGCCGTAGGCCCGCGCCGCCTTGCGGATCGCGAACAGCGCGTCCGCCCGCTCGGCGTAGTTCTCGCCGATGCCGATCAAAATCCCCGTGGTGAACGGCACCGAATGCCGCCCGGCGTCGTCGAGTACGCGCAGCCGCACCGCCGGATCCTTGTCCGGCGAACCGTAGTGCGGGCCGCCGCGTTCGCTCCACAACCGGGTCGCGGTGGTCTCCAGCATCATCCCCATGGACGGCGCGACCGGCTTGAGTCGTTGCAGGTCCTGCCAGGTCAGCACACCAGGGTTCAGGTGCGGCAGCAGCCCGGTCTCCTCCAGCACCAGGATCGCCATCGCACGCACGTAGGACAGCGTGTCGTCGTAGCCGTGCGCGTCGAGCCATTCGCGCGCGGCCTTCCACCGGTCCTCCGGCCGGTCGCCGAGCGTGAACAGCGCTTCCTTGCAGCCCATCGCCGCGCCTTCACGGGCGATCTTCAGCACTTCGTCAGGAGAGAGGAACGGTGCGTCCAGTTTCCCCGGCACGGTCGCGAACGTGCAGTAGCCGCATCGGTCCCGGCACAGCCGGGTCAGCGGGATGAACACTTTGCGGCTGTAGGTGATCACACCTTCGCGTCCGACCGCGGCGAGCCCGGCGTCGCGAATACGCGACGCGTGCTCCGAGAGCACGGTCAGATCCTCGTCACGGGCATGCAGCAACACGGTCGCTTCGCCGATGTCCAGCGTCTTGCCGTCACGCGCACGCGCCAGTGCGCGGCGCATCGCGGAAGCGGTCGGACGGTCCTCCTGCTGTGCTGATGCCATGCGGCCAACGTAGGCCGGTTCGGGGAACCTTCTCCATGGCCGCGCAGGTGATTCGCGAGCCATACCAGGAAGGGGGCATGTTTTCCCAGCTCAGTGACGTTGCTTTCGTTGCCGCGACGGCCGTGGCGCGGTATTACCTAAAGTGTGGCTTCGGTCGTCGGCAAGCGGATCAACGGGCGGACTTACTACTACCTGGTCGAGTCCGAACGGGTCGACGGCAGACCCAAGATCGTGTCGCAGCGTTACCTCGGTGCGGCCGAGGAGCTGGCCGCGGCACTCGACGGTGCGGCCGGTTTGCCCGAATCGACGCGGCATCTGGCGTTCGGTGATGTCGCCGCGGTGTGGTCGACGCTGGCCCGCCTGGCGGTGGGCCGCGCGATCGAAGAGATCGTCGGCCCGCGCCGGGTGAAAGTCGCTACATACCTGACCCTGGCCGTGGTGCACCGGGCGACAGCTCCGGACACCGGACTTGCCGAGTGGTGGAAAAACGCCGCCGCGGCGCGTTTCGTCCGGCCACGGCTCGCGGCGGATGCCGTCACCGATGCGGAATTCTGGCGGGTGACCGCGAGGCTCACCCGCCGGCAGTTGGAGCGCATCGAGGACGCAGTCGCCGCGCGCATCGCCTTGCCCGACCCGACCACCCTCGCCGTGGACGTGCCGAACTTCGCGACCTATGCCGAATCCGACACCGCGGACGCGACGCTCGCCGGGCTGAGTGCCATCGTCACCCGCGATGGCGCGATTCCCCTCGTGTCCCGCGTGTACCAGCGTGGCGGTCCCGGTGTGGAGCCGTTCGGTGTCGCGGTGGAGCGGTTGAGCGCCCGCCATCCCGGCACGGTGACCGTCGTGTTCGACACCGGACAGCACGCACAGCTCGACCTGGACTCGGGGTTGCATTTCGTCGGCGCCCTGCCGTTGGGCGACTTTCCCGACCTACTGACCCGGCCCGGGGCGAGCCGGCGACCGGTCGATCACGATCGGTACCCGGGCCTGACCGCGCTCGACACCCGGACGACGGTCTTCGGCACCACCAGGCGAGTGGTGCTGACGCATTCCGCGCGACTGCACGCGGCGCAGGCCCGCGGTTTCGCGCAGGCGCTGAGCAGTGCGACGCGGCAACTCGACGGCCTCGCGCTCGCGCTCGCCGCCGGCACCAACCGCCGGCCACGGGACCAGCTGCGCACCGACATCGCCCGGATCACCCGCGTGCGCTGGGTCGATCGGGTGCTGAGCGCGCAGCTCACCGGCACCCAGCCGGGTGAGCTGCGGTTGGAGTATCGCATCGACGAGACCGCACGCGCCCGGCTCGACGAAGAGTTCTTCGGCAAGCAGCTGCTGGTCACCGACCACGACGACTGGCCGGCCGCCGAAGTCATCGCCGCCTACCGTGCCCGATACCACCTCGACTCGACCTTCCGGATGCTCAACGGATCGTTCGTGCCCGCGCCCGCGCCGCGCCGGGATTGGAGCGAGCAACGGATCGCCGTGCACTCGCTGGTCAGCTCGCTCACGACGGCGGTCACCCACCTGATGCGCCGCGAAGCGGACTGTGCGGGCCTGGACCTGTCCGTCCGCGAGCTGCTCGATCAACTCTCGCGCATCGGTGAGACCGTGCTGCGCTACCCCTCCACCGGCGGCCGCCCGCGCACCCGGCGGATCCTCACCGCCCGCGACGAGACGCAGCAACGGTTGTTCGAGCTGTTCGGCCTGGGCGACTACGCCCCCTGAACCGCCAACCAGACCGCCGCGTCAGTCGGGAGCTTTCCGTTCGGCAGCGTTTCGCTCGCCAGCAGGATCCGCTCGTGCGGCGGCAGCGGGAACGGTTCACCGGACAGGTTCACCGCGCACACCAGACCCGGTTCGCGGTGGAACAGCAACACATCCTCAGGACTGTCCAACCAGGACAGTTCACCCTCACCCAGTGCGGGATGTGCCCGGCGTAACCGCAATGCCTTGCGGTACAAGGAAAGCATCGAATCCTCGTCGCGCAGCTGGGTTTCCGCGGTGAGCTTATGCCAGTGCGGCGGCTGCGGCAGCCACGAACCTCCCGGTCCGAAGCCGAACGGTGGCTCGTTTCCCTGCCATGGCAACGGAACCCGGCACCCATCGCGGCCGCGCTCGGTGTGGCCGGACCGTTCCCAGGTCGGGTCCTGCAACACCTCCTCCGGCAAATCCTCCACTTCCTCCAGGCCGAGTTCCTCGCCCTGGTAGTGGTAGACGCCGCCGGGTAGCGCGTGCATCAGCAGCAACGCGGCGCGGGCCCGGCGGCGGCCGACCTCGAGATCCGCAGGTTCGCCGGGTGCCGGTCGCCCGTACCGGGTCACGTGCCGCACCACGTCGTGGTTGGACAGTACCCAGGTGGCGGGTGCGCCGACCGCGTGCAGCGCACCGATACTGCTGTCGATCACCTTACGCAGCGCCGCGGAATCCCAGTCACAGCGCAGGAAATCGAAGTTGAACGCGCTGTGCAGCTCATCCGGCCGCACGTACCGGGCGATTCGCTCGGCGCCGGTCACCCACGCCTCCGCGACGAAAATCCGGTCCTCGCCATAGGATTCGATGATGCGCCGCCACGACCGGTAGATCTCGTGCACGCCGTCCCGGTCCCAATGCGGGTGATTCGTCCGGTCCGGCGGGCTGACCAGATCTTCGTGGTCGACACCAAGATCAGGAAGGCCAACCTGCTTGATCAACCCGTGCGCGACGTCGATGCGGAACCCGTCCACACCACGATCCAGCCAGAACCGCAGGATGTCCTCGAACTCGGCCCGCACCCGGGGGAGTTCCCAGTTCAGGTCCGGCTGCGAGCGGTCGAACAGGTGCAGGTACCACTCGCCGTCGGGCACCCGGGTCCACGCCGGGCCGCCGAACACACTCTTCCAGTCGTTGGGCGGCGCGCCGGATTCCTTGCCCTGCCGGAAAATGTAGCGTTCGCGGGCCGCCGATCCCGGCCCGGCGGCGAGCGCCTCCTGGAACCACGGGTGCCGGCTGGAGGTGTGGTTGGGCACGATGTCCACGATGAGCCGCAGGCCGTGCTCGTGCGTTTCCCTGATCAGGGCCTCGGCGTCGGCGAGAGTGCCGAACAGCGGGTCGATATCGCGATAGTCGGCGACGTCATAGCCCCCGTCGGCCATAGGGGAGGGGTACCACGGCGTGATCCACACGGCGTCCACGCCGAGGTCACGCAGGTACGGCAGCCGGGACCGGATGCCGGCGAGGTCACCGATCCCATCCCCGCTCGCATCGGTCAGGCTCCTGATGTAGATCTGATAGATAGCCGCGCTGCGCCACCAAAGGGTGCTGACCGCCACGTGCTGCCCCTCTCCTGTCGGCTACGAACAAAGCGTAACCGGGGCAACGCGGTCAGCGCTGGGCTTCACCGTGGTGGCGGCTGGGTGCGGTCGGCTTCGGGCTCGGTGACCTCGGACTTGCCGCTGTTGCGGTCGCGGCGATGCTGATGCGGTTGGTGGTCCTGGTTTTCGGCCAGTTCCGGTCCGCCCCACTTCTCGTTGTTGTCGTTGTCGTCCAAGCGATGTCTGGCCATCATTCCTCCTGATTCCCATTGCCGGCGGAATGCCCGAAACGGTGGCCGTCAAACCTTGTTTGTCCTGGTCAAGAGCGCCGGAGGTACGCCGAGGGCGTGGTGCCCTTCCAGCGTTTGAAGGCGTGGATGAAGCTCGACGCCTCTGCGTAGCCGAGCCGGATCGCTACGTCTTCGATCGACAGCGCGCCGGTGGTCAGCATCTCCTCGGCCAGCGCCACCCGGACCTCGTCGAGGAGGGCACGGAAGCTCGTGCCCTCCTCGGCCAGTTTCCGCCGCAGCGTCCGGGTGCTCATCCCCAGGTCACGCGCGACACCCGGCATGCCTTCGGCCAGCGCGCCAAAACGGGTGAGCCGCTCACGGACGTCGTAGGCGACCCCCGAGCGGCGCCGCCGTCGCGAAACGAGCGTCCGGCACTGTGCTTCGCACACGGCGACGGCCTGCTCGTTGGCCAGCGGCAGCGGCGTATCCAGGAGTGTGGCGTCGAACGTGCCGAGATTGGCCGGCTGCCCGAATCGCGGCGATACGCCGAACAACCTCACGTATTCGTCTACAGTGGACGGTACGGGATGGCGGAAATCCAAGGACAGCAACGGAACCGGGCTCGGCAGCAGGTCGGCCAACATGGTGTGGATTGCGGCCAGATCCCGCTCGACGAGAAACCGGGCGAGTTCGTCCGGCAGTGCGGTGTCATCCAGCTCCAGCCGTACCTGACCATTCACCAGCACCGCACGCGGGATGGTGAAGGAAAAGCTGAGATCGAGATAGCGCAACGCGAAGTTGACCGCGTCGCGCACGGTCGGGCTGCTGAGGAACGCGAAGCCGAAGATACCGAACGTCGTCGTGTGGTACTCGCGGCCGAGGGCGAGCCCGGCGTCGGGCAGCGCCGCCGCGAGATTTCGCACAACACGCAGCTCCTGACGCGCCTCCACCTCGGCCGTCGGGTCCTCCAGCAGCTGCGGGGTCAGGCCGCTGCCGGCCAGCACGCCGGTGACTCCGCGCTCGCGCGCGAACCGATTGAGCAGGCAGACTCCCGCGATCCCGCGTGGGAAGTCCCAGTGCCGGATGGCCGGTTCGGCCAGCTGACTCATGTCCGAAATTATGGATCGAGTGACCGTTGTTGTCTTGGCGGGGTGCCAATATGCACTTACGGTGACAAACGTGCACGAGACGAAGACGTCCCGTCCAGCGATCGCGATCATCGGCGCTGGGTTCGGCGGCCTCGGTATGGCGATCATGCTGGAGCGGGCCGGCTTCACCGATTACACGATCTTCGAGCGGGCTTCGGACATCGGCGGGGTCTGGCGGGACAACACCTACCCGGGCGCGGGCTGTGACGTGCCGTCACCGCTGTACTCCTATTCTTTCGCGCCCAACCGGACCTGGCCGCGTCGGTACTCGTTGCAGCCCGACATCCTCGAGTATCTGCGCCGGACGGCGAAGGACGCCGGGGTGCTGGACCGGGTACGGCTCAACACGGAGGTCACCGGCGCCGACTTCGACGCCGCCGCCAGGAAATGGCGGGTGGAGACGAGCGACGGCGAGACCGTCGAGGTGGACGTGCTGATCCCCGCCGTCGGCCAGCTGTCGCGGCCGTCGGTCCCCGATATTCCCGGTGCGGAGACCTTTACCGGCGATGCCTTCCACTCGGCGCGGTGGCGACACGACGTGGATCTGCGCGGCAAGCGCGTCGCCGTCATCGGCACCGGCGCGAGCGCGGTCCAGTTCGTGCCCCAGATCCAGCCGGAAGTCGCGCGGCTGGCCGTTTTCCAGCGATCGGCGCCCTACGTCATTCCCAAGCCCGACCGGACCTACCGGCGCTGGCATCACCGGATGTTCCGGGCGTTCCCGGGCACCCAGCTCGCCGGTCGCCTCGGTCTCTGGACCGCGGGTGAGCTGCTGACCATGGCACTGACTTCCGTGCAGGCGGTGGGCAAACTCGTCGAGCTGATGTTCCGGACCCAGCTTCGGGTTCAGATACGCGACAAGGAACTACGCGCCAGGTTGATCCCGGACTACCGGGCCGGCTGCAAGCGCGTTCTCTTCTCCAGCAACTGGTTCCCCACGCTCACGAAGTCCAATGTGGACCTGGTGACCGACCCGATCACCGGCATCGCCCCGAACGGGGTGCGAACGGCGACCGGGGAGCACGAGGTGGACGTGATCATCTACGGCACGGGCTTCAAGGCGACGGAATTCCTTGTCCCCATGCGCATTCGTGGGATCGGCGGGCGCGAGCTCGCGGACGAATGGGCCGAGGGTGCGCACGCCTATTACGGCATCAGCGTGCCGAGGTTTCCGAACATGTTCGTGGTCTACGGGCCGAACACCAACCTCGGCGGCAACTCGATCATCTACATGATGGAGCACCAGTTCCGGTACGTCCTGCAGCTGGTGCGCGAGCTCGCTGCAGGCCGGATGTCCTGTGTGGACGTACGCGGCGACGTTGCGGGCAAGTTCGACGCGGAAGTGCAGCAGCGCTTGCGCACCAGCGTGTGGGCCACCTGCCGGAGCTGGTACCGGGACGAGAGCGGCCGGATTTCGACGAACTGGCCCGGGCTCGTGTGGGAGTACCACCGGCGCACGAGGAAGGTCGACCTCGCCGACTATCGCGATCTCGCGCCGGGTGATCGCCCGGCCGCGGTGCAGTGATCCGGCGTTATTGAGGAATGCCGCCCAGGCGCAGGAGTTTGGTGTCGCCGGACCTGGCCGGCTCACCGCAGTGCGCGCACACCGTCGTCGTGTGCAGTTCCGCCCCGCAGGAGTGTTCCCACACCGTCGGCGCCGGGCCCCCGGTCACGTACTTGTCGCCCCACTGCATGAGGCCGTGCAGGATCGGCCGCAGCGCTTTGCCCGCTTCGGTCGGCAGGTACTCGTAGCGCGGCGGGTGCTCCTCGTACCGCACCTTTTCGAGCACGCCGTGCTCCACGAGTTTGCGCAGCCGGGCAGCCAGAATGTCCCGGCTCGCCCCGGTGTTCGCCACGATCTGATCGAACCGCCGCTGCCCCAGCAGCACCTCGCGCAGTGCGACCAGCGTCCACCGCTCCCCGATGACGCCGAGCGCATTGGCCAGCGAGCACGTCCGTGCGACCATGCAACCTCCTCGTCCGATATTCCAACTTAGCACGTGAGAGCGCAGTCGGTGATTTTTTGTTCATCTTGATCGCTGACCCGGTTTGACATTGGCCAGCCCGGGTATCGCCTCGTGTGCGGCACCACAGCCCGGTCGGGAAGAAAGCACGACCGGCGCGCGTTGGGCATCCGGATGGTTCGCGCGTCGCGTGCATTCCCACAGATCGCACAGCGGCTGAGCCATGCCTGGCCAAGGAGAGGAGGCGGCAATGTCACATCAGGGCGACTGGCAGGAAGAAGCCGCCTGCCGGGACGAGGACCCCGAGTTGTTCTTTCCCGTGTCCGAAAGGGGCCCGGGTGCCCGGCAGGTCGCGCAGGCGAAAGCCGTCTGCGCACGCTGCCCGGTCCGCGCCGAGTGTCTCCAGTACGCGCTGGACGCCGGCCTGGACCATGGGATCTTCGGCGGCACGACCGACGCCGAGCGGCGGAAGCTTTTTCGTCGCACGCGCGCCGAGGCGGCCTGAGATCACGGAAGTCCGCTGACCCTTCGGGTGTCAGCGGGCTTTCGCATGCCCGGGGGCGCGAGGTGAGTTCTCCCTTCACCTATGAGATATTTGCGCGGTGAGTCAAGGCGAGCTTCCGAACGGGCAGACCGTGCGCGTCGTGGTGGAGAAGCAAGGTGAGGCGGCGGTGCTGGCGGTCTCCGGTGAGATCGACATGGTGACGGCTCCCGAGTTCGAGGAGCACCTGCTGAATGCGTTGCGCGGGAAGCCAGGCACCTTGATCGTCGATCTCTGTGACGTCGACTTTCTCGGGTCCGCGGGGCTCAGTGCGCTCGTGTCGGCGTACCGGCAGGCAGGCGATGAGACGAAGTTCCGTGTCGTCGCGAAGAGCAGCACGACGGTGCGGCCCTTGCAGCTGACGGGTCTGGATCAGCAGATCCCGGTCTTCGCGAGCCGCGAGGAAGCGCTCGCCGGCTGACGGGAGACGCCAAATAGTGCGTCACGGGATCGTTCCCGTGTCCAATGTGGACGAATTTACGGCTCTTGGTGCGGCGCGGTACCCCTTGCCTGCGTCGCCTCAGGCGTCGAGCGGGCGGTAGAAGTCGAGCAGTGCCGCGGCGAGCGCTTCCGGTGCCTCTTGCGCGACGAGATGGCCGACGCCGTCGAGCGTCACCGTCGTCACGTTCGCGGCGACCTGGTGCATCGTGGTGCTGGTGAAGTCGCCGCTGCCGGCGTCGACCGCGAGTACCGGCATGGTCAACGGCCGGTCCGTCAGGAGTCCCTTCAGTTCGTGGCCTTCCGTGAGCATCGAGCCGTAGATGCCTACGGTGCCGCGGAGACCATCCGGACGGGAGTACACCCGGGTGAACTCGTCGACGTCGGCTTCGGTGATGGCACCCTCCGTGCCGCACATGGCGGGCAGTGCGAAGCCGGTGAGGAACGCGCGCTCCCGTCCGGTCAGCAGCATTTCCGGAATGCCCGGGGCCCCGAGGAATCCGATGTGCCACATGCCGCCGTTCGCCACGTCGGCGAACCGCTCGAGCCCGTAGCCGGGCAGCGCAGTCTCGATCGCCGCGAAGCTCCGGACGAGCTCGGGGGTGCCCGTGGCCAGGCGGACGGTCGCGATCCCGCTGATGTCCTGCCCCGTCAGATGCACGGGCCCGAGGTCGAGGCGCACCAGCAGCGCGCGCAGGGTGTCGGCGAAGACGCTGCTGGTGTACTCGCCTGGCTTCGTGTCCGAGTCGCCGAACCCTGGCAGGTCCACCGCGATCACGCGGTGCTCGGCGGCGAGTAGCGGGATGAGTTTACGAAACGCCCACCAGGATTCCGGAAAGCCATGTACCAGCAGGATCGGGGTACCGGCGTCGCCGGCGGTGACGTAGTGCAGGTCGGTGCCGGCGAGGGTGACGTGATGGTGTGTCACCTCGGGAATCGAGGCGCCGTGAGCGGTGCTTGCGGCGAGCATGGTGCTCCTTCGTAGTTCGACAACCTGGTTGCCCAATACTAGCAACCAAGTTGTCGATACGTCACCCTGGTTGCCTATACTTCGGCCATGTCCCGATCGGGTGCCGACCTCGCACTGCTCTTGCTGGGGGGTTTCCGTGCCCTCGCCGAGGAGGGCAGCGCCGAGCTTGCCGAGCGTGGCTACGACAAGATCCGCCCGATCCACGACTTCGCGATGCACTCGATCCTCGCGGGCGCCGACACCACGGCCGCGCTGGCCCGCGAGCTCGGTGTCTCGAAGCAGGCGGCGGCCAAGGTCACCGCGTTCCTCGAGGTGCACGGCTACGTCACCGGTGCCCCCGACCCGCGAGACAGCCGTCGCCGTCGGCTCACCGTCACGGACGCGGGCCAGGAGTTCGTTCAGACCGGGCAGCAGGTCTTCAACGACCTTCGCGACAGGTGGGCCGAGCGCATCGGCGTCCGTGAGCTCGAGCGGCTCGAGGACGCGCTCGAGGACCTCGGGGCCCGCGGCCCCACGCAACTCGACGCGCCCGGCTGGCTCGGCGGCACCTCGCCGGAGTGAGATCCGGAAAAGACACCGCTATCGAGACGTCATCCGGGCGTCGAAGAACTGGAGGATGCGCTCGGGGTGCCGCTGGAACCAGGTGTAGCCGTCCCAGCGGGCATTCGTGTGCTCGATCCAGAACATTTCTTTGTCCTCTGCTGCGACAGCGTCGTATATGGACTCGAGGTCCGACGGCACCACGAGGTGGTCGTCACGCACGCCATAAGTCAGCGTCGGCAGGGTGACGGACGGAGCCCAGTGGATCGGGGAGGCCTCGGAGAGCGCGACGCTGGTCAATAGCCGCTGCCTCCTGTCGATCTCCTCCGCGTACTGGGCCAACCCTGCGTCTGCCAGCTGACGTTCGAGGATCACCCGAGGGGACAAGAGCAGGGGGGGCCACGAGCGCTCGCACGTCCGAGAAGCCGGCCGGGTCGTCGTGGATCGCACGGAAAGTCGCGTTGGCCCCCATACAGCGGGCGAAAATGCCGATTCTCATTCCGGCGAGTTCAGGAGTGCGCCTGACGTAGTCCAGGGCACCGCGAACGTCGCGTCCCTCGAAGCGGAAAGCGGACTGCAGTCCCCCGTTCGCGGCAGCGCTCAAGCCGAAGTTGCGAAAGTCGAACGCCAAGACGTTGTACCCGGCGTCATGGAGCACCTTGTAGTCAGGGATGAAGTTGATGTCGTAGTCGTTTCCTGCGCCGAAACGCGACTTCCAAGGTTCGATGTTCGACGGAAACCCGGCACGGCTGAATCCGAAGGCGTGCGTGCAGATGATCAGCCGGTCGGACCCGCCGGCGGGAATGAGCCACGCCTCGAGCGGTGTGCCGTCGGTGGAGGGAAAGCTGAAATCTGTGAAGGCCATACCTTCTTCCGACGGAGTGTGGAGAAGAGGCGAGCGCGTCCCATAGGCGAGCCCTCGCGCGATCTGGTCGAGTGTCGCGCTGACGGCTGGGTCGATTGCCTCTACGCCGGCCGAGATGGTTGGGGTCGACATGCTTGGTTCCTTCAGATGGGGAAGATCGGACATGTCAAATTTAGGCAAGGACTTTGGTTTAAGCTTGGTAATGGCCGTCGATTCTTTGCCAGATCCTTTCATTAGCGGCCGGTCAAGGCGTGACGACGGGAGCGCATGAGTGCTCAGCGAACTGGCGGAGCTGGCCATCGAGGTCGCGGGCAATCCGCAGCGCCGCAAGATCGTGCCGGGACTCACCGTCTACGTGGAGCGCGCCCCCACCTTCGCCACTCCCGTTGTGTTCGACCCCGTGCTCTATGTCGTGCTCCAAGGAGCGAAGCAATTGCTCCTCGACGACCGGATCGTGCGGTACGACGAGTCGCAACTCGTGATCGTGACGGTGAACCTGCCTGCATTGGCGCAGGTCTTGCGGGCGGCACCCGAGAACCCGTATGTCGCCGTCGAGGTACGTCTCGACCGGCACATGCTGGCGGAACTCATGCGGGATATCGGGGTCCCACCCTCGCCGTCGACGGAAGCGGTTTCGGTGCATCAGGCTCCCGCGGAGATCTACGACCCGCTCCGGCGTCTTCTCCTGCTCACCCGAGACCCGCGCGCTGCCACGCTGTTCGCATCCGGCACTGTGCGTGAGATGGCCTACCACGTCTTGGTCAGCCCACATGGTGGAGCACTGAGGCAGATGGCCACCTCTCACAGTCCGCTTGGCCAGATGGCACAAGCCACCGCGCTGATGGCGCAGAACCTCGCCAACCCGCTGGAGATGTCGCAGCTCGCGGGTCAGCTGGGCATCAGCATGACCAGCCTGCACCGGCACTTCAAGTCGGCGACCGGAATCAGTCCGATGACCTACTACAAGCGTCTTCGCCTCCACGAGGCCCGTCGCCTGGGTGCCGGAGGGTCGTTCAATGTGACGGAGGCGGCGATGGCCGTCGGTTACGCGAGCGTCGCCCACTTCAGCCGCGACTACAAGCGCGCCTTCGGCCAAGCTCCGTCGCACGACTTTTCCTTACTGCGAAACCAAGGCTAATAGGTTTGGCGGGTGGTGTGGAGGTCGACGGCGGTCACGGGCAGGGTCTCGAGTCCGCGGGCCGTGTTGTTCAGGTGCCGGGTCGGAGTGCCGATGTGGAACCGGTGGACTCGTTTGGCCAGCGCGCCGATGATCGACTGGGCCTCGATCCGGGCGAGGGCCTGCCCGGCGCAGGCGTGGGTGCCATAGCCGAAGCTCAAGTGGTCCGTGGGGTTGCGGGTCGCGTCGAAGCGGTCCGGCTCGGGGTAGTGTCGCTCGTCCCGGTTGCCGGAGCCGTACAGCACGAGCACCTGGGCGTCCGCCGGGATGGTGACTCCGCTGTCGAGTTCGACGCCCCGCGTGGTCTTGCGGCCGAAGACCTGGACAGGGGCGTCGTAGCGCAGGACCTCGTTGAGCGCGCTGGGGATCAGGCTCGGCTCGGCACACACGAGGTCCCACTGGTCGGGGTGGGTCGCGAACAGGTGGACGGCGTTGGCGATCGAAGTGATGGTGGTGTCGAGACCGGCCGCGGCGTAGGCGGCCAGCAGGGGGACGCAGGACTCGTGACGGATCCGGCCCTCGTCGGCGGCCTGGAAGATGGCTCGCCCCATGCTGCCGTCCTTGAGGTCCGCGGCGGTGAGGGTGCCGAGCCACCCGAACATTTCGCCGACCGAACCCATGCTTTCAGCGGTGCGGGCGTTCATCGGGCCGAGCACGGTGAAGGTGGCGTCGGCCGAGCGCAGCATGTTGGGGCGGGCGTCGTCGGGCAGGCCGATGAGGTCGAAGACGACCGAGAAGGGGAAGGCGGTCGCGAGGTCGGTGACGGCGTCGAAGGCCCCTTTCCGAATCACCTCGTCGACGAGCGCGTCGGCACGCTGGGCGATCTCCTGCTGTAGGGGACGTACGGAGCGGGGGCCTAGTCGCTCGGAGAGCACGGAACGCAGCACGGTGTGGGCGGGCGGGTCGGTGGACAACACGGTTCCGATCACCATCTCGGCCACGGTCTCGTTCAGTGCGATCCCGCTTGCCGAAAAGGTCTCCCAGTCGCCGAGGGCGCGGCGCGCCGAGTCGTAACGGGGTAAGGCCCAGGCGTCGAGTGCGTCGAGTCGGACCGCAGGGCCCTGATCCCGCAGGACGCGGTAGGTCGGGTACGGATCCAGGAGAACGTCGTCGCTGAACAGGTCGACGTCGGAGTGGGGAACGCGGGCCGTGAGCGTCATTGCTGTCCCTCCGTGGAAATGGTGGCCGGAGCCGGCCTGGTGGACTCTAATCATCAGAAGACGATGATGCCAACTTTTCAAAGTTGGCGCTGTCTCAAAATATCGCCTATGGTTTCTCTCATGGTAAAGAGAGGTGGCTCGGGCACCCGGGCGGACGAGCTGTACGAGCGGATCCGTGCCGACATCTTCACGGCCCGACTGCAGCCGGGGCAGCGCTTGAAGTTCCCGGAGCTCTGCGAGAACTACGGCACCAGCGTGGGGCCGGTCCGGGAGGCGCTGACCAAGCTGGCGGGTGAGCGGCTGGTAGTTCTGCAGCCCCACCTCGGTTACGCCGTGACCGGGCTGTCGGCAGCCGAGCTGACCGAGCTGACGACGGTGCGGGTGGACGTCGAAGGGCTCGCCTTCCGCCGCGCGATGCTTCATGGGGACGACGTCTGGGAGTCGGAGGTCGTCGCCGCGCATCACCTGCTCGGGCTGCGCGATCGGCAGGTGGAGACCGACGGTCGGGGCGACGCGTGGTATCTGGCCCACGAGGCGTTCCATGCGGCGTTGCTGGCCGGGTGCGGCAACCGCAGGCTGATCGAGATCACGCGAGGATTGCGCGCGGAGACCGAGCTCTACCGCCGGTGGGCTGCGCCGATGCTGGAAGAGAACGAGCGTGACCCGGGTGCCGAGCACAAGGCTCTCGCGGAGGTCGCGGTGCACCGCGACATCGACCGTGGCGTGGAGCTCCTGCAGGACCACATCGCCTTCACTACACAGATGTTGCTGGGACAGCTTCTTCCCACGGACGTCTCCGCGATCGAGGCGGATTGACACCGCAGCCTCTGTTGCGCGCACCCGCGTGAACTGCATGTTTCCCCGATCAACGACGATCAGAACCAGAGGTACGACGACATGAGCGCACGCCCCGACGAACACGTCGACGTGGCCGTCATCGGCTGCGGCGCAACCGGTCTGGCCCTCGCCCGGCTCCTCGAACTCGAGGGGCTCACGTTGGCGGTGATCGACCGCGGGCGGCTGCCGATGGCCCGCCCACGCGCCACCCACCTCGACGACGAGACCATGCGAGCCTTCCAGACCCTCGGCCTGCAGGAGCTGGAGAAGTCGTTCTCCCTCACCGGGGTCTACCGCCACTACGACGCGAAGTGGCGCACGGTCATGGCGATGGACATGAACCGCGGGGTGACCGAGCAGGGCTGGCAGTCGGACTACATGTTCCACCAGCCCGACTTCGAGAGCGTCCTGCGCGGGCACGCCCACAGCTACGAGCGGGCGAGTACCTGGTTCGGCTGGGAGGTCGTCCAGCTCGACGCGGTGGACGACGAGGTCGTGCTGAGCATGCGCGAGATCGCCACTGACCGGCCCTCCCGCGTCACCGCGTCGTACGTGGTGGGCGCCGACGGGGCGAACTCCTGGGTCCGCCGGTCCATGGGTGCCACGCGGACCGACCACCACGCGACCCACCGCTCGTTGATCGTCGACATCATGCCGCTCGTGGACGACGACCGGCTGGGCAGCCGGGACTCGTGGATCCAGGCCGCCATCCGCAACCCGCTGACCGTGATCCCCATCGCGGCCCCCCGGATGCGGTTCGAACTGATGCTGCGACCCGACGACGACTCCGCCGAGTTCGAGCGCGCGGCGAAGGCCTACGAGGTGATCGCACCCTGGTTCGCTCCGCACGAGTACCGCCTGCTGCGCTGCGACGTCTACGAATGGCGCTCGTTGACCGCCGACCAGTGGCGGTCCGGTCGGGTGCTCCTCGCCGGGGACGCCGCGCACACCATGCCGCCGCACCTGGGCCAGGGCATGTGTTCGGGTATTCGGGACGCCACCAACCTGGCCTGGAAGCTCGGTCGCGTCGTGCGGGGCGAGTCACCGGTCTCGCTGCTGGACACCTACCAGAGCGAACGACGCCCGCACGTGCTGACCTACACCACGCTGGCCGCCCAGCTGGCGAACAAGATCGAGACGCTCGAGGCACCGGAGGAGGAGCCGCCGCTGTTCCAGGCTCAGACGTTGCGGCCCCCGCTCGGGCCTGGTGTTCTGGCTGCCACGGAGGGCGTGGCGGGGACGCTGAGCCAGCAGCCCCGCACCCCGGACGGCGAGCTGCTCGACGACGTCGTGGGCTACCGCTTCGCCCTCGTCGCCACCCCGGAAGCCCTCGCCGCTGCCAGCGCGGCCACGACAGAGCTGTGCGCGGTGCTGGATGTCCGGACGGTGGAGGCCGCGCCGGGCGCGGTCGCGGACTGGCTCTCGGGCCTCGGCGTGGCAGCCGTGCTCGTGCGGCCGGACCGCTACCTGTTCGGTGCGGCGGCCGGGCCCGCCGAAATGGACGCCCTGGTCGTGCGGCTCGGCGCGGCACTCGCGCCCACTCCGGTCGCGGCAGGGGAGGCGGGATGAGGCTGGTCACGGGCGATCGACGAGGTGCGCGAAGCGTGCGACGAGGCCCTGCGCGCGGGGTGGGACGCCCCGATCGTGCACCCCAAGCCCACAGTGCAGCTCGTCGCCCCGCTACCTCGCCCGAACAGCCTGCGGGACTACCTCGTCGTCGAGGAGCATATGCGCGGATGTGTGGCTGCTGAGGTGGTCGGCGAGGTGCCCGACGAGTGGTACCGGATCCCGGCCCATTACAAGGGCAACGTCGACGAGATCTACGGTCCGGACGACACCGTCCGTGGCCCGCTTATACCGACAAGCTGGACTACGAACTCGAGGTGTGCGCCGTGATCGGCGCGTCAGGTCGAAGGATCGCGGCCACGGACGCGAGCCGGCACATTGTTGGTTACACGCTCTACAACGACTGGAGCGCACGGGACATCCAGTCCCGGGAGATGAGCATCGGCATCGGACGAGTTCGACCGGCACACCTCCCACCTCCAGGCGCGAGTGGACGGCGAAGTGTGGTCCAGCGGCACACTCGCAACGATGCACTTCTCCTTCGAGGAGCTCATCGCGTGGACCAGCCAGGAGCAGACGCTGCGACCCGGTGACCTGCTGGGCAGCGGCACCGTCAGGAAGGGCTGCGGCGTCGAGATCGGTCGCTGGATCAGCCAGGGCAGTGTGGTCGAGCTCGAGGCCGAGGGCATCGGAGTGCTCCGCAACCAGGTGGGGCGCAGGGGTGAAGGACCTGCGCGCGTGGTCGACATCATCGCCTAAGTCGACCCCAATTTCGTCTCGTCGTCAGTCGCCCTGTGTGTTCTGGTTCCGCATGCCTTGCCAGAGCAGATCGACGAGTTTGACGCTCTCGGTTCGTCGGTCGCCGTCCGATTTCAGCATGATCAACCCGCTCAGTGCTCGGAGTACCGTTCGGGCTTCGACGTCGGCGCGTATGGCGCCTGCGGTGACGTTGGCGTCGATCAGGCCGGCGACCGCCTGGGCGATCTTGTCGAACACCCCGTCGTGACCGTCGTTGCCGGCTGCTTGCAGCGCTCGGGCAAGCCCGCGTTTCGTGGCCATGTAATGCGCCAGGTGCTCGGTGACCCAGACGCGGAACGCGTCCGGGGGCTCATATCGCCGCAACAGAGCCGGGACCGCATCGACGAGGTCCTGGGCTTCGTGCTCATAGACGGCCAAGACGAGCGCTTCCGGCGTCGGAAACTGGCGATACACCGTGCCGACACCCACACCCGCTCGCTTGGCGACGGCATTCAGGGACAGCGCTTCACCTTCGGTGAGAGCCGCCACCGCGGTCTCCAGGATCCGCGTCCTGTTGCGTTGCGCATCCGCCCGCCTCTGACCAGGCACGCCGCCTCCGTTCCCTCACCCGACACTTTACGGGATAAGTATCCGGTTTCGCCTTGCGGTAGCGGATGGAGGCCGCTACCGTTGCCATAAGTGGATAAGAATCCACTTATGGCTCTGTGTGAAAGGTTCACGATGACCACATCATTTACCGCCGAGACCGGCGCGGATCCGGTCGGCAACTGGATCGACGGAAAGTGGAACCTGGGCGGCGACGTGCTCGAGTCCGTCGACCCCTCCACCGGGGAGATCGTCGGGACGTTCCATTCCGCGGGTGCCGGCGAGGGGGCGACGGCGATCGCGGCGGCCCGCGCGGCATTCGACACCACGGACTGGTCCCGCAACACCGAGGGCCGCGCGCGGGCGCTGCACGATCTCGCGAGCAACCTCGATCACAACAGCGACGAGATCGCCACCATGATCGCGCGGGAGAACGGGAAACTCCTGTGGGAAGCGCGCGCCGAGGTCACGATGGCCGCCGAGTCGCTGCGGATCAACGCCGCCCACGCCCGGCTCCAGGTGTTCGGGCACGCCGTCGAACAGGCCCCGGGAGTCTATTGGCACAACGTGCCCGAGGCGGTGGGCGTCGCGGGCATCATCTCCCCCTGGAACGGCCCGGTGCTGCTCAGCGTCCGGTCCATCGCCGCGGCCCTGGCGGCCGGGTGCACCGTGGTGGCGAAACTGCCCGGCCAGACCGCGATGATCAACGCGCTGCTATCCACAGCGGTCGCCGACACGGCCTCCCTTCCCGCCGGTGTGCTGAACATCGTCACGGAGTCCGGCAACGAGGTCGCGCCGCTGCTGGTCAGCTCGCCAGACGTGGACATCGTCAGCTACACCGGCAGCACCCAGGTCGGCCGGGTCATCGCCGCCAACGCCGCACCCACGGTCAAGCGGCTCTCCCTCGAGCTCGGCGGAAAGACCCCTCTGGTGATCTTCGACGACGTGGACCTCGACGCCGTCGTCCGGGTGCTCGTGTTCTCCTGCACGTTCATGAACGGCCAGTACTGCGGCACGGGCGCCCGGGTCCTGGTTCAGCGGGGACTCGCCGACGCGCTGCGGACCACCCTGACCGCCGCCCTGGAGACGGTTCGCGTCGGCCCCGCCCTCGACC
>NZ_WMBA01000068.1 GCF_009707865.1 Amycolatopsis pithecellobii
CGCGCCAACCACGCGACCCTGGACGGCCGGCACCTCACCGCAGTTTTCACCGAACTATGGGAAATCTACACCCAACTGGTCAACGGAGTGCCGGTAACCGCAGAACCCGGCACACTCCCCGAATCAACGGAATGATTCCCCGTCAAAAGGGAACATCACCGACAGCAGCGCCAGGACAGCAGACCACCTGGCTCGACGGTCCTCAATCACCCACCAGCGAGACCGAGTCCCGCCAAGACCGGCCAACACAGCCTGAACGACTGGCATTGGGTCCAGGCCCGACAACGCGCCCAGCCCGGCACCGTTTCGGCGGCGCCATTCTGGTACTCATTCGCGGTGTCGAAAAGATTGGTATCGCCGGTGTGCCCGCCATAGGTCAGTCAGCTCGCCTAGGCTGATGCGGGAGACCTGAACACCACAGGTGCCCAATCGGCGGTACTCCATCTCATCTCTTCAACCCAGCATCGGAGATGGATGCGACCAACGCGTCGGCCGTGAGCTGTTGCTGTGAGAGGGAAAGGCCCGCCGAGCTGGGCAATGACAGGCCGCGCCGATAGATGTGATCGGCGACGTCACCGCCCAGGCGGGCGCAACCGACATACGGAGCTTGCACGTGCAGGGGCGGCCACACACGCCGCGCTTGGACCTCGCGGCCAGAGAGCGATTCGACGAAGTGGTCGCCGTCGGCTTGTTCGTCCAGCAGGACCGAATACAGCCAGTACGTTGGCCTCGCCCAGGTCGTGCTGGGAGCGGGGGAGACGGGAAGTCCGGTCAGCAGCTTGTCGTAGCGGGCTGCGATCGCGCGTTTCGCTGCGACACGGTTGGACAACCGTTCCAGCTGGGCGAGGCCCACGGCGGCAGCAAGGCTGTTGAGGCGGTAGTTGTAGCCGACCGCATCGTGACGGTAGCCCGGCCCCGGCAGCTTCGCCTGCGTCGTGAGGTGCCGAGCCGCGGCAGCACGGTCCGCGTCGTCCGTGGTGATCATTCCGCCGCCACCCGTGGTGATGATCTTGTTGCCGTTGAAGGAAAAACACCCGAACTCGCCGGCGCTACCCACCTGTCGCCCAGCCAGCGGACCCTCCAGCCACGACGCGCCCAGCGATTCAGCGGCGTCCTCCACGATCGGGATCCCGAACTCCTCGCGCAGCGCCAGTAACGGCTCCATTTGCGCCGGATGCCCAAGGACGTGCACGATCTCGATCACGTCAGGAATCCGTTCACCGCGCTTCGCGCGCCGAACCACTTCCTCGTACAGCAGCTGCGTATTCATGTTCCACGTCGCGGACTCGCTGTCCACCAACAGGATGTCCGCGCCCGTATATGTCACGGCGTTCGCTGAGGCGATGAACGTCAGATCCGATACCGCGACCAGCTTTCCCGGGCCGGCTCCAGCGAGTCGCAGCGCCACGTGCAACGCCGCCGTGCCGCTCCCGCACGCAACCGCGTGCGCCGAACCGACCGCACGCGCAAACTCACGCTCGAAGCGTTCAACCAGGGGGCCAACCGACGATAGGTACCCGCTTTCCAGACATTCCAACAGGTATTCGCGTTCGTTGCCATCCAGTACCGGCTCAGCCAAGGGAATCATCGCTGATACCTCAGGGCCCGATGCCGCACCACCCGAGCCTCCAACCAGCGCGCGGTCTCCGCAATTCCCTTCGCCAGGTCGAAACGCGGTTCCCAGCCGAGCGTTTCCCTTGCTCGGCCGGGATCTGACAGCAATACGTGCACCTCGCCGGCCTGCGGCCGAATACGGCTCTCGTCAACCACGACCTCAGCGTCCGCCCCGGTGGCCTCGCAGCACAGATCGAACAAATCGCGGACTGACACCGCGTTGCCGGTACCGAGCTGTACCAGCGAACCCGGCGCGATCTCGGCCTCTGCCATCCGCACGAACCCTTCGACGGTATCTGCCACATATGTAAGATCACGCCGCGGCGAAAGGTTGCCGAGGCTCACCTGCTTCGCGCCCGCCAGCAGCTGCCCCAAAATGGTCGGCAGAACTGCGCGTGCCGACTGCCGCGGGCCGAACGTGTTGAACGGCCGGAGCGTGACCACTGGTGTCCCGAAGGACCGCGCGAAGCTTTCGCACAGCTGGTCCGCAGCGATCTTCGTCGCGGCGTATGGCGATTGCCCACGCAGTGGGTGTTTTTCGCTGATCGGTACCGTTTCCGGCGTTCCGTATACTTCACTGGTCGAGGTGTTGACCATCCGCACCTCTCCGGCCTCGCGCACCGCTTCGAGCACGTTCAGAGTGCCCATCACGTTCGTGTCCACATAGGATGACGGAGAGATGTAGCTGTACGGAATCGCGATCAGCGCAGCAAGGTGGAATACGATATCCACGCCGCGCACCGTGTCTTGTACGAACCGGCTGTCCCGCACGTCACCGAGCCGCACATCGATATCGTCCACCCTGGATGATTCGAGTTCGTCCAGCCAGCCGTAACTGCCGTTGGAGTTGTAGACGCACAAGGCCCGAACCGACGCGGTTTCCGACAAGAGTCGCTCTACCAGATGACTACCGATGAATCCGTCGGCCCCGGTTACCAGCACACGAGACCTCGATAACCGGCCCATCACATCTGCCCTCGAGCCTCGGCAAGCTCGGCAGGCCGCCCGATATCCTTCCAGTCCCTCAACTGCCACAACATGACACGTTCTTTCCGTTGGAGACATTCGGTGAACAGATCCGTGATCGGGAACAACTGCCCGGGCGGGATCCGCGACAGCAAATCAGGTTCGATTACATAGATCCCCGCGTTGACCGGCCACGAGTGGGTCGGTTTCTCCACCATCCGCACGAGCGCATCGTCACGGGCCTCCATGACGCCGAACGGCACCTGGTGTTCGTAGGTGCTTACCGCGATCGTCGCGACAGCGTTGTACTCGCTATGAGTTTCCAACATTTCCCGTACCGAGAACGCGGTGATCAGATCGCCGTTCATCACCAGAAGCGGCGCTGCCGAACGGTAACCGGAATCCGGGAGGAGCCCGAGAGACCCACCGGAGCCGAGCGGACGATCCGTATCCTCCCGTAGGTATTCGATGCGACAGCCGAACTTGCTGCCATCGCCGAAGTGCTTCTCGATGATGTCGGCGAGGTAGTTGACCGAGATGAAGATGTTGCGGATTCCCGCCCCGACCAGATGCAGCACGAGCCGTTCCAGGATGGGCCGCCCAGCCACGGGCAGCATGGGTTTCGGCACGTCCTTTGTGAGCGGGGCCAGCCTTTCCCCACGTCCTCCGGCCATGATGACCGCCCAGTTTTCCAACTCCGGCATGCCGACGATCTCTTCCTCGATGTGCAACCCGGCCAGCATCCCCTTCGCATCTACGATGGGAATCTCGGACACCCGCAGCGCACGCATGAGGTCGAGCACTTCGGCGCGGCCGTCATCGGGACCAACCGTGACGGTCGGCCTTCTGATAAGGCGCGCCACCGTACTGTCCAGGTCGTGACCGCGGAGCAACGCGCGCCGGATGTCGTTCTCGCCGACCGCGCCCGCGAGTCCACCATCGCCGTCGACTACGAAGGCAGTGGTCAGCCTGTGCCGGTCGATGACCGAGAGCGCTGTCCTGATCGAGGCGTTCCGACCGATCATCAGTTCGGCAAGATCAGTGTAATTCTTCACCATCGGCTCCCCAAGTTCGGACTCGAACCCAGGCTGCTTCTGGCCGGCTTTCGCAGCCAGGGGACGAGTTCCTCCTGGTAGGACCCCTTGCGCGAAATCGCCAAGACTGTGCGCAAAGCGGACAGCCGTGGTATGTGCGGCGGGGTTAGCGTCGGTGGCTCGCAGAGCATCGAAGACGCGAATCCGAGGAGCGACGAGCGATCATGGAAGTTGACTTCAACCAACCGATCTCGCAGGTCATCCGTGCGGCCCGGCGCCGGCGTCAGCTCAGTCAGTACTCGCTCGCCAGGGAGCTCGCGACAATCTCCGGCCGCCCGACGATCACCCGTGACCTGGTCGCTCGCTGGGAGCGCGGCCACCAGATCCCCCGCCTCGGTACGCGACAGTGGCTCGCCGTCGTTCTCCAGGTACCGCAGGAAAAACTCGATGTCGCGGCCGCCGCGTCGCGCAGGCGCAGCCGACTCGGGCACGCTGTCGTCACGGAAAACGCCCCCGCCGGGCCTGGGCCGGCGAGACGTGCCCAGGGCACCCCTCCCCTGCTACCCGTCTTCCGATCTCGCGTGCAGGCCGGCATTCTCGCCGCCACGCTCCTGAACCCCGACCGCTCGTTCAGCCTCACCGAACTCGCCGAGCACGCGGGCAGTTCGCTTGCCAGCGTCGACAAGGAAAACAAGCTTCTCGAGAAGGCCGGCATCCTGACGAGCCGCCGCGAAGGCACTATCCGGCTCATGCGTGCCAACAGCGACGGCGGGCCGCTGGCGGGACCGCTCACCGAACTCATGCGCCTCACGTACGGCGTCCCGCAAGTCATCGGCGAAGAGTTCGGGTGCGTGCCCGGCGTGGTCCGGATTGTGCTCGGCGGCGTGTGGGCCGACCGCTTCGCCGGCATCGCCGGGCCCGCCCCGGAAAGCATCGAGTTGCTGGTCGCAAAGCCCGCGGGACGTCCGCTCGATTCCCGTGCGCTCGCGACCGCCGCCCGGCGTACCGAGGAACGCCTCAAGCGCCCCGTGCATTTCGCGGTCGTTTCTGCGGAACCGGAACCCGACACGCTGCAGATTCCGCGACAACGCCCTGGCCATCCCGTCGTCGAGGTCTCCCCGATCCGGCCACGCGTCGCGCCGCAGATCGCCGGCGTCGAGCTGGACGGTCAGGAAATCGTCGCCCAATTGCTGCGCGTCGGCCAGCTCGAAATGGCCAACGGACCCGCCGCCAACAGCCAGCCGTTCCTGGAGCTCGCCGCCAGGCACATCACCTCCGCCGAGCAGCTCACGGAGACGTCGCCGGATTCGGCATTTCTCTTGCTGTGCCAGGCCACGCAGCTGATCGGCTCGGGGATGCTGGCGCAGCAGGGCTTGCGCATCTCGTCGACCGCGCCGGAGCATGTCCTCGGCACCGTCGTCGCGGCGCAGTTCGGACACCAGTTCTCCCAGGTGGAGGCGCTTCGCCAGCGGGCGAAGGAACTGCAGACGCCGACCAGCCGGGACAGTCACGTGATCTCCAGCGAGGCGAAGACCTACCTCGGCACGGTGCGATCACTGCTTGCGACCGCCACGGAGGTGATGCCTAAGCTGGGGCTGTTCAGTTGAGGGCGAGAACCAGATCAACCTGATACGGCAGGGCATCACTGGGATCGCAGTTCATCAGCAGGTCATCGCCGACCTCTGTGCGCTGTTCCGCCCACCGGATACCTTCGAGGACGTACCCGTTGAGCGGTCGGCCTGGAGATGAAGGCGGTGAGCGTATGGGCACAGTTCCCACGCACCGTGTCCTCGCGATATTGCGGGCAGTGGCAAGCGGCGGCGCCGAAATGACATGCAGCTGCGAGCCCGACTTGTTCATTGACGGCCTCGCCTGCTGTGATCAGGCGACAGCCCGGTTCCTGGCGCACTCTGGTCTGATCCAAGCCTCCCGGCCCGGCGCGATTGGCCAGCGCGTTCCCGTTCGGCTCACGGCGGCCGGTCACGCCGCTTTGGGCAGGAGCCCACTCGAAGCCGCCTAAATTCAAGTGGAACCGAAGCGCGGGGTGATCGCGTCGGGACCTTCCCCCAGTCTCAACCGCCTGCATACCGCCCGTGTACGCTCTTCCACGGAGGATTGGCCGAGCGGCCTAAGGCGCACGATTGGAAATCGTGTTGGGTGTTACAGCCCTCACGGGTTCGAATCCCGTATCCTCCGCCAGCTAGCAGGCGGAACGCCGGGTAGTCCGATGATCGGATGCCCGGCGTTTTGCTGCGGTGGGGCCCCCAGGCGCACCTCCGACGCCGCGAAGCCACCCGAACAGGCGCACTACCAGCGCCGCTCTCACCTGAATAGCCTAGTGCGTTCCCTGCGCGGTACTACCGATAGTTTTACAAGGGTCGCCACCACGGCGACCACGTAGCTCGACAGACCCGAGGAGAACCCGCGCCGATGGCCGGAGTGGAAGAGATCCGAGCAGGGATCGCGATGGCGAACGAGAAGTGCAACGCCAGCGTCGCCGCCCTGCAGCAGGCCGCCCAGGCGCTCCAGGAGGCCCAGCAGATCCTGGGGCAGGTTACCGCCGGTAGCACCCAACCCGAAGTGACTCAGGCGAACGGCTTACTGGCGGAGGCCGTCCAGGGGATCAACGGTCAGCAGAACACGATCCAAGCCGCCGTCTCATCGGCCGAGTCCTACTCCGCCCGGCTGTAGATGTACTCCCTGGGCGAGCTGCACGCGCAACTGGCCGCTTTCCGTGAGAAACTGGCGGAGGCAACCGGACACACCAACCGTGCGCTGGAGCTGCTTGATGAGGCACGCGAAACGATCGTCACCGCGTTCGAGCAGGCGGAGCCCTGGCTACCACCCCAGCTCGCCGCCGCCGAGGAAAGGCTCCGCCATGACGCCGAGCGGCTCGCAGCCGCCGACCAGCTGGTGACCGCCTACCAGGCAAGCCTCTGATGAAGTTCGCCAAGTCCAGCGCGCAGCGCGGCCGGGTCTTGACCGCGCTGAACGCGATGCGCCAGCAGCTCGGCCTCGTTCTCGGCGCGGCGCAGGGCGCGCGCGAAGCCGCCGAAGCCGAGCTGGACCGGGTCAGGCTGGAGCAGCGGATCGTCCGTGCGGGCGTCAGCAACGCCACTCCCGAAGACCTGCGACATCCCGCGCTGGCCGGGGTCCGCGAGCAACTGAACGCCGTGCAAGCCGCGTTCTACGCCGACGCCGCGACGGTGCCCGGCCGCCTGCGTCAGCTCCTCGCCGAAACCGCACCCGGACCCGCGAGCCGCCCGCCGAGCGACTGGCTCGGTCGCCCGGCTACCGAAAAGCTCGTGGTACCACCGCTCTGGCGCATCGGATCGTCCACTGTGGACGACAGTGGCGCCTTCCCGGTCGCCGTACCACTGCTCGACGAATCGCACCTGGCGATCACCACCGCGCCGAAAACCCGTGCCACAGCTGAATCGCTCGTCGAAACGCTACTGCTGCGGGTGCTCAGCAGCGTGGAGCCCGGCGCGGTCCGCGTGCACCTGTGGGACGTCGGCCAGCTCACCGCCGTCCTGCCCAACCTGTACCCGCTCAGCCGTACCAGCGCGATCACCATCTACGACCCCGCCCGCCTGGACGATCTGCTCGACGAGCTCGCCGGCTACATCCGCCGCACGCACGCACAAACCATGCAGGCAGGCCATCATTCCCTGCGCAGCATGCGCGAATCCCTGGGCCAGCGCACTGAACCGTGGCGCATCGCTGTGTTCTTCGGCAACGGCGAGGACTGGACGCGCGAACAACTCCGTGAGCTCAAACGCATCGCGGGCGGCGCACTCGCCGCCGGGATCTCGCTCATCGGGGTGGACCTGCCGACCATGTTCGGCGGTGGCGTCGAAAACATCCGCCTTCTCGACGAGCACCACGCCGTGTCCAGCATGACCGGCGGCGACATCACCATCGACCTCGATCCGCCGATCCCGCCCTCCGCCGTCAGCAGCGCGGCCCACCGGCTCGCGGACGCGCTGATCGCCAAGCAGGGCGGGCCCCGGTCGTTCCCCGATCTGCTCCCAGCCGAGCTGGGACAGGAAAGTTCCGCCCGCGAACTCCGCGCACCGGTCGGGTTCTTCGAGGGCGACCCGGTCGAGGTGGTCATCGGTGACGGGACCCCGCACGCGCTGATCGGCGGCCCGAGCGGCTCGGGCAAAACGAACTTCCTGTACGCGCTCCTCGGCAGCCTCGCCGCCCGCTACCCGCCCAGCGAGCTGGCGCTGTACCTCCTGGACTTCAAAGAAGGCGTGTCGTTCGCGGGGCTCGCGCCCGGCCGTCGCGACGCCAGCTGGCTGCCGCACGCGCGGCTCATCGGGGTCAACGTCAACACCGACCGCGAGTTCGGGCTCGCGTTGCTGCGGTTCCTCGCGGACGAGCTGCGGCGGCGGTCGGCCGCGGCGAAGGAACATGAGGTCACCGACCTTGCCGCGCTACGCCAGCAGGATCCGGACGGGCACTGGCCGCGGATCGTCGCCGTCATCGACGAGTTCCAGTACCTGTTCGCCGGCCGCGACGCGGTCACCAACCAGGCGACCGCACTGCTGGAGGACATCGCGCGCCGCGGTCGCGCGCAAGGCATCCACCTCATCCTGGCCAGCCAGGACATCGCCGGGATCGACGCGTTCTGGGGCAAACCGGCGGTGTTCGAGCAGTGCACGCTGCGGATCGCGATGCCGAAGGCACGGCGCGTCCTCGCCGAGACGAACAATGCCGCGGTGGCCGCGCCGAAATGGCATGCCGTCGTCAACCACGACTCCGGTATCGCGCACGGCAACCAGCTCGCGCACGTACCCGATGCCAGCGGCCGCGATATTTTCTCCTCCCTGCAACGAAAACTGTGGGAACAGTACGCCGACGAGCACCAACGGCCACGCCTGTTCGACGGGGCACACTCCCCGATACTCGAACACGTCCCGGCGTTCGCCGCGCTCACGCCAGGCAGCAGGCCGCGAGCACTGCTCGGCCAGTCGATCGACGTCGAGGACACGGCGTGCGCGGTGGAACTGTTCAGCGCACCGGGCCGCAACCTCGCGGTGCTCGGCACCGCCGCCGCCGAAGCATTGTCCATTATGGATGCGGCCGCGAAGTCGCTTGCACGGCAATATCATCCGCACGAAGTCGAGTTCCTGGTGTCCTGTTTGGTCGATCGGTGCGCACCGCCGGTGGATCACCTGGTGCAGACGCTCAAGGCGGAAGGCCATCTCGTCGAGGTATTGCACGAGGAGGAGCTCGGCGAGCGGATGGCCAAGCTCACCGAGGAACCGTCGGCGCACACCCGGATGCTGTTGCTGTACGGCGTGGACTCGGCATTGCCTTTACTGGAAGCGAAAAAACCGGGCGAGCTGAAGAGCGGGCTGGACCATTTCCGCACGGTGCTCAAGCAGGGCCCGACGAGGAACGTGCACACGCTCGGCTGGTGGCGCAGCACGGCGCGGCTCAAGGACACGCTCGGCTTCACCGGCACCGACGACATCGGTGCCTGGGCCGCACTCGATGTGCAGGGCGCCGAGTTGAGCCAGTTCGCCGCCGGTCAGGTCGTGCCGTGGTCGCCGCGACCCGGTCGTGCCCTCTTCTTCGACCGCAGCACACATGTCACCCCGGAAGTGATGATCCCCTTCGACCGCCCGGAGTACTGATGGATTCCCCGGCCATGCGCTACAAGGAAATCATCGGGCTCGCCGCGAAGGCTGCCGAGGAACTGCGGGCCTGGGAGCTGCGGCGCGCGCAGGAGCTGGAAAACGAGATCCTGGCCGCGGAGCAGGCCGTTGCCGAGGCCACGCAGCGCGAGCAGCGCACCGCCCAGGTCGCGCACAACTGGTGGCGCATGGCCGAAGACAACGTCTCACGGCTGCCATGGCTCGAGGTCGCCGAAGGACCGGAGCCGGCGACCAACGCGCGTGGTGCCTGGCTCGACCGGTACCTCAACGAACTCAAGCCGATATACCAGGAACTCGTGGATTCCGTGCTGTCACTGGGCTGGCGCGCGCGGCGCTGAGCTACACCAGATCCTTCAACGCACCCGCGCGGTCGGTCCGTTCCCAGGGCAGATCCAGATCCCTTCGGCCGAAATGGCCGTACGACGCGGTTTGTGCGTAGATCGGGCGCAGCAGGTCCAGATCACGGATGATCGCCGCCGGACGCAGATCGAACACCTCGTTGATCGCCGTCTGAATCTTCGCCGGCGAAGCCTGTTCCGTACCAAAGGTTTCCACGAACAAGCCCACCGGGGCAGCCGTCCCGATCGCATACGCCACCTGGATCTCGACGCGCTCCGCCAGCCCGGCCGCGACCACGTTCTTCGCCACCCACCGCATCGCGTACGCCGCCGAACGATCTACTTTGGACGGATCTTTGCCGGAGAACGCGCCCCCGCCATGCCGCGCCATCCCGCCATAGGTGTCAACGATGATCTTCCGGCCGGTCAGTCCGGCGTCACCCATCGGCCCACCGACCACGAACCGGCCCGTCGGGTTGATCAGGACCTTCGGGTCTTCGGCCGTCAAACCCAGCGAAGTGATTTCGGGATCGATCACCTGTTCCCGCAGATCCCGCGCCAGCATCGTCTCCAGGTCGATTCCGTCCGCGTGCTGGCTGGAGATCACCACCGTGTCCAGCCGCACCGGACGGTCACCCGCATACTCGATGGTCACCTGCGTCTTGCCATCCGGCCGTAGATACGGCACCACACCGCACTTGCGCACCTCCGTCAGCCGCCGCGACAACCGGTGCGCCAACGCGATCGGCAGCGGCATCAACTCCGGCGTGTCCGAGCACGCGTACCCGAACATCAGGCCTTGGTCGCCCGCGCCCTGTCGATCCAGCTCGTCCAGGGCGTCGTCCACACGCGACACACCTTGGGCGATATCCGGCGACTGTGCACCAATCGCGACATTCACCCCACAGGAAGTGCCGTCGAAACCCTTCGCCGAGGAGTCATAACCGATTCCGAGGATCCTGTCGCGCACCAGCGCCGGAACGTCCACATAGGCCTCGGTGGTCACCTCACCGACGACATGCACCTGCCCGGTCGTGATCATCGACTCGACCGCGACCCGGCTGCGCGGATCCGCTGCCAGCAAGGCATCCAGGATCGTGTCGCTGATCGCGTCACACATCTTGTCGGGATGTCCCTCGGTCACCGACTCACTGGTGAACAACCGCCGGTCTGTGCGCACGGTGCCTTCTCCTCATTTGCGGATGCCGTCGCTCAAGGATCGGCCAGGGAGCGAAGTTGTTACACCTTCTCGCCTGCCGGACGGTCAGCCACGCGGCCGGAAGCGGACGATCTGCGGATCGTGATCGGACGCTTGCGCAGCGAATTCGGCGTTGACGTGCACGATGTCGTAATCCATGCCGTGGGGGTCCTGCGCGGTCAGTATGTGGTCGAGCACCTGGGAATTGCCCTCATACACGTAGCTGTAGCGCTCCCCGGCGGGCAACGTGTTGATCAGGTCCGTCAGCTTCCCGCCCGTGGTAAGGGTTTCCAGCGCCGGCGAGAACTGGTAGTCGTTCAGGTCACCGGCCACGATCACGTTCGCACCGCGATCGTCCGCGAGCAGCTGGTCGACGAACCCGCGCAGCACCCGCGCCTGGTTTCCGCGCTGCACCTCGGAACTCCGGGTCGGCGGCTGATACCGGCCGTGCGTGGGCTGGTCACCGCCTTTGGAGTTGAAGTGGTTGGCGATCACGAACACCGTGCGGCCACGGAAGACGAACTCACCAGCGAGCGGTTTGCGACTGTCGGTCCACGCCTCGTTGGCCGGATCGATCCGTCCGGGCGAAACGGACAGGTGCACCTTTCGATGGTCCTGGACCAGGGACACCGGAGTGGTCGCGTCACCACCTGGACGATCCACAAAGGACACGCGATCCGGGTTGAACAGGAAGCCGACTCTGATGTTCCCGCCCGGCTCACCTCCGTCCTTGCCTTCCCGCGGATCGATTTCGCGCCACTCGTAGCGTGGTCCGCCCGCCGCGACGATCGCGTCGGTGAACCTTTGGAGAGTCTGGTCGGCCACAACCACGCCGTCACCGTTCCCGCCAGCACCGTTGTTGTCCTGGATCTCCTCCAGCGTCAGGATGTCCGGAGAGGACAGGTTGTCGACGATCCCGTGTGCCAGCTGGTCGAACTTCTCCTGAGTGTCCACAGCAGACAGATTCTCGACGTTGTAAGTGGCGATCGCGAGCTCGCCCGGCTGTTGCTTGCGGGTGACCTCCCTGGCGATCCCACCACTTTGGACACTGCCGAGGACGTTGGCCTGCAAGGTATAGCCGCCGAACTGGTCGTACTCGACGGGGCCCGAGGTGACGCCGGTCAGCTTGTCGCCGGTGTTGACCACCGGGAACGGTCGCTGCGCGTAGGGAATCAGCGACTCGATCTTGAGCACACCCATGTTCGGCTTGTCGTATCCCAGGTACAGCGTGCCGCCGCGGCTGGTCGGGTTCTCGGTCGGTTTTGTCGTGACGTACAGCTCGTTGTACTGCGTGGTCGGGCCGACTACCCGCGCGTCGCTGATGCTGACGCTCTCGCCTTCGTGGGCCTCCCAGAAGTCCAGCGAGTACTTGGCCGGCTCCAGTGGGAGGCTCTCGATATTGCCACCCGACTGCGGTGCGAGACTGTCGGGCACGGTGTCCGACGTGAGCACAGTTGGCGCCGGGATGGGATTTCCGCTCGACTGAACCGTCCACTGTGGATCGGTCAGCTCAGTGGCCGACTGGTAGTTGGAGTCAGTCGGACTGTCCGGGTAGAACTCGCTGACCGTGCCCGAAACCGTGACGGCGTCGCCGACGGCGACCGTGGGCGTGGTCGATCCGGTGAAGATCTGCAGGCCTTCGCTGGTGCGCGGATCGTTGTCCGGCTGGGGGTCCGTGATCCAGAAGCCACGAGCCGAACCGAACGCGCGGGTCGCGGTGACGATCCCGGTGACGCCGGCGACCTTCTTCCCCTTGAGGGGCGAAACCCTTGTGGTGCCTTGGATATCGTGGACTTTCGCGCTGACCGGAGGGGTGCCACCACCTGAGGTCTCGCCCTTGCTGTTGACCGGCGTTGGCGGACTGGCGGTGAAATCGGCCGCGTTGTTGTCGGTGTCGGCGCCGGTGCGGGAGACGGAGGTGGTGTTGCTCGCGGCGGGCGCGGGAGCGATCTCGCGAACGGTCGCGGCGCCATAGCCGACGAGGTCGTGGATCGCTGGGTCGGCGGCGCAGTCGGCCGCGGCGAGGCAGGTGAGGGCGGAGGTGGCGTGCACGAGCGCGACGGTCCCGGCGCCCGCGGCGAGCGCGATGCCACCGGTCGCATCGGGGGTGGGCAAGGCGACGGCGCCACCCGATCCGGTGGACTCGGCGACCAGGTACCGCGCACCGGGCGCGACGGTGCCGGTCAGGGGCGTGACCTGCCATTTGCTGGACGCGCTCGGCGAGGCCGGCAGGTACTGCACGCTCCAGCCATCGAGGCTCAGCGCGGTGCGGCCGGCGTTGGTCAGCTCGATGAAGTCGCTGGTCAGCGTGGCGCCGACGTTGCCGCCGCCGCCGTAAACCTCGCCGATCAGCAGGTCGGCACTGGGCGCGGCGAGCGCCACCGGCGCAGCGGCGACAAGCCCGGCCGCAGCCAGGACGGCGAGCACACCTGTTCTTCGAGAGATCACGCTCGGTTCCCCTCAGTCTCGATCAGTCGAGACATCGTCCCTCGAACTGGTGAGACAGGGGCAGACCGGACCGTAACAACAGGTAACGGTTGGCATTCTCGCCGGTCAACAACGAAAACGCCGGCCCCCTCCGAGAGAGAGCCGGCGCCGAGAGCGGTAGCGGTGGGATTTGAACCCACGGACGGGATCAACCGTCACACGATTTCGAGTCGTGCTCCTTCGGCCGCTCGGACACGCTACCGCCGACCAGGGTACTGCACCGGCTTTCACGCAGAGCCATCGCCCCGCCGGCCTGCGAAGAACGCCGCCATCAGGGCAGCGCACTCCTGTTCCAGCACCCCGCCGACCACCTCCGGCCGGTGGTTCAGCCGCCGGTCCCGCACGACGTCCCACAGCGAACCGACCGCACCCGTCCGCGGCTCCCACGCGCCGAAAACCACCCGCGAGATCCGCGCGAGTACCAGCGCGCCGGCGCACATCGTGCACGGTTCGACCGTCACGGCGAGCGTGCACCCGGTCAACCGCCAGCCGTCGCCGTGCACGCGGGCGGCCTTGCGCAGCGCCAGCACCTCCGCATGCGCTGTCGGGTCCCCAAGTTCCTCGCGGGCGTTGTGCGCAGACGCCAGCAAGTCACCGCCCGGCCCGAACACGGCGGCACCGATCGGCACGTCCGGGCCCGCTTCCCTGGCCGCGGCCAGTGCGGCGCGCACCAGGTCGGCGTCCATCAGATCTCGTCGAGCAGCGCGCCGAACTCGTCCGCGAACCCGCATCGTTGCGCGATCATCTGCATCTGCTCGTCCGGATACAGGTCGACCTCACCCGCGATCACCTCGAGCTCCGGCGCGGGCAAACCGACATCCGCCAGGATCTCCAGGTCGCCCTCCGGCCAGATCGACTCCTCCGCATCATCCGGGAAGTCGACCCGCAGCACGTCGAGCACATCCGCGGCGATGTCATAGTCCAGCGCCGCCGTCGCGTCCGACAACAACAACGACGGACCGCGCGGGCTGGGCCGGACGATCACGAAGAACTCGTCGTCCACCGCCAGCAGCGCGAACACCGCACCCGTCGAACGCAGCTTCCCCAGTGCGGTGATCGCCGCATCCAGGTTGGTCAGCGCATCGGGTTCCAACGCGCTGCACCGCCATCTGCCGTCCTCACGGACAACAGCCACGGCGAACCCCGCGACCGGCTCCTTCACCGACATGCGCACACCGTATACCTGCCCGGGACGAGGATGGGTCAGTATCGACCCATGACCGGACCGACCGACCTGCCCTCGCTGCCCGACGCCCGGTTCGCCGGGCTACTCGCCGAGGCGCAGGCGCTGCAGGCGACCACCGTCGAGTTGCGGCGCGACATCCACCGTCACCCCGAACGTGGCCTCCATCTGCCGCGCACCCAGGCGGCTATCCAGCGCGCGCTCGCCGATCTGCCGCTGGAGATCCGGCTCGGCAAGTCCACGACTTCGGTCACCGCCGTCCTGCGCGGCACACAGCCAGGACCGTCCGTGCTGCTGCGCGGAGACATGGACGCGCTCCCACTCCAGGAGGACACCGGCCTTGAGTTCGCTTCACTCGAAGCGGGCACCATGCACGCCTGTGGTCACGACGCCCACGTCGCGATGCTCGCCTCCGCCGCCCGCTTGCTCGCCGCGCACGTGGACGAGCTCGCCGGGTCCGTCGTGTTCATGTTCCAACCCGGCGAGGAGGGGTTCCACGGCGCGCGGCACATGATCCACGAAGGGGTGCTGGACGCGGCGGGCGAACGTGTCGAACGCGCGTTCGGGCTGCACGTTTCGGCGAATATCGCCTCCGGCCGGCTGGAGACCCGGCAGGGACCGATCATGGCGTCGACGGACAACTTCTTCGTGCGCGTCATCGGGAAAGGCGGCCACGGTTCCGCCCCGCACCACGCGATCGACCCGATCCCGGCCGCGGCGGCGATGGTCGGCGCGCTGCAGACGATGATCACCCGCCGGGTCAGCGCGTTCGACCCCGCCGTGCTGTCGGTGACCCGGATCGCGGGTGGTACCACGACCAACATCATCCCGGAGACGGCTGAGCTGGAAGGCACCTTCCGGACCCTGTCCGAACGCACCAGGGCGCTGGTGCGCGAGGAGCTGCCGAAGGTGTGCGAGGCCATCGGCGCGGCGCACGGCTGCCGCGTCCAGCTCGACATCGAACCCGGCTATCCGGTGACCGTGAACGACCCGGTGGAGGCGGACCGGGTGCTCGAGCTCGGCCGCGAGGTACTGGGCGCGGAACGGTCGGCACCGATGCCGGCACCGATCATGGGTGGCGAGGACTTTTCCTATGTGCTGCAACGGGTTCAGGGCGCCTTCGCGTTTCTCGGGGCCTGCCCGCCCGGCACCGATCCTGACGAAGCCGCGGCGAACCACTCCAACCGGGTACTGCACGATGAAAGCGCTTTCCCAGTGGGCGTCGCGATGTACACGGCGTACGCGCTGGACGCGTTGCGTACCCCACGGCGATCACTGGCAGGATGACGCCCCGTGCGAGACGTATGCGTGATCGGACTGGGGTTGATCGGCGGCTCGCTGCTGCGCGCGGCTTCCGCGGTGGGGCGCGTGACCTGGGGCGCGACGGCATCGGAAGCCGACGTGACCGCGGCCGCGGCCGAAGGCTTCGACGTGTCTGCCGACGTGGAAGCGGCCCTGCGGCGAGCGGGTGAGCAGGACGCGCTCGTCGTGCTCGCCGTACCGCTCACGGTGATCGATGACGTGCTGCGCAAGGTCGGGTCGGTCGCGCCGCGCTGCCTGCTGACCGACGTCGCGAGCGTCAAGTCGTCGGTGCTGACGTCGGTGCGCAGGCTCGCGCCGCAAACACGATTTGTCGGCGGGCACCCGATGGCAGGCACGGCGGAGTCGGGCTGGCGCGCGGGGAACGCGGCCCTGTTCGGCGGCGCGGCGTGGGTCGCGTGCGTCGAGGAGGACACGGAGCTGGCGGCGTGGGCGGAAGTCGCGCGGCTGGCCCTGGACGTCGGCGCGCACGTCGTGCCGCTGACCGCGAAAACGCATGACGAGGCGGTCGCGCGGATCTCGCACCTGCCGCATCTGCTGGCGGCGGTGCTCGCCGCGGTCGGTGCCGACGGCGGGCCGGTTCCCATGGCGCTCGCCGCCGGCTCGTACGCCGATGGGACGCGGGTGGCGGGCACGCGGCCGGAGCTGGTGCGGGGGATGACCGAAGGCAACCGCGAGGCGCTGCTGCCCGTGCTCGACGAGGCACTCGGCCGGCTCGGCGCGATGCGCGGCTCACTAGCCTCGACAGGCGGGCTGGCGGCGACGATCAATGCCGGACACAAGGGTGCGCAAGCGCTTGCGGAGGCCCGCGACGTCACGCCGACCGGGGTGCGGGTGAACCTGAGCGCGCCCGACGCGCGCGAGGGCCTGCGCGCCCTCGGCGAGCGTGGTGGCCGCATCACCGCCGTCGCCGATGACACCGCCATCGGCGAGGTCGGCTGAACCGCCCCGGCACACGATCAGCCGAGCCGGTGGAATGGCGCCTACTGCGAGCCCGGGCCGCCGGGGGATGACGGGCCTTGGTCGCCGCCTTGGGATTTGTGCAGGAAATCCTTGGCCTTGTTGCTCACGTTGTCGATCTTGTCGGCGTGCTGGCCCAGCCGTGACTTCGCGAAGCCGCTGGCCTTGTCGATGCCCTGCTCGATTTTGTCAGCGTTCTGGTCCAGCGCGTGCTGCGCCTTCTTCTTGATTTCATCGAAGTTGATGCCCATCTGTCCATCGAACACCGGATTGGCCGCTCTCGCACCGCGACAGCACCTGCCTGAGAATGGGCCGATGCCGACGAGGACGTTCTCATTCGAGGTCAAACGCACCAGTTCCGCGCCGCCGGGGGTGTTGTTCCGGCTCGAGACCGACGGGGCGCGCTGGTCGGACTGGGCGAAACCGCTTCGCTCCCGCTGGGAACGGTGGGCCGACCCGGTCGGCGGCGTCGGTGCGATCCGCCGCGTCGGGCTGTTTCCCGTGCTCATGTATGAGGAAACGATCGAGTACGAACAGGACCGTCGCCACGTCTACACCTTCGCCCGCCTGGCACCCGTCCTCGATTACCGCGGCGAAGTGACCTTCACTCCTACCCTCACAGGCGGCACCGACCTACGCTGGCGCGGTTCGTTCCGCGAGCGCTTTCCCCACACGGGCCCATTCATCCGCCATTTCCTGTCCGGCGCGATCACGATCATTTCCGCTCAACTGGTGCGCGCCGCCGAGCGCGGCTAACCCGCGCCGAGGCACAGGAAAGGCCGTCGCAACGGGTCGGCGGCCGTCGCCTCCGCCAATGCCAGCGCCGGAGACGTGCCCTTTGCCAGCAGGCGATGCAGGTCCGTCATCGTCTCGGCAGCCGCCTGGTCACCGACGCGCGAAACCGCACCGACGATCGTCCTCGACCCGCCCGCCAGCAGCGCACCCGCGAAACCCAGCGCCTCCTCGCCCGGCCGGACGTGACTCATCGCCAGCTCACACGCAGCGAGCACGACACGCTCCGGCGGCCGCCGCAGTCGCGTGGTCTCGTGCGCGAACAGCGGGCCGTCCACCAGGTCCAGCCGGGAGAACAACGCGTTCGCCGGCTCGTGCGCGCCGTGCGCGACCAGATGCGCAAGCCCCGAACCGTCCAATGCGGACAGTACCGTCGAGCTCGTCGCATCCGGGCCGTCGACCAGGGTGGCCTGCGGGTACACCGAACACAGTTCCCGCACCTCGCCGATCGCGCCCGGCACACCCGGCCCGCCGACGAGCACCACTGGCTCCGGCTCACCTTGCGTGGCCGCGCCGCACCACGCGGTCGCCGACGGGGCGATCGACACCGGACGTCCGCGCAGGGACGGCAAAGCCGACCAAGGCAAGGCATACAGCGGCCCGAACGGCACGATCACCAGCTCCCGGTCCCCGATCGCATCCGCGAGCGGAGCCACCAGCAACCGGTCGAGCAACTTCGCGCGTTTTTCCGCGGACTGGGTCACCGCGACGACCAATGGAGCCGGCAGGTGGTCGGGCGCCAGCACGTTCAGATCCGCATGCAGCTGCCTGGTGACCTCGACCGTCTCGTCAAGTGGCCCAAGGGAAACCAGCCGGAACCGGCCATCACGCACGACGAGCGCGGACAGCCGGTCGCCGTACCGGGTGAGACTCACCAGTACCCGATCGCCGAGCGCTGCGGTCACCTCGTCCGGGGTCGCGACCGGGCGCGGGCGACCCCACGGGCTCGTGTACCAGCCGAGCCGGCTCGCCTCCCGTTGCAGCCGGACATAGCGTTGCTCCAATGTGGACACCGGCTTGCCGTCGATCCGGTTCTGCTGGGCGATGCGCTGCACGTGCCGCATCTCCGTGATCAGCCGCGCCAGCACCGGATCGGCGATCTCCGGCAGCGGCTCATACCGGTAAACCTGCGCCCGGGTACGCTCCTGCCACGCGAAAACCCTTCTGGCACCGGCATTTCCGCGCGCACGATCAAGTACCAACCCGACCGCGAGACGGCCGAGCTCCTGCCCGTGCACCGCCGTGCCACACACGAGGTCCAGTCCACCCATCCGGTCGCGCACCCGGCTCAGCTCAGCGAACCCCGCCCGCGCCTGCGCCAACGCGGCACGCGAATTCCCTTGTGCCACAGCGAGTTCCGCGCGACACAGCCGTAGCAGCATCACGTGGTCGATCGGGGTGGTCTGGCGCGGCCTCGGAATCCGGGCCAGTAGCTCCTCTGCGGCGTCGACGGCGCCACGCCGCAGCAGAAGCCGCACCGCGAGCAGCCGCGCCACCGACGCTTCGTCGCGCAACCCCAGTTCCGCCAACCGCACCGCGTGCTCGGTGAGCTGCGTGGACAGCCGTGCCGGCGGCCGACGACCGGCGTCCAGTACCGCTGTCGCGTTCGCGCGCAGCTCGGCGAGCGCGGCGACCTCGGCCCATCTTTCGTTGCCGCGCCGGAGAAACCGGCGATGCGCGGCGGCGGCGAGGCGCCGCGCGAGCGGGAAATCGCCGTCGAGAATCGCGGCGGCGGCACGCGCCACCTCCGCCTCGGCGACATCCTGGATCGCGCGGTTGCGCCGCAGTTCCGGCAGCGCATCGTCCAGCTGCCGCGCCGCTTCTTCGGCGAGCCCGGCGGTGAGCAACGCGCGCCCCTGGTCCAACCGCAACCGCGGCAGCCAGCCCGGGCTCTCCGCGTGGTAGATCCGCGCCGCCTGCTCGTAGTAGTTCAGTGCCGCCGGGATGTCCCCGACCAACTGGGACTGGTCGCCGAAGTTGTGCCGCGCCTTGCCTTCGATCCGGGTCAGGCCGTGCCGTTCGGCAAGAGCTATACAGTGCCGCAGATCGGACAACGCCGCGTCCGGGTTGTTGAGGCTCATGTGGACCAATGCGCGGTTCATCACGTTGCGTGCCAACGGAAGCGCGTTCTCCTCGGCGTCGTAGGCGAGCACCGGAATGATCTCGTCGAACAGCGTGAGGGCTTCGGTGAACCGCCCGATCCGGGTGAGCACAAGGGCACGCTGCGCGCCGATGAGCGCACTGAGTAGGTGCGGCGCGGCGCTTTCCGGCAGCAGCTTCGGCAACGCGGCGGCGTCGTCCAGGTGGCCTAGACCAGTGGTCGCCGAGCCGACCTCGGCTTCGGCCATCGCCAAGCTGATGAGCACGCGGGCGCGCAGCCGCACCCATTCGGGTTCGACGCATCCGCCCAGGGAATCCAGGAGTTTCAGCGCCCGGTTCAGCAGCCGGACGGCCTCCACGTTGTGGAGGTTCCCGGACGCGTCAGCGGCCCTGGCATGCAGGCGCGCGGCACGTGCGAGAACGCGCTCGAGTTCGCGGGAGCCTGCCACACCACCTATCTGAGCACACCGCGCCACTCAGGCATACAGGCGGTGAGCTCACAGCACCACGGCCGGGGTCACCACGGTGCGGTTGCTCGCCGCGCCCCCGACGGAGATCACGATCTGTGTGGTCCCGCGTGGCACGTTGTCCAGCACGAATCGCCCACCCTCGTCACACACCGTGGACTCCGAACCATGCCCGGCGACCCGGACCTCGACCCCGTGCTCACCGGCCGGGACGAGCCAGCCGTCGATCCGGTGCCGCTGGCCCACCCTGGTCAGGTTGATCATCACGGTCAGATCGCTGACCGTGAAGGTGATCGTACCCTGGTCAACGGTGCTGCGGACCCCGGCGAGCTGCCCCGCCCGCTCCCAGCGGGCCACCTCGACGTCGAGATTCTCCAGCTCCAGTGCGAACTGGACCCGTTCGACGAGGCCGGCCGGCGGTGAATCGCAGGCCGCCAGCACGCGGCCGAGATCAGCCAGCAACGCGTCGTCGTCGGGGTGCGCCCTCCCCGGCACCTGGATCTCGTTCATGCGCTGCCCCCTTCGCTGTCCAGCATTTCGCGCATCGTCTTCAGGCAGCGGCCACGGTTGGGCCCGATACTGCCCCGCGGCATCCGCAATGCCTCAGCGACAACCCGGTACTCCGCGCGTCCGGAAAGCACCGTGAGCCGCAACAGTTCCTGGCACCGCTGCGGAAGCTTGCCGAAGGCAACCCAGATCCGGCGGTCCCGTTCGGTGCGCAATGCCTCGGCCTCGGGTCCGGGCAGCGTGCTGAGCACGGTCTCGGCCATTTCGTCGGTCAACGGGACGGGCGCCTGCTTCCGGCCGTTCGCACGTTGCGCCTCGTGGCGGGCCGTGGTGACGAGCCAGCCCGCAAGCGCCTTGGGTTCCCGGAGCTGGTCCAGATGACTGAGCAAAGCGAGCCACACCGTCTGCACGACGTCCTCGGCCGTGTGCCGGTCCAGCCCCTGGCCACGCGCGACATTCCACACCAGCGGCGTCAGCTCGGCGACCAAGCGGTCCAGGCCGCGTTTGTCCCCTTCGCGGGCGGCATGCAGGCACGCTTCGAACAGCTCGGGGCCGCGCAGCCCCTCCCAAGGAGGGTCCGCTTCGGCGGTGTGGACGCCCGTCACCCCAAATCGCCCCGCTCTCCGTGGATTCTCCCCACCAACCGAACGCAGTATCCCGCTTACGTCGGAAGAGAGGAACCTATCCGCCACCAGATACAAACATCACCCATTCGACGTAGGCCTTTCCGCCAGATATGCGCCGGCCGGTGTCGGCGAACGTCGACACCGGCCGGCTCCCCCTGTAGTCGTCCCCCCGTCTTGGACGACCACGGGATCAGTGGTGGCCGGCGGCCCCCTCGGCTGCCGGCCACCACTAGCTGGACATCACACCAGTAACTGGTCGATCTGGCCGTACGCATTTTCGTGGAAGGAGACGGTCAGCCCGTTCGCCTTCGCCAGTACCGCGAGCCCGGTGAGCGGGCTGCGGCCGGTTTCGACCGCGGCGAGCTGCTTCCAGCCCAAGCCCGCGATGAACGCCCACACGCCGGGGCGCACGCTCGAGGACCACAGCTGCGTGATCAGCCGGTTGCGGATCCACAGGCCGGTGGCCTGCACCGTGCCGTTGGCGGTGTGCGGCGCGGGCCTCGGTGGCGTGTTGGGATCCCAGGCGCCGGTGGGCGGTGGGGTATTCGGGTCCCACGCGCCGGTGGGCGGTGGGGTGTTCGGATCCCAGGCACCAGCCGGCGGTGGCGTGTTGGGATCCCACGCGCCGGTCGGCGGCGGGGTATTCGGATCCCAGGCACCAGTCGGCGGTGGAGTGTTCGGATCCCACGCGCCCGTGGGCGGCGGGGTGTTGGGGTCCCACGCACCAGTCGGTGCCCCGGGCGGCGGTTTGTTCGGGTCCCAGGCACCAGTCGGTGCACCAGGGGGTGGCTTGTTCGGGTCCCACGCGCCGTCCGGAGTGTCGAGGTGGGTGGGTTCGGGCTCGTCGTCAGGGCCGGTGGCCGGGTTCTGCGTCTCGCTGGTGGTCATCGCTGCTGCTCCCCTGCTGCGCGAATCAGTAAGTGGTCTGGACCATTAATAACTCGTCGTTCACTACGTACGGGACGACGGGATGCCCGCCCGCCCGCGCGTCGGCGAGCAGCGCGAACTGGTTCGCCCCACTTGCCCCTGCGGAGAGCCTGGTCCACCCCAGGTCCTCCAGAAAAGCCCATCCGCGCGCCTCCTGCGCCGACGCGAACAGGCCGAGCGCGCGTTGTGGCGATAGCCACGCGCGCAAGGTGGTGCCCGTGCAGCCGATCGTGGTCGGCCGCTCCTCCGGATAGTCCTCTATGTACGACTCGCCGTACGCAATCCGGAAGTAGCCGTCCTCTCCCCAGCCGGTGCCCCATGAGTTCTTCGCGATCCAGCAACCCTGGTCGTCGTCCCAGCCGACGAGCGCGACACAGTGGCCCCCCTTCGTCTCCTCCGTGGTGTGCCGGTAAACGCCGCCCGTGTAGTGGAAAAAGTCCTCGTAGACCACCATGCACGTGGTGACTGGCCCGTATCCGTAGATGTGGTGCTTGATGCCCGCCGGATCCCGGGTCAGGTCGACCATGTTCTCCGCGTGCACGACGCGGTTGTGCCAGTTCGGGTTCAGGGAACCGGCACCGTTGTCGTGGTAGGGCCAGTAATCCTCGAACGTGACCCCGTTCGACATGCAGTCGCCCAGCAGGTCGTCCGGCCACGTGCCGTCCTCCCCGCTCAACTGCTTCTGGGTGGCCTGTCCGAAGTAGAGGTGCGCTTCGGACAGGTCCAGATCCAGCCGCGCGGCCCGCCGGGTGTACGCCGCCGTCCCCTCCAGCACGGCGATGACCCCGAACGCGGTGCACGAACCGCGCTCCCCCTGGTCCTTCACGGGCGTCGTGTAGTCGCCGTCGCACGTTCGCCGCAGATCGAACGCCCGCGGTAGCTCGGACGTCGGCGCGCGCAGTGCGGTGCACTTCTGCCCGGCGGTCCCGAGCGCGGCCTCGGCCATCCGCCCTGGCAGATCTGCCCTGGCTTCGACCGCGGCCGCACTCGGGGCCGGCACCCCCAGCCGCACCGCACGCGAGCGGCCCCCCAGCCTGCTCAGCAAGGTCTCCCCCGCTTGCCACGGATCCCCAAGCGTGGCAAGGGAATCGCGGATTTCCGCGATTTCTTCCTCGCAAGAGCGTTCGGAGCTCATGCGTCCTCCATCGGGGGGCGTGTCCGGCTACCGCTCCTATGACGCGGTAGCGGGTGTCCCAGATACACACCGGCAGGATCTTTTTGTAACCCGCTGGTCGGACGCCGAACTTTCACCCGTTCAGCCTAGAGATCACCTACTGGCGGTGTCGTCCGATTCGTACAAGCGGTACCGCCACCGGTCCGGGCACACTGCGGTATGACCATGACCGCGCGGACCATCAGCATCAGCATCGACCGGCCCTACGCCGAGGTCTACCGTTTCCTTGCGGAGCCGGACAATTTCTCGCGGTGGGCGTCCGGAATGGACGCGACCGCGGAGCTGACGACTACGCCACCCAACGAGTTCGGCGTCCTCGATCACACCGTGCACCTGCCTGATGGACAGAATGTGTATGTGCCGATGCGGACCGTACACAACGGAGCGGGCACCGAGGTGCTGTTCACCGTGTTCCGCTTGCCGGACATGGACGACGCCGCGTTCGCCGCCGACGCCGAGGCGGTGCTCAAGGACCTCCGTGTCCTGAAAGGACTGCTGGAATCAGGCCTTGGCGACTGAGACGGCTTGGCGGATCAGCGCACTGTCGCCGGCCGTGCGCAGGACGTAATCGGCGAGGTCGGCGCGGGAGATCGAGAAGCTGCCGCGGACATTGCGGCCGACGCTGCTGGTGATCCGGCCGGTGTGCGGGCCGGTGGTCAACCGTGGCGGGCGGACGATCGTCCATTCCAGACCGCTCGCGGCCACCTGGTCTTCCATCGCCGCCATGTCCGCATAGCCGTCGCGCAGTACGCGGATCAGGATCGGCTTGACGATCCGGCGCGTGAAGACGCCGTCACCTTCGGTGTGCATTCCACTGTTGCTGACCACCACCAGCCGCCGGACGCCCGCGGTGTCCATTGCGGACATGATGCTCGCGGTGCCGTCGCGGCAGATCGTGGTGGGTCCGCGACCGTGCGGCCCGAGCGCGGACACCACCAATTCGCTCCCGCTCACCGCGGGCACGATCTCGTTCGGCACGAACACGTTCGCCGTGACGACTTCCAGCCGCTCGTGCGCCGGTACGTCCAGCCGCGCCGGGTCACGGACGACGGCCGTCACCTGATACCCGAGCGCGAGCCCCTTGCGCACCACCTCGGTGCCGGTTCCGCCGGTCGCGCCGAAAACCGTGAGCTTCATGATCCCCTCCTGGTTAGTGTTCACTCACCAGCTATGGTTAGTGAGTATTCACCCACCGTCAAGCGACGGCTGAGAAAGGGCTCAGGATTGGGCACACGGGACGAGATCCTCGCGGCCGCGCGGCGGATCATGCGTGAGCGGGGCTACGCCCGGGCGACGACCAAGGAGATCGCCCGCGCGGCCGGTTACTCGGAAGCCGCGCTGTACAAGCACTTCACCGACAAGACCGAGATCTTCCTCGGCGTGCTGTCCGAGCAGCTGCCCGCATTCAGCACCGTGCTCGGTGAGCTCGAAGCGGGAAAGGGCACGGTACGGGCAAACCTCGCCAAGATCGCCCGCGCCGCGCTCGACCACTACCTGGAGAGCTTCCCGATCTCGGCGTCATTGTTCTCCACACGCGAGCTGCTCACCGCGCATCGGGACGCGATGCGCGAGCGGGACAGCGGTCCACGCAATCCGCACCGGGCGCTGAGCCGCTATCTGCGTGCGGAGCAGCGGCTCGGCCGTCTGCCGCGGGCCGCCGACCCGGACGCGATGGCCACTCTGCTCCTCGGCGCGTGCTTCCAGCAGGCGTTCCTGCTCTCCTTCGAAGGCGAGCCGGCGCCGCCGCTCGACACGCTCGCCAAGAGCCTGGTCAAGCCCCTTCTTTAGGCGACCGCCGGGCCCGCCAGCGCTCGACGATCTTGGGCATCTCATCGGCGAGGAACGCGAAGAAGTCGTGCGTCTCCTGGAGCCGTCCGCCCGCCGGACTGTCCGGCCCGACCGCTTCGATCCCGGCGGCAAGCGTGCCGAGCAGGTCCTGATACCGCTTGTCCTGGTTGCTGACCATCTCGTACCAGTAGTCGCTGCGGACCACGAAGATGTCATGCCGTTCGCCGGGGCGGCGCGAGCGCTGCACCAGCCCGATCTGCACGAGGTAGCGCACCGCGCCGGACACCGCGGCCGGGCTGATCCGCAGCACCTCGGCCACTTGACGCGCGGTGAGGTGACCTTCGGGACTCGCGAGCGTCGCCGCGAACACCCGGGACGGCATGCGCGGCATGCCCGCTTCGGTCAACGCGAGCCCGAACTTTTCCACGAACTGCAGTGCGGCCTCGTCCAAGCGCACGGCGGGGTCGGTCGGCATCCGGTCATCCTCTCGCATCACCCGACAGCCTTCACTCATTTTTCTAACTTCACAAGTTTGTGAAACAAGTGTAGCTTCCCGGACATGGACAACGCCATCTCCATCTCCGGGCTGCACAAGTCGTTCGGGTCGACGAAGGCCCTCGACGGCCTCGATCTGGAGGTCGCCACCGGAGAGGTGCACGGATTCCTCGGCCCCAACGGGTCCGGCAAATCGACCACCGTGCGCGTACTGCTCGGGCTGCTGCGCGCCGACGCCGGCCGGGCACGACTGCTCGGCGGTGACCCGTGGCGTGACGCCGCGACGCTGCACCGTCGCCTCGCCTACGTCCCCGGGGACGTGAACCTCTGGCCCAACCTCTCCGGCGGCGAAGTCATCGATCTGCTCGGGCGGTTGCGCGGCGGGCTCGACCCCCGGCGGCGCAAGGACCTCATCGACCGCTTCGACCTCGACCCGAGGAAGAAGGGCCGCACGTACTCCAAGGGCAACCGGCAGAAAGTCGCCATCGTCGCGGCGCTCGCGTCCACTGTGGACCTTCTGGTGCTCGACGAACCGACCTCGGGCCTCGATCCGTTGATGGAGGCGACTTTCCAGGACGCGATCCGGGAGGAACGCGAACAGGGCCGCACAGTCCTGCTCTCCAGCCACATCCTCGCCGAGGTCGAAGCCCTGTGCGATCGCGTGAGCATCATCCGCGCCGGGCGCACCGTCGAGACCGGCACGCTGGCGGACCTGCGACACCTGACCCGGACCTCGATCACCGCCGAACTCGCCGGACAGCCCAACGGGCTGGCGACACTGGCGGACGTGCACGACCTGACCGTCGAGGGCAACCGGGTGCGGTTCGACGTCGAGACGCATTCGCTGGACAAGGTGTTGCGGCAGCTGACCGAAGTCGGCGTGCGCAGCCTCACCAGCCAACCGCCGACACTGGAGGAACTGTTCCTGCGCCACTACCAGACCGAAGCAGGCGTGCGATGAACCCGTTCGCGGGCACCTGGCAGCTGACCCGGCTGGCGCTGCGGCGCGACCGCGTCGTGGTGCCGATCTGGGTGGTGCTCATCGGGATCGTGCCGGCCGCCGCGGCCGGGAGCTACGCGCAGTTCTATCCCGACGCCGCCAGCCGGGCCTCGCTCACCGCGGGTGCGAGCGGCAACCCGTCGGTGGCGCTGCTGTACGGTCCGGCGTTCGACCTGTCCACGGCGGGCGGTTTCACGGCTTGGCGGTTCAGCACGTTCCTTGCCCTGTTCATCGCGCTGGCCTGCATCTTCACCGTCACCCGGCACACCAGGCAGGAGGAGGAAACCGGCAGGCAGGAATTGCTGTCCTCCGGGGTGACCGGCCGGTACGCCGCGCTCACCGCGGCACTCGCCGAGTCGGGTCTGGCCGCGTTCGCGACGGGGTTGATCGCGACGGCGGCTCTGCTCGCGGCGGGCTTGCCCGCGGCCGGCAGTGTCGCGTTCGGTCTCGGCGTCGTGCTCACCGGCTGGGTGTTCAGCGGGGTTTCGGCCATCACCGGCCAGCTTGTCGAGTATTCGCGGACGGCCAACGGCCTGGCGTGCGCGGTGCTCGGCGTCGCGTTCCTGCTGCGCGGGGTCGGCGATTCGGCCAAGGACATCGGCTGGCTGTCCTGGCTTTCGCCGCTCGGATGGCCGGCGCAGCTGCGGTCGTTCGCGGGTGAACGCTGGTGGGTAGTGCTGTTGCCGCTCGCGACGGCCGTCGTGCTCGGTGCGGTCGCCTACTGGTTGCTGCCCCGGCGGGATGTCGGGCTGAGCGTCTTCCCGGCACGTCCGGGCCCGGCAGCCGGTTCGGCGCGACTGCGGTCGCCGCTCGCGCTGGCGTGGCGGTTGCATCGCGGCCTGCTGACTGGGTGGGCCGCCGGATTCGCGTTCGCCGGTGCGCTGTTCGGCGCGCTCGCCAGCGGAATCGGCGGGCTGGTCGGGGACAGCGCGCAGGTGCGCGAGTCGTTCGAGCGGCTGGGTGGCGCATCCGGTCTGGTCAATGCCTATATCGCGGCCATCGCGGGCATTTTCGGGATGATCGCCGCGGTGTTCGCGGTGCAGGCGAACCTGCGGATGCGCAGCGAAGAGACGGCGTTCCGGCTCGAACCGTTGCTCGCCACGGGCGTCGGTCGGCTGCGGTGGGCGGCGAGCCATCTCGTGTTCTCGTTGCTCGGCAGCGCGTTGCTGCTCGCCGTCGCCGGGACGTTCGCGGGGCTGCTGCACGGTTTGCGCGTCCACGACGTCAGCGGCGAGCTCCCGGCGGTGCTCGGCGCGACGTTCGCGCAACTGCCCGCGGTGTGGGTCGTCGCCGGGATTTCCGTGCTGCTGTTCGGTTTCCTGCCGAAGTACGCGAACGTGAGCTGGTCGGTGGCGTCGCTTTCGCTGGCGCTCGCGCTGTACGGGCCGGTGTTGCGGCTGCCGCAGCCGGTGCTGGACATCTCGCCGTTCACGCACGTACCGAAGCTGCCGAGTGCGTCCCTCACCGCGACGCCGATGCTGTGGCTGACGGGAATCGCGCTGGTCACGCTCATTTTCGGATTGATGGGTTTCCGCCGGCGCGATGTCGGGTAAACGCTAGCGGGGCTGAGGAGCCCGGGCGCTGTCGGGGGGCCCGGGCTCCTCTCGCAGTTTCCGGGCCGGTGGGCCGGGTAGTCAGCCGGCATGAACGAGCTCATCGATCGCGTACCGAAGCAGATCTTTCTCGCCGGGAAGTGGCAGGATTCCGCGGACGGCAGCCGGTTCGGGGTGCAGGACCCGAGCAACGAGGAGCAGTTGTGCGAGGTCGCGGACGCGCAGGACGCCGACGCGCGAGCCGCGATCGAAGCCGCCGTCGCCGCACAGGACGAATGGGGTGCGACCGCGCTGCGTGAGCGCGGGGAAATTCTGCGCCGCGCCTGGCAGCTGATGACCGACCGTGCCGACGAGCTCGCCCGCCTGATGACGCTCGAGATGGGCAAGAACCTCGAGGAGTCCAAGGCCGAAGTCACCTACGCGGCCGAGTTCTTCCGCTGGTTTTCCGAAGAAGCCGTCCGGATCGAAGGCCGCTACGCGCGCAACCCCGCAGGCGCCGGGCGGATGCTCGTCTCGAAGCACCCGGTCGGACCGTGTCTGCTGATCACGCCGTGGAACTTCCCGTTGGCCATGGGCACCCGCAAGCTCGGCCCGGCAATCGCGGCCGGCTGCACCATGATCGTGAAACCGGCCCAGCTCACGCCGCTGTCGATGCTGAATCTCGCGGCGTTGCTGCAAGAAGCCGGGCTGCCCGATGGGGTGCTCGGCGTGCTGCCCTCGACATCGGCGAGCCGGGTCGTCAGTCCGGTGCTGGCGGACCCGCGGATCCGGAAGATGTCGTTCACCGGTTCCACCGAAGTCGGGCGCAAACTCGTCGAACAGTGCGCTCCGAACCTGCAGCGGATGTCGATGGAACTCGGTGGCAACGCGCCATTTCTGGTGTTCGACGACGCCTCGCTGGACGATGCGGTCACCGGTGCGGTCACCGCGAAGATGCGTAACAACGGTGAATCCTGTGTCGCGGCGAACCGGTTCCACGTGCATTCCTCGATCGCGGACGAGTTCGTGCGGCGGCTGACCGAGAAGATGTCGGCGGTACACGCCGATCCGCTGATCAACGCCGGGCAGCGGGACAAGGTGCGCGAGCTCGTCGACGACGCGCTCGAGCGCGGGGCGCACGCCACCACGGGCGGCAAGCCCCTGGCCGGCAAGGGTTTCTACTACGCACCCACGGTGTTGACCGATGTACCACCGGACGCGCGGATCCTGCACGAGGAAGTGTTCGGGCCGGTCGCGCCGGTGACCACTTTCGACAGTGAGGACCAGGCGCTCGCCCTTGCCGGCGACACGGAATTCGGGCTCGTCGCCTACGTGTTCACTCGCAACCTCGACCGCGCGCTGCGGGTCGGCGAGCGGTTGCGGACCGGCATGGTCGGCCTCAACACCGGGCTCGTGTCCAATGCCGCCGCTCCGTTCGGCGGGGTGAAGCAGTCGGGGTTCGGACGCGAAGGCGGCGACGAAGGGATCGACGAATACCTTGACGTGAAATACCTGGCGCTCGCGCTGAAGGAATGACCATTTCGGACAATTCACGTTTTCGCTTGTCCGCGGAACCCTCATGGACTTAGCTCCATCAGAGTGAGCATGAATTCGCCCGGAGACACGGGAATAGCGGACATCAAGCACAAAGCAGAAGTGGCGAAGGCGCAGCTGCAACAGTTGTCCGCCACGCTGTCCAGCAACGACGGTGCCGCGACCGTGACCGTCAATGCCAGTGGTGCGCTGCAAAAACTCGCATTCGGGGCGAAAGCGCGTGAACTCCCGCTCGAACAGCTGGCGGCCACCATCGTCACCACCGCGCAGCGCGCGCAGGCGCAGGCCGCGCGACAGATCACCACGATCATGGCCCCGGTCGTCGGCGCCGACAGCGACGCGATGCATTTTCTGCAGGAGCAGTTGCCCGCGCCTGAGGTACCTGATGAGCAGCCACCCGCGGCGCCGGATCGACGGTTCGTCCTGAATGAGGAACAGACCGCTCCGCCCGCACCCGTTCGGTCCCCTCGCCCGCCACGTCCACCTGCGACAGACGATGGCAACGACGATTCGGGTTCGATCATGCAAAGGGGCTGGTGATGGCAGGCGGATACCAGGTGCATCTCCCGACACTCGCCGGGCACGAAACGGAAGTGCGTGACACCGCGGACAAAGTGCACGAGGCCATCGACGCCACCGGTGGCGCACAAGGACTCGGGGACATGAACGCGTTCGGCCTCGTCGGGCAGGTCGTGGCGCTGGGCATCGAGTACTGGATCCACAGCGCGACCAGTCTCATCAAGGGCCTCGGCGACGCCGGGCACGAGCTGGCCGACAAGGTCGGCACCGCGCACACGGCGATGGCGAACCACGAAGACAAGTCGAAGGCGATGCTCACCGCGCTCGGTAAGGAGCTGTAAGTCATGACCTCGACCGAGACGCCGACCGGTTTCCTGTCCAATACCGGGAAGGACGGCGCGAGCGCGATCGACAACCTGCCGGCCCAGACCGCCGGATCCGGGCTGTTCAACGACGTCGCGACCACCGTCAAGGATTTCTCCGACGGCGACTGGGCCAACGCGGCGATGGACGTGGCGACCGACGGGCTCGACCTGCTCGGCGCCGCGATGAACCCGATGGACGCGCTCGCCAGCGCGGGCGTCGGCTGGCTCATCGAACACATCAGCTTCCTCAAGGAAGGTCTGGACAAGCTCGCCGGGAACCCCGAAGCGGTCACGGCGAAAGCCCAGACCTGGCAGAGCATCGCCAAGCAGCTCAGCGAAACGGCCGAGACGTACGAGCAGTCGGCGGCCAAGGCCGGCGAGTCGTACCGGGGTGAAGGCGGGCCCGCGGCATATCAGAAAACCGCGCAGAGCTACGCCGATTCACTGCGCGGCGCCGCCGGGCACGCGCAGAACGCTTCCACGGCAATGCAAATCGGCGCCGCGATCGTCGGCACCGAGCGCGGGCTGATTCGCGACATGATCTCGGAGTTCATCGGCGAGCTGATCGTCAAGGGACTCGCCGCACTGGCCACATCGTGGTGTTCCTTCGGCGGCACCGTCGCGGCGTTCATCGCGGACTCCGTGGTGGAAGGCGGAATTCTCGCCGAAAAGATCAGTACCCGGATCGCGAAGATCGTCGCGAAGCTGGAGGCACTGGCCAAGAACGCGAACAAGTCGAAGGGCGTGCTCGAAGCCGCCGCCAAGGCATTGGGCAAGATCGGCAAGACCGCGGACAAGCTCGTCGACAAGAGTGTCGACGCGGCAACGAAAATCGAGTCGACCGCGAACAACCTCAAGCAGGCGGGCAAGGAAGCCAAAGAGGCCGCCGAGGCGAGGAAGACCGCGGCGGAAATCAGGGAAGCGACCGAGGGCGCGAAGGAAAACCCGCTCGAGAAGAGCTTCCTCAACCTGGACAAGTGGGCCGAGGAAGGGCACCCGCCCAAGCCGAACGCGGCCGACGGGATCGCGGTCGCCACCGAGGGCAGGCGACAGGAGAACGAGCAGGCCGACCGGTCGAAGGAAGCCGCCGAGTCCGCGGAGTCCGAAGAGAGCGCGAGTTGAGCGTTGCGAGAGCGCGAGTCGAGCGTTGCGTGCGGCGGGAACGTGCAACTCGGGCGGCGGGAACGTGCAACTCGGGCGGCGGGAAAGCGCAACTCGCGCCACGGGAAAGCTCAACTCGCGCGGATACCGCTGCCGCACGGCGGCCTCGGGCGCGTGCAGGCCGGTCACCGAGTGACCTATTTGTACTGGACCCGGCCCGCGGTGCGGGTGCTCTGCCCGGACCACAATTGCGGCGCGAACCGCTGGACGGCATCGGCGAGCTGTTCGACGGTGGCGGGCTGATCCCCCACCGGCACCCTCATGTGCTGTTTGCGCGTGTGCACGACGATGCTGTCCAGGCGCCGCCGCGCGGTCCATGCGGTCGGCGCGGGCCGGCTCATGCTCGTCTCGACCGAGACGGACGTGATCTCGGGCCAGCCGAACATGAACGGCTCGCCATGCGGGTCGTCCCAGGCGAAGCCGTCGGCATCGAGCACGAAGTACCGCCTGCGCGCGGTCATCGGCACTGACAGCACGAGGCCCACGGCCACCAGGGTGAACGGTATGCCGAAGATTGCTCCGATCACCCGGATCGCAACGCTTTCGTGCTGGCCGAAGATGATCACGAGAAAGCCGGCGGACGCGGCCACCGTCACGACCTCGCCGACCATTGCCTGCCAACGGGTGCGCCTGCCGACGTCGACCACGGCCGGCGGGCGGGTGTCCGGCGCGGGAACAACCTGCGGAGCGACCCCGGGTTCGGCGACGAGCGCATCCCACGGCGTCGCCGGAACCCGTTGCCACGCGGCCGGAGCCGCCTGTGCAATGGCCTCCGTGATACCGGCGCGACGCGGAATCCGGACCCGGAATGTCCCGTTTCGGGGCAGTCGCAGGATTTTCGGGCTGGTCAGCTTGGCCGCGAAATCCGCTGACTTCGGGAAAAACACCAAGATCAGGCCGAACCGCTCATTGATGCCGTGATCGGAATGCACGCCCACGGCGGCCAAATCCGCCCACGAGATCGTGAAAGCGTCGCCCATTTTCGTCTCGTAGGAAATCGTCTCACCGCTGACCACCAGATCATGGGGCCACCACAGCGAACGCCAGCCACTCAGCCGGAGCAGGACTACCAGCAGAAACGGGATGCCGATGACGATCATCGGCACCGTCAGCCATCCTGTCCAGTCCAGTACCGCACCCAGGAACACCAAACCGAACCCGATGACGAGAAACAGGATCGCGACGGTGATCTGATCGATTCGAGCTTCCCAGCCGAGCCGGATTCGGGTCATGAGCGCCGATTCTAAGCGCTACTGTCCTGCCTGGACGGTCGGCTGCTCCAGCAATCCCGTCAGCGCTTGCCACACCCCGGGCACGAGCAGAATCGCCAAAACCACAAAAACCGGGAAAATCAGGAGGTTCTCCACCCGTTTTCCGGTGCGAAAACGCAGAAATGCCGGGGGCCGCAGTTCGTACCAGGTCTCGCCGGCGATGGGCACCGGGAACAGGAAAGGGCAGCCGGACTCGGTCAGCGCGTCCCCGAGGCAGTGCGTGAAGCAGCCGACGGCGACCGCCACCCCGAGCCAGCCGGTGAGTTGCTGTAGCTCTCCGGCGGCGCTCGCGGTCATCGCCCACCACACCGTCGCGCCGCCCCCGACGAACAGCAGCCAGTCCCCCAGTGCGTCGGCGGCCAGCAGCACGCCGAACAACACCACCCCGGCGACGGCGTACCAGCCCCCGGCGCGCGTGCCCCACATCGTCAGTGCGCCAAGCCCGAGCGCGAACAGCAACGTGTGCGACATGTGGCGGTGCGTGCCCGTGTGCTTCTCGTCACGCGGACCCTTCGTGAGCGCGTACAGCGCCGCGGAAACCCGCCGCAGCAACCAGGACAGGGCGCCGGTGACCGGCCCGAGCAACCGGGACGCACCCGCCCCTGGATGATCGAGATCAGGCAACAGCGCGAAACCTGCTGTGGTGGCAGCGAACGCGACGGCCTGGTGCACCGAACCCGCGCCCACCATCGGGGCGGCTACGAGTCCGGCGCACCAGCCGGTCAAGGCATGTGTACGGCCCATCATGATGAATGATCATGGCAAGGGAACCCGCCATGAGGAGAGGCAGACACGCAATGAGCCCGGAATTCCAGGAGTTCTGGTCCGAACGGCACCTGTGCACGCTCACCACGCTGCGCCCCGACGGTTCACCGCATGTCGTGGTCGTCGGCGTGACGCTGGACGAGAAAGCCGAGGTGGCACGGGTGATCTGCGGCCGCGGCAGCGTCAAGGCGCGCAATGTCCGTGCCGACGGACGGGTCGCCGTCAGCCAGCACGACGGCCGCCGATGGTCGACGCTGGAAGGGCAGGCGGTCATCCGCGAGGACGCGGAATCGGTGCGGGATGGCGAAAACCGCTACGCCGAACGCTATGGCCGTCAGCCAAGGCCCAACCCGGAACGTGTCGTCATCGAGATCACGATCACCCGCACGCTCGGTATGTCCTGACGTCGGTCACCGGGTCTCGCTGATCAGCCACGCCAGGTACTCCGCGCTCCCACCGTCGATCGGTGTCGCGATGATCTCCGGAACGTCGTAACTGTGCGCGGATTTCAACGACGCCACCAACTCCGGCACGCGATCGGCCGCGGTCTTGATCTCCACCCGCCACTCGGGGTCCGTCCGGACCTCGCCTTCCCAACGGTAGACGCTGGTGATCGGACCGACGATCTGCGCGCATGCGCCCAGCCGGTCCGCGACGGCTTGCGCGGCAAGGGCTCGGGCCGCGTCCTCACTGTCGGTGGTGGTCGTGACGATGACGTGATCGGGCACGCGTTCAGATTAGGTGACGGGTCTCGATGTGTCGTCGGCGCTGGGCGCGGGTAGCCGGAAAGCGCCAAGACGAACGTGAGGAGAGACCATGGCGGAGACGGTTGGCGATTACGTACTGCGACGGCTGCGGGAATGGGGAGTCGAGCAGGTGTTCGGCTATCCCGGCGACGGGATCAACGGCATCGTCGCCTCGTTCGGCAAAGCGGACAACGACCCCCGTTTCGTGCAGGCCCGCCATGAGGAGATGGCCGCGTTCGAGGCCGTCGGGTATTCGAAGTTCTCCGGCGAGATCGGCGTGTGTCTCGCGACTTCCGGTCCCGGCGCCATCCATCTCCTCAACGGGCTCTACGACGCCAAGCTCGACCATGTGCCGGTGGTCGCGATCATCGGTCAGACCGCACGCAGCGCGATGGGCGGCAGCTACCAGCAGGAGGTCGATCTCCAGGCGCTGTACAAGGATGTGGCCAGCGAATATCTGGTCGAGGTGAACGTCGCACAGCAACTGCCCAACGCGCTGGACCGCGCGATCCGTACCGCGCTCGCCAAGCGCGCGCCGACCGCTGTGATCATCCCGACCGATCTGCAGGAGGCGCCGTATTCGCCGCCATCGCACGAGTTCAAGCAGGTCCCGTCCAGCACGCCCGGCTGGCCGCATCCGGTCACGACGCCGCCCGACGACGAGCTGGCACGCGCCGCGGAGGTGCTCAATTCCGGTGAAAAGCTCGCGATTCTGGTCGGTCAGGGCGCGCGCAACGCGGCCGCCGAAGTCAGGCAACTCGCCGAACTGACCGGCGCAGGGGTCGCGAAAGCGTTACTGGGCAAGGACGTCCTGCCCGACGACCTGCCGTACGTGACCGGCGCGATCGGCCTGCTGGGCACCCGGCCGAGTTACGAGCTGATGCGGGACTGCGACACGTTGCTGATCGTCGGCTCGAACTTCCCGTACAGCCAGTTCCTGCCCGAATTCGGCAAGGCACGCGGGGTGCAGATCGACATCGACGGCAGCATGATCGGCATGCGCTACCCGACGGAGGTCAACCTCATCGGCGAGGCACAGGGCACGTTGCGCGCGCTGCTGCCGATGATCGCCCGCAGGGAAGACCGTTCGTGGCGCGAAAAAATCGAGAAGAACGTGTCGGACTGGTGGAAGACCGTTGAGCAGCAAGCGATGCTCGACGCCAAGCCGGTCAACCCGATGCGCATCGTGCACGAACTTTCCCAGCGCATCCCCGAAAACGCCATCGTCACCGCCGATTCCGGCTCGTCGACGAACTGGTATGCCCGCAATCTCCGGATCCGCGGGCGGATACGTTCTTCGCTGTCCGGCACGCTCGCGACGATGGGACCCGGGGTGCCGTATGCGATCGGGGCGAAATTCGCGCATCCGGACCGGCCGGTGATCGCGCTCGTCGGAGACGGCGCGATGCAGATGAATGGTCTCGCCGAACTGATCACGATCGCGCGCTATCAGAAGCTGTGGCCTGACCCGCGGATGGTCGTGTGCGTGTTCCACAACAACGATCTCAACCAGGTCACCTGGGAGCTGCGGGCGATGAGCGGCTCGCCGAAGTTCGAGGAATCCCAGTCGCTTCCGGAGGTCTCGTACGCGGACTTCGCTCGCTCGCTGGGTTTCGAAAGCGTCGCGGTGGACGATCCGGGCCAGCTCGGGCCGGCGTGGGATCGGGCGCTGTCGGCCGACAAGCCGGCAGTCCTCGATATTCGGTGCGATCCCGAAGTCCCGCCGATCCCGCCGCACGCGACGTTCGAGCAGATGAAGTCGGCCGCGGAGGCCGTGCTCAAGGGCGATCCGAACGCGTGGCATCTGATGGTGCAGGGGCTCAAGACCAAGGCGGAGGAGCTGATGCCCAGCCGCTGACATGAGCCGATGAAAACGCCACGGGAGACCGCCGCCCTGCTCCGGCAACGGATGTCCGCTGGGGTGCGGTCGTTGCTGGACCCGGCCGACTTCCGCGCCTACTTCCGCACGCAGCTGGCGGTCGTGTTCGTCGAGGTCGTGCGGATCGCGGTGCAGGAGACGGCGGGACGTGGGGTCGCCCAGCGGGACTACGTCACGTTCGACGCCACCTCCGTCGGACTGCTGGCGAAGATCCCGGCCGTGATCGGGCTGAAGGACGGGCACGGCGACCTCGACCACCTGCAACGGTTACACCTGGCCGCGCCAGCGGACTTCCTCTTCTTCAACGGCGTCGCGACCGCGGAAATGCAGGCCCGCGCGTACTCGGCGATCGGTGTGCCGGCCTACTCGTCGGCGGTGCACGCGTTCGCGCCGGAGATCTCCAAGGCGTCTTCACCGCACCGCACGCCGGCGATCAGTCGCGTGTGGACGCGCTCCAGGCATTGCTGACGGCCGGACTGGATCTTGTCTGAGGAGGACACTGTTGTCCCGAATCGCGGAAGTGCGCGTCACCCCGATCCTCACCTCCGACCCGCCGCTGCTGAACTTGCAAGGCGTGCACCAGCCGTACACGCCACGTACGATCGTCGAAGTGATCGCCGAAAGCGGCGCGGTCGGCCTCGGTGACGCGGTCGAAGCCAGCGCGTATCTGTTCTAAGGTGTTGTGGCGCAAGCGAAACGCATGGTGTCGGACTACGGGTTCAGTTCCTTCAAGCTCAACGGCGGGGTGTTCGAACCGGCGCAGGAGATCGCGGCCGCGCGGGCGCTGGAGGACGTCCTGGAGTACCTTGAGGATCCGACCACCGGTACCGCGAACATGGCCGAGGTGGTGAGGACGTGATCACTCGACCACATACGTTCTCCGGCGGGAAGATCGCGGTGTCCGACTCGGGTTGGCAGCAAAGCGAAGTACGGCACCGGGACGACGCAGCCGCCAGGCGCCGGGTGCTCGGTGAGACGCCCGAACGCGGCTACGCGATCGATCGAGCCATGCGGACGGCCTGGCGCTGATGAACGCCATCCTCGATGCGCTGGCACTCGCCGGGTCGATGACCTGGGAAGTCCTGTGGGCACTGATCCTCGGCTTCGCGCTGTCCGCGGTGGTTCAGGCGGTGGTGCGCAAGTCAACGGTGGTGAACCTGCTCGGCGACGATCACGCGCGCACGCTCACCGTCTCGGCGGGGCTGGGCGCCGCGTCGTCGTCGTGCTCGTACGCGGCGGTCGCGCTGGCGCGGTCACTGTTCCGGAAAGGCGCGAACTTCACGGCGGCGATGACCTTCGAGATCGCGTCCACGAACCTGGTGGTGGAGCTCGGCATTCTGCTCGCATTGCTGATGGGGTGGCAGTTCACGATCGCGGAGTTCGTCGGCGGGCCACTGATGATCGTGTTCGTCGCGCTGATGTTCCGGTTCTTCGTCCGCGAGCGGCTGCTGCGGGCGGCGCGTGAGCAGGCGGAAAAAGGTCTTGCCGGATCCATGGAGGGCCATGCGGCGATGGACATGTCCGTGGCGCGGGCGGGCACGTTCTGGCAACGGCTCGGCTCGCGCGAGGGATTCACGTCGGTGTCGCACGTGTTCGTCATGGAATGGGCTGCGATCCTGCGCGATCTGGTGATCGGGCTGCTCATCGCGGGCGCGATCGGCGCGTGGGTGCCGGAATCGTTCTGGCGCGGGTTCTTCCTCACCGACCATCGGCTGGGTTCGGCGCTCTGGGGGCCGGTCGTCGGGCCGGTGGTGGCGATCCTCAGTTTCGTCTGCTCGATCGGCAATGTGCCGCTCGCGGCCGTGCTGTGGAACGGCGGCATCAGCTTCGGCGGGGTGGTCGCGTTCATCTTCGCGGATCTGCTGATCCTGCCGATCCTCAACATCTACCGGAAGTACTACGGCGTGAGGATGGCGTTGACCCTGCTGGGTGTCTTCTACCTGGCGATGGTCGCCGCGGGTTATGTCGTGGAGTTGCTGTTCGGCGTGAGCGGGCTGATCCCGACCGAGCGCAATGCCCGGATCGAGGAGGCCGGGATCTCCTGGAACTACACGACCTGGCTGAACATCGCCTTCCTGCTGCTGGCCGCGGTGCTGCTGTTCCGCTTCTTCCGCACCGGCGGGCGGGCGATGCTCAGCATGATGGGCGGCGCCCCTACCGGAACCTCCTGAGCCGCAAGGAATTGCTGACCACGAACACGGAACTGAACGCCATCGCCGCGCCGGCGATCATCGGGTTGAGCAGGCCGGCCTCGGCGAGTGGCAGCGCGGCGATGTTGTAGGCGAACGCCCAGAACAGGTTCCCCTTGATGGTGCCCAGCGTGCGGCGCGACAGCCGGATCGCGTCGGCGGCCGCGCGCAGATCGCCACGCACCAGCGTCAGGTCACTGGCTTCGATCGCGACGTCTGTCCCGGTACCCATCGCGAGCCCCAGATCAGCCTGGGCGAGCGCGGCCGCGTCGTTCACGCCGTCACCGACCATCGCGACCCGTCGGCCTTCGTCCTGCAACCGTTTGACCACGTCGACCTTGCCGGCAGGCAGCACCTCGGCCACCACGTCGTCGATGCCGACCTCCCGCGCCACCTGCCGTGCGACCGTTTCGTTGTCACCGGTCAGCAGCACCGGTTTCAGCCCGAGCGCGACGAACCGGCGAACCGCCTCGGCGGACGTCGGCTTGACCGTATCGGCGACTTCGAGCACCGCCCGCACGCGGCCGTCCCAGCCGACCACCACCGCGGTGCGGCCCAGCTTTTCCGCTGCCGCCTTGGCTTCCGCGAGTTCCCGAGGTAGCTCGTCGAACAGCTCCGCCTTGCCGACGGTCACCGCGTGCCCGTCGACGCGGCCCCGCACGCCGAAGCCCTCGAGGTTGGTGAACTGCGTGACCTCACCGGGCACGGCGAGGGCTTTCGCGATCGGATGTTCCGACGCGTTTTCCAGGGCGCCCGCGAGCAGCAGTACCTCGGCGCGGTCCTCTCCGGGCGCGAGCGTCACACCGGCCAGCGCCATCCGGCCCGTGGTCACGGTTCCGGTCTTGTCCAGCACGATCGTGTCGATCCGGCGGGTGCTCTCCAGGACTTCCGGTCCCTTGATCAAAATGCCGAGCTGCGCGCCGCGGCCGGTGCCGACCAGCAGCGCGGTCGGTGTGGCCAGCCCCAGCGCGCACGGGCAGGCGATGATCAGCACGGCGACGGCGGCGGTGATCGCGGCCGATGGGGTGCCGCCCGCGATGAGCCAGCCGACCAGCGTGGTCAGCGACAGCATGAGCACCAGCGGCACGAACAGCCCGGCCACCCGGTCGGCCAGCCGCTGGACCTGCGCCTTCCCGGCCTGCGCGTCCTCGACGAGCTTCGCCATCTGGGCCAGCTGGGTGTCCGCGCCGACGCGAGTCGCGCGCACCACGAGCCGGCCACCCGCGTTGACCGTGGCCCCGACGACCTGGTCCCCTGGTCCCACCTCGACCGGCACGGACTCGCCGGTCAGCATGCTCACGTCGACCGCGGATGCGCCTTCCTCGACCACGCCGTCCGTCGCGATCTTCTCGCCCGGCCGCACGAGGAACCGGTCACCGGTGGCGAGCTCGCCGGCCGGAATGCGCACTTCGGCGCCGTCGCGCAGCACCGTGACGTCTTTCGCGCTGAGTTCGAGCAGTGCCCGCAGCGCCGCTCCGGCCCGGCGTTTCGACCGGGCCTCGAAATACCGCCCTGCCACCAGGAAAGCGATGACGCCGACCGTGACCTCGAAGTAGATGGCATCGCCCGTCGAGCGTTCGATGGTCAGCTCGAAGGGATGCCGCGTGCCGATCACCCCGGCGTCACCGAAGACGAGCGCGTACAGCGACCACACGAACGCGGCGAGAGTGCCGACGGAGATCAGCGTATCCATCGTCACGGTGCCATGGGACAGGTTCGTCCAGGTCGCCTTGTGGAACGGCCACGCCGCCCACGTGATCACCGGAGTCGCGAGCGCGAGCGAAACCCACTGCCAGTAGTCGAACTGCCAGCCGGGAACCATCGCCAGCACGATGACCGGCACGGCAAGCACGGCGGACACGATGAGCCTGTCCCGCAACGGGCGCGACGGGTCATCGCCCTGCCCTGGCTGTGGGAGCGCGGCGGTGTAGCCGGCCGCTTCGACGGTCTCGATGAGCGTCTGTGGAGTGACGCCGGCGGGGAAGGTCACGTTGGCCTTCTCCGTGGCGTAGTTGACCGTCGCGCTGACCCCGTCGAGCTTGTTGAGCTTCTTCTCAACCCGCATCGCGCAGGATGCGCAGGTCATCCCGCCGATCGCGAGCTCGAGCCTGCCCTGCTCGGTCGTCGCGGTCATCAGGCGACCTGGTAACCGGCCTCGTCGACCGCGGCCCGCACGGCTTCGTCACTCAACCCAGCCGCGCTGACCACCGTGAGCGCACCGGTGGGGAGGTCCACGACGACGGACTGAACACCGTCGATCGCACCCACCTCTTCCGTGACCGCCTTGACGCAGTGCTCACAGGTCATTCCGGTGACGGTGTAGCTGGTCTCAGTCATGATCTGAACTGTACCCCCTACGGGTAGGGGGCGTCTCAGTCGGCGGGCACCGCCCAGCGCTCCTCGATTCGCCCGACACGCCACACCACCAGCGCCACCAGCCACGTCAGCACGAACAACCCGACGATCGCGTACCCGGCGTAGTCGAGATTGATGTTGGCGATCGCCGCGAGCGGTCCGCTTGTGATGCCGAGCTGCGCCGTGAGCACGCTGATCAGCTCGATTCCCCCGATGAGCAGCGCGATCAGCACCGACAGCGCGGTCACGGTGATGTTGTAGAAGATCTTGCGCACCGGCTGCGCGAAAGCCCAGTCGTACGCACGGTGCATGAACACGCCGTCCGCCGCGTCGAACAAGGTCATCCCGGCCGCGAACAACACCGGCAGCACGAGAATCGCGTACCACGGCAGGGAAAACGCTGCGGCGCCCCCGGCCAGCACGAGCAGGCCGACCTCGGTCGCGGTGTCGAACCCCAGCCCGAACAGCAGGCCGACCGGGTAGATGTGCCACGGCTTGCGGACCGCGGCCGTCGCCCGGCCCAAAATCCGGTTGAGGAACCCGCGCTTGTTGAGCTGATCCTCCAACTGCTCCTCGGTGAACTCGCCCGCCCGGATACCGCGGAACACCTTCACGATCCCGACGAGCACCACCAGATTGATCAACCCGATCAGGCACAGGAACACCCCGGACACCGACACGCCGACGACCCCGGTGACCTGATGCAGCGCCGACGAGTCGTTCTCGAGCTCACCCGTCAACGCCCGCACCCCGAACGAGAGCAGCAGACACAACGCGAACACGATGGTCGAATGGCCGAGGGAGAACCAGAACCCCACGGTCAGCGGCCGCTGACCGTCCGCGATGAGCTTGCGGGTGGCGTTGTCGATGGCGGCGATGTGGTCCACGTCGAAGGCGTGCCGCATGCCCAGGGTGAAGGCCGTGACCCCGAGCCCTACGCCGAAGACCTGGGCATTACCGATCGAGTAATGCTCGGGCACGACGAACAGGGTCAGCACACCCCAGCCCAGCACATTCAGCACGACGATGAACGCGGCCATCGCCGCCACCGGTCCCCAGCTACGCGTCCGCATACCTGACAGAGTAATCAGATGAACAGACGTTTTGGGTTTCACTTGCATCTCGGGATACGGGGAACGGGTATGATGATGGACAGCCGATTACGGAGAGTGGGCAGCGCAATGGCAAGCTACAGCGAGGACAAGGACGCCTACCTCAAGCGCCTTCGCCGGATCGAGGGTCAGATCCGGGGCCTCCAGCGGATGGTCGAAGAGGACAAGTACTGCATCGACATCCTCACCCAGGTGTCAGCCGCGACGAAGGCACTGCAGGCGTTCTCCCTGGAACTGCTCGACGAACACCTTTCCAGCTGTGTCGTCGATGCGGCCAAGGCGGGCGGCCGCGAAGCCGAGATCAAGGTCCGCGAAGCCTCGGACGCCATCGCGCGTCTCGTGAAGTCCTGATTTTTCCCTTCCACAGAAACAAAAATCACGATCCACAGAGGACTCCACGCCAAACCCAACCCCAAACTGTCAGACCCCACCCCTAGGGTCTGCACCATGCCCACTCCCACCAAAAAAGCAAGCTCAACCACCCGGCGGCAGAGCATCATGCCCATACACCCGCCGGCTCTCGACCGACCCGTCCCGCCGCAAGATCTTCAACACACTCGGCCGATCCCCGCGCGCCAGCCTCGCAGCGGTGCACACCGCCTCGCGTTTGCGCCCATGATGCGAGAGCACCCGGTCGGTCCGCCGCACATCCCAGCTGCCGAACAATGGCGAAACCCAGTACACAGTAGACAACATCGCAGGTCCCCTTCCCCAGCAAGAAATCAAAAACCCCACCAAAACCAACGTCCCAGAAGTGCTAGTGTATTCCAAACCTGAAACAAGTCAAGGCGGTAAGAAATGCCGGCGAGATTGAACGCGACGAGGTTGTACGCGGCCCTGGACGCCGAGCGCACAGCGCGCAGGTTGTCGTGGCGTCAGCTCGCGGCCGAGGCCGGGGTGAGTGCGTCTCTGGTCAGCCGGATGGGAAACGGGCACCGGCCCGATCTTGACGGGTTCATCGCACTGGTCCAGTGGCTCGGCTTGCCGGCCGAGACGTTCATGGTGTGGCCGGAAGGCGTGCGCGACAAGTCTTCCCGCCCGTCCTTGGAGGCACAGCTCGCTCCGCTGCTGCGAGCCGAGGAAGAACTCAGTGAGGCCGACCAGCAACACGTCCTGGACGTCGTCGGCATCACGCTTCGACATATGAGGGCCAAGAACAAGGGAGGCTGAGGTGCCCCTCAGCTTGAGTTTTAACCTGTTCGGCGTGGTCGGGGGGTGACCGGTTTGGCTTTCGTGGTCGTGGTCG
>NZ_WMBA01000069.1 GCF_009707865.1 Amycolatopsis pithecellobii
GCCCCTCGCCCGACCACCGCCCCTGATGGAGGCGCTTCGCGCCGCAGTGCGGTTCCGATCGAGGCGCTTCGCGCCACTAGATTGTCCCGCGTGGGACGATTGGTAGTCATCGAAGGTCTGGACGGCTCGGGCAAGCGCACACTCACCGAGGCCCTCACGAAGGCCCTGCACAACCTGGGCAAGAGCGTCGCCACCCGCGCGTTCCCGCGTTACGGCGAGAGCGTGCACGCCGACCTGGTCCGCGAAGCACTCCACGGCGGTCACGGTGACCTCGCCGCCTCCGTCCACGGCATGGCCGTGCTGTACGCGCTCGACCGCCGCGGCGCGGCCGACGCCATCGTCGACGACCTGAAACTCCACGACATCGTCCTGCTCGACCGGTATGTCGCTTCCAACGCCGCGTACGGCGCGGCCCGGCTCCATCAGGACGCGCGTGGCGAGTTCGTCGAATGGGTGCGCGAACTGGAGGTCACCCGATTCGGCCTCCCCCTACCGGACACCCAGATCTTGCTCCGGGTGCGCCCCGAGGTGGCCGCGGAACGGGCCGCCCGGCGGGCACAGTCCGAAGTGGACCGTGCCAAGGACGCCTTCGAATCCGACGACGACCTGCAGATCCGGTGCGCCCGGGTCTACGACCAGCTGGCCGCGGATGGCTGGCTGTCGCCATGGCAGGTGGTCGACGGGACAGCCGGTTTCGACGCCGCCGAGCTGGCCGCCGGACTCGTCCATCCGGGCTAAGCTGGCAAGATCTTCTCGTCGGATACCGGGTCGGGGGTCACGAACGGTGTCCGTAGTGCGAATATGTGGTCATGAAGGCACGTGTCCTGGTGGTCGACGATGACCCTGCACTCGCAGAGATGCTCACCATCGTGCTCCGAGGCGAGGGCTTCGACACCGCCGTCGTTGCCGACGGCTCCCGTGCGTTGCCCGCGCTCAGAGAACTCAAACCGGATCTGGTCCTGCTGGACCTGATGCTGCCCGGGATGAACGGTATCGACGTGTGCAAGGCGATCCGCGCGGAGTCCGGGGTGCCCATCGTGATGCTCACCGCCAAGAGCGACACGGTCGACATCGTGCTCGGGCTCGAGTCGGGTGCGGACGACTATGTGGTGAAACCGTTCAAACCGAAGGAGCTCGTCGCCCGTGTCCGTGCGCGCCTGCGCCGGATCGAGGGCGAGCCCGCCGAGTCGCTGACCATCGGCGACCTGGCTATCGACGTCCCCGGCCACGAGGTCACCCGCGAGGGCAAGGCCATCCCGCTGACCCCGCTCGAGTTCGACCTGCTGGTGGCGCTGGCCCGCAAACCACGCCAGGTGTTCACCCGCGAAGTGCTGCTCGAACAGGTCTGGGGCTACCGGCATGCCGCCGACACCAGGCTGGTCAACGTGCACGTCCAGCGCCTGCGGTCGAAGGTCGAGAAGGACCCCGAGCATCCCGAGGTGGTGCTGACAGTCCGCGGCGTCGGCTACAAGGCGGGCCCCCCGTAGACCGAAAATGAAGCAGAAGCTCCTCGCCTTCGTCTTCCGGGTGCTGCGGCTCGTCCGCCGCGTCGGCGCTTACGGCCGCGGACATCTCATGGTGTTCGCCGCGCTGTGGCGGCGGTCCGTGCAGTTCCGGGTCACCGTCTCGACACTGGCGCTGTCCTCGGCGGTGGTCTTCGTGCTGGGCATGGTCCTGCAGAACCAGATCATCACGCGGCTCATGGACACCAAGCGCCAGGCCGCGGTCGCGCAGACGCTGCAGGTCGTCGCCACCGCGGAGGGCGAGCTGGTGGGGTTGAGCGATCAGGACGCGCTGCCGGACCGGCTGCAGAACGTGCTGAAGAAGATCACCAGCGCGTCCTCGGACGACCAGGGCTCCGGCACGTCCGCGGCGGGCGCGTTCGAGCCTGTGCTCACCGCCGGTGGCACCGGTTCGCCCGACTCGGCGGGACCGATCTGGAAGGTTCCGGAAGGGCTGGAGCGCTTCGCCGAGGCCAACCAGGTCGCCTACCAGACGCACACCGTGGAGGACGCCGGCACCCGCACCACGTACCTGGTCGTCGGCGCCCCGGTGGCCAGCACGGGGCGTCCCATCCAGCTGTACCTGTTGTTCCCGATGACGGCCGAGCAGAACACGGTCTCGACCGTGCAGAACACGCTGCTCGTGGGCGGTCTTGTCCTGCTGATGCTGCTCGCGGGCATCAGCAACATCGTGACCCGGCAGGTGGTGCGGCCGGTCCGCTCGGCCGCGGCGGCGGCGGCGCGGTTCGCCGGTGGCGAACTCGACGAGCGGCTACCGGTGGCCGGCGAAGACGACCTGTCGCGGCTCGCGGTGTCGTACAACGAAATGGCGGCCAGTATCCAGCGCCAGATCCGCCAGCTGGAGGAGTTCGGCACCCTGCAACGCCGGTTCACCTCCGACGTCTCGCACGAGCTGCGCACCCCGCTGACCACGGTCCGGATGGCGGCCGACGTGCTGCACGCGTCCCGCGAGCAGTTCCCCGCTGGGCTCGCGCGCTCCACCGAGCTGCTGGTGGACGAGCTCGACCGGTTCGAGGCGCTGCTCGGTGACCTGCTGGAGATCAGCAGGCTGGACGCGGGGGTCGAGGAGCTGGCGGCCGAGCTGATCGACATCCGGCCCATCGCGCAGCGTGCCGTCGAGCAGGTGCGGGTGATCGCCGGCAACGCGGGCAGTCCCGTGGAGCTGGAGCTGCCGGAGGAGGAGGTCGCCGCCGAAATCGACGCTCGCCGTGTCGAGCGGATCCTGCGTAACCTGCTGGCCAACGCGGTCGACCACAGCGAGGGCCGGCCGGTGCGGCTGACTGTGGGCGCGAACGAGCACGCGGTGGCGATCACGGTGCGCGACTACGGGGTGGGGCTCCGGCCCGGCGAGGCCGACCTGGTGTTCAACCGGTTCTGGCGCGCCGACCCGTCCCGCAACCGCCGCACCGGCGGCACCGGGCTGGGGCTCGCGATCAGTCATGAGGACGCCCGGTTGCACGGCGGTCAGCTCGAAGCATGGGGGGCGCCCGGGGCGGGTGCCTGTTTCCGGCTGACGCTGCCGCGACGGCAGGGTGAGCCGTTCGAGGAGTACCCGTTGCCGCTGATGCCACCGGACGGCGCGGCGGTCAACGGCCAAGCGAGCGTCGGTTCGGGCGCCGACTACAGCATCGTCGTGGCCGACCTGCCCAAGGAGGACGTTCGATGAGGCGGGCCAGGCTCCTCGCCGTGCTGGCGGGTGCGGTGCTGCTGGGCGGTTGTGCGACCGTGCCCGAGGATTCGCAGCCGGTGGCGGTGCAGCAGCAGGAGCTGGGCCAGATCGCCAACCCTGACGTGCAGCAGCCGCCGCGGGACATCGACCCGCTGACGGTGGCGCGCGATTTCGTCGAGGCGAGCGCGCAGCCGGTGAGCAACAACGCCGCCGCGCGGACGTACCTCGACGACGGCGCGGCCAAGGCGTGGCAGCCCGGCAAGGTCATGAACGTCATCGACGACCAGTTCAACACCGTGTACGCGGCGGGCACTGCGCTGCCGGTGAACCCGATGGAAGTGGTCGTCCTCGTTCGGGCCACCACGATCGGCACGCTCGGGGCGGACAGTTCGTTCATCCCGTCGCGGACCCCGTACGAGCTGCGGCTGCTGGTGCGCAAGCAGCCCGACGGGCAGTGGCGGGTGACGAACCCGCCGGCGAACATCGTGATGCCCTACAGCGCGTTCACGGCGAACTACGTGCGGGTGCCGGTGTATTTCTTCGCGCAGGACTCGAACACGATCGTGCCCGATCTCCGTTATGTGGCAGGGAAACCGCAGCTGGGGCTGGCCGGCCGCGTGGTGTCGCTGCTGCTGTCGGGACCGTCGGATCAGCTGGTCGGCGCGGTCCGCAGCCCGTTGCCGGAGGACGCCGGTATCGAGGGCAACGTGACCCCCACGCCGGACGGGGCGCTGATGGTGCCGCTGACCGGAGTCGCGGATCAGACGCCGGAGGTCAAGAAGCTCATCGCGGCGCAGATCGTGTTGTCATTGCAGGCCGTGACGACCAACCGGGTGCGGCTGTTGTCGGACGGGAACGCGCTGGTCGACGGGCATGAGGATTGGTTGCCGAGCGATGTTCCGTCCTACACGGCGCTGGCCTCACCGGGCGCGGACCAGCCGGGGCTGATGGTGGTGAACGGCCGGGTCCGCTCGCTCGCCGACGCGTCCGCGGTCCAGGGGCCGGCAGGGCAGGGCGCCTATCAGGTGGTGAGCGCCGCGCAGTCGATCGACGGCAGGCAGCTGGCGATCGTGGAGCTCGCGGAGGGGCGGCAGCAGCTGCGGATCGGTGCGTTCGGGGCGGCGGCGCAGCCGGTGAACCTGTTCGGGGGCACGCTGACGAGGCCGACGTGGCGCCCGACCGCGACGGCCGACGGGACAGCCGGTGAGGTGTGGACCGTCGTGGACGGTTCGTCGGTGGTGCGGGTGCTGCGGACGTCCGACGGCGGGTGGACCGGGCAGGCGGTGAACGCTGAGGAAGTGCTGACTGTCGGGCAGATCAGCGTGCTGCGCCTGTCGCGGGACGGGGCCAGGGCCGCGATGGTGGTCAACGGGCAGTTGCTGGTGGCGTCCGTGGTGCGCACGCAGGATTCGGTCACGTTGCGGAGCCCGAGGATCCTGCAGACAGGCACGCTGACCGGAGTCGTCGACGTGGACTGGCTGAGTCAGGACAGCCTGGTCGCGGCCACGACGATGCCGTCGCAGCCGGTGGTGAAGGTGCCGATCGACGGCCTGCGGATGGACACTTTCAACAGCTCGAACCTGACACCCCCGGTGTACGCCATCACCGCCGCCCCGGGCCGCCCCATCGTCGTCGCCGACGCCGGCGGCCTCTGGACGGCGTCGGACGTCGGTGAGGTGTGGCGCCCGCACCCGCATTCGCTGGGCTCGCGAGTGTCTCCCTTCTATCCGGGCTGATCCCGCTGTCGCGGGCGCGGCGTGAGGTACCGGTGATTCTCGGGTAGCTCCCTTCTGTCTGGGTTGCTGACGTTGCCGGCCGGCCTCGGCTCCAGGTGGCTGCTGCGCGCCCCCGTTCCTCAAGCCGCGGTCAGCGCCAGGACGACGGCGACCGGGAAACCGGCGGTGGTGAGGACGCGGGTGCAGGCGGCGGCGGTCGCACCGGTGGTGATCACGTCGTCGAGCAGGATCACCGGGGTGCCTGGCGGTGGCAGGCCGCGCGGGTCCAGGCGCAGGTGCTCGGCGAGGTTCGCCGCGCGCTGGTCTCGGCTGAGGCCCACCGCGTCGCGGGCGCCCGCGGTGAGTCGCAGTGCGGGGGCGACCGCGGCGGCTTGACCGGCGTCGGCCAGGGTTGCCGCGCACGCGCGAGCCAGCCGTCGCAGGTGCGGGCCGCCGCGTACCCGTGATGCCACCCGCCGCGACGGGGCCGGCACGAGCCACCACACGCCGTCGGTAGCCGGACGTGCTTCCGGCAGGTGTGGCAGGGCCGCCGCGAGCGCACCGCCCAGCGGCCCGGCGAGATCCCGCCTGCCGCGTTCCTTGTAGTGCAGCACCAGGCGCCGCGCCGTGTCCTCGTACCGGGCGAGCGCGTAGACCGCCGCGGCGCCTCTCGCCGCGCCGCTCGCCACCTCGCCGTTGGGGCTGCGCGCCGCGTCGCCGGTTGGGCCGTGTGCGTCACCGCCGGTTGGGCCGCCCGCCGCACCGCCCGTCGGACCGCGGGCCACACCGCTTGTCGGGCCGCGCGCCACGTCGCTAGTCGGCCCGCGCGCCACCCAGCCAGTCGGGCCGCGCGTCACCGCGCCAGTCGGGCCGCGCGCCGCGCCGCTGATCAGAGCACGTGCCACGCGTTCCGGCTTCGCGAACAGCGCGACGCAGTCGGGGCAGCATGCGGCGCCGAGCGTTCCGCATCCCGCGCACGTCGCCGGCAACAACAGGTCGAGGATTCCCATGCGCCGCAGCCTGCCCGAACCCACTGACATTTTCCGGCTGCGGTGAGACTTTGTGATTCACTCACATGGGTGCGATGGGCGGGAACGTCCGTCCGGCCCTGTCCGTTGTCCAGCTATGAGGCCGTCCAGCGAAGAGCCGCCTCCGGCGCAAGCCTCCACCCGCGTGGGGCGCAGCGCCCAGCACGCCGTCACCATGCGCCTCGAACGCCTGGAACCCGTTGCGTGTCAAGGTGAAAAGCGCATCCTTGCGCTGCTCCGTTCGGGGGTTGAATCCCGTACCGGGCGCCTGCTCGCGGACGCACACCGTGATTTTTTCCCACTTGCTGGCATACCCCGGCTCGGGGGGTTTTGTGATGCGCGTTACCCCGCTAACGTGCACCGCTATAGCGATTCCGCGGCAGGGAGGTGAACAGCCGGTGACCCTGGTACCGACGGGAAGCTAAGAATCCCCTCCGAGGGAGGCGTCCGGCGTCGGTGCCCTGATCGAAGTCCGAAGAGCTCGTCATCCACTAGGAGCCAGGGAGGTCGTGTATGGACATCGTGGTTAAAGGTCGCAACGTGGAGGTGCCCGAGCACTACCGGGCGCATGTGAGCAGCAAGCTTGCGCGTCTGGAGCGCTACGACAAGAAGGTCTTCCGTTACGACGTGGAGCTCTTCCACGAGCCCAACCGCAGGCAGTCGAAGAACTGCCAGCGCGTGGAGATCACTGGCAAGGGCAAAGGTCCGGCGGTCCGCGCCGAAGCCTGTGCCGGCGACTTCTACGCCGCGCTCGACGCCGCGGTGAGCAAGCTCGAGAACCGGTTGCGCCGGATGGCCGACCGTCGTCGAGTCCACTACGGGCGCCGTTGCCCGGAATCGGTCGCGGAAGCGACTTCCGCCATGCCCGCCGCCGCGGCTGTTAACAGCCGCAGGCCCGCGAGCACAGCCGTACTCGAAGCGCCCGCGCCCGTCGAAGCCCGTGTTGACGGTACTGGGCTCGACGCTGCGCTCAATGACACGGCGCTCGACCTGCCCATGCAGCGCTGGGAAGAAGCGACCGAACACCAACCCGGCCGCGTCGTACGCGAGAAGCACCATTCCGCCGAACCCATGACCGTCGACCAGGCCCTCTACCAGATGGAGCTCGTCGGCCACGACTTCTACCTCTTCAATGACGCGGACGCCGGCACCCCGAGCGTCGTGTACCGGAGGAAGGGCTTCGATTACGGCGTGATCCGCCTCGGCGGCTGACCCACACGCCTTCGCAACGGCCCGCACGTGACGCCGCGTGCGGGCCGTTCTGCTGCCCCCCGCTACCTAAGTAGCGGCATGTGTGCACGTCGGGGCAGACCTTCCCTACGATGGAGGCGGCGTACCCCTCCGCCCCGGAACACGCCTGGGCGCATTTCCAAGACAGCTAGTGAGGTCGACCGGATGGTTCTCAACCGCCTGCTGCGCGCGGGCGAGGGCAAGATGCTCAAGCGGCTGCGCAACATCGCCGACCACATCAACACCCTCGAAGACGACGTGAAGGACCTCACCGACGCCGAGCTGCGTGCGAAGACCGATGAGTTCCGCAAACGTCACGAGGACGGCGAGTCGCTCGACGAGCTGCTCCCGGAGGCGTTCGCCGTCGCGCGCGAGGCCGCCTGGCGCGTGCTGGGGCAGCGGCACTTCGACGTCCAGCTGATGGGCGGCGCCGCGCTGCACCTCGGGCAGGTCGCCGAGATGAAGACCGGTGAAGGCAAGACGCTGACCTCCGTGCTGCCGGCGTATCTCAACGCCATCTCCGGCAAGGGCGTGCACCTCGTCACGACGAACGATTACCTCGCGAAACGTGACGCCGAGTGGATGGGCCGTGTGCACCGCTTCCTCGGCCTGAGCGTGGGCGCGATCCTCTCCGAACTCCAGCCGAACCAGCGCCGCGAGGCCTACCAAGCCGACATCACCTACGGCACGAACAACGAGTTCGGCTTCGACTACCTGCGTGACAACATGGCGTGGACGCTCGACGACTGCGTGCAGCGCGGGCACAACTTCGCGATCGTGGACGAGGTCGACTCGATCCTCATCGACGAGGCGCGGACGCCGCTGATCATCTCCGGTCCCGCCGAACAGTCGGCCCGCTGGTATGTCGAGTTCGCGCGCATGTCGCCGCTGATGAAGAAGGACGTGCACTACGAGGTCGACGAGCGCAAGCGCACCGTCGGTGTCTCCGAGAAGGGTGTCGCGTTGGTCGAGGACCAGCTGGGCATCGACAACCTGTACGAGGCCGCGAACACGCCGCTGGTGGGCTACCTGAACAACGCGCTCAAGGCGAAGGAGCTCTACAAGCGCGACAAGGACTACATCGTCCGCGACGGCGAAGTGGTCATCGTCGACGAGTTCACCGGGCGCATCCTGCACGGCCGCCGCTACAACGAGGGCATGCACCAGGCGATCGAGGCCAAGGAAGGCGTCGAGATCAAGGCCGAGAACCAGACGCTCGCCACGATCACGCTGCAGAACTACTTCCGGCTCTACGACAAGCTCGCCGGTATGACCGGTACCGCCGAGACCGAGGCGGCCGAGTTCCACCAGACCTACAAGCTGGGTGTGGTGCCGATCCCGACGAACCGGCCGATGGTCCGCAAGGACGAGACGGACCTGATCTACAAGACCGAGCCCGCGAAGTACGAGGCACTCGCCGACGACATCTCCGAGCGGCACGAGGCCGGTCAGCCGGTGCTGGTCGGCACGACGAGCGTGGAGAAGTCCGAGTACCTGTCGAAGCTGCTGCTCAAGCGCGGGGTACCGCATGAGGTGCTGAACGCGAAATACCACGACCGGGAAGCGCTGATCGTCGCGCGTGCCGGGCGCAAGGGGCAGGTCACGGTGGCCACCAACATGGCGGGCCGTGGTACCGACGTCGTGCTCGGCGGCAACCCGGACATCATCGCGGACGAGCGGCTGCGTGAACGCGGTCTGGACCCGGTGGAGCACTCCGAGGCGTACGAGACGGCGTGGCCGAAGGTGCTGGAAGAGGTCAAGGCCGAGGTCAAGGCCGAGGCCGAGGAGGTCCGTGGGGCCGGCGGTCTCTACGTCCTGGGCACCGAACGCCACGAGTCGCGCCGGATCGACAACCAGCTGCGTGGTCGTTCCGGCCGCCAGGGCGACCCTGGCGAGTCGCGGTTCTACCTGTCGCTGGGTGACGAGCTGATGCGCCGGTTCAACGCGACGATGGTGGAGCGCGTCATGACCACCATGCGCCTGCCGGACGACCAGCCGATCGACCACAAGATGGTCTCGCGCGCGATCAAGAGCGCGCAGACGCAGGTCGAGCAGCAGAACATGGAGATCCGCAAGAACGTCCTCAAGTACGACGAGGTCATGAACGAGCAGCGCAAGGTGATCTACGCCGAGCGCCGCCGGGTGCTGGAGGGCGAGGACCTCTCCGAGCAGATGCGGCACATGCTCAGTGACGTGGTGACCGCCTACGTCGAGGGCGCGACCGCAGACGGCTACGCCGAGGACTGGGACCACGAGAAGCTGTGGACCGCGTTGAAGCAGCTGTACCCGGTGTCGGTGACCTGGGACGAGCTGGCCGACGAGGATGAGGACCTCAGCGCCGAGTACCTGCTCGAGCGGCTGCTCCAGGACGCGCACGACGCTTACGACAGGCGTGAGGCCGACATCGACGCGCGAATCGGCGAAGGCGCGATGCGGCAACTGGAGCGGCAGGTGCTGCTGTCGGTGCTGGACCGCAAGTGGCGTGAGCACCTCTACGAGATGGACTACCTCAAGGAGGGCATCGGGCTGCGTGCGATGGCGCAGCGTGATCCGCTGATCGAGTACCAGCGCGAAGGCTTCGACATGTTCGGCGCGATGCTCGACTCGTTGAAGGAGGAAGCGGTCGGCTTCCTGTTCAACCTGCAGGTCGAGCAGGCCGAGCAGCAGGACACGGTGCAGCCCGCGGCGGCCGCGGCCGTGCCGGCGGCCGGGCGGGCCCCGGTGGCGGGCAGGCACGCGCAGCCGACCCCGCCGCAGCCGCCCGTGGAGCCGGCCCCTGAGCCGGTGCCGGCCGCTTTGCGCGGCAAGGGTCTCGGCCAGGGTGACGGTCAGGGCGGGCTGACCTACTCGGGCCCGGGCGAGCAGGGCGGTGTGCAGCGCAGTGGCACGGCCGCGAAGCAAGCCCGTGGTGCGGCTCAAGGCGGTACTCGTCGTGAGCGCCGGGCCGCCGCGCGTGCGGACGCGAAGCGTGGCAAGAAGGGCGGCAACTGAGCCGTTGGTGACGGGGCCCGCCGCGGTGCGGCGGGCCCTTTTCGTCAGCGCCGGCCGGGCGGGATGATCACGTCGAACACCGTGCATCGCCAGGTGCCGTCGGTCAGGTCGAAGCGGGCAGTCACGGCGTAGGCGCGTGCCGGAGTCGAGGCGGTGGCCGAAACTTCGTACGACGAAGGCGGGACAACGCACCCTCGCAGGCTTTTCAGCGTCAACCGCGCATCGAGCGGCGCCTGCATGCCCAGCTGCGTGACTAGTTGCGCACCGGCCCAGCCGCGCACCGCGCTCGCCGGCTGCTGCCCGGTCCGGACCTCCAGCAGCGCTTTCAGCACCGATCTGACATGCGCCAGCGGCAGCGGAGGGCGGCCGGACGGGCTCAGCCGCGGGTGCGGCAGGCGCGTCGGCACCAGGTCGAGTGACCCGGGCAGGAAATCGTGCAGGTCGTGCAAAGGCTCGTAGTCGTACAGCGGTTTCAGTAGCCGCAATGCTTCCCCCAGGATGTATGGATCGTGCGCCCTATAAGAGGGCGATACCTGGGTGATTCGGTCAAACTGCCCCCGAACCGGTGACGACTATGGTCAGCTGCCCCGCCTGACCAGGTCGAAGCACAGCACCGCGGCGGCGGCCGACACGTTCAGCGACTCGACATCCCCGGGCATCGGAATCGACAACCACCCGGTCAGCAGCTCCGCGACCTCCTCGGAGACCCCCGCCGTCTCGCCGCCGAACACGAAAGCCGCGCGCTCCGGAAGTTCCGCCTCGAACAGGGCCTCACCACCCGACGCACTCAGCCCGTAGAGCCGGTACCCCGCGTCGGACAGCATCCCCGCGGCCTCCGCCGCCGTCGCGCATCGCAGCACCGGCGCGCGAAACGCGACCCCGGCGGAAGCCTTGACCACCAACGGATCCAGCGCCGCGACCCCTCGTCGCGGCACGACGACGCCGCCGATCCCGGCCGCCGTCGCGGTGCGCAGGATCATGCCGACGTTCGCGGGCGTGGTGATCCCGTCGAGCAGAAGCACGCGGGTGGGCAGCGGTGCCTTCGACAGCGCGGCCGACAGCGGGCGCATCCGCGGCGCGACGACATCGGCGAGTACACCTTGTTCCTGTTTTCCGTTACCCGCCAACACTTTCACCCGGTGCGCGCTCGCTCGACGCACCTGCACGCCTGCCTTGCGTGCCGCCTGCTCGATCTCCGGGGCCCGCGCGGTGTCGGCCAGGATCACCTTGTCGACTCGCAGCGCCGGATCGCCGAGCGCTTCGAGTACCGGCTTGCGCCCGTAGACGGTGAGAAAGCGGTCCTTCGGGGATACCTGGGTTTCCTGCACTGGACCAGTACACCAGTATGTCAAGATCGGGCCATGCCCGATCGGCTGTCCGCGCTCGACGCGTCGTTTCTCTACCTGGAGGACTCGGCGACCCCGATGCATGTGGGCGGAGTCGCGGTGTTTGAGCGGCCCCGTGACGGGTTCGCCTACGAGCAGCTCCTGTGCCTGATCAGCCAGCGGCTGGGCTACCTGCCTCGCTACCGTCAGCGGGTGCTGCCCGTGCCAGGGCATCTCGCCCGCCCGGTGTGGGTGGACGATCCCGATTTCGACCTGAACTATCACGTGCGCCGCGCGGCCCTGCCCTCGCCCGGTAGCGACGAGCAGCTGTTCGACCTCGTCGCGCAGCTGATGGCACGGCCGATGGATCACGAGCGTCCGCTGTGGGAGGCGTACTTCGTCGAAGCCCTCGCCGGTAACCGCGTCGCGTTGATCACCAAGACGCATCAGGCCGTCGTCGACGGGATCGGCACCGTCGAGCTGGGCCAGCTGATTCTGGACACCACACCGAGGCCGTGTGAGCCGTACGAGGACACTTGGGTACCCCGCCGCTTGCCGTCAACCCCGCGCCTGGTGCTCGACGCGGTGAGTGAGACGGTGCGGCGGCCGGGCGAGCTGGTGGAGAATATCCGTGTGCTGGCCGGGGACGCCGCCGCCACCGCGGACAAGCTTGCCGACGCCGTCGGCGGGGTCGCGTCGGCCCTGCGCACACTGATCCGGCCTGCCCCGGCCGGACCGCTGAACCGGCATGTCAGCGGTGGTCGCGTGTTCGCCGTCGTGCGGACCCGGCTGGACGATTTCCGCAAGATCCGGGCCGAGTTCGGCGGTACGGTCAACGACCTCGTCCTCACCGTGCTCACCGGCGCGTTGCGGGAGTGGCTCCTCTCGCGCGGGGAAAGCCTCGATGCGGGCTCGACGTTGCGGGCGCTGGTGCCGATGGCGGTGCTCGAGCCGGACGCCGTCGAGTTCTCCACCGCCGGCCTCGTCAACAACCGGGTCGAGGCGCATCTGGTGGACCTGCCGGTCGGGGAGCCGAACGCGGTGCTGCGGCTGCGCCACGTCAGCCATGCCATGCGCGTCTACACCGACTCCAGCCGTTCGGTCGCGGCGCGTGCCATGCTGAGAGTGGGCGGGTTCGCGCCGGCGACGATGCATTCGCTGGCGGCGCGGGCCGCCGGGTCCTTCTCCGGCCGGATCTTCAACCTGGTGATCACCAACTCACCGGGCCCGCAGCAGCCGCTGTTCGCGGGGATGGCGAGGCTGACCGAGATGTACCCGGTGATCCCGCTGGCGCGCAACCAGGCGCTGGCCATCGGGGTCACGTCCTACCACGGGAATGTCTACTTCGGACTGAACGGAGACCGCAAAGCCGTTTCCGATGTGGGGAACCTGGCCGCGATGGTCGAGGATGCGCTGGACGAACTGAAGGGGACGCACTGGTGAGGGTCTATCTGCCCGCAACGATCGGGATGCTGCGCAAGCTCGTGTCCGAGGGCAAGCTGCAGCCGCTGGGCGGCACCGGGTTCGCGCTCACCCCGGCGTTGCGCGAGTCCTACGTCAGCGGTGACACCGAGGAGCTCGAGTACGCCGCACTGCTCGACGCGGCGCGCGCTTCGCTGCGGCTGATCGGGGACGACGAAGGGGAGCCGCCGCGCCGTGTGGTGCTCTCGGTGGATGTCGACAACGTGACCGTCCGGTCCGATCTGGACGCTGCGGTCGTGAAGCTGCCGGGGCCGATCGTGCTCGACGAGGTCGCGGCGGTGCACGTGGACACGGGTGAGGCGGAGGAGGCCGTCCGCGCGGCGGCCGCCATCATCGACGCCGCGGACCTCGGCGACCTGGACGCCGAATTCACCCTGGGCGAAGCCGAAGACCACGAACTCGCCTGGTACGCGCCGCAGGAGTTGCCGTTCCTCTTGGAGCTGTTATGAGGAGCTGTAGGGCCTGCGAACCGGTGCAGGTTGCGGAAACCTGACGCGGCCCCTGGCTCCGGGATCGCCTCCCCATGTGCTGTCCTCTGGGTCACCTGGCGTCGGAGCAGGCTGTCAGACAAGGAGGAAAACCATGGACGCCGTCACGAAGGTGCCTGCTCCGCGCAACGAGCCGGTCCTGACGTATGCCCCCGGAACCGCCGAACGTCAGTCGCTGCAACGGCGGCTGGCTGAGCTGGCGGCCGAGAAGCAGGAGTTGCCGCAGACGATCGGTGGGCGGCGCAGGCTCGGCGGGGGAGACGCGTTCGACGTCGTCGAGCCACATGACCACGGGCATGTGCTCGGGGTCGCCGCACAGGCGACGCCGGAGGATGTGGCCGACGCGGTCGAGGCCGCGAAGGCCGCGGCGCCGGTGTGGCGGGACCTGCCGTTCGACGAGCGGGCCGCGGTCTTCCTGCGTGCCGCGGACCTGATCGCCGGGAAGTACCGGGACACGCTCAACGCCGCGACCATGCTCGGGCAGTCGAAATCGGTGCAGCAGGCCGAAATCGACGCCGCTTGTGAGCTGATCGACTTCCTCCGGTTCAACGTGCACTACGCCCGCCGGATCCTGGCGGAGCAGCCGAACTCGGTGCCGGGCGCGTGGAACCGGATGGACTACCGGCCGCTGGACGGGTTCGTCGTCGCGATCACCCCGTTCAACTTCACCGCGATCGCGGGCAATTTGCCGACCGCCCCCGCGATCATGGGCAACACCGTGGTGTGGAAGCCGACCCCGACCCAGCAGTTGGCCGCGCATTTCACGATGCTGGCGTTGGAGGAGGCCGGCTTGCCGCCGGGCGTGCTCAACCTGGTGACCGGCGACGGGCGTGCGGTGAGCGAGGTCGCGCTGGCCGATCCGGGATTCGCGGGGTTGCACTTCACCGGTTCCACCGCGACGTTCAAGCTGCTGTGGCGGCGGATCGCGGAAAACCTCGACGTGTACCGGAGTTACCCGCGGATCGTCGGCGAGACCGGCGGCAAGGACTTCGTCGTCGCGCATTCCTCGGCACGCAAGGAAAAGCTGCTCGCCGCGCTCGTGCGTGGTGCTTTCGAATACCAGGGACAGAAATGCTCGGCGGCATCCCGCGCGTACGTGCCACGGTCCATCTGGGACGGTGGCCTGCGCGACGAGCTGGCCGATCTGACGCGCACCGTGAAATACGGTGACGTCAAGGACTTCTCGCTCTTCGGCGGTGCGGTCATCGACGCGCGCGCCTTCGCCAAGCACCGGAAGCTACTGTCCAGTGTGGACAGTGATCCGGCGTTGGAGACCCTCGTCGGCGGGCATTGTGACGACTCGGTCGGTTATTTCGTCGAACCCACCGTGCTGGTCTCGCAGGACCCCGGCCACGAGCTGTTCTCGACCGAGTACTTCGGACCGGTCCTCGCCGTGCACGTCTACCAGGACGCCGAGTACGAGCGGATCCTGGAGCAGGCCGACGGCATCGCGCCCTACGCGCTGACCGGTGCGATCTTCGCCGACGACCGGGCCGCGATCACCCAGGCGCACAAGGCATTGCGGTTCACCGCGGGCAACTTCTACATCAACGACAAGCCGACCGGCTCGGTCGTGGGCCAGCAACCGTTCGGTGGTTCGCGGGCCTCGGGCACCAACGACAAGGCGGGCTCGATGTTCAACCTGCAGCGCTGGACCAGCCCACGGTCGATCAAGGAGACCTTCGACGCGCCAACCGACGTCGGCTACCCGCATATGGGGTAGCCGACGCGGGCGTCAGTTGCTGGGCAGCTTCAGTTCGCCAACCTGGTTGGCGGGCGGCGCCTGCACATCGACAGGTGTACCCCAGTCGCTGTACTTCATGGTGATCTTCATGTCCTGCGCGGTGGCGGGTGCGCCCGCGGCCTTCATCAGCGCGCTCATGTCCTCGGTGATCTGTACCGGTAGCTTGTCGCTACCCAGCCACAGTTCGACCGGGATGGTCTTCACCTTCGCGGCGATCTCGTTCAGCTGGGCCTCGGGCAGGCCCGTGTTCTTGAACTTGTCGAAGCCCTTGGCGAAGTCGACGTCGATCCAGTAGTGGGTCACCGGCTGGCCATCGAGTGTCTCGTGGGCGCTGCGGGTGATCGTTCCGGCTTGCTGGATCTGCTGGAGAGCCTGGCTGGGGTCGTTCTGCTGAGCCTGCTGGGCACCGATCTGTTTGGCGACGGCGCTGTCGGCGGGCACCTTCCCCCATGGCTTGCCGGAGGTCATCCGCGCCCGGTACTGCTCGGGCAGCTGCACGTACAGTGCACGGTCCACGTATCGCATCTCTTCGCGCACCGGACCGACCGTCATGGTCATGTCCATCACGGTGTCGGCGCCGTCGAACCTGGCCTGGCCCTGGGCCGTGACGGCCTGGCCGGCGAGCGATGATTCGGCCGTGAACTTCGCGGACTTGGCCTTCGCGGTCTGGTCCGTCGCCGCGCGGACGAGCTCCTGCGCGTTGCCGAAGACGTTCGAGTCGTTGGTGGTCGGGTCGTTCGTGGTCGAGCTGGATTCCGGGCGGGCTCCGCAACCGGCGAGCGTGAGTGCCACCGCGACCGCGGCGAACACCTGTCTTTTTCTCATGTTGCCCCAATCGTGTGAAGGGGCTCTCATGTTTCCAAACCCGCACGTGACGTAAGTAACCGCCGTAAAGATCGCAATCGGCGTGTTTCCTGCACCTCGTCGAGCATGCAGTCCGGATCTTCGGGCGGCCCGAGGTGACCGCAGCCCGGCGGGCATTCCTCGGCGGCTTCGGCGAATTCGGGGAACGCGGAGACGATGTCGTCCGCGGTGATATGGGCCAGTCCGAACGATCGCACGCCGGGGGTGTCGATCACCCAGCCGCCGTCGGGCAGCGGCAGCGCGACCGCGGCGACCGACGTGTGCCGTCCCTTGCCGACCGCACTGACCTCGCCCGTGGCCAGCGACGCGTCGGGTACCAGCCGGTTCACGAGTGTGGACTTGCCGACGCCGGAGTGGCCGACGAGCGCGGAAAGCCGGCCGCGCAGGGTGTCGGCCAGCGGCAGTGAATCCTCGTCGTGCCTCGTCACGATCGCGGGCACGTCAAGGTCGGCGTAGCGGTCGAGGAGTTCGTCCGGGCTTGCAAGGTCGGACTTCGTCAAGCACAGCACCGGTTGCAGCCCGCCCGCGAAGCACGCGACGAGGCACCGGTCGATGAACCCGGTGCGGGGCGGCGGATCCGCGAGCGCACTGACGATCAGGAGCTGCTCGGCGTTCGCCACGACGACCCGCTCGTACGGATCGGTGTCGTCCGCCGTGCGGCGCAGGACGCTGGCGCGCTCCTCGACCCGGACGATTCGGGCCAGCGTGTCGGGCTTGCCGCTGACGTCGCCGACGAGCCCCACCCGGTCTCCGACGACGACCGGCGTGCGGCCCAGTTCGCGGGCCCGCATCGCGGTCACCACCTGTGCCGGGTCACCGCCGACCGCGCAGGTCCAGCGACCCCGGTCGACGGCGATGACCATCGCCTCGACGGCGTCGGCGTGCTCGGGACGGCGTTTGCTGCGGGGGCGTGAACCGCGGCCGGGGCGCACCCTGACGTCGCTCTCGTCGAGCCTGTGCCAGTCCCTGCCAGCCAAGCCGGTCTCCCTTTTTCCCTGGACATGTCCGCACACGATGATCCCCGATGTGTGCCACGATGGTTGTCCGAGTATCTCCACGAAGGAGCTGGCGACATGTGCGGCCGCTATTCCTCGACCAAGAATCCCGCGGATCTGGTCAAGGAGTTCGACGCGCTGGACGAGACGGACGGGAAGGCGCGCGACGCCGACTACAACATCGCGCCCACGAAGAACGTGGTGACCGTCGTGCAACGGCATCCGCGTGACGACGAGGGCGAGGTGCTCGAGGAAGAGCCCGCCGTGCGGAGTCTGCGCGTGATGCGCTGGGGGCTGGTGCCGTTCTGGGCGAAGGACCCGTCGGTCGGCAACCGCATGATCAATACGCGGGCCGAGACCGCGACGGAGAAGCCGGCGTTCAAGAGGGCACTCGCCAAGCGGCGCTGCCTCGTGCCGGCCGACGGCTGGTACGAGTGGCGCAAGGCCGACGGCAAGAAGGAACCGTTCTTCATGACCGGCGATGAGCTGGCGTTCGCCGGGATCTGGGAAAGCTGGCGGGACCCGAAGAAGGACGACGCGGACCCCCTGATCACCTTCTCGATCATCACCACCGACGCGGTCGGCCGGCTCACCGATATCCATGACCGGATGCCGTTGCTGGTACCGAAGGAAAAGTGGGGCAACTGGCTCGACCCCGACCGGGCCGAGGTCGGCGAGCTGCTCACGCCGCCGTCAGGGCTCGTCGACACCCTCGAGCTGCGGCCGATCTCCGACCGCGTCAACAACGTCCGCAACAACGGCCCCGAGCTGGTGGAGCGTGTCGAAGTCGAGCAGGACCTCGACAACGCGCTGTTCGATTTGCCGAAATGACCACGATCGAGATCCCCACGCCGCATGGCCCCGCACGGGCCGAGCTGCACTGTGCCGAAGAAGGGCAGGCGGTGCTTCTGCTCGGGCACGGCGCCGGCGGTGGGATCGCGGCGAAGGACCTGGTCGCGGTGACGCGGGCGGCGCAGGCCGCCGGCGTGGACGTCGCGCTGGTCGAGCAGCCGTACCGGGTCGCGGGTCGTCGCGCCCCGGCGCCGGCGAAGCAGCTCGACGCGGCGTGGCTCGCGGTGGCGGACGAGCTCGGCGAACGGTTCGACGGGCTGCCTCAGGTGTTCGGGGGGCGCTCCTCGGGGGCTCGGGTCGCCTGCCGGACCGCGGCAGCCGGCCAGGCGGCTGCCGTGCTGTGCCTGGCTTTTCCCGAGCACCCGCCGGGCAAGCCGGAGAAATCGCGCCAGGCCGAACTGGACGCCGTCGAGGTACCGGCGCTCGTGGTGCAGGGCGAGCGTGACCCGTTCGGCCGCCCGAAACCGTCGGCGCATCACGAGGTCGTCGTCATCCCGGGGACACATGCGCTCGACAAGGATCTCGACGCGCTTTTCCGCGCCACTTCGGAATGGCTGACCCGGGTCCTGCGGCCCCTGCTCTAACCGCCGATCGCGGCGACGGTGGCGCTCGTGAGGCGGATCAGGTCAGCCGGTGCCAGCTCGATTTCGAGCCCTCGCCGGCCGCCCGAGCAGAAGACCGTGTCGAACGTCTCCGCTGAGGAATCGATCACCACCGGCAGGCGGCTGCGCTGGCCCAACGGCGAAATCCCGCCGAGGACGTATCCGGTGGCGCGCTGTGCGGCCGCGGCCTCGGCCATCTTCGCGCGCTTGCCGCCCGCCGCCGCGGCCAGCGCTTTCAGGTCGAGCTGACCGGTGACCGGCACGACGCCGACCGTGAGCTTCCCGTCCACGTCCGCGACCAGGGTTTTGAACACCTGCGACGGTGTGACCCCGAGTGCTTCGGCGGCCTCCAGCCCGTACGAATCGTGCTTCGGATCGTGTTCGTAGGTGTGCAGCGAGTGCGCGATCTTCTGTTTCGTCAGCACCGCTGTCGCCGGAGTTCCTTTGCCTGCCATGGTTTCCGTAGCCTATGTGGTCGCCACGGCTACCGGGAATGACGCCCGGCTGATGGTCGTTGACTGTTGTTGTGATGATGGTTGCCGACACCAAGGGCCGGGCGAGGGGCCACCGCCCCGACCCTGGTCAGCCCGCCGTACCCGGCCAGCCCAAGAGCCCCCGCGTATCCTCATCGTTGTCTTATGCGCACGGGGAAGGGAAAGGTTTGCCGAGCACACCGAACGACGCGACCTCCGCCGTCGACCAGGAGCAGGCGGACGAACGCGCGGCACGCTTCGAACGGGACGCGATGCCGTTGCTGGACCAGCTGTACTCCGCCGCGATGCGGATGACGCGTAACCCCGCGGACGCGGAGGACCTGGTCCAGGAGACGTACCTCAAGGCGTACGGCGCGTTCAACTCCTTCAAGGAGGGGACGAACCTGAAGGCCTGGATGTATCGCATCCTGACCAACACCTACATCAACGGTTACCGCAAGCGCCAGCGTCAGCCGGTGCAGCAGCCGACCGAGGAGATCACCGACTGGCAGATCGCCCAGGCGGAGAGCCACACCTCCAGCGGCCTGCGATCCGCCGAGGTCGAAGCGCTGGACCGGCTGCCGGACAGCGATGTCAAGCAGGCGTTGCAGCAGCTGCCCGAGGAGTTCCGGCTGGCGGTGTACCTTGCGGATGTCGAGGGATTCGCCTACAAGGAAATCGCCGAGATCATGGACACTCCGATCGGCACCGTGATGTCCCGGCTGCATCGCGGCCGCGCGCAGCTGCGGAACCTGCTCGCCGACGTCGCGCGTGACCGCGGTTTCGTCCGGCGCGCTGAGCAGGAGGTGGCGCAGTGAACCCGCAAGATCCAGAGTCCGGCAAGGACACGGTCCACTGCAAGGAGGCGCTCGCGGAGATCTACCTTCTGCTCGACCGCGAGTGCAGCCCGGAGCGGGACGCGGAGCTGCGGCGGCATATCGAGGACTGCCCGCCGTGCCTCGAGGCGTACGGCATCGACGTCGTGCTCAAAGAGCTGATCGCGCGCAAATGCGGCGGTGACCTGGCGCCGGCGCAGTTGAAACAGAAGCTGCGTGCGTCGATCCATCAGCGGGTGAACGTCAGTATCGAGCACACCGAAGTCCGGGCGGAAAACCGCGACTGACATCCGAAAGGCCCCGGCGGACCGGGGCCTTTCGTGGTTTTCACGCTCAGGCGTTGGGCTTCTTGCCGTGGTTGGCGCCGTTCTTCTTACGGTCCCGACGCTTACGCGCGCGCTTCGACATATCTGCTCCTCAGGTGTTGCTTACCGATTCCAGTGTCGCAGGCGGCGCCCGGCCTGTGCCGAGAAGGTCCACTCTGGTTGTATGGAATCGATATCCGTCTTCGCCGGAGTGAGCCTTGTCCACACTTTCCGACCTGCTCGCCGAGAACACCGGCCTGTCCGGTGAGGCAGCCGACCACCTGCAGGCCGTGGTGGCCGAGTGGCAGCTGCTGGCCGACCTGTCGTTCGCGGACTTCCTGCTGTGGGTCCCCGTCTCGCCGGAGTTGACCGCCGAGGGCGGCGACTTCGTGTGTGTCGCGCAGGCCCGGCCGACCACGGGGCTGACGGCGCATCCGGAGGATGTCGTCGGGGTCCGGGTCACCGCCGAGGAACATCCGCAGTTGCCGAAGGCGCTGCGTGAGCTGCGGATTTGCCGCGAGGAAGAGCCGCACTGGTACCGGGACCTGCCGATGCGGCGCGAGGCGGTGCCGGTGACTTTTGGTGGGCAGGTGATCGCGGTGCTGAGCCGCGAGACGAACCTGGCCGCGCCGCGGGTGCCGAGCCCACTGGAGGTCGCGTACCTGGGCAGCGCAGGCGATCTGTGCCAGATGGTCGCGGACGGCACGTTCCCGAGCCCCGATTCGCACAGCGACGTGCACACGAGCCCACGCGTCGGGGACGGCCTGATCAGGCTGGATGCCACGGGCAACGTCGTGTACGCCAGCCCGAACGGGTTGTCGGCCTACCACCGGATGGGGCACGAGGCAGACTTGGTGGGCACCAGGCTGGCCCCGCTGACCCGCACGCTGATCCGGGACCCATTCGATGCGACGGAGGTCGCGCACCGGATCCTGGACGCGCTGGACGGCAAACCGGGCAGCCGCACGGAGGCCGAGTCGAGGCGGGGTGCTGCGGTGTTGTTCCGGGCGTTGCCGCTACGGCCGCATGGCCAGCCGGCGGGCGCGCTCGTGCTGGTCCGCGACGTGACCGAGGTAAAACGGCGGGACCGGGCGTTGCTGTCGAAGGACGCGACGATCCGCGAGATCCATCACCGGGTGAAGAACAACCTGCAGACCGTGGCCGCGTTGCTGCGCCTGCAGTCCCGGCGCACAGCCAGCGACGAGGCACGACTTGCGCTGACGGAGTCGGTGCGGCGCGTGGCCTCGATCGCGATGGTGCACGAAGCGCTGTCGGTGTCGGTTGATGAGCGGGTAGACCTGGATCAGCTATTGGACAAGGTGCTACCCATGGTCGGGGAGGTCGCCACGGCCGAGTCGCGCGTGGGCATCCAGCGCACAGGCTCGTTCGGTGTGGTCGTGGCCGAGATCGCCACGCCGCTGGTGATGGTGCTGGCAGAGCTGGTACAAAACGCGGTCGAACACGCTTTCCCGGGCGGGCGGCCGGGCAAGGTGGAAATCTCGGTCTCCCGCTCGGCACGCTGGCTGGACGTTTTGATTCGAGACAATGGTCGTGGCCTGCCTTCGGGTTTCTCCCTGGAACGCGCCGACGGACTCGGTTTGCAAATCGTCCGGACCCTGATCGAATCGGAATTGCGCGGTTCGCTTTCTTTACGTCGGGTGAAGGACGCGGAAACAAAGGGAACCGAAGCCGCACTGCGAATCCCCCTGAGCCGCCGGTTGTAAACGACCACCCACAAAACCGGCGCCGTGCAACAAAAAGCGGGCGCAGGGACCCACCGTCCGGTCACCTTCCTGCGAAAAGGGACCACAGGGCATCGCGCGGAGCGCGACTTAAAAAGATTGCCTCGCCTGCGGGCTGGCTCCGGGATAACGCGCGTTTAAAGGGCCGATACCACGGTTGTGGTATCGGCCCTTTAAGTGTGTGTGTTGCGGGGGTGTGGCTCAGGCGTTGCTGTGGGTGCCGGTGTGAGCACGGCGGCGCTTGAGCGCGCGCCGCTCGTCTTCGCTCATACCGCCCCAGACACCGGCATCCTGCCCGCTGGCCAGAGCCCAGGCGAGACAGTCGGAAGCAACGGTGCAACGGTGGCAAACGGCCTTCGCCTCGGCGACCTGAAGCAGAGCGGGACCACTGTTCCCTACCGGGAAGAACAGCTCCGGGTCCTCGTCTCGGCAGGCCGCGTCGTGGCGCCAGTCCATCTCTGTGAGCTCCTTCTAATGGGCGCAGTACTATGCGCCACAGTCGTCATGGCGGTCGTGTTTTTGGGTGCTTGTGAATGCTTTCACGAAGCATCGCGTTCGACAAGGGTTTTCTTGGGATCGGTGAGTCAGCTCACCTGGTTGAGCGAAGCTCTGACCTGCGGTTTCTCGTCGAAACGACCTTCGCAGAAGAACTACGGTGCGCTAAGCGGGTGCTTCGCGTCGACGAACGGCAACATGCACTTTGCCTCGTACGATCACTGCGCGAGCGTCTCAGCCGCCGACCAGAACGGTCAACGCGTGTGGGACGCTGACGAACTCGACCTGGTTCCGCCGGCCCACCGGATCGCCGTCTACCTGGAAGTTTACCGAATGCCGCGCCTCGATCCGCAGCTTCGGAAGATCGTCGTGGCGCACCAGATTCCGGCCACGGTGCTTCGCGTCCTCCCGCAAGGACTGCCGTGCGTGCCGGTAGACGGTCGGCAAGCCGAGGGCCCGCAGCGCGAACAGGCCGAGCCCCGTTTCAAACGACGTGCCGGTGTTGAAGCGCACCGGACGTGAGCCGAGATAGCTCCACGGGTCCGTGTTCGACACGAACGCGGTCCGCACCTCGACCGGCTCTTCGCCCGGGATATGCACGGTCAGCGGATCTTTGCCGCGCGGCGGGTTGAAGTAGCAGGCGACGGCCGAGCGGATGTACAGCAACGCATTGGTCTGCTTCCCGCGCCGGTCCGCGACTTCCGCGACGACATCGGCGTCCCAGCCGAGACCCGCGTTGAAAGTGAACCATCGCTCGTCGGCCTTGCCCAGCCCCACCGAACGGCTCTGCCCGTCCTCGACAGCTTGCAGTAGCTGGTGTGTGGCCTCCACCGGATCCCGCGAGATGCCCAGCGCACGGGCGAAAACGTTCGCCGAACCGCCGGGGACGACGCCGAGCGCGGTGCGGTCGGTCGGGCCGTCCGCGAGCAGTCCGTTGACGACCTCGTTCACCGTTCCATCGCCGCCGTGCGCGACGACCACGTCGATACCTTCCCGTACGGCATCACGCGCCACGGCGAGGGCGTGCCCACGGTAGTCGGTTTCGACCACCTCGAGTTTCGCCTGGCTCGCCAGCGCATGGGCCAGCACATCGCGACCACCGGCCGTGGTCGACGTGGCCTGAGGGTTGACGACGAGAATCGCACGCACAACCGCAGCGTAGGTCAACCACTGCCGCCACGGCGGGGAGCGGAGTGCGAAGTCACTCCGAACCGATCCGAGTGCCGGTGGACCTCCCATCATTCGTCCAGCGCCGCTCGTCGTGACAAGTGCACCCGGGCCGACCGCCCGCTCGCCGACGACACTCAGATCTTCACCCTGGCAGCCGCCATTCGAAAACGGCCGACCGGGTGGCATACCATCGAAAGTGCTCACACAAGGTCACCGCCGCAGGTGGAAGGCGTTTTTCCCGTGCCGATCGCAGACAAGATCGCTCCCGCGCCCCGCGAGGTCCGGCTCGCCGGGCTGGTCACCGCGTTGCCCGGTCTCGGCCTGCTCGCGCTCGCCATCGTGCTGCTGGCCGCCCACGGCAGCTCCGACGCGCCGCGCAACAACCTCCTCGCTGAGGCGGGCTTCTACGTCGTGTTCGGGCTCGCCATCCTCGGCTGCGCCGCCGGGCTGGCGACGGGGCACACCTGGGCACGCTCGCCGGGCGTGGTGACGGCGTTGCTCACCGTGGGCGCCGGCTGGTATCTCACCGGGCCGTCCGGGCAGCCGGGACCGGGAGTGCCGGTCATCCTGCTCGGGCTGCTGGTCATCGTGCTGCTGTTCCGGCAGCCGTCGCGGGCGTGGGCGCTCGGCCAGCGGCCGGGCGAGAGCGAAGAGGAAGCCGCCGAGCGCGGCGGTCTCGAAGGCCGCCACACCGAGCGCGACAAGAACGACTGACCTCAGGCGGCGCGGGCGAGCTTGTCCAGCGCCGTGTCGGTGAGGCGGTAGACCGTCCACTCGTCCATCGCGATGGCACCGAGCGACTTGTAGAAGCCGGTCGCCGGGTTCCAGTCGAGCACCGACCATTCCAGCCGCTGGTAACCGTGCTCGACGCATTCGCGCGCGAGGGTCGCCAGCAGCGCCTTGCCGAGGCCGGAGCCACGCAGCTCCGGCCGGACGTAAAGATCCTCAAGGTAGATCCCGTGTACGCCGCGCCAGGTCGAGAAGTTCAGGAACCACAAGGCGAATCCGACGATCTGCTCGTCCTGCTCGGCGACGTGCGCGAACACCGCCGGTGACTTGCCGAACAGTGCCGCGTGCAGCTTCTCGGCGTTGAGCCGGCACTCCGCCGGCGCCTTCTCATACGCGGCGAGATCGTGCACCAGCTGCACGAGACTGTCTACATCGGACTCTTGAACGCGACGGATCTCGGCCATGGCGGACCTTCTCTACGACGGCGGGATGTTGAGGTGCTCGATCTTGGGTTCGCCCCGCTCGTTGCCCAGCACCGAGACCCCGGCCGGGTCGAGTCCGAAGTGGACACCGGCGGTGGCCGGCAGGCCCAGCCAGCGGGCCACCAGCACCCGGCTGAAATGTCCGTGTCCGACCAGGATCACCTCGGTGTCGGCGAGTGCGGCGCGCACCCGGTCGAGGACCTTATCGGCACGTGCCGTCACGTCCGCGGCGCCTTCGCCGCCGGGCAGGGGCCCTGTCCACACCGTCCAGCCCGGCACCGTCTCCCGGATCTGGGGAGTGGTGAGGCCCTCATAGTCGCCGTAGTCCCATTCGGCCAGGTCATCGGTGATCTCGCCGACCATCAGCCCGGCCAGTTCCGCGGTGCGCACCGCGCGCCGGCGCGGGCTGGTCAGTACCAGCGCCGGGCCTTTGCGCAGGGTCGACAGGGTCAGCCCGGCCGACCTCGCCTGGCTTTCCCCGGCGGGGGTCAAGGGGATGTCCGTGCGGCCGGTGTGACGGCCGTTCACCGACCACTCTGTCTGGCCGTGCCTCAGCAAGAAAAGCTCATGGTCCACGGTTGCGAAGATAGAGCACTTCTGCCTTGCTACCGGCTAGTAACCGAGTTTGGCGACGAGGGCTTCGACCTACCGCTACCCGTCACGATCGTCAGCGCAGCGTCGCGTAGTAGGCCCGGCATGTCTCGTAGTCCGGCAGCAGGCCGGCAGCCCGTGCCTCGGCGAACGTCGGCGCTTGAGTGTCCTTTTCGGACAGAATCGGCGGGATGCCGGCCGGCCATGGCAGGTCCAGTTCTGGGTCCAACGGGGTGATGCCGTGCTCGCCGGCCGGGTTGTAGGCCGTGGAGCACAGGTACGACATGGCGGTGTTGTCCTCGAGCGCGACGAACGCGTGGCCGAGACCTTCGGCGATATACACCGCGCGGAACTCGACCGAGTCGAGGCGGGTGGCGTCCCACCGGCCGAAGGTCGGCGAGCCGACGCGCAGGTCGACGATCACGTCGAGCAGCGCACCGCTCGTGCAGTACACGTACTTCGCCTGCCCCGGCGGGGTGTCCGCGAAGTGCACGCCGCGGATGGTGCCGCGCTTGGAGACGCTGTGGTTGGTCTGGGCCAGTCGCAGCGGATGCCCGATGGCCTCGACGAGCGCCGGTTCCTGGAACAGTGCGACGAACAGGCCGCGGTGGTCGGGGAACTGCTGCGGCGTGAACTCGAAGGCGTCCCGGACGGCCAGCTCGCGGATTTTCATGAGGAAAAGGTAGCGCCAGACCCTTCCCAAGCCGGACGGACGTCTTGCTTTCCGCTGGTTGACCAGCATTTTTTGTGATGTCGACCGCACCTGGTCGCGACTGCCCGTACTGGTGCTGTCAAACTGGGGTGACCGCCGCGTCCGCGGCCGCCGCCTCACCAAGGGCTGCCGGACGGGACGCCTGGCCGGTAGGCGGCGCCACCGCGCCGGGCTGCCGAGCAGCAAAAGCCAGTTCGTACTGGGGAATTCGGGGATGTCCCCGCTCGCAGTCCCGGGAGGGATTCGACCATGACTCAAGTTGAGACGAACGCGCTGGACGAAGATCATTCGTCGCCGGTCACCGACGCCGAGATCTTCGCCGGGCACGAGGGCGGCAAGCTGTCCGTCGCCGCGACCCGGCCGATCTCGCGGCCGCGGGACCTTTCGATCGCTTACACCCCTGGCGTGGCGAAGGTGAGCCGCGCGATCGCGGAGGAGAAGTCGCTCGCGAAGCGATACACCTGGGCAGACCGGCTCGTCGTCGTGGTCAGCGACGGCACCGCCGTGCTGGGCCTCGGTGACATCGGCCCGAGCGCGTCGCTGCCGGTGATGGAAGGCAAGTCGGTGCTGTTCAAGACATTCGGCGGGCTCGACTCGATCCCGCTGGTGCTGGACACGACCGACGTGGACGAGATCGTCGAGACGCTGGTGCGGCTGCGCCCGTCGTACGGTGCGGTGAACCTCGAGGACGTCGCCGCGCCGCGCTGCTTCGAGCTGGAGGACAAACTCAAGGCGGCGCTGGACTGCCCGGTCATGCACGACGACCAGCACGGCACGGCGATCGTGACGCTCGCGGCGCTGCGCGGGGCGAATCTGGTGCTGGGTAAGGAAATTGGCAATCAGCGGGTGGTGGTCTCCGGTGCGGGCGCGGCCGGGGTGGCCTGCGCGAAGATCCTGCAGGAGGCCGGTATCGGTGACGTCACGCTGCTGGACTCGAAGGGCATCATCTCGCGGGGCCGCGCCGGCCTGAACCCGATCAAGGAGCAGCTCGCCGCGACGACGAACTCGGCGGGCCTGACCGGCGGGCTCGCCGACGCGCTGCGTGGTGCCGACGTGTTCCTCGGCCTGTCCGGCGCGACGATCGACGAGTCGCTGCTCGGCACGATGGCCGACGACCCGATCGTGTTCGCACTGTCCAATCCGGACCCCGAGGTGCACCCGGAGGCGGCGGCCGAGCACGCGGCGATCGTGGCCACTGGGCGCAGTGACTTCCCGAACCAGATCAACAACGTGCTGGCTTTCCCCGGCGTGTTCCGCGGTGCGCTGGACGCCGGCGCGCGGGCGATCACCGAGAACATGAAGCTCGCCGCGGCGGATGCGATCGTCGCGGTGGCACAGGACGATCTCGGCCCTGACCGGATCGTGCCGAGCCCGCTGGACCCGCGGGTGGCCCCGGAAGTGGCCGCCGCGGTCGCGAAGGCGGCGGTGGCGGACGGCGTCACCGGCTAGGGTTGCCGTAAGGCTGTCGCGTAGCGGCCGGTCTCCCTGGTGGGAGGCCGGCCGTTCGTGGAGGAGGCGGACGTGGGGATCGAGTTCCGGGATGTCACCAAGCGGTACCCGGGTGGCACGGTGGCGGTCGACGAGCTCAACCTGACCATTGAGGACGGCACGATCACCGTGTTCGTCGGCCCGTCCGGCTGCGGCAAAACCACGTCCCTGCGCATGATCAACCGAATGGTCGAGCCGACGTCGGGCCAGGTGCTGTTGGACGGCAAGGACGTACGCGAGTCGGACCCGCCGGTGCTGCGGCGCGGGATCGGCTACGTCATCCAGCATGCCGGCCTGTTCCCGCACCGCACGGTGCTGGACAATGTGGCGACCGTACCGATGCTTTCCGGCTGGGGTAAGCGAAAATCCCGCGAGCGCGCGGCCGAGCTGCTGGACACGGTGGGCCTGCCCGCCGAGCTCGGCAAGCGGTATCCCGCCCAGCTTTCCGGTGGCCAGCAGCAGAGGGTCGGTGTGGCCCGCGCGCTCGCGGGGGATTCCCCGGTGCTGCTGTTGGACGAGCCGTTCTCGGCTGTCGACCCGATCGTCCGGGAAGGCCTACAGGACGAGCTGTTGCGGTTGCAGTCGCGGCTGGGTAAGACGATCGTGTTCGTGACGCACGATATCGATGAAGCCGTCCGGCTCGGGGACAAGGTCGCCGTCATGCGGGTGGGCGGGAAGCTCGCACAGTACGGCACCCCGGCGGAGGTCCTACGCCAGCCGGTGGACGATTTCGTGGCCTCCTTCGTCGGCCGGGACCGTGGTTACCGTGGACTATCCTTTGTAGACTCTGTTGGGGTAGAGGTAAAAGACGTGGCCACGATAGAAATAGGCGAGTCACTGTCCGGCCCGGTCGAAGACTGGCTGCTGGCCGTGAACGCGGACGGGCACCCGCGCGGCTGGCTCGCCCCAGGGTCCACTGTGGACGGAGAATTGGCGGAGACAGACCTCATCGCGGGCGGCTCGCTTTACCAACAAGGAACAGCAGTCCGAGGAGCGCTGGACGCGGCCCTGTCCTCCCCAGCCGGCCTGGGTGTTGTCGTGGACGAAAAAGGACAGGTAACCGGCGTAGTAACAGCACGCCAAATCCTGGACGTACTGGAAAACCGGGAGTGACCGAGGCGCGAGTTGTGCGTTCCAGTCGCGCGAGTTGTGCGTTCCGTGCGCACGGAACGCACAACTCGCGCGCGTAGAATGCTCAACTCGCGCGGGTTCGGCTTACTCGAAAGCCTTGGCGATCAACGCCTTCTGCTCAACATCGTGCACCTTGGACGAGCCGGCGCTGGGGGCGGCCATCGGGCGGCGGGACACGACGTCCAGGTTGGACAGGAGGTTCGGCAGTTTCCTCGGCAGGTGCAGGCCGAAGAACGGCCAGGCGCCCTGGTTTTCCGGCTCCTCCTGAACCCAGGTTACCTGCGGCGAGCCCGTGTAGCGCTCGAGTGCGGCGCCCAGCTTCTTGATCGGCAGCGGGTAGTACTGCTCGATCCGCACGATGGCAACGTCGTTCGCCTCGCGCTTGGCTCGTTCGGCGACCAGTTCCCAGTACAGCTTCCCTGAAGTCAGCAGCACCTTCCGCACCTGGGGCGCTTCCACCTCGACATCGTCGATCACCGACATGAACTTGGTGGAATCGGTGAAGTCCTCGACCCGTGAAGTCGCGGCCTTGTTGCGCAGCATGGACTTCGGGGTGAACACGATCATCGGCCGGCGGATGCCGTCGAGTGCGTGGCGGCGCAGTAGGTGGAAGTAGTTCGCCGGGGTGGAGGGCACCGCGACGGTCATCGAACCCTCGGCACACAGTTGCAGGAACCGCTCGATGCGGCCCGACGTGTGGTCCGGACCCTGGCCCTCGTGTCCGTGCGGCAGCAGCAGCACCACATCCGAGAGCTGGCCCCACTTGGCCTCACCGGACGAAATGTACTCGTCGATCACGGTCTGCGCGCCGTTGACGAAGTCACCGAACTGCGCTTCCCACATCACCAGCGCATCCGAGTTGGCCACCGAGTAGCCGTACTCGAAGCCGACCGCGGCGTACTCGGACAGCGCCGAGTCGTAGATCATCACGCGACCCTGGTTCTCACCAAGGTTCTGCAGCGGCGCGTATTCCGTGCCGCTCTTGCGGTCGATCAGCACCGAGTGCCGCTGCGTGAAGGTACCGCGCCGCGAGTCCTGACCGGACAGGCGCACCAGCCGGCCTTCGAGCGCGAGCGAACCGAACGCGAGCAGCTCACCGAACGCCCAGTCGATCCCGCCCTCGCGCGCCATCTTCGCGCGGCGTTCCAGCACCGGCTTGACCCGCGGGTGCGGGCTGAAACCCTCAGGCACATTCAGGAAAGCATCACCGATGCGCTCGATGACCTCGCGCGAAACCGCTGTCGGGACCTTCGCCGGCACCTGCTGCTCGCCCTCCACCGAAGGACTCGCCGTGGCCGGGTGCTTCTCCAGCTCCCGCACCTCGTTGAACACATGTTCCAGCTGGCTCGAGAAGTCACGCAGCGCGGCCTCGGCCTCTTCCACGGAGATGTCGCCGCGCCCGATCAGCGCCTCGGTGTAGGTCTTACGCACCGAACGCTTGGTGTCGATGATGTCGTACATCGCCGGCTGCGTCATCGACGGGTCGTCGCCCTCGTTGTGGCCGCGGCGGCGGTAGCAGATCATGTCGATCACGACGTCCTTGTTGAACGCCTGCCGGTACTCCACCGCGAGCTTAGCCACCCAGTGCGCGGCTTCCGGGTCATCCCCGTTCACGTGGAAGATCGGCGCGCCGATCATCTTCGCGACGTCCGTGGCGTACTGCGAGGAACGCGAGTGCTCCGGCGCCGTCGTGAAACCGACCTGGTTGTTGATGATGATGTGCACGGTGCCGCCGGTGCGATATCCGCGCAGCAGCGCCAAGTTCAGTGTCTCCGCCACCACACCCTGGCCGGCGAACGCCGCGTCACCGTGCAGCAGCACGGGCAACACGGTGAAACCCGTGCCGTCCCGGTCACCCTTGTCGAGGATGTCCTGCTTGGCGCGGACGATGCCTTCGAGGATCGGGTCGACCGTCTCCAGGTGCGACGGGTTCGAGGCCAGTGAAACCTTCGTTTCACCGTCACCGAACATGCGGAAGTACTTGCCTTCCGCGCCCAGGTGGTACTTCACGTCACCGGAACCGTGCGCCTGGCCCGGGTCGAGGTTGCCCTCGAACTCACGGAAGATCTGCGAGATCGGCTTGCCCACGATGTTCGCCAGCACGTTGAGCCGGCCACGGTGCGGCATCCCGATGACGACCTCGTCGAGCTCGTGCTCGGCGGCCTTGTCCAGCACGGTGTCCAGCAACGGGATCACCGTCTCGCCGCCTTCGAGCGAGAACCGCTTCTGGCCGACGTACTTGGTCTGCAGGAAGGTCTCGAAGGCCTCCGCCGCGTTCAGCTTCGACAGCACGTACTTCTGCACGGCCGGGTCCGGCTTCGCGTGCGGCACCTCGACCCGCTGCTGGATCCAGCGGCGTTCCTCCGGGTCGAGGATGTGCGTGTACTCGATACCCACCGTGCGGCAGTAGGAATCCCGCAGCACGCCGAGGATGTCGCGCAGCTTCATCCGCTCCTGACCGGCGAACCCGCCGACGGCGAACTCGCGGTCGAGGTCCCACAGCGTGAGGCCGTGCGAGAGGACGTCGAGATCATCGTGGCGCCGCTGGCGGTAGTTCAGCGGGTCGGTGTCGGCCATCAGATGCCCGCGCATCCGGTAGGCGTCGATCAGCTCGATGATCCGCGCGGTCTTGTCCACCGCGCCTTCCGGGATGTCCTCGACCCAGCGCACCGGCTCGTACGGCAGCCGCAGCGAGGTGAAGATGTCGTCGTAGAACCCGTCCTCACCGAGCAGCAGCTCGTGGATGCGCTTGAGGTACTCGCCAGACTCCGCGCCCTGGATGATGCGGTGGTCGTAGGTCGAGGTCAGGGTCAGGATCTTGCTGATGCCCAGCTCGACGAGCGTCTTCTCGCTGGTGCCCTCGAAATGCGCGGGGTACTGCATGGCGCCGACACCGATGATCGTGCCCTGACCCGACTGCAGCCGCGGCACCGAGTGGTTCGTACCTATGCCGCCCGGGTTGGTCAGCGAGATCGTGGTGCCCGCGAAGTCGTCGGCGGTCAGCTTGTTGTTGCGCGCCTTCTTGACGATGTCCTCGTAGGCCTGCCAGAACTGGAGGAACGACATGTTCTCCGTGTTCTTGATGGAGGCGACGACAAGCGTGCGGCTGCCGTCCTTGCCCTTCATGTCGATGGCGAGGCCGAGGTTGACATGCTCCGGCGTGATCGCGAACGGCTTGCCGTCCACCATCTTGTAATGCCGGTTCATGTTCGGGTAGTCGTGCAGCGCCCGGACCATCGCGTACCCGATGAGGTGCGTGAACGAGATCTTGCCGCCGCGGGTGCGCTTGAGGTGGTTGTTGATGACGATGCGGTTGTCCGCCATCAGTTTCGCGGGCACGGCGCGCACGCTGGTCGCGGTCGGGACGGTCAGCGACGCGTCCATGTTCTTCGCGATCGCGGCGGCGGCGCCACGCAGTTGCTTGCTCTCCTCCTGCGCGGCCGGCTTGGCGGCGACCGCCTGCGGCTTCGCGGCGGCGGGCTGCGGCGCGGCGGGCTTCGCGGCGGCAGGCGCGGGCGCGGGCTTGGCGGCCGGCTTCGGGGCCGGAGCCTGGCCGTTGCTTTCGGGCTTCGGCGCGGGCTTGGCAGGGGCGGCGTCCGCGGTGTCCGGCTTGGTCTCCGCCGTCTGCGTCGGCTTGAAGTCGGAGAAGAAGTCATGCCAGGCGGCATCTACTGAGGAAGGGTCGGCGAGGAACTGGTCGTACATTTCCTCGACGAGCCACTCGTTGGGGCCGAACTGTGACGCAGGGCTGCTGCTGGACACGGCAGGGACTCGCCTCTATCCATCTCGTTCTTGGTTGTCCGGTTAGTGCGCCTACCAGGCTAACCCCCCGCCCATCACGGTTGTGATCGAAGTGGTGCATCTCGGGTACTCCTGGCTTTGGGATTCCTCACTGGATCGATGCAGGCGTGGCGGGGTCCCAGCTGATGGGGAACCAGCTCTGGTGACAGGTGTTCCCGCGTAATCTGAACCGGCGGAGGTGGCAATGGATCTGGCGGCCCGGTTGCGGGCGGCGATACCCGCTGAGCAGGTGCTGGACGACCCGGCCGTCGTCGAGTCGTACCTGCAGGATCACGCGGAGTGGGCCGAGTTTTCGCGCGCTGCCGTAGTGGTCCGGCCCCGTGACACCGCGCAGGTGCGGGCGGTCGTCGAACTGGCCGCGCAGCTGCGTGTGCCGGTCGTGCCCCGCGGCGCCGGCACCGGACTGTCCGGCGGCGCGAACGCCATCGAGGGGTGCGTCGTCATCTCGTTCGAGGCGATGAACCGGGTGCTGGAGATCGATCCCGTCGAGCGGCTCGCGGTCGTGCAACCCGGCGTGGTCAACGACGATCTGCGAACCGCTTGTGCCGCACTGGGTCTGTGGTATCCGCCGGATCCGGCGAGCGCGCCGTGGTCGACCATCGGCGGAAACGTCGCGACCAACGCGGGCGGGCTGTGCTGCGTCAAATACGGCGTCACGCGGGACTACGTGCTGGCGCTGGAGGTCGTCACCGGTCGCGCAGACGTGGTCAGGCTGGGGCATCGCACCGCGAAGGGCGTCGCCGGTTATGACCTTTGTGGACTGATGGTCGGCTCGGAGGGCACCCTCGGGGTCATCACCGAGATCACCGTGCGCCTGCTGCCGGGGCGGCCGGCCGAGCGCACGATCGCCGGGTACTTCGATTCCGTGGTCGCCGCGGGTGAGGCGGTGAGAGCGGTTTCGGCATCGGGTGTGGTGCCCTCCGCGCTCGAACTCGTGGACCGGCACTGCCTCGAAGCGGTGGACGCGTGGAAGAACATGGGCTTGTCCACCGAGGCGAACGTCGTGCTGCTCGGCCGGGTCGACACCCCGGGCGAGGACGAAGCCCGGACCGTACTGGCGTGCTTCGAAAACGCAGGCGCCACCTGGGCCGCGGTGTCTTCGGACGAGCAGGAGGCCGAGGCGTTGTTCGATGCGCGGCGCCTGGCGTACCCGGCGCTGGAGCGGCTCGGACCGGTGCTGACCGAGGACGTCTGCGTGCCCAAGGCGCTCGTGCCGGAAATGCTGGCCCGCATCGAGAAGACCGCGGCCGAGCACGACACCCTGATCGCCAACATCGCGCACGCCGGTGACGGTAACCTGCACCCGCTGCTGATCACCCCGATCGGTGACGAGGACGCGAAGCGCCGGGCACAGGCGGCATTCGAGGACATCATCGCGGACGCGATCGAGCTCGGCGGCACGGTCACCGGCGAGCACGGCGTCGGCCTGCTCAAACGAGGCGGTCTCCGGCGTGAGCTGAGCCCGGCGGTGCTGGAGCTGCACCGGGCGGTCAAGGCGGCGCTCGATCCGTGGAACATCCTCAATCCGGGCAAGATCTTCACCTGACCAGACCAGCAACCAGGCCCGCGGTGAAGCCGTCATAAAGGGCATGACGGACGAGCTGGTGGATGAGCGCGCGCCCGCGGACGACGGGGTCATGCGGCTGATCTCGGTCGAACTGCCCGGGGTGGTCGACGACGTGCTGGCGCAACCGCGTATCCAGCAGTCCTGCGCGGAACTCCAGCTGGATCCCGCCGAGCTGCGGGCGCGCCTGCTCGCCGAGTCCGACGCGCTGCTCAGCCCGACGAACGCCGAGATCTCGGCCTACCGGGACGCGGTGCGCGAGCTCGGCACCATCACGCCGGCCGAGGCGACGGTCGGTGACCGCCGGGCGCCCTACGAGTTCATTCTGCTGCTGACCGCGCCGGCGATCGTGCTCGGCGGCGCGGCGCTGCTCGGCGCGATCTACGGCGGTGGCCTGCCGTTGGCGGGCAAGATCGGCCTCACCGTGCTCGTGGCGGCCAGTTCGGTGCCGTTGTATTTCGGGCTCAGTATCGGTGCGCTGCTCAATGTGCTGGACTCCCCGCGATCCGGGCGGACCAGCTCCCTGGACAGTCGCGCGGCCCGCCGGACGGCGCGCGTCGGCGCTTGGGCGATCACCGCTGTGGGCACGTTCGCTTTCTGGTCGTCCTTTGTCCGCCTGGTCACGGCGCAAGGCGCGGTCGTGGCCGTGGTGATCGCCGTGCTGGCGATCGGTCTCCAGATGCTGTCGATCAGTGGCAATCGGACCCCGGGCAAGCATGCGCAGTGGGCTCAGGTCCGGGCCAAGGCGACGGTGGCGCTCGATCACTGGCGGGAGGCCGCGCGGCAGGCGGTCGAGCCCGCGGTGAGCCGGTTGATCAGTACGCTCGCGGCGCCGTCCTACGACGTGCGGCTCACGGTGCGCGACGCCAGCAGGCTCGGCGTCATGGCCAGCACCGACTTGGCGGTGGAAACGGTTGCCACGCAACACTTTCAGCGGGTTTTGGCGGGGATGCAGGCCGGTGCCGTCGGCATTGCCGGGCCGCGCGGAGTCGGCAAGACGACGTTGCTGGAGGCACACCGTGAGGGGCGGCTGCTCCCGCCGGGACGTGAGCATCTGCTGGTCCGGGTGGACGCGCCGATCGGTTACGAAGGCCGGGATTTCGCGCTGCACGTCTACGCGGTCGCCTGTCAGTCCGTCATCGGCTACAAGAACACCCGGCGCCCGTTGCGGAAGCGGGTTTTTCGCCGGCGACCGCGTGCGGAGAAGGAGTGGCTGGCGCACGTCGAGGAGGCGGTACGCAAGCTGGAGAAGATCCGCTACCTGCAGACCAAGACCACGGGCTGGTCGGGGAAGCTGACGATGTCGGCCGGGGACGTGACGGCGACCCGGTCCACGGCCAAGGCGCGCCAGCCGCTGACCTATCCGGAGATCATCGCCGAACTGCGTGAGTTCCTCGAGGAGACCGCGCGCGTGCTCGCCGCCACGAACCCGAGTGCCGCGGCCACCCCGCTGGTGGTCGCGGTCGACGAGCTGGACAAGATCGCCACGGCCGAGCACGCGCACCGGTTCGTCAACGAACTGAAAGCGTTGTTCGGGGTGCCCTGGTGCCATTTCGTGCTGTCGGTGTCCGAGGACGCGCTGATTTCGTTCGAGCGCAGGGGTTTCGCGGTGCGGGACGCGTTCGACAGCGCTTTCGACGAGATCATCCGGGTCGAGCAGCTGACCTTGCCGGAGAGCCGGAAAATGCTCAGCAGCAGGCTGATCGGGCTGTCCGAGCCGTTCGTCTGCTTCGCGCACTGCTTCTCCGGCGGGCTGCCGCGCGACCTGATCCGGGTGGCGAGGGCGATGATGGACATCGCGCACGCGACCCCGGCGCCGAGCCTGAACCCGGTGTGCCTGGCGTTGACCGGCACCGCGATCCAGCAGGCGGCCCGGCTGGCCCAACGGGAGCTGCGGCCGGCCGGGCACGCCGGGTCCGTGGTCGATCTGGTCCGGCTTGCCGACGGCCCGGCCCTCGCCCGTCAGTCGCCGGGTGAACTGCTGGCTACGGTGGAAAAACTGGCCGCGGCGACCGACGAACCCGACGAGGTCGCCGGCGTCCGGCTGGAGCTGGTGACGTTCCTGTACTTCGCGCTGACGGTGCGTGAGGTTTTCCACGACGGCTTGACGAAGGACCAGATCATCAGGGCGTCCGCGGAAACCTGGCCGGGTTCCTTCCAGACACTCGGCCGCGCCCGGCAAGCGTTCGGGGACAACATGATGCAGGCGTGGCTGCTGGTGGACCAGTTCCGCGCGGCATGGAACCTGCCCGTGGTGAAGCGGTAATCACTCGTGGTTGCCGCTGCGCCAGAGCTTCGCGTAATGCCCGTCGGCGGCGACGAGATCCTGATGTGCGCCCTGTTCGACGACGCGGCCGTGGTCGAGCACCACGATCCGGTCCGCGCGCGCGGCCGTCGCGAGGCGGTGTGCCACCACGAAAGTCGTGCGACGGCGGGAAAGGTGCTCGGTCGCGCGCAGTACCGCCGCCTCCGTGGACGGGTCGAGTGCCGCCGTCGCTTCGTCGAGCAGCAGCACATCCGGGTCCACCAGCTCGGCCCTGGCGAGCCCGATCAGCTGGCGCTGCCCTGCCGACAGGGATTTGCCGCGCTCGCCCACCTGCTGCCGGAATCCGGACGGCAGCGCCGCCACCCCGTCCAGCGCGCCGACCGCACGCACCGCCGACTCCACCTCGGCGTCACTCGCGTCCGGGCGCCCGTAGCGCACATTGTCCGCGACCGTACCGGAGAACAGGTGCGCCTCCTGCGGCACGACACCCATCCGGTGCCGCAGCCCCGGCAGGTCGTAGTCACGCACGTCCACCCCGTCGATGCCGACCTTCCCGCTGGTCGCGTCGTAGAACCGCGCGACCAGCTTCACCGCCGTCGACTTGCCTGCCCCGGTCGCACCCACCAGCGCGACCGTCTCACCCGGCACCACCTTGAGCGAGATATCCGCCAGCGCAAGGGAATCCGTGCCGGGATAGGAGAAGTCCACCGCATCGAACGTGACGTCGCCGGACAACCGGCCCACGACCGGCAGCGGGTGCTCGGCCGGCGGCACGGACGTCGGCGTGCGCAGCAGGTCGCTGATCCGCCGCAGCCCCACCTTCGCCTGCTGGTACCCGTCGAACACCGACGACAGCTGCTGGATCGGGGAGAAGAACAGGTTGAGGTACAACAGGAAACCGAGCAGCACACCGACCGCCAGTGAGCCGGCCGCGACCCGGTTCGCGCCCGCCACCAGCACGATCGCCTCCGCGACGCCGGAAAGCATGGTGACGAAAGGAAAGTACGTCGCGACGTAGCGTTGTGCCCGCAGCCGCGACCGGCGGTAGGCGTCACTGCGGGAGGCGAACATCTCCGCCGAACGCTCCTCGCGGCTGTACGCCTGAGCGACCCGCAACCCGCTGACGTTCTCCTGCATGTCGGCGTTGACCACGCTCACCCGTTCCCGCGCTTCGTTGTACGCCGCGGTGGCGAGCCTGCGGAAGATCACCGTCGCGACGATCAGTACCGGCAGCACGGAAAGCGCATACAGGGCAAGGGAGACGTCGGTGATCAGCAAGGCGGCGGAGATCCCGAACAGGGTGAGCGCACTGATCACCGCCTGCGCGACACCGGTCTGCAGGAACGTCGAAAGCGCGTCGACGTCCGTGGTCATCCGCGTCATGATCTTGCCGGACAGTTCGCGCTCGTAGTAGTCGAGCCCGAGTCGTTGCAGATGCGCGTAACTACGCACCCGCAGCGAGTAGAGCACCGTCTCACCGGCTCGCGCGGTGAGCCGGGTTTGCGCGCGGATGACCAGCCAGTCCACCCCGACGATGAGCAAACCGGCCGCGGCGGTGAACCACACGACGGATTCGGCGCCCGGCCGCACCCCGTGATCGACGCCGTACTGGTACAGCGCGGGCAAGGCGATCGACGCCGCCGCGTCCAGTCCGACGAGCACGATCACCGTCGTCAGCAACGCCCGCACCGGCCCCAGCAGCCGCCCGAGGCTGAACCGCGGATCGGGTGCGGTCACCGAGTCGGCGGTCAGCGCGGGGACATCCGTGGCGGGCGGCAGTTTGCGCACGCCCTCGATGATTTCCTCGGTCGGTGGCGCGTTGAACACGCCCGCACCCACGGTGGCGCGGTCCGCCACCACGTCAGTGTCCTCAGTGGACTCTTCGGGCCACAGCTGCGGCGTGATCCCGGTTTCCGGCTGCCGGTCGCACTCGCCCCGGTGCTTCTCCTCGACACCTTCGCCGGGCCCGGACACCAGCTCCCGGAACAGTTCACAGCGCTCGTCGAGCTCCTGCGCCGTGCCGACATCCACGACCCGGCCGGCGTCGAGAACCGCGATCCGGTCGGCCAGCGCGAGCGTCGACTTGCGATGGGCGATGAGCAGCGTCGTGCGGGCCGCGGTGACCGCACGCAAAGTGTCGTGGATCGCGGCTTCGGTCACCGTGTCCACGGCAGAGGTCGCGTCGTCGAGAATCAGCACGCGCGGATCGGTCAGCAGCGCACGGGCCAGGCCCAGCCGCTGCCGCTGGCCGCCGGACAGGGTCAGCCCGCGTTCGCCGACGAGCGTGTCGTAGCCCTCGGGCAGTTGCGTGATGAAATCGTGGGCCTCCGCCGCTTTTGCGGCGGCATAGACCTCTTCGTCGCTCGCATCCGGTCTGCCGTAAGCGATGTTGTCGCGGACGGACGTGGAGAACAGGAACGCTTCTTCGAACACCACGCCGATCGCCTTGCGCAGCTCGGCGAGGCGGACATCCCGCACGTCGCAACCGCCGAGGCGCACTGAGCCGGAGTGCGTGTCGTAGAACCGGGGTAACAGCAAGGAAATCGTCGACTTGCCCGAACCTGCCGTGCCGACCAGCGCGAGCGTCTCACCCGGTTTCGCCTCCAGCGACAGGCCATTCAGCACCGGCTCGGACCTCGTGTAGCCGAATTTCACGTCGTCGAGCCGGATCCCGAGCGGGCCGTCCGGCAGCGGCCGCGCGTCCGGCTTGTCACGGACCTCGGGCTGCGCGTCGATCAGCTCGTACACCCGGTCCGCGCCCGCGCGCGTCAGCTGCGCCTGCACCACCATCCCGGACAGCATTCGCGCCGGGCCGATCAGGCCCGAGACGTAGCTGGCGAACGCCAGGAACGTGCCGAGGCTCACGTCACCGTGCAGTGCGAGCACCCCGCCGAACGCCAGCACGGCAACCTGTCCCGCCGCGGGCAGCGCGGAGGTCGTCGCCGCCGGCACAGCCGAAAGCCGGGCGGCACGCAGGCGTTCGGCGAACAGCTTCCGCGCCGTCTTCTCCAGCCGGGAAACCTCCCGCGCCTCCTGCCCGAAACCCTTCACCACCCGGACGCCGGTCACAGTTTCCTCGACGTGCTGCGCCAGATCGGCGGCCCGCTGCTGCGCCGACCAGGTCGCCGGGAACAACCGTTTGCGCGCGGTACCGGCGACGATCGCGACCGCGGGCACTACGACGAGCGCGATCAACGTCAAGGCGGGTGACATCCACAACATCGCGCCGAGGGAAAACACGGCGAAGACGATTGAACCGGCCGAAACGGGCGTCATCATCAGCAACGACACGACCAGTTGCAGGTCGGTGATCGCGCGTGACACGACCTGGCCGGTGCGCAGCGAATCCTGCTTCCCACCGTCCAAACGCGACACCGCGCCGAACACCGCCTGGCGCAGATCGTGTTGCACGTCCAGCGCGAGCCGCCCGCCGACATACCGGCGCACGAACGCGGTCGCGAACATCAGCACCTGCACCCCGACCAGCCCGGCGGCGAGCAGGCCAAGCCCGGCGGTGCGCCCGCCGACGGCGTCGTCGACCGCGACCTTCACCAGCAGCGGGCTGACCGCCTGGAACCCGACGCTGAAGATGGCGGCGCCGAGCGACAACACGACAAGCCAGGGATGCCGCCAGCAGGCGGCGCCAAGTCTGCGGATCCAGCCGGTCTTCGGTTCAGTGGTGGGAGCAGCGGTCACACACTTCAGGTTATGCGCGTTCGCTTAGGTGATGTCGCGGCGTTCGCTCAGGTGATGTCGCGGCGCTGGTTGACGAGCCACCCGCCGGCGAAGAACACCGCCGTCCACAGGGCGAACACCAGGGCCGAAGCCCACCACGAGACCGCGCCCGGCGCGCCCGCGATGTACTGCAGCCACCACTGCGTCTTCTCCTCCAGACCGGGCAGTTTGACTCCCGCGGCACCGAAGGCCTGCGCCCCGATCGCGCCGACGATCCCGTTCATCGTGCCGTTCGGCAGCACCGCGCCCAGCCAGGCGATGTCCCACTGCCCGTAACCGAACAGGACCAGCGTGTTCTCGATGAGCAGCAGGTAGATCACGAGGGTCACGACGCTGCCGACCACGCTGTTCCACACCGCCCCCACCCCGATGCCGAACAGCGTGGACAGCACCCCGGCCAGCATGCTCGCCGCGAACACCCAGAGCCACTGGGCGGCCGTCGGCAGTCCCGAGTTGTTCACGCTGAACACGATGCCCAGGCTCGACACGGCCGCGACGGCAAGGCCGTACACCGCGCCCCAGACGACGTAGGTGATCATTTTCGCGGCCAGCACGGACACCCGGTTCGGTGCCGTCAGGAACGTCGTGGTGATCGTCCTGCCGCGGTACTCGCCCGCCAGCGCGAACACCCCGAAGATCACGGCGAACGTCAGCCCCACGTTGATCCCGTGCCCGATCGCGAGCAAGCCCGTCGGCAGTGTGCCGGTCGAGATGCCCAGCGCCTGCGCGATGAGCCGCATCTCGGAACTGCCCAGCACCTCGTCGAGCCCGTTGGCGAACGCGCCCCAGCCAAGCGAGAACGCGAACGCCAGCAGCACCGCCGGAATCATCAGTGCCCACCACAGCTTCGTGGTCAGTGTCTTGCGGAACTCCGCGACCAGCAAGCCGCCCATCAACGCTGCCCTCCCCACGCCTGGTCCTGCGCCACCGGAAATCCACCCGGTGGCGCGGCCGCGAACTGGCCGTTGGTCAGCTGGAAGAACAGTTCCTCCAGATCGGCGCGATCGTCGTCCATGCCGTACACCGCGAGCCCCGCCTTCGCGACCACATCACCGATCTGCCTGCGGGTCGCGCCCGCCACCGCGATCCGCCCGTCCGGGATCATCTCCAGCGGCCCGAAACCGGCTACCTGCAACGCTTTCACCACCGCCGGTGGATCTCCCGCCTCGACCAGTACGCGGGAGCGCTGGTTCGCCCGCAACTGCTCCAGCGCACCGAAATAACGCGTCACGCCCTGACTGATGATCACCACCTGGTCGATCGTCTGCTCCACTTCGGACAGCAGGTGACTCGACACCAGCACCGTGCGGCCCTCACGGGCGTAGGCGCGCAAAAAGTTGCGCAGCCAAAGGATTCCCTCGGGATCCAGCCCGTTCGCCGGCTCGTCCAGCACCAGCACCCGCGGATCACCCAGCAATGCCGTCGCCAGCGCCAGCCGCTGCCGCATTCCCAGCGAGAACTCGCCCGGCTTGCGGTTCGCCGCCTCGCTCAGGCCTACCAATCCCAGCACGTGATCCGCCCGCTGATCCGGCACCCCGATCGCCGCCGCATACACCCGCAAGTGATTGCGCGCGGTGCGTTTCGGATGGAAGCCCTCGTTCTCCAGCACCGCGCCCACCACCCGGGCAGGCGAACCCAGCCGGTCATACGGCAGGCCGCTGATCGTCGAAACCCCCGACGTCGGCGTCACCAGACCGAGGATCATCCGCAACGTGGTCGTCTTGCCTGCCCCATTCGGACCCAGAAACCCCGTCACTGAACCCGGTTCAACCACAAAACTCAGGTCCTGCACCGCCGCGACTCGTCCGAACACCTTGCTCAAACCTTGCACGACAATCCGGCCGCTGCCGTCGCTCCGCATCACTTCCCCCTGACTTCAAGCTAATGGGTGAACCGGCGCAAGCCGACATACTGCCTGATCGACAATCGGCGCGGGCGACAACCGGGGAAACCATGCGTCAGTCGAAGAATAACGGCGTTCAGGAGCGGGCCGTGAAGAAGTATTTTGATAAAACCCCAACCCCATGCAGCGAAGTCGGGCCGGACCACCTAAGCTAGTAGTCGGCGGCCCGCTCCCAGTGACCCCCAGGCTGGTTGAGCGGGCCGCCCCTTGTTTGTCGCGGCTTTGCCGCGCCTTCCCTCCTTTGCTCAACCAGCGTGTTTTTTGGGGGTGCAACCCCCAAACCCCGCCCGGGAGGGCTT
>NZ_WMBA01000006.1 GCF_009707865.1 Amycolatopsis pithecellobii
CCACCAGCCCCTGGCGGACACGCTTCGCGTGGCGGTGTCCTCACCACGTCGGCGCTGCCCTCCGCCAGCGACCACCTCAGAACCCGCTTCGGTGCGAGCTGACGGCGTGGTGAGCGCCTTCGCCGCTGAGAAACCACTCCCTTTCAGTGTTCCTGTTGGTCTCGCTCGTACAGTTCGGCGAGGTAGCGGTTGTAGGCCGCCAGCTCATCGTCGTCGTCCGCGACCGGGACGGCGGGGCGCGGCTTGGGTACCTGCGCGACGCGGCGAGGTTGCGGAGGCGCCGCGGGTTTCGCGGCCGCGGCCTCGCGGCGCAGTTTGCGGATGCGCAGCACCATGAACGCCGGGAACAGGCCGAACAGCGGCCACTGCAGGACGTACCCCAGGTTCTGGAAGGTTCCGGTGGCCGATTCGAACCGGTTCCACTGCCACCACGCCAGCCCGCAGCACACGATCAGGCTGAGCAGGCACAACACCCCGATCGAGACACGGCGTGGCGTGAGGAACCCGGCTGACACGCCTTCGACGCTAGCACTCGCCGCACTTCACGAGACCTTGACCACCTGCGCGGCCTTGGCGTAGGAGTCGGCGAGGCCGAACACCTTCTGCGCGTATTCGACCGAGTTGTTGTACGACAGGATGCCCTGCCACCAACCGGCCGGGGCCGACATGTCACGCCCGCCCGCGCACAGGTACTTCGCGGCGGCGAGCGCGGCCGCGTCGATCTGCTGCGGGTCGTATCCGCCGCCCCATTTCGCCCAGGTGCCGGGGATGAACTGCATCGGCCCGACCGCGCGGTCGAAACCCGGGTCACCGTCGAAGCGGCCGCCATCGGTATCCCCGATCGCCTTGACCCCGGCGGAACCGTCGAGCGGCACGCCGACGATCGGCTTCGACGGGTACCCGTTCGCCTGCAGGACCGCGCCGCCGTACTGGCCGTGGTTCGACTCGATGCGGCCGATCCCGGCGATGGTGGCCCAGGAGATCCGGCACCCGGGCTGGCTCTCGCGCACGGCCAGTTCGGCGTTGCCGTAGGCGATCAGCGCGCGGGCCGGGATGCCCGTCACGTCGGAAACCTTGCCCGCCCACACCGACAGCAGGTCCTTGCCTTGCTGCTGGGGCCGCTGCTGCGGTTGCGGGTCGGCCACCGGCGCGCCCGCGACCGTGGCGTTGACCGGAGCCGTGGACCCCGGTGCGACGTCGGCCGCCTGCACCGACAGCGCCGGGATATCAGTGGTGGTCCGGCTGGGCGCGGGTGTGCTGACCCTCGTCATCACGAACACCGCGGCACCGGTCATCGCGAGGACCACCACCATGATCCCGAGCCTGCCCAGCGCGGCCAGCCCGGCTGGGCGCTTGCGTGGTTCGGCGGGCACAGGAGCGGTTTCCTGCTCGATCTGCTCGGTGCCCAAGAATCCTGCCCTCCGCCGGGTGTCCGTATGTCCAACGACCATACGGAAACCCACGTTACGGGCGGGTTATCAATGCGGGTGGGAACCTAGCTCGCGCGCTGCTGCCGGGCGAGGCGGGCGACGCACCACGCGGGCGCGCTGCCGCGGCGCAGGTGCTGCAGCACGGTCATCGGGCCGAGGCGACGGCTCAGGTCGCCCGGGGTGAGGCCGGCGGCGCGGTAGTCGAGCGCGCGCTGGTCCAGCGGGCTGATCCCGGCGTCCCACCACTTCGCGGCCTCGGTCACGTCGCCGATCATCTGCCACCATCCCGCGGCGGCGACGAGCAGCTCGTGCGGAACCCCGGGGAGCCGCTCGCGCATCGCGTCGAGGTAGTCCGGGTCGGCGGATTCGACCGGCGCCCAGCCACGGGCTCCGGACCTGGCGCGCTGACCGGGAATCCCGGGCGCCTGCTGCGGTACGTCGGCGAGCCACGCGGACGCGATCCGGTCGATCTCCTGCTCTTCGGCCGTCTGCTCACGTTCAGCCGCCCACTGCCGAATAACCGCATCAACTCCGGGATCTCCGGTCATCCCTGCCTCCTTGTGCCCCAACGACAAGTTGTGATGATCGAGCGATCGAGCGGGCCAGAACCAGCTGGTCACGCAATGTGAGCACCGTAGAGGCAGTTCCCACCGCTGCGCCAGACCCTGCGGCCCACGAATTCGACGACCAGGGCCTTCAATGGCTTGATCCACCCGGATGGTCGAATCCATCGCCTCATATTTCCCACGTTGTGACTTTCCGTGATCACGTTGCCGAGGGCGCACCAAAGGCCGGCACCGCGTTCGGCGGCGCCGGCAGGCTCAGTGTCGGGTCAGGAGAAAAGGGCTCGCACGAACGTCACGATCGCCTCGGCGCCGTCCTGCAGCCAGCCGAGCGCCCTGTGCACGACGTCGGCCGACTGGGTTGGCCTGCTGATCAAGAAGAACAGGACGAGCGCGACGACAGCGACGACGACGATCTTCTTCGCGTTCGCCGACATCCGCTCCCCCGATCGTTTCGCGGGCCGCCGCCCGGGACACCCGTCATCCTGCCCAACGAGCGAGCTTTCCGACAGGCCTTCACCTGTTCGGCGGCCACCCTTGACTCTCCGTGTACGGCCCAGGGTAGCTTTCGCCGCTCGCTGCCCCGTGCGGGACATGCCGGAAACCGCGCCGGTAACGGGATTTGCGAGCCGCAAGCGGCGGATGGCGCTCAGAGCGTGCGGGAGATGATCTCCTTCATGATCTCGCTGGTACCGCCGAAGATCCGGTTGATCCTGGCGTCGGCCCACGCCCGCGCGATCGGGTACTCGGTCATATAGCCGTAGCCGCCGAACAGCTGCAGGCAATCGTCGACGACCTTGTTGACCCGCTCGGTGGTCCACAGTTTCACCATGGCCGCGCCCTGCACGTCGAGCTCGCCCCGCAGATGCCGTTCGATGCACTGGTCGAGGAACGCGCGGGCGACGGCCGCTTCCGTGGCCGCCTCGGCGAGGGTGAACTTGGTGTTCTGGAACGAGAAGACCGGACGGCCGAACGCGGTGCGCTCCTTGGTGTAGGCAAGAGTTCGCTCGATCGCCGCCTCCATCCCGGCGACCGCGGTGACGGCGATGATGAGCCGTTCCTGCGGCAGCTGCTGCATCATCTGGACGAAGCCCTGCCCCTCGGCGTCGCCGAGCAGGTTCGCCACGGGCACGCGAACATCGTCGAAGAACAGTTCCGCGGTGTCCTGCCCCTTGAGCCCGACCTTGTCGAGCAACCGGCCACGGCGGAAGCCCGGGGTGTCCGCCGGGACCGCGACCAGCGAAACACCGTGCGCACCGGCGTCGGGGTCGGTCTTCACGGCGAGCACGATGAGGTCGGCGAGCCCGCCGTTGGTGATGAACGTCTTGGCGCCGTTGATGACGTACTCGTCACCGTCACGGACGGCGCGGGTCTTGATGCCCTGCAGGTCCGATCCGGTGCCCGGCTCGGTCATCCCGATCGCGGCCACCATCTCCCCGCTCGCGAGCTTGGGCAGCCACTCCTTTTTCTTGTCTTCGTTCGCGTAGGCGAGCAGGTAGTGCGCGACGATGCCGTTGTGCACGGCCACGCCCCACGCACTGTCTCCGGCACGCGCCTGCTCCTCGTAGAGCACGGCCTCGTGTGCGAACGTGCCGCCACCGCCGCCGTACTCCTCGGGTATCGACAACGCGAGCAGTCCCACCTCGCCGGCCTTGGTCCACAGTTCGCGTTCGACGTGTTTCTGCTCGCTCCAGCGCGCCGCGTTCGGAACGAGCTCCCGCTGGCAGAAAGTCCTTGCCAGTTCACGGAAATCGGCCAGCTGGCCGCCCCATGCGCTGTTCGGTGTCGGCAGTGGCACGATGCGGACCTCCTGGAAAACATTACGTGCGGAAGGTAAGTTCTGACCAGAATGTACATTGAGGAGGTGGCCGTGGTCGAGCCCCGAGGGCACCGCACCCAGGCAGAGCGGCGCGAGCAGACGAGGACGGCGCTGCTCGACGCGACGATCGAGTGCCTGATCGAACTCGGGTACGCGCGCGCCTCGATGCAGGAGATCTGCGCACGGGCCGGCGTCTCCAAAGGCGCGGTACAGCACCATTTCTCGGACAAGGCCGAGCTGATGGCCGCGGCGGTCGAGCATCTGACGACGAAGCGGATGACCGCGCTCACCGACTCGCTCGGCAAGCTGCCCCGGGGCGTGGAAGCCATTCCCGCCGCGGTCGATCTGCTGTGGTCGGGCTATTCCGGCGCACTCGCGGCGGCGGCGACGGAGCTGTGGATCGCCGCCCGGACCGACCCGGCTCTGCGCGTCGCGATCCGGCCGGTCGACCGCGCGATGGGCCGCGCGGCGCTGGCGGGCATCCGGTCCCTCACCGACGACCTGCCCGCGGAGCAGGTCGAAAACCTGTTCTGGTTGACGGTGAATCTCGCCCGCGGGCTCGCGCTGGACGCGGAACTGGGCGGCGCCCCGGCGCGGCGCAAGCGACTGCTGGAGGAGTGGAAGCGAATGGCCGTCGAAGCGACGAACTGACCGGGCCCGGCCCGGCCCTCACTCGGGCCGGCCCCGGTCACTCGTGAGACACGGGACGCCGCCGAGCATGACGCCACGGTGGGCTCTGATGACGAGAATCCCCTGTTCGCGTGAGCGGGTCAGGGCGCGTCGCACGCTCTCGCGTGGGAGCGCCCGGCGTTGATCTGGCGCAAAAAGCTCAGCTCCGGTGGCAGCGTCGCTGCTCGACTTGTGCGCGGAACGCAAGATCACCGCCGACGTCGAACGCCGCCGTCAGGCTCAAGCACGCACGAGGAGGCCCCGCTCATAGGCGATCGCCACCGCTTCGGTGCGGCGGGTGGCGCCCAGCTTCGCCATCACGCGAGACAGGTGCACGCTCACCGTCTTCTCACTGATGTACAGCTCCTCTCCCACTTGCCGGTTCGTCCGGCCCAGCGCCACGCGCTCGAGGACCGCCCGCTCCCGTTCCGTCAGCGGGTCCACCCGCTCCGGCAGCGCCGCCGCCGGCACGCCCGGCAGCTCGATCCGCGCCCGGCGCGCCACCTCACGCACCGCGTCGCGCAGAGGTAGTGCGCGCAGCTTTTCCGCCGTTTCGTGTGCCTGCTTCAACTCCGCGGCCGCCTGCTCCGGCTCCCCCACCGTCAGCAGCGCCTCCGCGTACTGCCACCGGCACACCGCCTGCTCGTACACCGGCCCATAGCCGAACTTCTCGACCGCCTCCGCCCACAGCGCCGGATCCGGCGCACCCGGCAACCCGCTCGCGATCGCTTCGGCGCGCGCCAGCCAGGCCTGCCCCTCCGGCCCGAGCGAACCCGACCGTGGCCTGCCCGTCGCGGCCGCCCGCCGCACCCGCTCGATGAGCTGCGCTCCCCCTTCGACATCGGCCGGCTCCCCGCGCCGGCGCGCCGCGGCGGCCCTGGCGACCGCGGCGGCGAGCGCCCCCGCGCCGAGCCGGATCCCGCTCAACCGGTACGCGGGATCGAGCGCGTCGAGATAATCCATCGCCTCCGCGGCGCGCCGGATCGCCGTCTCGTGATCACCCTGCCAGTACGCCAGCTCCGCACCCGCGCCACCGGCGGCGATCGCGGTCAGCGGCTCGGCCCGCCAGTGCGTGCGAAGCTCCGCCAGCAACTTCCCCGCCGTGGCGAACCCGCCCCGCGACACCACGACCGGCAGCCAGGTCGCGGTCATCCGCGCCGTCAGCACGCTGGACACGCCACGCGCCGGCGCCGCGGTGACGGATTCCGCCGGCCAGTTCCCGCGCTGGTACTGGAGCGAGAGATGCCGCGCCCGCAACTCGAGCCCGTACGCGCTCCACGTCATCCCGGTCTCTTCGGCCCGCTTGATCCCGCGCTCGAACACATCGATCGCTTCCGGGAGCTCGCCTTGATCGTCATAGCTGTACCCGAGGAAGCACAGTGCCCGCAGTTCGACACTCGGCGCGGTCGCGTCACGGGCCTTGCGTGCCGCTTCGGTCAGCCGGGCGCGTGCCTCGGCGAAGTCACCGGCGTTGTCGGCCAGCGCGCCGACGGTGATCAGCGCCGAAGCCTCCGCGCCCGCCGTGCCGGCTGCCCGCGCGTCCTCGACCGCTGTCCGCGCGCTGACCAGCGACTCCCCATGGCGATCGAAACTGCGCAGGATGGCCGCCCTGGTCGCGAGCACCCACGCACGGGTCTTGCTCGACTCGGTCGCTTCGATGAGATCCCACGCCCGGTTGATCGCGTCGAGCGCACCACCGCTCTCGCTCTCGACGTTCATCAGCGACTCGGCCAGCCGGCGCCATGTTTTGCTCGCCCGCACCACGTCGGTGTCCGTGCTCAGCGCCTCAACAGCCGACCGGGCATAGGCGATCGCGCGCTCCGGCTCCCCCGACGTGCCGGCGAAATACGAGGCCTCGTGCAGTAACCGCAGCTCGTCGAAATCGGGCGGGCGCGCGTCGGGCGGGACCGCGTCCCAGATCTCCAGTGCCTGCTCGACATGCCGCAGCGCGGCGCCGGGCGCGCCGAGCCGTTCCGCCTCCTCCGCGGCCCGCAGCAGAGCGGGCAGCGCCGCGGTGAGATCGCGGCTCTGCAAACTGTGGTAGGCCAGCTTGGCGTCGTGCCCGCGGCCCTGCGGGGTGCGCCGGATCCGCGCCGCGTACGCCGCGTGCATCCGGGTGCGCTCACCGGGCAGCAGATCGCCGTACACCGCCTCCTGCAGGAGCGCGTGCCGGAACGTGTACGCGCCCTTTTCGACCACCAGGGCGTGATACTGCACCGCCTCCCGCAATGCCTCGTCGAGTTCGTCCTCCCCCAGCCCGGACACCTCGGCCAGTGCCGCGTGCGCCACCGACTCGCCCGCCACCGCGATCACCCGCAGCACCCGCTGCGCATCGGACGTGAGCCGTTCCAGTCGCGCCAGCAGCACCTCGGCGAGCCCGGCCGGGAGGTCGACGCAGTCGCTGCACGAGGCCAGCAGTTCCTCCGCGAAGAACGGGTTGCCCTCGGAGCGCTCGACCACGCTGGTGACCAACTCCGGCGCCAGCGGACCGTCCGCGAGCGCCTCGACGAACGCGCGCGCATCGGCGTCCTTCAAGGGATGCAGCTCGATCTGCGCGACGGCGGGCAGCCGGACCAGCTCGACGAGCAGGCCCCGCAACGGATGCCGGCGGTACACGTCCTCCCCGCGGTAGCTCGCCACCACGAGCAACCGCTGCCCGCGGAGGCGGGAAAGCAGGAAGGACAACAGGTTCCGGGTGGAGCCGTCGGCCCAGTGCAGATCCTCCAGTACCAGCAGCACCGGGCGGTGCTCGGCGATCTCGGTCAGCACCCCGAGTACCGCGTCGAACAGCTGCAGCTGCCCCAGGTCCTGCTCCGGGCGCAACCGGTACGCCATGTCCCGCTCGGAACCGGCCGACATGTGCTCGGCAGTGGCCACCGGCCCTGGCTGGGCCAGCGGCAGCAGCCGGGCCAGCGCCGGGCGGATCCGCACCGCGGCCCCGACCGCCGCGTCGTCCGCGGTGGCCAGCGGCCCGAGCGCCTCGGCGAACGGAAGGTACGGCAAGCCGCCTTCACGCACATCGAGACAGCGGCCGGTCAGCACCAGCGCGCCGCGCGCCGTGGCGAACTCGGCCAGCTCCGCGAGCAGCCTCGTCTTGCCCACGCCCGCGTCCCCGGCGACCAGTACCGCTCCGGCCTCACCGTGTTCGGCACGCGCAAAGCCGGCGCGTAGACGCCGCATCTCGTCCCCACGCGCGACCAAGGGAATACCGGAACCCAAACGAGGCACAAGTCGCATTCTGGCCTACCCCTCCGACAGTTTCGGAACGGTTTTCGCCGCGGGCGAGATTCCGGCCCCTTACCCCGCCCGAGCCTCGGCGACTGTCGACTCGTCCGCGCTCGGGCCCCGCTGTCTCGGCACGTGTATTTCCGGGCTTCTTCGGCCCAGCAGCCGGCGCCGCCGCTTCGGCTCGGCCGGCCATGACCTGTAGATCTCTTCGGTCCGGTACGCCACCTCGGCCCGCACCACGTCGTAGAGCCAGCTGCCGTGCATGGGAACTCCCCTCTTTCCACTCATCGGTTCCTGCGAACGTCAGAGTCGTCCTGAGGGGGCCGGTCCGGCATCGGCATTCCACGCCGTCCCGGACAGCAAAAGACCCCTTACTCCGCAGGGGTCCAGCTCAGCGGTGTAAGGGGTCGGTGCGGAGCGCACTCAGTTGCGGCCGACGGCATGCAGGAGACCGCGCCAGCCCGACGGGGAAACGCTCAGCGCGCCCGCGTCCGGGTTCTTCGAGTCGCGGACCCCGACGTGCCCGGTGAACAGCGCGACCTCGACGCAGTCGTTGCCGCCGCCGCTGTAGCTGCTCTTGCGCCAGGTTCCCTCGGAATATTCGACTTTCGCCATATCTCCCCGCTCCTCACTTTTCACGCGGTGCTTTATCCGGCTCAATATCGTTCCGCGGCTTCGGCGATCAGTGCCAGTGAGTCGTCCGGTTTCAACGCCGCTGCACGCAGATGATCGAACATGAGCGAATAGCGCCGGACATCGGGGGGTAGTTCCAGAAAGAAACCGCCGGACGTACTGTCCACATAGACCACGTCCTGATCGGCCTGTTCGGGAAAACCGAGGATCAGAAACGGGCCTTCCATGCCGGGATGGGCGCCCGCGCCGAAAGGCACGACCTGAATGGTCACATGGGGCGACTGCCCGACTTCGAGGAGTCGTTTCGCCTGCTGTCCCATCACTTCCGGCCCCCCGACCATCCGGTGCAAAACGGCCTCGTCGATCACCGCCCAGTAGTCCGGCGGGGTCGGATCGGACAGCAATTGCTGGCGCGCCACCCTGGCGGCAACGCGACGTTCCACTTCCGATTCCTCCGAATCCGGGCGCATTGCCCGGATCACCTCCCGGGCATAAGGCTCGGTCTGCAACAGACCGGGCACGATCAGCGCCTGGAAAGCACGCAACGAGCTGGCATCGGCCTCGAGCCCGACGAAGGTGCCCGTGAAGACTTCCTTGTAGGCATGCCACCAACCCGGTTTACGGGCTTCCCTGGCGAGCTGGACGAGCGCTTCCCGTTCGTCACCGGTGAGCCCGTACAGCTCCAGCATGTCCCGGGCATCACGCGGGGTGACCCCGACATGTCCCGTTTCGATCCGGCTCACCTTCGAGGCGGAGCATTCGAGCTTTTCGCCCACCTCGTCGATGGTCAGATCGGCCGCTTCCCGTAACCGGCGCAACTCGCTCGCGAGCCGCCTGCGCCGAATGGTGGGACCCTGACCCCGTTTCACTGGTGCACCTCCGCGTTGGCCGTCGCCCATTCTCCGGTCGTTTCTCAGCGCCGTTACTACATCTAAGCAGCCGATTCTCCCAGGGAAGCGAGGGTGACCTCCTCGTCCGGGTTAGTTTCGCCAGAATGGCCTACTGCAAATTGCAGTTTGCGGTTGTAAGGTAGCGTCCTGCGTTCGCTTCCGGGAAATCAGTAGCGTCCCGGCGGACGAATTCACAGGAGGCGGCGTGTACGACGGCAATCCACTCGACGGAGGGCTCCGGACGTCGGTGCACCAGCGCCTCGACGATCTTGCCCGTGCCGCCGGCCGGCGCGATCCCCGCCGGGCAGCGGAGCTTTCCCGGCAGGAGATCCCGTTGCTCGTACAGGCATTGCGCTCGGTGCTGGCCGCGCACGAACCCGACGAGCACGGCCACTGCCCGGTCTGTCACCCGAAATCCGCGTGGCTGCCGTTCCGGCGCCACAACCGGCTGCCGTGCCGCGCGTATCTCGCGGTGCAGCTACGACTCGGCAACGCGGAAACGGCCGTGCCACTGCAGCGCCGCCGTCATCGCGCCACTCACCTGCATTCGGTGAGCTGAGGTCACGACACGCGCAGCAGGCCCTCCTGCACGACGGTCGCGATGAGCGTGCCGTCAGCGGCGAAGAAGCGGCCGGTGGCCAGGCCGCGCCCGCCGGACGCCGATGGCGACTCCGTGTCGTAGAGAAACCATTCGTCCGCGCGGAACGGGCGGTGGAACCACAGCGCATGATCGAGGCTGGCGCCGCTGACCGAATCGAGTTCCCAGTAGACCCCGTGCCGGGCGAGCGGGGAGTCGAGCAGCGTCATGTCCGAGGCGTAGGTCAGCACGCAGACGTGCAGCAGGTCCTCGTCGGGAAGGCTGCCGTCGGCACGCATCCAGACCTGGTTGCGCCCGGTGGCGGCGCCGGTCTCGCGGGTCATCCACGGCGGGTCGTTGATGTAGCGGATATCGATCGGCCGCGGTCGCGTACGAGCGCCGCTCAGCCCAGGGAAGCCACGGATGCGTTCGGCGAACGTCGGCAGTGTCTCGGGAGCGGGCACGTCCGGCATGTGGTCGGCGTGATCGAGGCCCGGCTCCGGCTGCTGGAACGACGCGGACAACGCGAAGATCGCCTTGCCGCGCTGGATCGCGACCGCGCGCCGGGTCGTGAACGACCGGCCGTCGCGGGTGCGGTCGACCTCGTAGACGATCGGGATGCTCGGGTCACCGGGCCGGATGAAGTAGGCATGCAGGGAGTGCACCTTGCGTTCCGTCGGCACGGTGCGTCCGGCGGCGACGAGCGCCTGGCCCGCGACCTGGCCACCGAACACCCGAACAGGCGATGCGGCCGGGCTCACGCCGCGGAAGATGTTCTCCTCGATCTGTTCCAGGTCCAGCAGGTCGACCAGGTGATCGAGCACCTGCTGCCCACCGGCGCCCTCCTCGGCCGCCAACCGTGCCGCGGCGTCTTTCGCCAGGTCTGTCATATCGAGAACCTACAGTCGCGCGCAGCGCGTCGATGAGGGGCGGTGGTCGGGCGAGGGGCTGGCGTTATGCGTGATCGTCTTCGCCCAGGCGGTGCACCCGTATGAGATTTGTCGTACCGATCGTGCCGGGCGGCGAGCCGGCGACGATGACCACCAGGTCACCGGGCTGGTAGCGCTCCATCTCCAGCATCGCGCGGTCGACCTGCTCGATCATCTTGTCCGTCGAGTCGACCTTCGGCACCAGGTACGTCACGGTGCCCCAGGTCATGGACAGCTGACTGCGCACGCACTCCTCGGGGGTGAACGCGAGCAGCGGCAGCCGGGTGTGCAGCCGGGCCAGCCGGCGCACCGTGTCCCCGGACTGGGTGAACGCGACCAGTGCCTTGGCGTTGAGCCGCTCGCCGATGTCCCGCGCCGCGTAGGAGATGACGCCCCGCTTGGTCCGCGGGACATGCGAAAGCGGCGGCACGGTGGGCGAATCCGTCTCGACGGCCTCCACGATCCGGCCCATCGTGCGCACCGTTTCGATCGGGTAGCGGCCGACGCTGGTCTCGCCGGAGAGCATCACCGCGTCGGTGCCGTCGAGCACCGCGTTGGCGACGTCGGAGGCCTCGGCCCGGGTCGGGCGAGAGTTGTTGATCATCGAGTCGAGCATCTGGGTGGCCACGATGACCGGCTTGGCGTTTTCCCGCGCGATCTGGATCGCGCGCTTCTGCACCAGCGGCACCTGCTCCAGCGGGAGCTCGACCCCCAGGTCACCGCGGGCGACCATGACCCCGTCGAACGCGAGCACGATCGCCTCGAGGTTGTAGACCGCTTCGGGCTTCTCGAGCTTCGCGATCACCGGCACCCGCGGCTTGCCGAGCCGGTCCATCACCTGGTGCACCAGGTCGATGTCGGCGGGCGAGCGGACGAAGGACAGCGCCACGAAGTCCACGCCGAGCTCCAGCGCGAACTCCAGGTCCTCGATGTCCTTGTCCGACATCGCGGGCACGGACACGTCCATGCCCGGCAGCGAGACGCCCTTGTTGTTGCTGACGGGACCGCCCTCGGTGACCTCGCAGACCACGTCGGGGCCCTCGACGTCCTTCACGACCAGGCCGACGTTGCCATCGTCGACGAGCAGCCGGTCACCGGGCTTGGCGTCCTTGGCGAGGCCCTTGTAGGTGGTGGACACGCGGTCATGGGTGCCCGCGACGTCCTCCACGGTGATGCGCACGATGTCTCCCGTGCGCCACTCGACCGGCCCGCCGGCGAACGTGCCGAGGCGGATCTTCGGGCCCTGCAGGTCGGCCAGGATGCCCACGGCGCGCCCGGTCGCGGCGGCGGCTTCGCGCACCATGTCGAACACCTGCTTGTGATCGCCGTGGCTGCCGTGGCTGAAATTCATCCGGGCCACGTCCATCCCGGCATCGACGAGAGCCCGCACTTTGTCCGCGGTCGCGGTGGCGGGACCCATCGTACAAACGATCTTCGCGCGTCGGCTCACGGTGGAAAGCGTAGTCCTTCGCCGCCCATTCGTCTTTACCGATCCCGAGATCGAGTCAGCGCCTGGGGTTTTCACTCACCCCGACGTGGTCGCGTGCCCATTCGTTGAACTCCCGCACCTGCCGCCACGCCTTGCGCACCCGGTCCAGGCACGCGCGTTCGTGCAGCGTGTCGTCGGGTTCCCAGGTGCGGACCGCGTACAGCGAGCGGTGCTTGAGCAGGTCGAGACGCGGGTGGTCCTCGGCGAATCCGCGCGGCCTGGTGCGCAAGGTGTCGCCCGCGATCTGCCAGCCCGCTTTGCGGAGTTTGCCGAGAATTCGCTCGAGCGCCCTGCCGTGGATGTCGGTGTCGACGGCCTGCCGGAACCGCGCCAGCTGATCGGACTGGAGGTGGAAACAACCGCCACCGACCCGCAGACCGCCCGACGACAGCTCGACGTAATAGGCGCCACCGCCGCGGCCCTGCTCGATCACCGCGCCGCAGTGGGTTTTATATCGACTCTTGACTGTGTCTTTGCGGGCGAACCGGACATCGCGATGCGGCCGGAAGACCTTGCCCTCACCGAAGTCCGGCGCGAATTCCGGGGTCAGCTCGGCCAGCAGCGCCTCCATCGGGGCGCGCACGTGCTCGCGGTAGATCGACAGGTTGTCTTCCCAGTACGGCTTCGAATTGTCGGCGAGCAACCCGTCGTAGAACTCGACCGCGTGTTCTCCGAATCCCGCGAACGTCACGCGTCAGACGATAGCCACCGTCACCGACAAGAGTGATGGACCGTTTGCCTCGCGACTGCGACGGGAAGGGCCTTGGGAGTCCGAAGTGTCCAGAGGAGGGAATCACCGTGAACTTGTTCGACAAGGCGAAGGAAGCCATGGGCAAGCACCCCGACCAGGCCGACCAGGGCATCGACAAGGCCGCCGACGCGGCGAAGTCGAAGTGGGGTGAGCACGGCGACCAGATCGACCAGGCCGCGGAGAAGGCGAAGGGCTTCACCCACCAGCCCGGTGAGCAGGAGCCGCCGCCGGAGCCCCCGCCGCAGGAACCACCTGCCTGACCACGTGCGCTTCGGGGGCGGCGAACTTCGCCGCCCCCGAAGTCGTGTTCAGCCGGTGACCGCGGTGATCAGCTCACCGCCCGGGGTGTCACCGGACAGCTCCCAGACGAAGGCACCGCCGAGACCCTGTTCACGCGCGTACCCGATCTTGCCGCCGATCGTGCTCGGCGTGTCGTAGCTCCACCATTCGTTGCCGCAGAACGCATACGCGGTGCCGGCGATCGTGCCGGTCACCGGGCAGCGGGTGGTCAGCAGCTTGTAATCTTCGATCCCTGCTTCGTATTTGCCCGGCGCCGGGCCAGTCGCGGCGCCGCCCGGCGCGGACTGCGTGACACCGGTCCAGCCGCGCCCGTAGAAACCGATCCCCAGCAACAGTTTGTTCGCGGGTACCCCCTTCGACTTGAGCTTCTGAATCGCGGCGTCGGCGTAGAACCCGGCGGTGGGAATGCCGTTGTAGGACGTCAACGGCGAGTGCGGTGCAGTCGGCCCGTCCGGATCGAAGCCGCCGAAATAGTCATAGGTCATCACGTTGTACCAGTCGGCATACTGGGCCGCGCCGCCGTAATCAGCCGCGTCGATCTTGCCGCCGGACGTGCCGTCGGCGGTGATCGCGGCGGTCACCAGCTCGTTGCCGAACCGCGAGCGCAACGCGGACATCAGGTTCGTGAACGCGGACGTACCGCTGGTGTCACAGGAAAGCCCGCAGGCATTGGGGTATTCCCAGTCGATGTCGATCCCGTCGAACACGCCCGCCCAGCGCGGATCGTGCAGCAGGTTGTAGCAGGAATCCGCGAATGCGGCCGGGTTCTGCGCCGCTTGCGGGAAACCACCGGACCAGTTCCAGCCGCCGAAGGAATAGATCACCTTCAACCCGGGATGCATCGCCTTCAATCGCTTGAGCTGACCGAAGTTCCCGCGCAACGCCCCGTTGTCCCACGTGTCGGGGACGCCGTCGACGCTGGTGTCCGCGGTGTAGGCCTTGTCATAGGCGGCGTAGGGGTCGCCGATGACGCACTGGCCGTTCGTCACGTTGCCGAAGGCGTAGTTGATGTGCGTCAGTTTCCCCGCCGTGCCGCTCGTCTCGACGTTCTTCACATGATAATTGCGGTCGTACACGCCCCATTCGGTGAAATAGCCGACCACTTTTCCCACGGGGGCGGCAGTGGCGGCCGGTGGCGTGAACGTGATGGTCATCAGCACCGCGGCGAGCGCGCCCGCGACGGTGTCCCACTTTCGATTCCGGAACATGCTTTCTCCCCGACCCTGGACAGAAGGGACGAACAGCACGGTAAGTGGACTAGACCATCAATTCAATGGTCTAGTCCACTATTCCCGACGAAAGTAGCAGCCGATGTCCGGGCAGCCGGCTCAGCCGAAAAAGACCTCGGCTTCTTCGTAGCGCTCCGCCGGCACCGTTTTCAGCTCGGCGGTCGCCTCGGCGAGCTTGACGCGCACGATGTCCGTGCCCCGCAACGCGACCATGACCCCGAAGTCGCCATCGGTGACGGCATCCACCGCGTGCAGACCGAAGCGCGTCGCGAGCACCCGGTCGTACGCCGTCGGCGTGCCACCACGCTGGACGTGCCCGAGCACCACCGCACGCGACTCCTTGCCGGTGCGCGCCGCGATCTCGTCGGCAAGCCAGGTGCCGATACCGCCGAGCCGGACGTGCCCGAACGCGTCTTTTTCGCCGCTGGTCAGCATTTCCGCGCCACCCTCGGGCAGCGCACCCTCGGCGACCACGATGATCGGCGCGTACATCCGCTCGAACCGGCGCTCCACCCATTCGACGACCTGGTCGACGGAGAACGGCCGCTCCGGTACCAGGATCACGTTCGCACCACCGGCCAGCCCCGAGTGCAGCGCGATCCAGCCCGCGTGCCGGCCCATCACCTCGACCACGATGGCGCGGTAGTGCGATTCGGCGGTGGTGCGCAGCCGGTCGATCGCCTCGGTCGCGATGTGCACCGCGGTGTCGAAGCCGAACGTGTAGTCGGTGGCCGCGAGGTCGTTGTCGATCGTCTTGGGCACCCCGACGACCCCGATACCGTCGTCGGTCAGCTTCTTGGCGACCCCGAGGGTGTCCTCGCCGCCGATCGCGATCAGTGCGTCGATCTTCTGCTCGGCGAGCGTCGCCCTGATCCGGTCGACGCCGCCGTCCTCCTTGTACGGGTTGGTGCGCGAGGAGCCGAGGATCGTGCCGCCGCGGGTGAGGATCTCCTCGACGTCGGCCAGCCCGAGCGGCCTGCTCTCACCGGTCATCGGGCCACGCCAGCCACTGCGGAACCCGACGACGTCCCAGCCGTTGGTCTCGATCCCCTTGCGGACCACCGCCCGGATCACCGCGTTCAGCCCGGGGCAGTCGCCGCCACCGGTCAGCACCCCCACTCGCATGGGAACCAGCCTTTCGAAGATTGTTCTGCGTCACACTTGTGGCCGTCAGGGTAGCCGGGGTTGGCCTTGATCGGTCAAGCGGTCAGCGCCTTTGGTAGGGTCGCGTTCGTGCAGCGGTATTTCTGGTTTAGCGGGCCGGCCCTGGGTGGGCCAGCCGGCGAGATCGCCGCGCGCTGAACCTCCACCCTTGAGCCGGAACACGACCGGCTCGGGTGCGACGCGGGCCGGTCACGAAAGGATCGAACCCGTCATGCCGATCGCCGCAGGCCCCGCGGAACCGCTGGAATCATTGGACAACCAGCGCACCGTGGGCATCAGCCCGCTGATCTCCCCTGCCCTGCTCCGGCAGGAACATCCGATGGATGCCAAGGTCACGAAGACCGTCGCGGCAGGCCGCGCCGCGACCACCGACATCCTGAACGGCACCGACGAGCGGCTGCTGGTCGTAGTCGGTCCGTGCTCGGTGCACGACCCCGAAGCGGCCGTCGACTACGCGATCCGGCTCGCCGAGAAGGCCGACGCGCTGCGCGACCAGCTGCACGTGATCATGCGCGTGTACTTCGAAAAACCGCGCACGACGCTGGGCTGGAAGGGGCTCATCAACGACCCGGCGCTCGACGGCAGCTACGCGGTCAACCAGGGACTGCGGATGGCGCGCAAGCTGCTGCTCGACATCTCCGCGCTGGGGCTGCCGGTCGGGTGCGAGTTCCTCGACCCGATCACCCCGCAGTTCATCGCCGACACCGTGAGCTGGGGGTCGGTCGGCGCGCGGACCGCGGCGAGTCAGGTGCACCGGCAGCTGTGCAGCGCGCTGTCGATGCCGGTCGGGATCAAGAACTCGACCGAGGGCGATGTGCAGGTCGCGGTGGACGCCACGCGCGCCGCCGCGGCGAGTCACGTGTTCCCCGGTATCAACACCGACGGTCTCGCCGCGCTGATCACCACGTCGGGCAACCCGGACTGCCATGTCATCCTGCGCGGCCACAGCGCCGGCCCGAACTACGACCCGGCGACGGTGCGGGACACCCTCGCGCGGCTGAGGGCGAGCGGTCTGCCGGAGCGAGTGATCATCGATGCCTCGCACGGCAACAGCGGCAAGGACCACATGCGGCAGGCGGCCGTCGTCCGTGATCTTGCCGGACGCATCGGCGACGGCGAGCGCGGCATCGTCGGGGTGATGCTGGAGAGCTTCCTCGAAGCCGGGCGTCAGGATCTGGTCCTTGGCCAGGCCGCGGAGCTGACCTACGGGCAGTCCATCACCGACGCCTGCATGGACTGGACCACTACCGCGGATCTGCTGGACGACCTCGCGGAGGCGGTCACGCGCCGGTAGCCGGGGCGCGACAGACGGGCGGACGGAACTCCGGCGGTCAGATGCGGGCGCGTTGTGCCTCGATCACGCGCCAGCGTTCGAGGTTGTGCCGTGCGTCGGCGAGGGCGTCGTGGGCGTCGGCGGGTGGGGCGGGCAGCTTCGGCTTGCCCGCATCCTCCCAGCGCTGGCGCAGATCACGGGTGAACCGCGGCAGCTGCCGGGGCAGCGCCGGCATCGGGCCCCACAGCTGCGCCAGCGCGACGTGGTCATAGGCGGCGTACCAGGCCCACAGTTCGATGCCGCCCGGTGGCCTGCCGAAGAAGTCCAGCAACGCGGCCCGGATCTGCTCGCGGCTGCGCCACGCGGGGTCGGCCGGCGAGGGCAGCTTCGGCAGCACGTGGTCGCGCACCCACGGACCTGCCTTGGCCGGGTCGAAGTCGGTCGATACCGCGTAGAACTCCCGGCCCTTCTCGTCCACGACACCGATCGAAACAAGATCGATCGTCACGCCGTCCTCGATGAACTCGGTGTCGTAGAAAAACCGCACCGGAGCACTTTACCGATCCGACCGAACGTAGGCGGACACGGTCCGCAGCGGACCTGCTCGTCAGTAAGCGGGCCTCAACCGACCTTCGTGTCCGGGACCCGGTCCGCCCCGGTCGCCTGCGGCGGCACCGCCGCCTCCACCCCCGCGGCCTCCGCCGCCAGCAGCTCCTTCGCCCGCGCCGCGTAGATGTCGACGTAGTCCTTGCCCGACAGCTCCATCAACGCGTACATGATCTCGTCGGTGATCGACCGCTCGACGAACCGGTCGCCCTGCAGGCCGTAGTACCGCGAAAAGTCCAGCGGGGCACCGAAACGGATCTCCAGCCGGCGCGGGCGCCACATCTTCGAGCCGATCGGATTGACCTTGTCGGTGCCGATCATCGCCACCGGGATCACCGGCACCCTGGCCTCCAGCGCGATCCGGGCGACCCCGGTCTTGCCCTTGTGCAACCTGCCGTCCGGCGAGCGGGTGCCTTCCGGGTAGATGCCGAGCAGGTGCCCCTCACGCAGCAGGCGGATCGCGGTGTCCAGCGCGGCCTGTGCCGCGGTGCCACCGGAACGGTCGATCGGGATCTGCCCTACTCCGGTGAAGAACCACTTCTTCAGCCGGCCCTTGACGCCCTTCTCGGTGAAGTACTCCGATTTGGCCGGGAAGGTGACCCGCCGGGACACGCGCAGCGGCATGAAGAACGAGTCGGCCACCGCGAGGTGGTTGCTGGCCAGGATGGCACCGCCGGTGGCGGGGATGTGCTCGGTGCCGGTGACTTTCGTCGGCCACAGCACCCGCAGCAAGGGACCGAGCAGCACCCATTTGAGCAACCGGTACAGCACGAAAGACCCGCCCCTCCCCAACCTGCCCGACCCGTGCCCGCCAAGGGTACGAACTGTCACCGCCCGAGCACAACGTCCGCCGTGGGATGTCACAGGCGCCTGGGGCATGTCGCCATCCGGCCCCGCGTGCGACGATGGACCGGATCAGGGTCGAAGACAAGAGGCGGTGATCATGCCCGTGCTCGCCGGTGCCGAACCGTTCTCGCACACCGGATCGGTCGCGGCCGGGGTGTTGCTCTGCCACGGGTTCACCAGCACGCCGCAGAGCATGCGGCCATGGGGCGAGTACCTGGCCGAGCGTGACTACACGGTCCGCTGCCCGCTGCTGCCCGGCCACGGCACGACGTGGCCGGAACTCAACCGCACCAACTGGCCCGACTGGTACGGCTGCGTGCGCACGGAACTGCTCGCGCTGCGCGAGCAGTGCGAATCGGTGTTCGTGTTCGGGCTGTCCATGGGCGGCACGCTCGCGCTGCGTCTCGCGCAGGACTTCGGTGAGCAGATCGCGGGCCTGATCCTGGTCAACCCGTCGGTGACCACGTTGCGACGGGACGCGAAGCTGCTGCCCGTGCTGGCGCGGATACTGCCGTCGGTGCCCGCGATCGCCAACGACATCGCCAAGCCCGGCGTGACGGAGCTGGCGTATCCGCGCACGCCGGTGCGGGCGGCCGCGAGCCTCGCCCAGCTGTGGCGCGTCGTGCGGGCCGACCTGGGGAAGGTGACGCAACCGTTGCTGCTGTTCCGCTCCCGTGCCGATCACGTCGTGGAACCTGTCAACGCCCGGCTCGTGCTGGCCGGGGTGCGCAGTGAAAACGTCACCGAGGTGGTGCTGGAGAACAGCTTCCACGTGGCTACGCTCGACAATGACGCTCCGCTGATCTTCGAGCGCAGCGTGCAGTTCGCACAGGAGCAGGTGGGACCCCGATGAGCTCGCACGGCACCGACCCGGAGGACGTGGACGCCACTTTCGCGGCGATCGTCGCCGACCTGCGCGCGGAGGGCGTCGGTGAGTTCGTCGACGAACCGGCCGAGCCGCGAGCGGACAAGGCGGACAGGGCCGAGAAGTCGGACAAGGCGCCTCCGGCCGAGCCGGAACCGGTCGACCCGCCGTGGCGCATCGGTGGCCCGGCGTGGGACGACACCATGTTCGGTGACGAGCCGGCGGACGACGAGGAGCACTACGTCCCGCCAGAGCCCCCGCCCCTGCCGCGGCCCGGCAAAGGTGCGTTCATCGTGCTGCTGTTCTTCCTGGTGGGGCTGTTCCTGCTGATCGCACCGGGGCTGGTCGGGATCAGCGCGTCGCTGGGCACCCCGCTGGGCATCCTGGCGCTGGCCACGGCGATCGCGTTGCTGCTGCTCCGGGTCAAACAGGGGCCGCCGGACGGCGCGGATCCGAGCAACGGCGCACAGGTCTAACCTGCCTGGCGTGCCCAAAGTCCTCATCGCCCCGGACAAGTTCAAGGGAAGCCTGCCCGCCGAGCAGGTCGCCGACGCGATCGCGGCCGGGCTGCGGCGGGTGAAACCGGATGTCGAGACGGTGACCTCGCCGATCGCGGATGGCGGGGACGGTACGGTGGCGGCCGCCGTCGCCGCCGGGTTCGAGTACGTGCCGGCCGAGGCGACCGGGCCGACCGGAGAACCCGTCCGAACGGGATACGCGCGCCGGGACGACACGGCTGTCGTCGAGCTCGCGATGGTGTCCGGGCTGAGCATGATGCGTGAGCCGGCGCCACTGACCGCGAACACGCTCGGGGTCGGCGAACTGATCGCGCGGGCGCTCGACGACGGGTGCACCCGCATCGTGCTCGGGCTCGGCGGCAGCGCGAGCACCGACGGCGGTGCCGGACTGTTGCGCGGGCTCGGCGCCCGGTTGCTGGACGCGAACCGCACGGAGATTCCGTTGGGCGGTAAGGCTTTGATCGAGCTGGCGACGGTCGATTTCTCGGCCATGCGCCGCCCGGAGATCGTGGTCGCGAGCGACGTGGACAACCCGCTGCTCGGCGAGCACGGCGCGGCCGCGGTGTACGGGCCGCAGAAGGGGGCGTCACCGGAGGACGTCGCGCTGCTCGACCGGGCGCTCGCGCATTTCGCCGACGTGGTGGGCTCCGGCATGGTGGACGCGCCGGGTGCCGGTGCCGCGGGTGGCACGGGGTTCGCCGCGCTCGCGATCCTCGGCGCCACCTTCCGGCCTGGCATCGACGTCGTGCTGGAGATGACCGGCTTCGCCGACCAGCTGCCCGGCACGGATCTGGTGATCACCGGCGAAGGTTCGTTCGACGAGCAGACCCTGCGCGGCAAGGGTCCGGCCGGGATCGCCATGCTGGCCAAGGGAATACCGGTGGTCGCGATGGCAGGCCGGGTCACGCTCGATCAGGAAACCTTGCAGCAGAACGGGTTTGCCGCCGGCTACGGGCTGACCGACATCGAGTCCGATGTGGACCGTTGCATGACCGACACGGCCGCGCTGCTGGAGCGGCTGGCGGCGAACGTCGCGGCCGACTGGCTCTAGCGGTCGCACGCAACGTGCAACTCGCGCGCAGCGAACGTGCAACTCGCGCGCACGTAACGTTCGACTCGCGCGCACGTAACGTTCGACTCGCGGTTAGGCGAACAGGGTCTTCCACTCTTCGAGTGAGGTCGGGCGATACACGAAGTTGTTGCGCCGCACGGAAGACAGCGCTGCCGAGGGCTCGGACGAGTACTGGTGCCCGGGAAACACCACGGGATCGCCGGGAAGCTCCGCCAGCGCACGCAGGCTGTGATACATCGCTTCCGCGTCCCCGCCGGGGAAATCGGTGCGGCCACAGCCTTCGAGGAACAACGTGTCGCCCGCGACGAGGCGGTCACCGAGCAGGAAGCACTGGCTGCCGGGGGTGTGACCGGGCGTGTGCAGGAGCCGGATCGGGATCTCCCCGACGTGCACCACATCGTCGTGGTCGTGGCTGGTCAGGTCGGTCGCGGACAGCCCGGTGACCCGCTGGACCCACTCGGCCTCGTTCCGGTTCACGTGCACCGGCACGGCTTCACGGGCGAGCAGCTCGGCGAGCCCGGCCAGTGTGAAGCCCATCATGCTCCCGCCCACGTGATCGGGATGATGGTGCGTCGCGAGCACCCCGGCCAGGCGCATCTCGTCGGCCGCCAGCACGTCCAGCAGATCACCGACCGCGTAGGCGGGGTCGACCACGACCGCTTCCCGCGTCTCGCGATCGCCGATCAGATAAGCGAAGTTGACCATCTGGGTGGCGACCGGGTCACCGACGGCGAAGTCACGACCGGACAACAGCTGACGGAAGTAGAGGCGGTCCTGCATGGGGTGAGCGTAAGCCCTCTCAGCTGAACGGCGTCTTCGGGCGTTCCTGGTGCACACCGTCGACGAACACGTCCACCTTCTCGTCGTAGAACGCGACGAGCCCCTGCACCTTCTGGCTTTCCGGGAACGGCGCCCGGTAGTACCAGACGATGTCCTCGTGCAGCTTGTCCCCGACGCGCACCGAGTAGTACTCCGCTTCACCCTTGTACGGGCAGCGTGTGATCGTGTCACTCGGTTCGATGAGGTCGAGGCGGATGTCGGTCTTCGGCAGGTAGTACCGGGTCGGCAGACCGGTCTCGAACAGCAGGTGCGGGTTGCGCGTTTCGGCGACGGTGACGCCGTCGATCTCGATCCGCACGTGCCGGGAGCTGGCGAGGATGTCGACGCGTTTGTGCGGGTCGCGGGGGTGGACGAAGATCTCCTCTTCCTCCTCGAACCAGGCGTCCATCTTCGCGAAGTCCAGCCGCACGTGGCCGTTCAGTTCGGTGAGCGGCGAGTCCTCGTACTCGTCGGCGGCCAGCTCGGCCGCGCGCTCGCCGACGCGGACGGTCGAAACCTTGGCGTCGCCACGGCTCGGGGTGTGGTGAGTTTCCCCCGAAGGCTCGAGCACGCCCGGGGCGAAGTCTTCTCGCGGAAGGTAGTAGGCCGGGTAGTACGGGATCTCCCACACCAGTAACGGCCGGATGGTGTCGGCGATGATCTTGCCGCCGAAGAGCACCCGTACCCGTTTGGCGCCTCGTTCCGTGCGTACGCGACCTCGGCTGTCGTTGCCCATGGTGGGTGTAACGGCGGTCACGACGAGGTTATTTCTCCCGTCCCATGCTGATGTTTGCCCGGCCGATACGGAGGTACCAGTAACCCCGTGTGGTTGCTGAGACTTCCCGGTGTCTACCGCCCGCAGGCCGACACCCGGTTACTGCTCGACGGCTTGCGGGACGCCGGGCTCGGGCACCGGGCTCGCGCGCTGGACCTCTACACCGGGTCCGGGATCGCGGCGATCGCCGCGGCGCGCCGTGCCCGGCGGGTGACCGCCGTGGACCGGTACCTCCCCGCAGTGCTGAGCGCCCGGTTCAACGCGCGGGTACGCGGACTGCCGATCCAGGTGCGGCACGGGGATCTCACGTCGGTGACCGAGCGGTTCGACCTGGTCACCGCGAACCCGCCGTACGTGCCGTGCGTCGCGCCCGAACCGCCGTACGGGGCCTCGATGGCCTGGGACGCAGGGCCGGACGGGCGGCACTACCTGGACCAGCTGTGTGAACGCGCGCCCGATCTGCTCACCGTGGGAGGCACGATGCTCATCGTGCACTCGGCGTTGTGCGGGGTGGGACAGACCGTGGAATCGTTGCGGGACAACGGGTTGAAGACCTCAGTCGTGGCACGCGCGGTGGAACCCTTCGGCCCGGTGCTGCGGGAACGCGCCGCGTATCTGGAAGACGCGGGGCTCATCGCGCCGGGTGAACGGACCGAGGAACTGGTGGTGATCCGTGCCGACCGCATCGAACGCTGAGCGCCGCCGGGTCCGCATCGATCCGGGCGGGCCGGTCCTCGTGGAAGGTCCGGTGGAGTTGACTTTGCCCGACGGCACCACGGTTTCCTCCGACCGTTTCGTGGTGGCCGTCTGCGTGTGCCGCCGCAGCAAGCGGTATCCCTTCTGCGATACCAGCCACCGCAAACGCCGCCGTTAGCGCAACGAGGAATCGCCCGAGTGCCAGGCGGACAACACATCCGCGGTGAAGCGGGCCTCGACGACGTTCGTCGCCTGGATGCCGAATACCACGTCAGCGGCCAGCTCGGGTTCGTCGGTGAGCAGGCCGCCGATCACGTCGTGCCGCATGATCTGCTCGTGCACCGCGTCGGCCTCGATGTGTTCGGTGAAGAACCGGGTGCAGGCCGCGGGTGCACCGAGCCGGGTCAGTGCGTGCTCCAGCCGGATCGCGCTCGGCGCGGTCGTGATCTCCGCGGCGGCGAAATGCCCCACGAGCGCCCCGCGCAACCGGCGGTGCAGGCCGAACAGCGACATCAGGTTGACCACCGCGAGCATGCTCGCCGGCGCGCGGTCGAGGTAATGCAGGTAGCCGGCATCGAGACCCGCGGCCTCCATCAGGTCCGCATAGAGCCGCGCGTGCACCCGGTCGCCCCGGCCGCCGCCGAACTCGTCGAACTCGACCGCGACGAGCGCCGCCTTGGCCCGGCCACGCAGGCGCGGGATGACCCATGCGTGGGGATCGGCTTCCTTCAGGTGGTAGACGGAGCGGTGCACGAAGTACTCGCGCAGGTGCCACCATTCACCCTGGCCGGCGAGAAAATGGCTGAGGCCGTTGCCGTCGACGGGTTCGACGAGCAACTCATCGAGTTCGCTCTCGACGTCCTCACCGCCGGCCACCGCCGCACGGAGTCCGGCCAGGAACGACCGCTCCATCGCCGCGCGCAGCCGCAGCAGCTCAGGGTCCCATTCCCAGTCCGGGTCGACGCCGGCCAGCCCCTGGTAGTGCAGCTCGTAGCACAGGTACAGCGCCAGCTGCACGTCCTCGCCGAACGGGTCGGCGTCGCCGACCTCACCCAGCTCGGGGAACTCGCCACGCTCGTCACGGTGAAACGACCCGATGATCGCTTCGGACAACGGTCCTCGAGCCGCGGGCAGGGCGGCGACAACGCTTGACATGGCCACGGATTACCCGTCGTGGCCGCCGGTAAGCATCGCGACGAGCGCCGGCATCCCGGCCGCGCGGGCACGGCGCTGGCGCGTCGCGCCGGTCCCCGCACTCGTCAGGCGCCGGAGCGACTCGCGGACGAAACCGAGATCCCCGGTGTCTTCCAAGGCCGGCCGTACATATGCGAGCAGGTTCGCCACGGTCTGCCCCGCCGGAACCTGTTTCGCCGCAACGGGATCCACCCCGACACCGTCGATGCCGTCCCGCGCCGCCGCCCAGACCGCCGCTGCCGCGATCTGGCCGGATACCGGGACGAGCGCCGTGCCGCGCTCGATGTCGGCCAAAGCCCGGCGCACCAGCGCACGGCTGAGCACCGCCTGCAGCACCGCTTCGTCGACGGTCAGCGCGGTGTCCGCGACACGGAATTCGATGGTGGGCAACCGTGCCGACGGCCGGGCCAGCCAGAACGACATCGCCGGATCGATCAGTACGCCGCAATCGACGAGGCGCGCGACCTCGGCTTCATAGCCGGCGAACCCGTCGAACGGCGGCGGCACACCCGCCCCGGGAAACCGGGATTGCAGCACCATCCGCCAGCTGCCGTAGCCGGTGTCACGGCCGCGGTCGAACGGCGAATTCACCGACAGCGTAAGCAAAGCTGGCAGCCACGGCCGCACCCGGTTGAGCACCTGAACCGCGAGTTCCTTGCCCGGCACGCCGACGTGCACGTGAGTGCCGCAGGCCTCGTAGTCGGCGACCAGGCCGCGATAGCCGGCGTCGATGCGGCCGAACCGGCCCTCGTTGTCGCGCGGCGGGAGCGGCCCGGAACAGAGAGGCGTCCCCGATGCGGCGATAACCGTGCCGTGCCGCGCGGCGGCGTCACGCAGGATTTGCCTGCCCCGCACGACTTGCGCCCGCAGGCGCGCCGCATCGGTGCAGATTCCGGTCGCCGCCTCCACCTGGGTGGGGCGCAGTTCGCGGTGCAGCGCGGCGCCGTCCGGGAGTGGCGCGAGCCCATCGAGCACCTCGGACGCGCGGGATACGGTCGCTCCCGTCCCCGGATCGAGCAGGAGGAATTCCTCCTCGACGCCGATGGTCAGTCCGGAAGCGGGGGCAGCGGCTTCGTCGCCGGGCCTTCGATCACCGAACCGTCCGTACCGAAGCGGGAACCGTGACATGGGCAGTCCCAGGTTTTCTCGGCGTTGTTGAAGGCGACGAGGCAACCGAGGTGAGTACAGCGCGCGTTCACCGTCCGCACCGTGCCGTCCGCGGTCCGGTACGAGGCGGCGAACTGCGCCCCGCGCCGGGACACGACGCCCTCGCCGGTGCCCGGCGCGGCGGATGCCCGGACATGGTCGCCCACCAGATGTTTTGCCACCGGCGCATTGGTCTTGGCCAATCCGATGGCGGACCGAACGTCAAAGCGGTTCGGGTCGTACAGCCGCGCGTACACGCTGCCTTCACCGCGAATCTCCTTGTCCAGCAGCAAACCCGCGGCCGTGCCACCGGTCATCCCCCATTGCCCGAACCCGGTCGCCACCCACAGCTGTTTCGCCCACGGCACATAGTGGCCAACATAGGGCACACCGTCCAAAGTAGACATATCATGGGCGGACCAGCGGTGGGTCACCTCGGTCACGCCGAACTTACCGGCGGCGCGGGCGAGTTCGAGGTAGCGGGATTCGACGTCGAGGTGCTCGCCGGTCCGGTAATGCTCGCCGCCGACGATGACGATCCCGTTGTGGCCGCGTAACGACCGGTGTGTCTCCGCCTCGAGGTACATCCCCGGCGGGCTCTCACCCGGACCCGCCACCACGAGATCGCGGGTCGGTTCGAGCCGGGCGAAGTACAAACCACGGTCGAGAATCGGGTAGTGCGTGGCGATCACGACATCCCCCGCCCGCACCGTCGTACCGCGCACGTGCACGGTCGGCACCGGCCGTTCGTCCACCCGTTCCACCCTGGCCTGCTCCAGGATGACGCCGCCGAGCCGTTCGATCGCGGAAGCCAAGCCCAGTAACCACTTGCGCGGATGGAACTGCGCCTGGTCACTGACCCGCACCGCGCCCGCGACCGGGAACGGCAGGGTGGTCTCTTTGACGAAGCTCGCGGGTAACCCGGCCTCGCGGGCGGCCTCGGCCTCACGTTTGAGCTTGCCGGCGTGGCCGCGCGTGTAGACGAAACTGTCCTGGCGCGAGAAGTCGCAGTCGATGTTCAGCTCCGCCGCCGTGCGCGCGATCCATTCGAGCGCCCCGAGCTGGCTGGCCGCGTACTGGGCGGCGGCCTCGGCGCCGTTCCGGTCGGTCAAGTAACGGTATTTGACGGCATGCTGTGCGGTGACCTTCGCGGTCGTATGGCCGGAAACGCCGCCGGCGACCTCCCCCGCTTCCAGCACGACGACCGAGCGGCCCGCGTCCGCGAGCGCGTAGGCGGTGGTCAGCCCGGCGATACCGGCGCCGATGACGGCCACGTCGGCTTCGGTGGGCAACGGCTGGTCAGCGCGTGACGGGGCGGTCGCGGTGTCCACCCACAGAGATCGTGGCGGCGGTAGCTGCATGTCTTGGGGGATGCCCCCGGGGCGCCGCGCGAAACGTCACCGTGCCGCGGCGAGATCCTCCACCAGCGCGGCGTAAGCGCTGTCGCGATCGGGTGCGCGGAGCACGGCCGACGGGTGCACAGTGGACAGTACGTGTGCCGGATGCCCGTCGAATTCGGCCGGTGCCTCGACCACCTTCCCCCGGTGGGCGGTGATCCGGAACGAGGGCCCCATCAGCGCCGAAGCGGCGGTCGCACCCAGCAGCACCACCAGTCGCGGCCGGACGGCTCGCAACTCGGCCACGAGCCAGGGCCGGCATGCCACGATCTGGCCGCGCGAAGGCTTCTGGTGAATCCGGCGTTTCCCGCGCTCGGTGAACCGGAAATGCTTCACCGCGTTCGTCACGTACACCTGCCCGCGGTCGATACCCGCTTCGACGAGCGCATGGTCCAGTAGCCGCCCGGCCGGGCCGACAAACGGTTCGCCGTCGATGTCCTCCCGGTCGCCGGGCTGCTCTCCCAGCATGACGATCTTCGCCCGCTTCGGTCCCGCACCGAACACCGTCTGCGTGGCGTCCCGGTAGAGGTCGCATCCGCGACATCCCCGGGACGCCTCGCCGAGCCGGTCCAGATCGGTGCTGTCCGGAACGAACTCCGACGCGTCAGCCCGGCCGGTTGACGTCACCACGCCAGCTACCGGTTTCCATGCCGCGGTGCTCGATGAATTCCTTGAAGCGCTTCATATCGCCCTTGACACGACGGTCGAGCAGACCGAGCTTGTCCGCGACGTTCTCCACGACGCCTTCCGGATCCAGATCCATCTGCGCGGTCACGCGGGTCGTCGAATCGTCGAGGCGGTGGAATGTGATGACGCCGGCGTGGTTGGGCCCGCTGTCCGAACGCCATGCCACGCGTTCGTCCGGGTGCTGCTCGGTGATGGTGGCGTCGAATTCCCTCGTGGTGCCGGCGACCTGGGTCACCCAGTGCAGGTGCGTGTTGTCCAGTTGCCGGACCTGTTCGACACCTTCCATGAACTCCGGGAAGGACTCGAACTGGGTCCACTGGTTGTAGGCCGTGGTCACCGGGACGTTCACGTCGACGGTTTCGGTAATCGTGCTCATGGTGCTCCTTTCCGTTTCTCAGCGGGACGGGCGCAGCAGAACCTTGATCGCACCGTCCCGCTTCTCCTGGAACATCCGGTACGCCTCAGGCGCCTGGTCGAGCGGCAGGTGATGGGTGGCAAGGCCTTCCACGCCCAGCGGGTCGGCCTCGTCGCTGACCAGCGGCAGCACGTCGTCCATCCAGTGCCGCACGTTCGCCTGCCCCATCCGCAACTGGATCTGCTTGTCGAACAACTCGAACATCGGCAGCGGATCGGCCATCCCGCCGTAGACGCCGCTGAGCGAAATGGTGCCGCCGCGGCGAACGGTGCGGATGGCGGCGTGCAGCACGCTCAACCGGTCCATACCAGCTGTCTCGATCACTTTCGCGGCAACGGGTTTCGGCAGCAGACCCGACATCTGCTGGGCGAGCTTGCCGACGGGGGCACCGTGCGCCTCCATCCCGACCGCGTCGATCACCGAGTCGGCACCGCGCCCGGAGGTCAGATCCCCGACGACGCCGGGAATGTCCTTGTGGTGCCGGATATTGAACGTCGTGGCGCCGTGCCGGGCGGCCACCTCCAGGCGTTCCGGCACCAGATCGACCCCGATGACGAGTTCGGCGCCACGGTGCCGCGCGATGCGGCAGCACATCTGCCCGATCGGGCCCAGCCCGAACACCACCACGCTGCCACCCGGTGGGATCGCCGCATATTCGACAGCCTGCCACGCGGTGGGCACCACGTCGGACAGGTAGACGTACCGGTCGTCCGGCGGGCCGTCCGGCACCTTCACCGGGCCGTACTGGGCCTGGGGAACACGCAGATATTCGGCCTGCCCGCCCGGCACCTGCCCGTAGAGCTTGGTGTACCCGAACAACGCGGCACCCTTGCCGTATTCGGTGACCTGCGTCGTCTCGCACTGCGACTGCAACCCGGAAGTACACATGACACAGTGCCCGCACGAGATGTTGAACGGCACCACGACGCGGTCACCGCGCGCGAGGTTGCGGACTTCGGAGCCGACCTCTTCGACCACACCCATCGGTTCGTGCCCGAGGATGTCGCCCTCACCGAGAAACGGCCCCAGCACCTCGTACAGGTGCAGGTCCGATCCGCAGATGCCCGTGGACGTGATGCGCACGATGGCGTCTGTGGGTTCCTCGATCCGGGGATCGGGCACGGTGTCCACCCGGACATCGCGTTTTCCGTGCCACGCAACCGCTTTCATGCGCTGGTCCTCCCGTCGGCCTGCTGCGTCCGGGAAAGGGGTATCCAGGCTGGAGCGGGGTGAAACTACGCGTCGAGCCAGCCGTGCTGGTTGGCCAGATCGAGCACGGTCCGCCGCACGCGCAGCAACTGCTCGGCGGTCAGCGTCGGCACCCCGGTCAGCAGCGCCTCGGTGAGCTCCTCGCGGAAGTCAAGGCCGGCCGGCAGATAATCGTCGTCGTTACCGGACCGCGCGTTGCGCACCACGCGCACATTGGACGCCTTCGGCCCGCGCTCGCCATCCTCCAAAGTGAACTCGACGACCGTGCCCGGCGCGATCAGCCGCTTGTCCACATCGAGATCGTTGACGTGGACGAAGACGTCCTCGCCGCCGTCATCCGGCGCTACGAACCCGTACCCGCGCATTTCGTCGAACCGAACGACTTTACCCGTGACCACCAGTGAACCCCACAATGAATCGGGGGCCGGCAGCGCGGCCCCACGCGACATCGCGACAAGGTACCGCCTGGAAGGCTCCGGGCACAAACCACGGGTGTGTCCCGGCCTCGGCGCGGCCGGAAGGCGGCGCCGAGGCCGAACGTGCAACTCGCGCGCATGGAAAGCGCAACTCGCGCGCACGGAACGTTCAACTCGCGCAGGGGTCAGGCGGCGTGCAGCAGTACTCCGCGGATGTTCTTACCGTCGCGCAGATCCTGGTAGCCCTCGTTGACCTCGTCCAGCGTGTAGCGGCGGGTGACCAGTTCGTCGAGCTTGATCGCACCGGCTTCGTACAGCCGCAGCAGGCGGACGATGTCGTACTGCGGGTTGGCCGAGCCGAACAGCGTGCCCTTGATCGTCTTCTCGAACAGGGTCAGCACTCCACCGGACACGTGCACGGTGAGTTTCTCCGGGTTGGCCAGGCCGGTGATGACGACCGTGCCGCCCTTGCCGATCGCGTTGAACGCCGCGCTGACGATGTCCTCGTCGACCGTGCCGACCGTGATCAGCGCCTGGTCGGCCAGCTGGCCCCGGGTCAGCTCAACGAGCTTGGCGAACGCTTCGTCGGCGCTGGCGAACGCATGGGTCGCGCCCAGTTTCAACGCGGTCTCGCGCTTGAGCTCCACCGGATCGACCACCACGATGTTCAGCGCACCGGCATGCGCGGCACCCTGGACCGCGTTGATGCCGATCCCGCCGATGCCGTAGATCACGACCGTGTCGCCCGCGCGGACCCCGCCCGCGTAGTTGGCCGTTCCCCAGCCCGTCGGCACGCCACAGCCGACCAGCACCGCGGTCTCCAGGGGCAGCCAGTCGTCGACCTTGACGACCGAGTACTGGGAAATGGTGGCGCGCTCGGCGAACGTGCCGAGCATGCACATCGCGCCGTAGTCGGTGCCGCCGCGGTGGAACCGGAAGCTGCCGTCCGGCAGGTTCCCCTGCAGGATGGTGGCGCCCATGTCACACAGGTTCGACCGGCCGGTCGCGCAGTAGCGGCACGTCCCGCAGTTGGGGATGAAGCTGCACACCACGTGGTCACCGGGCTTGACCTTGGTGACGCCGGGGCCGACCTCCTCGATGATTCCGGCGCCCTCGTGGCCGCCGATGATGGGGAACCGCGGCACGAGATCGTTGTCGATCAGGTGCAGGTCCGAGTGGCAGAGCCCGGCGGCGGTGTACTTGATCATCACCTCGCCGTCGCGCGGGCCGTCGAGTTCGAGCTCCTCGATCTCGAACGGCTTATGTGCATCGTGCAAAACAGCGGCTTTGGTCTTCACGACGCGTTCACCCCTTTGTGAGGTCGCAGTAAGGACCGTTACAGCATGACATCCGAAGCAAGCGCGGCGACAGAGTCAAGTAGACTTTTCGCCCACCGGGTGAGGATGGCTTCGCCCGCCTCGGCGGTCGCGCCGCGTGGGTCGCCGAGCACCCCGTTGGGGCTGACCGCGCGAATTCCGCCCTCCCGCAAGGAATCGATCAACACCGGCATGGGCGTGGCGTTCCCCGGCTCCAGCCGGTCGAGCCGCACGGCGTCCGGCCGCAGCGCGAGCATCACCGACGTCTCGGTGTGCCCGGCGTGGCTGTCGTCGCTTCGCCCGCTCGGCAACCAGGCCCGTACTTTCCTTCCCTCGTAACGAAGTTTCGCGACCGCGCGGCGCAGCGGCTCGACGTTGCCCCCGTGCGCGCAGACCAGGAGCACTCCGGCGAAGGCGTCCGCCGAACGCACCAGCTCGACCAGAACCGTTTCGGTCGCTTCCTGGCCGATCGACAGCGTGCCGGGGAAACCGGCGTGCTCGCCGCTGGACCCGTACGGCAGTGCGGGCGCCACCACAACGTCTTCCCGTTTCCTCGCCACGGTTTCACACAACGCGACGGCGATCTCGGTGTCCACAGTGTACGGAAGATGTGGACCGTGCTGCTCGGTGGCGCCGAGGGGAACCACGAGCAGCCGCGGTGTCAGTTCGGTCCACGTACGGTCTTTCATTTCCTGGGCCAGTTTGTGAAATCCGGGATGAGCGGCGTGACCGTGCGTTCTTTCCAGCAGCCGTACCAAACTCCGGCGCCATAGCTGAGATCGTCAGCCGTTCTCGCCAGCACCCAGCGGACGGGATCGAGGCCCGGTCGGGTTTCCGCCCACTCCTTGAGGTGACGCGAGAAGGCGAACGCGAGGACCGTCCGACCCCGGGCGGCGAGCACCGGCACGGCCACCGGTCCCCAGGTCCGGGTGAGTGCCTCGGCGAAGTACCGGCCCGCACCGAGGTGACCACGCAGGGCGATGAGCAGCGATTCCCGCACCGGGACGCCCAACGGCGCGAGCTTGCGTGGCAGGAGGGCGGCCGTGCCGAAGGCGACGGCCGCCCCGAGGCCGGGGCGGCGCGCGGCGATGAGACCCCACGCGAGCGCCGTCCACCCGGAAACCCGCACGGGAGCGATGGCTTTGTGGCCGTGCCTCTTCGCGAGCGGCGCCGCGGAGGTGCCGTAGTCGAACCGCTGCTTCGCCCACGCACGCCAGGTTTTCCGCGGGGTGTGCAACACTTCGGACTTCGGCTCGTAACGCACGCGACCGTCCAGCCGCCAGACGAAATCGACGTCCTCCCCGAAACGCAGCCGCTCGTCGAAACCGCCGGCTGCCTTCGCCGCCGCCGTGCGCACGACGAGTGCGGCCGTCGGGAGGTAGGTCACCCGGCGCCCCGGCCCGACCGGTGCCGGAGCCGCGCCGAGGTCCAAAGCGGACCGTTGCCGCTCGTACTTCTCGAGCGCGGAACTTCCTGGCGTGCTGCGAATTCTCGGGGCGACGGCGACGACAGCCGGGTCCTCGAAATGCGGCAGGATCGCGTCGAGCCAGCCGGGCCGCGGTTCGGTGTCGGCATCGAGGAACGCGGTGAGTTCCGTCGTGACGTACGCGAGTCCCGTGTTACGCGCGGCGGCCGGGCCGCGTGCCACCGGATGTCGTTGGGTCGCAACGGGAATCGGCGCCTGGGACCCGTCGTCGATCACCACGTCGGCAGCCGGCAACGTCGCGGGGTCGCGCGCGGGCACGACGATCGTCACGTCCGCGCGCGTGAGGCCGGCCTTGCGGTGCTCGGGATGGGCGATACCCGCATCGACGAGCCGGTCGGCGAGTTTCCGTTGCTGGGGCAGGTCCGACACCTCTGCGCCGTCGCGCCACTGCCGGACCAGGAGCGCCCCGGCCTTCGACAACCGCAGAACCCGCAGTGGCGCACCGCCGATCAGCACCTGACCGAGGATGCGTGTACCCGGATCGATGCGGAGCTTCACGCGCGGAACCCGTTCACGGCGCGTACCCGTGCCGGCGCAGGTAGTCCAGCAGCTCCCGCGCCGCTTCTTCGGCTGTCGCCGGATGCAGGACCTGGGGCGGGGTCCGCTCGACGAGCGCGCCGGTGAGTGCGAGCATCCGTTGGTGTGGCTCGTTTCCGGTGGGCGCGGGCAGCGCGCGCGGCCGGGGCCGGTAGGCAGTCACCGCGCCCGCCCGCAGGTACCGCAACGAGCCGGCCTGCGCGACCGGGATTTCCGCCGTGCGGGCCGCGATGGTGGCGGGCAGCGACGCACGCCGCAACACCGTGCCCGCCGCCTCGACCGAGCACACCGCCGGCGCGCCGAACATCAGTCTTTCCCGTCTCCCGCCGTCGAGTCGGCGCACCGCGTGCAGCGCACCGTCGATCGCTTGGAGTTCGATGAGGCCGAGTGCTTGGCACGCACCGAGCCGCTGCGCCAGGAATGCCGGTGTGGCACCGGTTCCGCGGTCGGTCGAGTGGTCCCCGCAGACGATGACATCCGGTCGTTCCGGCAGGCCGTCCAGCAGCAGCCGTGCGGTTTCGCTGCCGTCCTCGGTGACGGGCTCGGCCGGACCGTCGATGCGAAGCACTTCGTCCGCACCCACAGAAAGCGCTTCCCGAAGCATCTCCCCGGCCTCGACGGGTCCGACCGTCACGGCCATGCAGCGCCCGCCGAACGCTTCGGCGATGCGCAGCGCGTGTTCCAGGGCGGCCTGGTCGGCGGCGTTCGCCCCGCTGGTGCGCGCGTCCGTGCGCACCAGCCCGGTGAGCGGATCGACGGCGGCACGCTGATCACTGAACCGCAGGGCGGCCACGATCAACATCGGCTATCCCTTCCGGAACACGACGCCGTGGCCCCCGTCCGGGTAGCTCCAGCTGATCGCGCCCTCACCGTTACAGACCTGGTAACAGGTGCCGCATTCGAAGCACTGCTCGTAGTTGAACAGGATGCCGCCGTCACTGGTCGGCACGAACAGATCCGCCGGGCAGGCGTGCACACACGCCTTCGTGGTGCACGAACGGCAGACGTCGGCGTCCACGGTGATGTGCGCGCGCTGCGCGACACGAAACTCCACTGTGGACATGACATCGTCGAAGGCCGGTTCCTGATAGCGCTTTCCGGTCATCGCAGTCCTCGCATCCCGGTCCAGCCGTCGCGCAGCAGCTCACGCCAGCGTACTCCGTTTTCCTTCATCGATCTCCGCAACAGCTTGCGCAGACCGGGTTTCGGCGCCGGATTGTCCACCTGGAACATTCCCTGCACGAGATCGCACACCAGCGCCGGGTACTGTTGCTGCGTCCGGTCCGACAGCACCAGACCAGGGAACTTCCGCAGTTTCCGGTGATCGGCCAGCACGAACGACTTCTCCAGCATCGTCCGGTAGCCGGCGAGGCCGCGCCGGGACACGTCACCGGAGGCCACCGCCGCCGCGGCCGCACGCCCGGCGTACATCCCGGCGCCGATCGCGAAGTTCACGCCCTCCAGCCAGATCCCGGCCGCGAGGCACATCGCCGCCGCGTCCCCGGCGACCAGCATCCCGTCGCCGATCAGCTCGGGCATCGCGTCGTAGCCGCCTTCGGGGATCAGGTGCGCGGAGTATTCGATCTGCTCGCCGCCCCTGATCAGCGGCGCGATGGCGGGATGCCGTTTGAGCTCGGCGACGAGTTCCTCCGGCCTGGTCTTCGCCTTGCTGACGCCGGTGAGCGCGAGTACGACGCCGATGCTCACCGAATCCAGGTTGGTGTAAAGGAAACCGCCGCCCGGAATGCCCCTGGTGCAGCCGAGCATCTCGATGTCCACCCCGTCGCGGCCGGTGATCGCGAACCGCTCCTCGATGACGTGCCTCGGCAGCGCCAGGGTTTGCTTGACGCCCAGCGTCAGGTGCTCGGCTTGATGCTCGGTCTGGTACAGGCCGGCTTCTTTGGCCAGGAAGGAGTTCACCCCGTCGCACGCGATCACCACACTTGCCGTGAGATCCCCGTCGGGCCGGTCGGTGCGCACCCCGACGATGGTTCCGGTGCGATCCTGCAGCAGGTTCGTGACCACAGTGGACGGAATGAGGACCGCACCCGCCGCGACAGCTTGCTCGGCGAGCCAGGAGTCGAGGTCGGCCCGGTACGCGGTGGCGCCGTTGTACGGGGCACGGCCCCAGTCCTGCGTGCGGAAATCCACGGTGAGCGCCTGGGTCGGGGTCATCACCATCGTCGAGCGGCGGGTGACCCAGCGCTGCACCGGCATGTGCTCCCACCAGTCAGGCACGAGCTCGTCCAGGATGCGGCCGTAAACCACGCCACCGTAGACATTTTTCGCGCCCGGGAACGGTCCGCGTTCGATCAGCGCGACAGAACGCCCCGCTCGCGCGGCTTCGAGCGCGGCCGCCGAGCCGGCCGGCCCGGCACCGACCACGATGATGTCGAAGGTCTTTGCCGGCTCATCGAAGACAACACCCGCCGACGTACTGGCGGGGCCCGCGTAGGTCATCGCACCTCCAGCATCCGGGCCAGCTCGGCGAGCACGGCAGGCGCGTCGGCGACGATGCCCAGGTCGGCCATTGCCGTCATCGGGCAGGACTCGTCGAGGTTGACGCTGACGACCTGCGCCGGGTCACCGAGCCCGCCGACGTGTTGCGCCGCACCGGAAACACCGAACGCGACGTACAGCTCGGGATGGACCACGACGCCGGTGGTGCCGATCTGCCGCTGGTAGCCCGTCCAGCCCGCGTCGGTCACCACCCTCGTCGCGCCGAGTGCGGCCCCCATGGCGTTCCCCACCTTTTCCAGTAATGCCACGGATTCCGGGTTGCCGAGCCCGGCTCCGGCGCCGAAAATCCTCGGTGCTTCGGCCAGATCGACCGTGCCGGGTTCGGGGTCGAGCACCTCGATCACGGTCACGTCCGGCGCTTCGGCGTGGGGCAGCTCGATCGCGTACAGCACGGTTTCAGACGCGGGCGCACTTCCGCGCACGCCGGGCTGCAACGTCGCCACGAACGGCCCGTCCGCGATGAGGTCGGCGCACACCCGGTCGCCCCAGCGAGCGACTTCCGCGCCGTGGGCGGTCACCCGGATCGCGCCCGCCAGCAGCGGCCTGCCAAGTTCCGCGGCCAGCCGTGGCGCCAGATCCCGGCCGTCGGCCGATGCGGGCAGCAAAATCCGTTCCGCGTTACCAATCCGACCGAAAGTAGGCGGATACGCATCCGCAGCCGACCTGTTCGTACAAACCGTTTCCGCCGTGGCTGTAGTCGGATTGGTAACGAACGGCGGCACAGTAAGGGTCTTCGCCAGCTGGCGGGCCCAACGGCCCGGTGCGAACGTGCCGTTCTCGGCGAGGGCGCCGGTGCACAGCGAGGGCAACTCGGCCGCTGCCTCCTTCACGCCGGTGCCGACGAGCAGCGCCGCGCCCCCCGCCTCGGCAACGGTTTCGTCCGCGCCGAGCGGCAGTACGCCGTCACGGACGACGATCACCGCGAGCAGGTCGTTCACAGTGCCACCCCCACCCGGTGGCCCTCGATGACGGCGGCGTGCGCGCGGCGCGGGGTCACGCAGTCACCGGCGCGGTGCACCGGGAACGGCGCGTCCTTCAGCTCTTGCCACAGCTGGTCTTCCGGTTGCTGGTGCGTCGCACACACCACCCAGTCACAGCCGAGCTCGCGGGTCACGCCGGTGGTGTGGGTCAGTACCCGCAACACGATCCGTCCGTCCACTTCGGACGCGGCGAGGATCACTTCGTCGGTGTGCTGCCGGATGCCCTTGGCGTGCGCACGGACGTTGAACGTCTCCATGTCGAGCGTCACGCCGAGATCCTGGCCGACCACCATGCCGGAGGTGCTGATCCGCACCGAACAACCACGGTCGGCGAGCAGCTCAGCGGTCGAGGTCGCCTGGTGGAAACCGAGATCGTCGAGGACGACGACCTCGCCCTCCGGTGCCGCGCGACCTTCCAGTACGTCCCGCACGTCCACGACACGGGCCAGATCGCCTGCCCAGTAAGGTTTCTGCGGCTTGGCGCCGGTCGCGAGCACGACGGTGTCCGGTGACTCCGAACGCAGCAGTTCGGCCGAAACTTCCGCGCCGGTCTTGATGTCGACGCCGTACCGCTGACACTCGGCGAGCAGATTCCTGACCACATCGAGGAATTCCGCGCGGCTCGGGATACTCGCGGCGACCGCGGCCTGGCCGCCGGTGGTGTCGTTGCGCTCGAACAGCGTCACGTGGTGGCCGCGCTGCGCGGCCGTGGAGGCGGCCTGTAGCCCGGCCGGGCCACCGCCCACGACGAAGACGCGTTTCGGCCGCGGTCCCGGCGGCGACAACGGCACTAGCAGCGGCACGCTTTCCTTGCCGGTGCGCGGGTTTTCGATGCAACCCAGCCACCGGTTCAGCCCCATCCGGCCGACGCATTCCTGGTTGCAGGACAGGCAGGTCCGGATCTCCGTCGAGTGTCCGGCACGGGCCTTGGCGGCGAAGTCGGCGTCCGCGATCTGGCCACGGACGACGCCGACCAGATCGCAATGTCCTTCGGCCAGCGCACGTTCGGCCTGCACCGGGTCCTTGATCCGGCCGACGCCGATCACCGGGAGCCGTACCGCTTCGCGAATGGCGTTGGCGATGAACAACGCGTAGCCCGGAGGGATCGCCATCGACGCCTCGATCATGTACAGCGTCGAGGTGGCCACGCCGATCGAAGTGTTGATGTAGTCGACTTTTCCCGTCGCCTCAACGAGTTTCGCGACCTCGACCGCTTCGTCGATCGTGGTGCCGCCTTCGATCAGCTCGTCACCGCACAACCGCACGCCCAGCGCGCGGTCTCCTCCGATGGCCTCGCGAACGGCGTCGATGATCTCCAGCAGAATGCGCGCCCGGTTGGGCAGCGAGCCACCGTAGGAGTCGGTGCGCTTGTTCGTGGCGGGGGAAAGGAAACCGCGGACGATCGACGAATGCGAACACTGGAGCTCGACCCCATCGAACCCGCCTTCGGCGCAGTGCCCGGCGACCGTGCCGTAGCCCGCGACCACTTCGGCGATCTCGCGATGGTCGATCGCTTTGGGCACCTCGCGGAACATCGGGTCGGGCACCGGCGACGGCGCCCACACCGGCAGCCGTGAGTACATTGAGGACGTTTGACCACCGTTGTGGTTGAGCTGCGCGAAAATCGGGGTGTCGTGCGCATGCACGGCTTCGGTGATGCGACGGTAGCCGGGGATCACCTCACGGTGAAAACCGTGGATGAGCTTCTCGTACGGCCAGTCCGTCTCATGCGTCGAGTGCTCCTCGGTGATGATCAGCCCCGCGCCGCCGGCCGCGCGCGCCGCGTAGTACTCGGCATGTTGCTCGCTGGGCAACCCGTTCTGCGCGTAGTTCGTCAGATGCGCGGAGAACACGATCCGGTTGCGCACCACGACCGGCCCGACCCGCAGCGGCGAGAACAGGTACCGGTAACGTCCGCCACTCATACCAGTTCCCTTTCCCGCACTGCATTGTCGGTACCAATCCGACCGGCAGTCACGGCGATCCGCCTGGCGTAGGTCGGCTTCCGGCTGATCACGGTCGGCCTACTTTGGGTCGGATTGGTAGTAGCTTCATCGCCGCGCGGCGGCCTTCCAGTATCGCCTCGTGCACCGTCCGCGGCGCGACGCAGTCACCGGCGCGAAGCGTTCCCGGCAGCTCGTCCGGCAACCGGTGTCCACAGTGGACCACTGCGGCGCAGTCGAGCTCGCGGCGCTCGGCGGTGAAGACGTCCTCGATGACGACCTGCCCGGCACGCACCTCGCGCAGCACCGATCGCTTGGCGAGCGTGACCCCGGCCTGCTGCAGGCGCGTGTTGGCGTCGGCGAGGTCACCGGTCAGCGCGAGCTGCGTGCCGATCACCTGGTCCTGGCTCACGATCGTGGTCACCTTCCCTTGCGCCGCCAAGAGTTCGGCCACTCCGACGCCGACGAAGTCACCCACCGGATCGGCCACCACGATCGGCCCTTCCGGTAACCGCGCCCCGGCCAGCAGGTCCACCACGTCGACCACCTCGCCACCGAACACGGCGTAGTTTCTCGGCCCCGCAACGGATCCTGTCGCGACGATGGCGCCCCTGGGCACGTCGGTCACGTGCACGCCGGTCCGCACCCGTACGCCCAGCCGGTGAATTTCGCTTTCCAGCCAGTCGGCGAGCTTCGCCAGCCGGGCCCGGCCGTCGACGTTCGCCGCCAGTCGCAGCATGCCGCCGAGCCGATCGGTCCGCTCGCGCAGTTCCACGCGGTGGCCGCGCAGCGCGAGCACCCGCGCGGCTTCCATCCCGGCCGGACCGCCCCCGATCACCACCACATCGCGTGGAGTGTCGTGGCCGTCGATCGACGGGTCCTCGGTTTCGTGGCCGCTGCGGGGTTCGCTGATGCAGCTGACAATCGGGTTGCGGTTGTCCCGCACGCGGCATCGCTGGTTCGACAGCACGCACGGCCGTGGGGTCGCGCCCGCGCGCACCTTCACGACGAGTTCGGGGTCGGCGATCTGCGCGCGTGTCATCTCGACCACGGTCGCCACGCCTTCGTCGAGCGCCTGCTGCGCCTGTGCGGGGTCGACCACGCTGCCCTGCAACACGGTCAGCGTGCGACCTTCGACAGCCCCGGTGATCCGGCGGCACAGGTCGAGGTTGAAGCCCGGCTCGGTGTGCAGATCTGGCCGGGTCGCCGAGGCGCTCATCGCCGAGCCGCGCACCGGCACGAGGTAGTCCACGCTCGCCGCGACATCGGCGGCGAGCACCGCCGCCTGCTCGGGGGTGAGCCCCGCCCACGGCGCCAGCTCGTCGCAAGACAGGCGCAGGCCGATGATCCGGTCGCCGATCGCCTCCCGCACCGCGGCCAGCACTTCCCTGAGTAGCAGGAACTTTTCCGCACCATAGGAATCGGCCCGCTGGTTCGTCAGCGCCGAGATGAACTGCCGCAACAACGAGTACTGTCCGGCGTCCAGCTCGACACCGTCCATTCCGGACTCCACCGCCAGCGCCGCCGAAGCACGGAAACCGTCGACGAGCATGCGGATCTGGTCGTCTTCCAGCTCCATCGGCAGCTCACGGCTCGCGACGTCGGGAACCCGGGACGGCGCCCACAACGCCGACTGCGAGAACGCCGAAGACCCCTGTGACCCGGTGTGTCCCAGCCCGGCGAGCACGAGCGTGCCGTGTGGACGACAAGCGTCCACTGTGGACGTCCAACCAGGACCGCACAACGCGGCCAGTGGTGCCCGCTCGTACGGCCAGTCGGAGTCGTGCACGCTGGCCGTCTCGGTCACGATCATCCCGGCACCGCCGGCGGCACGGGCGGCGTAATAGGCGACATGGCGGTCGGACAACACGCGCCCGCGCGCGAGGTTCGTCTCGTGCGGTCCGAAAAGGACCCGGCTCGGCGCGGTCCGGTCCGCGATCTTCACCGGGTCCGGCAGCGTGTTCATCGCAACCCGGCGAGTGGACTCGTGTCGCACGCGCGGTCCGGGCGCGACGGCGGGCCGAAGCCGATGCTCACCGGGACCTTGCGGCTCTTGCGATGTGAATGGTCCACATCGGACCGTGGCGCCGCGCCGACCGTTGCCAGCGCGCGGGCCCCGTTGCCCTTGACGCACTCGGGGTCGGGACCGTCGAGCGGCAGTCCGGTGAAGAACTTCGCCGCCATGCACCCGCCCTGACATGCGTCGTAGGCGGAGCACGACGTGCACGCGCCACCGGTCTGCGGTCCGCGCAGGCGAGTGAACAGTTCCGAATCCGCCCACACCTTGGCGAATCCGCCCTCGTCGCGGACGTTGCCGGCCAAGAACTCCTGATGGATCGCGAACGGGCAGGCGTACACGTCGCCCACCGGGTCGATCAGGCAGACGACCCGGCCGGCACCGCACAGATTCAAGCCTGGCAACGGATCCGAGCCGAGCGCATTGAGGTGGAAGAAGGAGTCGCCGGTGAGCACCTTCTCCCCGCGCGCGACGAGCCAGTCATACAGTTCCAGCTGCTGTTCCGCCGTCGGGTGCAGCTCGTCCCACACGTCGGCGCCGCGACCGGATGGCCGCAACCTGGTGATGCGCAGCTGGGCGCCGTAGGTGTCGGCGATCTGCGCGAACTGGTCGAGCTGACCGATATTCTGCCTGGTCATCACGACGCTCAGCTTGAAATCGCGGAATCCGGCGTCGCGCAGGTTGGTCATCGCGCGGATCGCGGTGTCGTAGGAACCCGGCCCGCGTACCGCGTCGTTGACCTCCGCCGTGGCCCCGTCGAGCGAAATCTGCACGTCCACGTAGTCGGTCGCGGCGAGCCAGCGGGCGCGCTCGGGCGTCAGCTTCACGCCGTTGGTGGAGAACTTGACGCCCACCTGGTGTGCCACCGCATACTCGACCAGTTCCCAGAAATCGGCGCGCACGGTGGGTTCGCCGCCGCCGATGTTCACGTAGAACACCTGCATGCGCTGCAACTCGTCGATGACCGCCTTGCATTCTTCGGTGCTCAGCTCGCGTGGATCCCGCCGCCCCGAGGAGGAAAGGCAGTGCACGCACGAAAGATTGCAGGCGTAGGTCAGTTCCCAGGTCAGGCAGATGGGCGAGTTGAGCCCTTCCTTGAAATGCTCGACGAGCTTCATCGCGCGCCTTTCAGTCACGTCGTTCGATCGTTCCGGTATTCGCCAAGCCCTCGAGCGCTTTCAGATACGACGGCCGCTGGTCGTCGGGGACGCCCGCCACGTCGAGAGTGGTGTGCACGTCGGGCTGGGCTTCGAGCGCGCGCACCACCTCGACCAGCAGTTTCGTTTTCAGGAACGACAGCCTGCGGGTGCCGAAGTCATACGCGAGCGCGCCGAACGACTCGGGTCGCAGTGCGATGCGCGGCGAGCACCGGTACGGCTGATCTGGCTCGAACACCGGTCTCAGTAGACGCCGCACATGCCGTCGATGGACACCTCTTCGACGAGCAACTCGTCTTCCACCAGAGCCTCGTCCTGCGCAACCTGCTGAGTCTCGGCCATGGGATGCTCCCTTCGTCGCGGCCGCCCCGGTGCGGCTCGCGTCACACACAATAATGGCACCGAGTGCCGAATGGAAGAGGGTATGACCGACCAGGGTGTTTCGCGCGCCGGCCGCAAGCCGATCACGTCGCGCGCCGAGGTGGAGCACGTGGCGTTCGAACTGTTCGCCCGCCAGGGGTTCGAACGCACCACGGTGGACGACATCGCGCAGGCCGCCGGGATCGGGCGCCGCACGTTCTTCCGCTACTTCCCGTCGAAGAACGACATCGCGTGGGGCGATTTCGATGGCGAACTGGCACGGATGCGCACGCAGCTGGCCGGTTACCCTCCGGACGTGCCGCTGATCGACGTGATCCGCGAGGCGCTGGTCGAGTTCAACCGGATCGACCCGGACGAGGCGCCATGGCACCGCCGCCGGATGGAGTTGATCCTGACCACCCCGGCGTTGCAGGCTCACTCGACGCTGCGGTACACCGCGTGGCGGCAGGTGCTCGCGGACTTTGTTGCAACACGACTCGATGTCGCGCCGGATTCCCTTGCGCCACAAGCAATCGCGTACGCGACGCTGGGTGTCGCGCTGGCCGCGTACGAGCAGTGGCTGCGCAGCCCCGGCACTGAGCTGAGTGAGCTGTTGAGCGCGGGAATGCGGGAGCTGAGCGCCGCGATCGGTTGAGCGGGATTGCGTACCATCTCGGTGTGCTGTTCCCGCGTGGTTCCGAGGCCATCAGCCCGACCGGCCACTACACCGGCTACGTCTGGGTACGCAATGGGCTGGCCCCGCCGGAGCTGGCGACCGCCGAGGGCCGCGTGATGTTCCACCTACTGGAACCGGCGATGCGGGTCAGCCGCCTGCTGGGCCGGCCGACGATCGAGGGCTTACTCGTCGCCCGGCACCGGATGCTGGACGAGCTGCTGGCCGGTGCGGTTGAGCGTGGCGAAATCGGGCAGGTGATCGAGATCGCGGCGGGCCTCTCCGCCCGAGGTTGGCGCTTCACCCGGCGGTACCAGGATTTGGTCTATGTCGAGGCCGACTTGCCACGCATGGCGGCCCGCAAGCAGCATTTGCTGGACCGGCTCAGCGGCCCGGTCCCGCGGGTCACGACTGTGGACGCCCTCGCCGCGGACGGACCGTCGAGCCTCGGTGCGGTTGCGGACACTTTGGACCCCGATGTCGGCACCGCGATCATCACCGAGGGTCTGCTGAACTACTACGACCTCGAGGCGGTTACCACTATGTGGCACCGTTTCGCCGAGGTCCTCCTGCGCTTTCCGACCGGTGCGTACTTCGCGGATATCGTCATGCTCCCGGCCACCAATTCGCTCGCCCGGCGCTTGGCGGGCGGTTTACTGGAAACCACGCTCCGAGCGTCGGTACATGTACATTTCCCGAACCCCCCGGAAGCGGCGAAAGCATTACAGGCGGCGGGCTTCCCAGCGGCGGAGCTCCTATCCGCACCCGGCGACGATCCCGGGGCAAAGTTAGTGCGGATCATCGACGCCTGGACCTGAGCCGGCCCCGAAAACCGCCGCCGTGCAACGAAAGCCGGCCAACGGACCCACCGCCCACTCCCACCCCCGAACCGACACGAAGCCTCCTTGAAGAATCAGGCGAAGTGGGGCGGGGGTGGGTCCCCCAACGAGGGCGCCCCGCGCCCGGTCACCTAGGCAGCCAACGGAACCACCAGGGCATCGCACGGAGCGCGACTCAAAAAGATTGCCTCGCCGGCGGGCTGGCTCCGGGATAACTGGCCCAACAGGCCTCACCTTGTCGAGGTGGTCGAGTTGGGGCTTTCTCTTTCCTCTTTTAGTGCTGTTAGTAGCGTTTTTGGCCCCACGTGTGCTGCGCCTTCTGCCTCTATCCGCTTTCGTAGTTCCCTGTCTGCTGTCACTACGGTTACGCGGTCGTCGGGGCGCTCGGCTCGCAGGGTTCGCACAGTGTCCACAATGGTCGAATCGCCATCTCGGGTTGCGGAAATGACGTCCACATTGTCAACCGGTTCAGTGTGCCGCGCTCGGCCTTCGACGACCAACGTTATTTTCGGCCACCATGACCAACCGGCCCCGTCGAGCATGAATTGCCGGCCCGCGAGAAGTGCCAGTTGGTCCCGCAGACGCCGCGCGGCGCCAAGCCGGTCGCGCCACCAGCCGTCCGGGCGGGAACCGACGACGTTCGCGCCGTCGACCACCAGCAGCAGTTCCCGGCCCAATTCTGAACGTAGCATCGGCCAAGCCGCAGCAAAATCCTGATGCAGCGGGTACCCACCCACGTTATCCGGCGGCACCCACCGTAGCTCGTCGCTTTCGGCGTTCATCACCCGCGCCTCGACCGGCCGCACGGCCTGTGCGAGCACCGTCGTGTACGTCCAGCCGCCATGATCCACGGTCCAGGCGGACAGGGGACGCGCCGCATCGCGCGGGATTCCTGCTTCTTCCTCCGCCTCACGTGCGGCGGCTTGCCAGGCGCTTTCCGTACTGTCTATGGCACCGCCCGGCAGCGCCCACGTGCTCCCATGGTGGGTCCACCACGCCCGCCGCTGCAACAACACTCCCCGGTCCGGATCGGCCAGCAGCACACCCGCCGCACCGAACCGGCCCCAGTGCCGGTGCCCGCCCAGGCATTCGACGAACCCGTCCCCGTCCATTCGTCAAGCTTGTCACACGGACAGGGCCTCCAGCGCCATCGTGGCAGCCCCCACCATCGCGGCATTGTCACCCAGGTGCGCGGTGCGGATCCGGGCCAGTGGCCGGTGCCGGCCGCCGGTGATCGCCGCCGTGTAATGCTCGCGTGCCTCGTCCAGGAACAGGGTCGCCGACCCGGACACGCCACCCGCGATCACCACGAGCTCGGGGTCGAACACGTCCGCGACCAGCGCGAGCCCCTCCCCCAGCCATTTTGCCAGCTCAGCCACCGCGCGCTGAGCGATCGGGTCGCCATCACGGGCCGCGGCGGCGACCCGTCGGCCGGTGATCGAGCCCGGATCATCGGACACCTTCCGCGCCAGCACGGTCGACTCCCCGGGGTAGCGCGCCAGCAGTTCGATGGCCGTCGCCGCGAGCGCCGTGCCACTGCAGTATCGCTCCCAGCAACCGTACTTTCCGCACGGGCAGGCCCGCCCGCCCGGCACGACCGTCAGATGCCCCAGCTCCGGCGCAACCCCATGCGCACCACGGTAGATTTCGCCGTCCAGCAACAAACCGGCCCCGATCCCGGTCCCGATCGCGACCAGAGCCGCGACCCGCGTGCCCCGTGCCGCGCCGAACCGGTGCTCGCCGAGCGCGGCGGCGTTGGCATCGTGCTCAAGGGTCACCGGCAGCCCGACACGTTTCGCGATGCGGTCCGCGACCGGCGCCGCCCGCCACGCCAGATGCGGCGCGAACATCACCGTGCGCCGGTCGTTCGCGACGAAACCCGCGACCGACAACCCGACCGCGACCACCTCGTCGTGCCGGTTGCGCAGTTCGTCGATCACCCCGGAAATGGCGTCTTCCAAGGCATCCTCACCGCTCGGCGTGCCGGCCCTCGCAGTGTCCACAATGGACCCCTGCGTGTCGACCACCGCAGCGCGGACAGTCGTCCCGCCGACGTCAAGGCCGATCGCACGCACTCAGGACTCCCCGCGCCATTGCACCGGAATGTGCTGCACGCGCGGCGAAGACGGCTCCGGTTTCGATTCCGGCTGGAAACCGGGCATGTGGAAACCGTGCTCGGGATCCCATCGGTCGGCGAGCACCGCCCGCAGCAGCGCGACGAGCTGGGCGAGCTGCTCCACCACCCGCGCCGCGAGCTCCGGCCGTTCCCCGCGCACCACGGAAACCACCGCACACAACGGACACCAGCCGCAATCGGCAGCCGGCCGTTCGGACTCACCGTGCCCGGCGGCGACGATCCCATCGAGCCACGGCGCGGCACGTTCGACGACCATCTCCACCAGCAGCCGGATCTCCTCGGCCAGGTTCGTGGCGTCGGCCTCCGTCATCACTGCCTCCCGGCGTGGGTCAACGACACGACCAGCCCGCGTGCGTCCGAGACGGCACCGGTGATGTGACACGCCCGCAACGCCCCCGGCAGCGCGACGAGCCGCCGGAACCCGTCCACGGTGATCGCCAGGTCATCGTCCACTCTGGCCAGATCCACCGCGGCCTCGGGCCCGAGCGGCAACGCGACCCGCAGTTCGAAACCGCCGTCCACTTCGGACACATCAAGCAACGGCGGCGCGGTCTTTTCGTTGGCGGACAAGGGATCTGCGTGCCCGTAGAGTTCCGCCGAGATCTCCAAAAGCGCGGGAAGGCCGACCGGCTCACTGGCCCGGTGCTCCACTTGCGAGAACTCCGCCAGCCCAGACCCGGCGAGCTCCGCGAGTACCGCGTCCTGCTGGCGGCGGCGCGTCCGCAACCACGACGCCGCCGCACCACGCCACACCCCCGGCGCGGGCATCAGCCGGTTCACGATCACCCGGTCCACCTGGATTCCGCGCAGGGCAAGGGAACTGAGCGTCCGGCGGGCTTCGGCGACAACGACCCGTTCCGGCGTCAGCACGAGCCGCACCCCGGTCCTCGCCTGATCGGTGAGCAGGCCTCGCAACGACTCCAGATGCGAGCCCAGCCGCCGCACCGCCTCAACCGTCCCGCGCCCGCCCGCGAACTTCAGCTGCCACATCCTGTTGAGGTACCCGGAAACGGCCTCGGGAAGCGCGAGCAACCGCAACGTCTCCGCGGTCGGACCGCAGTCCACGACCACGATGTCCCACCGGCCGGACTCGGCCAGCCGTTGCACCTCGGTGAGCGCCAGCAGCTCGTCCACCCCGGGAAGCACGGTGAGCTCCTCGGCGTCGAGCGCGTCGATCCCCGCGCCGGCGAGCGCCGCGGTGAGCTTGCCCCGCAGCTCCTGCCACATGCCGTCGACAAGCCCGCGCGAATCCACCTGTGCCCCGTGCAGGCAGTGGTCCACCTCGGCCGGTTCCGCCGCGAGCCGCTGGGCGAACGCGTCACCGAGCGAGTGCGCGGGATCCGTCGAGACCACCAGCGTCTTGTACCCGCGCGTGGCGAGCCCGGCCGCGGTCGCCGCCGCGAGGGTCGTCTTCCCGACGCCACCCTTGCCGGTGAACAGCAGCAGCCGCATGTCAGGCCGTGCTTTCTCCAGTATTTTTCCCACTGCCTTCGACCCTGCGCTTGAGCTCCTTCAGCGCGGTGTCCATCACCATCTTCTCCGCCTTGCGGCGCAGCAGGCCGATCATCGGGAGCACTAGCTCGACCGACAACGTGTACGTCACCTTCGTTCCGCCCGATGCCGTGGGCGCCAGCTCGTACCGGCCGTCCTGCGCCTTCTGCATCTGCCCCTTGACCAGGTGCCAGCTCACCGAGCGGCCATCGGCAGCCCAGTCGTATTCGAGGGTGTAGACGTCCTTGATCGGCCCGGCGTCCAGGGTCAACCGCACCTGCTTCGGCTTGCCGGCCTCGTCGGTGGCGAGCACCTCGGTCGCCTGGACCTGCTTCGCCCACTCCGGATACGACCCGAAGTCCGCGATCACCGCCATCACCCGCTCGGGCGGCGCGTTGACCTCGATGGATTGTGTGGACTGGTCGGCCATGGCGCAGAGGTTACAGGGCCGCCCGCCGCTCACCAGCGCAACACGTACGGACGCTCGGTGACCTTGAAATGTCCCACGTTGCGGCATTCGGTTCGCCCGGCCCGCAGCTGTGCCGAGAGCGGCTGGTGCACGTGGCCGAACAACGACCATCGTGGCTGCTGGTCACGGATCAGGCCGGTCAGCGCGGCCGAGCCCATCTCGAGCCGTCGCGAGATCACGTCGTAGGTCAGCTCCGGGGAGGCCGGCGGCATGTGCGAGCACAGCACGTCGATGTCGGTCAGCTTGCCGACCGCTTCCTCGAACTCGTCACGCTGGCGCAGGTAGGGCCGCCACACCGCGTTCGGCCGCGGCGGGGGCGCGTCGTCGGGCAGGATCACCCCGCCGACGAACCCGAACCGCCATCCGCCGATCTCGGCGACTGCACCGTCCAACACGGTCACCCCGTCGCGTGCGAACTCCGTCCACAGGTCCGGGGAGTCGACGTTGCCCGGTGTCGCGTACGTCGGGGCGCTCAGCGCGGCGAACAGCGTCGCGTACTGCTCGCGGATCGCCTCCTCGACCGCGGCGGCCGGGTCGTCGAGGGTGGCCCACAGCGAGCGGGAGTAGGCGATGGTCTCGTCGCGGGTTCCTTCGCGGCGCAACCGGGCGAAGGCCGAGACCTTCTCCGGCCCGAACAGGGTGCCGAGGATGCCCTTGTCGTGCTGCTGGTAGTCGACGAAGTCGAGAAGATCCCCCAGCACGACCAGCGCGTCGGCGCCATCCCCGGCCCGGGCCAGCGCCTCGGCATTGCCATGCACATCGGAGACGACATGAACCCGCATGTTTGAGAGGTTACTGTGGCGCGAAGCGCGTCGATGAGGGGTGGCAGGTCGGGCGACGGGTGGGGCTAGTGAACGGGCGGGATGCCTGGTGCACGGCCGTCTTCCAGGATCTCCTTCAAATCCAGCGCGATGGCCTTCGCCGCACGGGCACGCCGGTCGAATTCACGGCGTGCGTCCCGGGGCCGCATCGGACCGGGCGGCGCCGCACGCAGGAAGTAATGGAGCAGCGTGCCGTCGAGCATCCGTTCGAGCCACACCTCCATGGTGCCCACGAGCGCGCCCGTGACCGTCCACCGCAGGCCCTCGTCACCACGGTCCGTGTACACCTCGAGCCGCAGGTCAGGCCAGTAGCGCCGCCACCCGGCGGGGTCGGCGAAAGCGGCCTTGACCGTCCCCGGCGGGACCGCGAGGAACGTCTCGTCGACCACGTCGATCGCGGGCGGTGCGCCGTTCAGCGTGCTCACGGATCCAGAATGTCATGGTCACGGGGCCTTGGTCGTATGGTGGTACTGACGCTAGGTTGACCGGCGAGTAACAACCACCCCGCGGAGGTTCACTGTGCGCGAGTACAGCGCCCCGGCACTGCAGCCGGTAGCAGACAACGAGAACCTGAGCGACATCATGTGGGCGAACGCCGAGCGTTTCCCCGACTCGGTCAGCTTCCGTCGCCAGTCCGGCGGGTCCTGGCTCGACGTCACCGCCCGCGAGTTCGCCGGCCAGGTCATCGCCGTCGCCAAGGGGCTCATCGAGGCCGGCGTCGGGCGCGGGGACCGGATCGCGCTGATGTCGAAGACCCGCTACGAGTGGACACTGATCGACTTCGCGATCTGGGCGGCCGGCGCGGTCACGGTGCCGATCTACGAAACGTCGTCGCCGGAGCAGGTGCACTGGATCCTGTCGGACTCCGAGGCCAAGGGCGTCTTCGTCGAGACCGATCAGCATCTCGCCGGCGTCGATCAGACCCGCGAGCGGCTGGGTGGGCTGCGGTACGTGTGGCAGATCGAGGGCACGCATGCCGGCGGGGCGGTGGCCGAACTGACCACGCTCGGCGCGAAGGTCGCCGACGACGTCGTGCACCAGCGCCGCCGCGAGGTGAGCGCGGGCGAGCTGGCGTCCATTGTGTACACATCCGGCACCACCGGCCGGCCCAAGGGTGTCGAGCTGACGCACCGGAACCTGCTCGCCGAAATCCGCGCCGACATCCTGGCGTTCCCGCAACTGATGGAGCCGGGCAACTCGCTGCTGTGTTTCCTGCCGCTCGCGCATGTGCTCGCGCGCGCCATCGCGCTCACGGCCATCGCCGCGCGCGTCACCCTCGGCCACACGCCGGACGTGAAGAACCTCGTCGCCGACCTCGGCACGTTCCGGCCGACATTCGTGGTGGCCGTACCTCGCGTGTTCGAGAAGGTCTACAACACCGCGAAGCAGAAGGCGCACAGCGAAGGCAAGGGCAAGATCTTCGACCTCGCCGAGTCGGTCGCCGTGCAGTACAGCGAGGCGCAGGACAAAGGTGGCGCGGGCTTCGGGCTCAAGGCACAGCATTTCCTGTTCGACAAACTCGTGTACGCGAAGCTTCGCGCCGCGCTTGGCGGCCGGTGCGTCGCGGCGGTGTCCGGCGGTGCCCCACTCGGGCCGCGGCTGGCACATTTCTTCCGTGGCATCGGGGTTCCGGTGTTCGAGGGCTACGGGCTGACCGAAACGAGCGCGGCGTCCAATGTGAACACTCAGACCGCGTTCCGGGTGGGGACGGTCGGACGGCCCGTGGCGGGCACTTCGGTGCGCATCGCGGACGACGGTGAGGTGCTGCTCAAGGGCGATGTCGTGTTCACGGCGTACTACAACAACGAGCAGGCGACGAAGGAATCGCTCGACGAGGGCTGGTTCCACACCGGCGACCTCGGCCGGCTCGATAGCGACGGGTTCCTCACGATCACCGGGCGCAAGAAGGAAATCATCGTGACCGCGGGCGGGAAGAACGTCGCCCCGTCCGGACTCGAGGACACGATCCGTGCGAACCCGTTGATCAGCCAGGCGATGGTGGTCGGCGAGCAGCGGCCGTTCATCGGTTTGCTGGTCACGATCGACGAGGAATTCTTCCCGGCGTGGAAGGAACAGCACGGCAAACCGGCGTCGGCGACGGTGGCCGACCTGGCGCGCGACGCGGACCTGAAAGCCGACATCCAGGCCGCGGTCGACGAGGCGAACAAGCAGGTCTCGCACGCGGAGTCGATCAAGAAGTTCGTCGTGCTCACCCAGGACTTCACCGAGGCGACCGGGGAGATCACGCCGAGCCTCAAACTGAAACGCAATGTGGTGAGCCGCAACTACGCCGACACGATCGAGGCCCTGTACCAACGCTGAGGCACCCGCGTCACAGCGCCGTCATACTGGCGATTTTCCAAGCCCCGTCGACCTTTCTGGCCTTCACGGACAGCGCGGCCGACGTCGAGGACTGCTGATTCGACGACGTGGTCAGGGTTTGCTGATCGACGAAGACGAGCAGCTTCGCCGAGTCGCCCTGCAGGTCCGCGACGGCGATCGAGTTGACCGTAGTGGTACGGACCAATTTCTGGCCGACCGCCTGCTGCCGGGCCGAAGCGTAGCCCGCCTGGTACTGGCCGACCGCGTCGTCCACGAGCATGCTTGCCGCGGCGCGCTCGGTGCGGGCGAGATTGGCGTAGTCGTAGGAAAAAATCGCCTTGATGTCCGCACCGATCTGGTCGGAAACGGCCGCGGTCGCCGGAATGTCCGCGACCGCCCGGTTCCCGCCGTGCAGCGCCCCGGCCCGCAATCCCGCGAACACCGCGAAACCCGCGGCGAGCACGATCAGGCCCAACAACGCCGCCATGACTGTGGCGCGCTGGTGCGGCGCGGGCTCCGGCGGCCGGGGTCGCGGTGAGGGGAGCTGCCGTTCGGTCATGACGACGCAGCCTGCACCGAATCGACCTTCCAGCCATCGTCGGTGCGCGCCAGCGAAGCGTTGAGCCGCGTGCGCGACGGCACTGACGGCGCGCCGTTCGTGCTCAACCGCACATCCAGCACCGCGAGCACCCGCGCCGTCCCGGCAGCCGGGTCCACCTCCGCGACCGCCGCCTGGTTCACCCGCGCGCTCGCGACCGTCCTGGTCGCCGTCGTGCGGTCGAGCTGCAACTGCCGGTCGCCGCTGAGCGTCTTGCCCAGCTCGCCCGTCGTCACCTGGATCCACCTGTCCACCGCCGGCCCGGGATCGTGGTAGTCGACCGTGTTCAGCGCCGTCAATGCCTCGCTCGCGGCGGCCAGCACGGCATCCCGGTCCCGGGCGCGCGTCGCCGCCTGGTCGTGGGCGGCGCTCGCCCACGACCAGCCGAACCACACCGCGACCAGCGCGGCGACGGCGGCCACGGCACCCAAGGCCACCACAGCGGGAGACTTCATCACGGTAATCCCAGCAGTTGCCCGATTCCCGTCGCACCCGGCCCCCGCACCAGCCCGAGCAAACCGGGCAATTGTCCCTGTGGGGCCTGCGGTGACGGCGCCACAGACGGCGCCGGCGCGACCGGCACGCCGCCGTACGGAGCGTTCTGCGCGCCGCGCACTCCGGTCGGGCTGCCCGGCGGCTCGGCGCAGTACGCCCGCGTGTTCGCCGGCTGGTCGCTGGTGTCGCTCGCCGGCCGCTGCTTGGTCGTCTCGTACCCCTTGGTGCACGAGTGCGGATCGAAGAAGTTGAGCACCAGCCCCAGATGTCCTTCGCCGTTCGAGGTCACCGAACGCGTGAACGCCGAAATGACCGGCAGCGCCACCAGATCCTCTTCGACCGCGTCCGTGCGCACCGCGGTGATCTGCGCGGTCGTCAGCAGGTTCGCGATGAGCACGCCGAGATCGGTGCCCGACGCGGCCAGGATGTTGTCCACATCCTCGGCCAGCCGCGGAGTTTCGTCGATGACCTTGCGTAGCTCGGGATCCGACGTCTTGAGCTGGCCGGCGATCCGGCGCAGCCCGGTGGCGAACGAGGTGATGTGCTGAGCCTGCCGTTCCTGAGTGGCCAGCACGGTCCGCCCGTCGGACAGCAGTTTCGTTGTCTGTGGCAGATTTTCCGTCGCAGTCGAGGTGAGCGAGCCCGCCGTATCGAGCAGCTGCTGGAGATCGGGAGCAACTCCAGCGAAGGCGTCGTAGGACTCATCGACCACGGTTCGCAAGGACGAAGGGTCCACACTGGACACGAATCTGTCCAAATTGGACAGTACGGTATCGGGCGAGACGGGCAGTCCGGTCCGTTCGCGCGCGATCACCGATCCGTTCCGCAAGTACGGCCCGGACTCGCGGCTCGGCCGCAGGTCGACATACTGCTCGCCGACGGCGGACCGGTCCGCGACCACGGCTTGTGTGTCGGCCGGGATCTGTGGGGCACCGGCGTCGATGTCGAGCTCGACAGCGACGCCCTGATCGTCGAGCCCCATCCCGGTGACCCGGCCGACGGCGACCCCGCGGTAGGTGACTTCGGCATTGACGAAGATTCCGCCGGAATCGGCGAGCTGGGCCGTGACGACATAGCCACGCGGGCCGAACAACCGGTCGAGCCCCGCATATTTCGCGCCCGCGTACCCGACCGAAAGTACCGCGATGAGGCCGAATGCGAGCAGTTTGACCCGGTGGGTCCTGGTGAACATCAGTGCCCGCCTCCCAGCAACGAACCCAGCAGGTTACCCAGCACACCGACGCCGGACGAGGTGGGTGCGGGTGCCTGCAGGGGCAGGGGAAGCGGCGGCGCGGAACCGAGTTGGATGCTCCCGGCCGGCGTGGAAACCTGCACCCGGCCCGCGTTCGTGACGTTCTGGTAGATCTCACTCAGGTCCAGGTCCAGCCGTGCACGCACGTTCGCGTAGTCGCCCTTGACCACGTCACCCGCGACATCCGGCAGCGGATAGGTGGGCAGGATCTTGAGCGCGACCGGCAGGTTGTTGCCTGCTTCGGCCAGCTTGGCCAGCGTCGGGGTAAGCGCTTTCAGATTGTCGATCAGCTGGTCCCTGCTCTTGTGCACGGTGTCGACGGCGACCCCGGACAGCGTGTCCAGCGACTGCAGCATCCCGACGAGCTGGTCCCGCTGCTCGTTCACGACTCGCAACCCCGGCGCCAGGTTGCCGAGCGCGTCGGCCAGGTTCGCGGTCTGCCCGATGAGTGTGCTGGACAGCCGGTTCAGGCCGTCGATCGCACGGATGATCTCGCCCTTCTGGCTGTCCAGTTCGGTCGCCAGCTGGTCCACTCTGGACAGTAAAGCGCGGATCTCGGCCTCGTTGCCGGTCAGCGCGGAATTGAGTTCACGGGTGATGTCCGCGAGCCGGCCGACGCCACCCCCGTTGAGCAGCAAGGAAAGCGCGCCGAGCACTTCCTCGACTTCGGGGTTGCGGTTGGTGTGCGACAACGGGATCGTCGCCCCGTCGGTCAGCGTGCCCGCCGCGCCTTCCACCGGCTCACGCAGCTCGACGAACTTTTCCCCCAGCAAACTGGACTGCCGCAGGTCCGCATAGGCGTTCGCGGGAAGGCGCACGTCACCGTTGACCCGCATGGTCACCAGCGCCGAGCGCGTGTCGGGCGCCAGCTCGATCCTGTCCACCCTGCCGACCGCCACATCGTTGACCTTCACACCGGCCTGCGGCACGAGATCCAGTACGTCCGAAAACTGCGCGGTGACGCGATACGGATGGTCACCGAGGTCCGCGCCGCCGGGCAGCGGTGTGCTGTAGAGCCCGGAAAACCCGCCGGTGCCGCAACCCCCGAGGAGCAACATGAGCGTCAGCATGGCCAGAAGGCGCTTCACGAGCCACTCTCCGGGACCGAAACGAGCGGCAGCAACGGTAATGGCGGGATCTTCCCCGCGTTCATCTCGGCCATCAGCTGCGGGATCGACGGGATCTTCGCGACCCCGTCCACGACCGGTTTGAGCGCGTCACACAGGTTGCCGACGACCTCAGGCAGCCCGGCCGGAGTCGAGGCCTTCACCACCCGGCACAACGTGACGAGCAGCGGGTTGGTGAACTCGTTGGCGTTGTAGCGAATCGCGACACTGCCCGAGGCCGCGTCGTAGGAGTTGATGAAGTTCGTCATCCCGGTCGGCGCCACGTCGAGGACCTCCGCGAGTGCGGCCCGCTGGTCCACCAACACCTTGCTCACGCCGGCAAGTTTGTCCACATTGGACGTCAACAGATCGCGGTTCTCCTCGACGAACTGCTGCACCTGCCCCAGCGAGGAGGCCAGCGAGGAAAGCGCTTTCCCCACGTCGTCGGAGTCGTCGGCGAGGAAGCCCGTCACGTCCGCCACCCGCGCGTAGAACTGGTTGAGCTGATCGTCGCTGTCGGCCAGTGCGGTGGTGAACGACTGCAGGTTCCGGACCGTCGCGAACAGGTCGCCCTTCGAGTCGTCGAGCGTGCGCGACAGGTCGGCCAGCTCCGTCACGGTGTCGTTGAGGTTCTTCCCGTTGCCGTCGAGGTTCTTCGCCGCGGTAGTGAGCAAATCGGACAGTGCGCCGTGCGCATTGGCTCCGTCCGGACCGAGGCTCGTGGACAGCTTGTCGAGGCTGCCATAGAGGTCGTCGATCTCCATCGGCGTCGCCGTGTGTTCCTTCGGAATCACCGTGCCTGAGCTCAGCACCGGCCCACCGTCGTAGGCGGGAGTCAGCTGGACGTACCGATCGCTCACCAGCGAAGGCGCGATCACCACGGCTCCGGCGTCCGCGGGAACCAGCACGCCCGGATCGAGTCGCATGTCCACCCGCACCGCATCGCCCTGCGGTGTCACACCGGTGATCTCACCGACCTGGATGCCCAGTACTCGCACTGACGAACCCGCATACAGGCCAACGGTTTTGTCGAACATCGCGGAGACCTTGACACCGGCCTGATCCCGGAAACCCAGCCACAGCCCGGCCGCCAGCACCAGCACGACGACGCAACCGGTTGCGACCCAGCGATAGGTGGAGCGTCCCGCCTGAGTGTCGATTGTCATCGCCCGCCCACCCCTTGGTCCGGCGCCGAGATCGGCGGCGTGCAGCCCTCAGGGTTCACCGACAGCCCACCGGCCTTGACCACCGGCGGGAACAGCCCGCAAATATAGCCCTCGAACCAGCGCCCGTTGCCGGTCGCGTTGGCGCCGATCCGCGAGAACGGCGCGAGCAACGCGAGGCTGCGGGCCAGGTTGTCCTGGTTGCGCCGTAGGATATCCGTGACGTCGCCAAGTTTTTGCAGTGTGGGCCGCAGTTGTGCGCGATTGTCGGCGACGAGCCCGCTCAACTGCGTGGAAAGCTGCTGCGTCCCCGTGAGCAGCGCGCTGATCGCGTCCCTGCGTTGCTGTAGCTCGGTCAGCAGCAGGTTGCCGTCATCGATCACCTCCCGTAGCTGGGCGTTGCGATCGGAAAGCGTCTTCGAGACCTGACTGGTGTTGCTCAGCAGGTTCGCCAGTTCCCGGTCCCGTGAGGACACCGTTCTGGACAACGCCGTCACGGCGTCCAAAGAGTCCCGAAGGGGTTTCGGGGTGTCCTTCAACGCTTGTGACACCACGTCGAAGCTCTGCGCCAGCTGCTGGGTATTGATGTCCCCGACGGTGCTCGACAACTGCTGAAACGCGTCCTGCAGCTGGAACGGCGTCGTGGTGCGGTCGGCGGGGATCGGCTCGTGCGGGCTCTGCGCCTGGTCGCCTTTCGGGTGCAGGGCAAGGTACTTGTCACCGAGCAGCGTCTTGATCTCGATCGAGGCCGTGGTCGCGTTCCCGACTTTCGTGTTCCGTACCTTGAAAGTGACGAGCACCTGCCTGCCCGCGAGGCGCACCGTGCCGACCTGCCCGACCGTCACGCCCGCGACCTGCACCTCGTTTCCCGGTACCAGCCCACCCGATTCGGCGAAGTACGCCTGATAGGTGGTTCCGGTACCCAGCAAGGGAAGTTCGTCCGAGAAGTAGGACACGACGGTGATGAGCACGATGAGCACGAGCACCACCGCGCCGACCGCGGCCTGGTTTCGTTCGCGGAGACGCGTCACGGCTTGCACCTCTCCGGTGTCTCGGTGCCCGGGATGGGCGGCATCGGCAGGCTGATGTCGAGCTGGGAAATGCCGATCGTGCCGGTCAAACCGCAGAGATAGTAGTTGTACCAGCCGCCGTAGCTCAGGGTTCTGGTGAACTTGTCAAGGTTGCCCGGCATCTTGCGCAGCAACTCATCGAGCAGCTGGCCGGAGTCCGACAACGTGTTCGACAGCACGCCCAGGTTCGCGATGTCGTCTTTGATCGCGGGCCGCGCGTCGCGCACCAGATCCCCGGTGACATCGGTGAGATTCGCGAGCGCGGACACGGCGTCGCCGATCGGTTCGCGTTGCCGGGCAAGGCCGGTGACCAGTTGCTGGGTCTGGTCGACGAGCTCGCCCAGCGCGGGGCCCCGCTGGTTGACGGTCCCCAGCACGGCGTTGAGGTTGTCGATAACCTGGCCGATCACCTTGTCCTTACCGGCGATCGCGGACGTCACCGACGCGGTGTGCGTGAGCAGACTTTCGATCGTGCCGCCCTCGCCCTGGAACACCTGGATGATCTCGTAGGACAACTGGTTGACCTGCTTCGGATCGAGTGCCTGGAACAGCGGTTTGAACCCGTTGAACAACACGGTCAGATTGAGCGCGGGCTGGGTGCGCTCGGGCGGGATCAGCCCACCGGACGGCAGTTGCCCGCCACCGTCCACAGTGGTCACCAGTGCGAGGTAACGCTGTCCGATGAGGTTGCGGTACTTGACGGTCGCGGTCACCTCGGCCGGCAGCTGGTAAGCCGAAGAGATCGAGAAGTGCACGTCGGCGAGGGCCCGGTCGGCATCGCCCACCACGTCGAGGCGGTCGACCTGCCCGACCTTGACCCCGGCGATGCGCACGTCATCGCCTTCGTGCAGTCCGGACGCATCGGTGAAACGCGCCGTATAACCGGAAGTCACGCCGAAGTTCGTGTTCGCGATGGTCGCGCCGAGGATCGCGGTGAACACCACGGTGACGGCGACGAAGATCAAAAGTTTGGCCAGCGGCACCGCGAGATTCCTCATTGGACCTCGACCTCCGCCCCACGATAGAGCGGACCGACGAGCAGGCTCGCCCAGCCTGGCACCTGGCCGGGGACGAGGTTCAACTCCGGCGCGAGCAGCACGCCGATCACACTCTGCTCGGCGGGCGAGTTCGCGACCGAACCCGTGGTGGACGAGCCGGCCTGGATGATTCCGTTGCTGGGCAGGGGAAAGTTCTCTGCCGTCGGCACCGGCGGGTGTGCCGAGCCGTCTTGCACAGGGCCGCCCGGCGGGTACTGCGGCCACCGGCCCGGCGGCACGACCTGCGGGTAGCAGCGTGGTCCGCGCTTGTCGGTGTACTTCGGCTCGTCCACGCCCGGCAGGTACTTCGCGCGATCGGCGATGAGGCGGATGGTGACGTGGTTCATCCGGTCCGTGCCATAGCCGAACGCCTCGTACGCACGCGGCACCGAGTCGGCCAACTGCTGCAGCAGGCACGGATACTCGGGTGCATACTTTGCCAGAACGTCCAAAGTGGACTGCGCGGTGGTGGTCAGCCGGATGAAGTTGTTCTCGTTGACCTGCAGGAAGCTACTCAGATCGGCCGACGTGGCGGTGACCGAGCCGAACAGCTGCGCAAGCTGTTGTTGCTTGTCCACCAACGTCTTGCTGGTCGTGGTCAGCTCGGAAAGCGCTTGCAGGAAATCCGGTGCGGCCCGGTTGTAGACGTCGGTCGCATGGGCAAAGCTCGTGATGTCCGCCCTGAGCTCGGGCAGCGACGGGTTGAGCCCGCCGAGATAGTCCGAAAGCTGGTCAAGTGTCCGGCCCAGCTGCTCGCCGCGGCCCTGCAACGCCGTCGCCATCGCGCTCAACGTCGCCGACAGCTTCTGTGGCTGGACGGCCTGCAGCAACGGCATCACGTCGTCCAGGACCCGCTCCAATTCGATCGCGGAACTCGAACGGTCCTGCGGGATCACGTCACCGGCCTCGATATGGCGCGCCGACCGGGCCGCCGGCAGCTGCAACGCCACATACCGTGCACCGAACAGGGTTTTGGGCAGCAGCCGCGCGGAGACGTTGTCGGGAATCTGCCCGATCTTGCCCGGGTCGAGCGCCAGTTCGATCGCCGCGTGGTCCCCCGACGATCGCACCGAACGGACTTCGCCGACCACGACCCCACGGATCTTGACGTCGGAACCGGCGCCGAGCTGGTTGCCGGCGTGATCGGTTTCCAGTCGCACCAAGGAAACCGGGGTGAAGTCCTTGTGGTAGATCGCGACCGTGGTGACGAAGAACAACGCGCACACCACGAGGAAGATCAGACCCAGCAGCTGGTGCCACAACCTGCGACGCAGGATCGCGGGGTTCATCCGGAGATCCGGACCGTGGTCGTGGCGCCCCAGATCGCGAGGCTCAGGAAGAAATCGAGCAGCGAGATCAACACGATCGACGTGCGCACCGCACGTCCCACGGCGACACCGACCCCGGCAGGCCCGCCCTGGGCCGTATAGCCGTAGTAGCAGTGGGAAAGGATCACGATCGCACTGAAAAAGATCACCTTGAGGAACGACCAGAGCACGTCTTCCGGTGGCAGGAACAACGTGAAGTAATGGTCGTAGGTGCCCGCGGACTGGCCGTAGAGCCATACCGTGATCTGCCGCGAGGCCACATAGGACGACAGCAAACCGACCGCGTACAACGGGATCACCGCGGCGATTCCGGCCAGTACCCGCGTCGTGACGAGATACGGCATGCTCGGCACGGCCATGACTTCGAGCGCGTCGATCTCCTCGGAAATCCGCATCGCACCCAGCTGCGCGGTGAATCCACATCCGACAGTCGCGGAAAGCGCGAGCCCCGCCGCGAGCGGCGCCACCTCACGAGTGTTGAAATACGCCGATACGAACCCGGTCAACGCGGCCGTGCCCAGCTGGTTCAGCGCCGCGTATCCCTGCATGCCGACGATGAGCCCGGTGAACATCGTCATCCCGATCATCACGCCGAGGGTCCCGCCGATCACCGCGAGCCCGCCGGTACCGAAGCACACTTCGGTCAGCAGCCGCAGCGTTTCCTTGGTATAGCGGCGAAGCGTCCGCGGCGTCCAGCCCAGTGCCCGCGCGTAGAACGACAGCTGTTCACCGAAACCCTCGAAGATCGCGCCGGGCCGGGCGATCAGTTCGAGCGCCCGCGCCGAACTGTCCTCGGCCTCGAGTGGTTGTGCCGTCATCACAACGCCTTCGGCGGCACAACTCGCAGGTAGATCGCGGTCAGCACCACGTTGATCAGGAACAGCAACAGGAACGTGATCACGACGGCCTGGTTCACCGCATCCCCGACGCCTTTCGGTCCACCGGCCGGGTTCAGCCCGCGGTACGCGGCGACCACCCCGGCGACGAACCCGTACAGCACCGCCTTGAGTTCGCTGATGTACAGGTCCGGCAGTTGCGCCAGCGCGTTGAAACTGGCCAGGTACGCGCCTGGCGTGCCGCCTTGCATGACGACATTGAAGAAGTACCCGCCGAGCACTCCGACGACGCTGACCAAACCGTTGAGCAGCACCGAAACGACCATGGCGGCCAGCACCCTCGGCACGATGAGCCGCTGGACCGGGTTGACTCCCAGCACTTCCAGCGCGTCGATCTCTTCGCGGATCTTGCGCGCGCCGATATCGGCACAGACCGCGCTGCCGCCGGCGCCGGCCACGAGCAGCGCGGTGATCAACGGTGCCGCCTGCTGCACGATCGCGAGCGCGCTGGCGGCGCCGGTGAACGACTGCGCGCCGATCTGCTCGGTGAGGGAACCGAGTTGCAACGCGATGACCGCACCGAACGGGATCGAGACGAGCGCGGCGGGCAGAATCGTGACGCTCGCGAAGAACCAGCACTGCTGGATCCATTCGCGAAACTGGAACGGCCGGCGCGGGATAGCGACAAGCACTTCCCAGCCCAGCGTGGACAGCCTGCCGACCTGAGTGAGTGCCGCGGTGCCCGGAATGTTCACTGTGCCACTGCGCGAACCCATCACACCTCCGCCCTTGGCTTCGTTGCCCTGAGTCTCGCTCACCAGCTGTGACCGCTTTTCGTTAGCGGTGTTCACAAGATCGAACCGGCAGCACCGGAGTGTCCCGCGTCACAGCAGATTGCCGGCTAGTCCCCCGCGTTGATCGGGCGCAGGCGACGCGGGCCGGTGTCCGGCCGGGCCGGTGGCGGACCGAGCACGATCCGCGCGTTGGCGACGAACGCCCCGGCCGGCGAGGCGATCACCGGGTCCAGGTTCAGCGCCCGCACCTCGGGGTTGTCCTCGGCGAGCGCGGCGACCCGCAACACCAGATCCTGCAACGCGGCCAGATCCGCCGGCTCGTCACCGCGGTAACCGGTCAGCAGTGGTGCGCTCTTCGGCTCGCGCACCAACGTTGCGGCGTCCACATCGGTCAGTGGCACCGCCCGGTACCCCCGGTCCCCCAGCAAGGTACTGACCAATCCGGACAGTCCAAAGGAGACGAGCGTGCCGAACGAGGGGTCATCCTGCAGGCCGATGGAGCACGAAATCCCTTTGGGCGCCATCTTCTGCACGTACACTTCGTCCTCATTGGACACCACACGCATGTCCTCGTAACCGCGGCGTACGGCATCCGCGGACCCGAGGTCGAGCCGCACGCCGGCCAGATCCGGGCGCCCGCGCAGCCGTTCGTCGATCGCCTTCACGGTGACCGGGTACCCGATCTCCGCGGCGGCGGCGACTGCGTCCTCCGCGCCGGCCACCACGCGGAACGGCACGATCTCGATGCCATAGCAGTCCAGCAGCCGCACCAGCTCCGCGTCCTCGAGCACGATGTTCTTGTCACCGGCCAAAAGTTCCCGCACGATCACCTGCGCGGCCTCGGTGTGCACGGGTGATGGCCGGACGAGATTCCCTTGCGGACGCTGCCGCCACGCGGCGTAGCGGGCCACGCTGGCCAGTGCGCTGACGGCGCGTTCCGGGCTTGAGAACGACGGGATCGAACCGGGGCCCGGCGCCCCGTCTTCGTTGCGCACGGCCAATTCCGCGGGTACCCCCTCGGCCGCGAGGAAGGTGGACACGATGGGTTTACGCTCATCCAGATCTTGCACGACTTCGCGTAACGCCCTGGCGTATGCGGTCCCCGGCACCGCGACCGGCGGCACGAACACCACGACGAGCGCATCGGTGTCCGGTGAGGTCAGTGCCTCGCGTACCGCGGCGGCGAATTCCTCCGGACCTGCCTGCGCACCCACGTCGACCGGTTCGAAGGCCAGCCGCAATCCCTGTGCCCGCGCGGTGTCCGCGGCCAGCAGGCCGATCGCGCTGGAGTTGCCGACGATGCCGACCCGCGATCCGCCGGGCAGCGGCTGATGCGCGAACACGAGCGCGGTGTCGAACAGCTGCGCGAGCGTCTCCACCCGCACCACACCGGCCTGTTCGAACAGTGCCTGCACGCTCGCCTCGTCGACCTCGGCCGAGTTCGCGGCCAGCTGCGGGCGCACCGCGTGCCGCCCGGACTTCACCGCGACGATCGGTTTGGTACGCCCGAGCCTGCGCGCGAGCCGCGCGAACTTCCGTGGGTTACCGAAGGATTCCAGGTACAGCAACACGAGATCGGTGTCCGGGTCGGTTTCCCAGTATTGCAGGAGATCGTTACCGGAGACGTCCGCGCGGTTGCCCGCCGAAACGAACGTCGACAAACCGAGCCCGCGCGACTCGGCGTCGGCGAGGATCGCTGTCCCGAGCGCACCGGACTGGCAGAAGAACCCGGCGCGGCCACGGGCGGGCAGGCGTGGCGCGAGGGTGGCGTTGAGCCGCACGGCGGGATCGGTGTTGAGCACGCCGAGCGCGTTCGGCCCGACGACCCGCATCCCGTGGGCTCGGGCCTCGCCGACCAGCCGCAGCTCGGCGTGCAACCCGTGCGGCCCGGCTTCGGCGAACCCGGCGGTCACGATGAGCAGTGTCTTGACCCCCTTGGCCAGCGCACCGTCCAAAACGGACTCGACTTGGCCCGCCGGCACCGCGACGACGGCGAGGTCCACGGGGTCGGGAATTTCCAGCACGGATTTGTAGGCGCGCACGCCGCGCACGGAGCGGTGTTCGGGGTTGACCGGGTAGACGGTGCCGGCGAAGTCCGCGCTCAGAAGGTTGGACAGGACGGCATAACCGACTTTGGTGGGGTCGGTGCTGGCGCCGATGACGGCCACCGAAGCGGGATGTAGGAGGTTGTGCACGCTGCGTGCCTCGGCTGCCTGCTCGCGGGCGCGCGCGACGGCGAGAGATTCCTCTGTGGACTCGATGTCGAATTCGAGGTGCAGCACGCCTTCCTCGATGGCACGGCTCACCTGGTACCCGGCGTCGCGGAAGACTCGCACCATGGCGGAGTTCTCGGCCAATACCTCCGCGACGAAGCGCCGCAACCCGGACTCCGACGCGGCGGCGGCGAGATGTTCCAGCAGAATTGAGCCGAGCCCGCGGCCCTGATGTGCGTCATCGACGACGAAGGCGACCTCCGCGGACGGCCCGTCGCCCAGCCGCTCATACCGACCGACTGCGACGATGTCGTCGCCCAGCAAAGCGATGAACGCGACCCGGTCGTGGTGATCGACGACGGTGAAGCGCTCGAGATCGCGCGGGGGAATGCGCGGGTAGGCGCCGAAGAATCGCAAATAGCGGGTGCGATCGGACAGCCTGCCGTGGAACGCGACGAGCCGGTCGGCGTCACTGGGCACGATCGGTCGCAAGTGGACGACGCCCCCGTCGGAAAGCACGACGTCCGCTTCCCACTTGCGCGGGTAGTCGTAAGGATCGCGCGGGGCATGCGCGGCCCGGCCATCGTCGTTGATAGTCATGTCAACCAGTCCCGCGGATCGACTGCCCTATGCGGGCACCTGGACTCACCGCACGAGGTGTGCGCGGCCAGGCCATCATCGTTGGTGGTCATATCGCTCAGTCTCGCGGATCGGCAGCCCCACGCAGGCACCTGCACTCACCGCGCGAGGCCGCGCGGCCAGGCCGCCATCGTTGGTAGTCATATCAACCAGCCCCGCCGACCCACTGCCCCGCGCGCACCTGCAGACACGGCCGCAGGGATGCGCGGCCACGCCGCCGTCATTGGTAGTCATATCAACCAGTCCCGCCGATCCGCTGCCCCGCGCGCACCTGCAGTATGCGCGGCCAGGTCGCCGTCGCCGTTGCCCATATCGGTCAGTCTCGCGGATCGTCGGGGTCGAGGCCATGCAACGGGAACACGGCGCGCCTCGTGTCGCGGATCGCGACGTCCACCGGGTCGTCGTCCCCATCTCCCCATGCCCGGTAGGCGGTGTCGGCACCGTCGGACATCGTGAGCGGCAGCTCCGCCTGCGGCGCAGCCTCGCGCACCATGTCCAGCCACCCCGGCGGGATCGGCGTGTCCGGGGCGACATCGCGGTCGAGCACGGTCGCCAGCAGATGCGTCCACGACCGCGGCACCACGCGGATCAACTGGTAGCCGCCACCGCCGACGGCGAGCCACTTTCCGCCCGCGTAGCGCTCGGCGAACTCGCGCAGGGTGGCGTAGATCGTACGGTGCCCATCGACCGAAAGCGACAGATCCGCGAGCGGGTCCTCCTCGTGCGAGTCGACCCCGCATTGCGTGACCAGCAGCTGCGGCTGGAATTCCTCGAGGAGGGACGGGACGACCGCGTGGAAAGCACGCAGCCAACCCGGATCGCGCGTGCCCGGCGGTAACGGGATGTTCACCGCCGCGCCGTCCGCCTGGCCTGTTCCGGTCTCGGCCGAATAACCGGTTCCTGGCCAAAGAGTGAACGGATGCTGGTGCAGGGAAATGGTGAGGACTCGCGGATCGTCGTAGAAGGCGGCTTGCACGCCGTCGCCGTGGTGGACGTCGGTGTCGACGTAGGCGATGCGGTCGAACCCGTGGTCCAGCAACCAGGAGATGGCCACGGCGCAGTCGTTGTAGACGCAGAATCCGGCGGCGCGCTCCCGCATCGCGTGGTGCAGGCCCCCGGCGATGTTCACCGCGCGGCGCGCTTCGCCCTCGGCGATTTTGCGGGCAGCGAGCAATGTGGAACCGACGACCAGTGCGGAAGCGTCGTGCATGTCGGTGAAAATGGGATTGTCGTCGGTGCCGAGCCCATGGTCGACGTCCCAGCCGGCCATGGGCGCTTGTTTCACTGCGTCGAGATACTCGTCCGCGTGCACACGGCGTAGTTCGGTGTCGCTCGCGGCTTCGGGGATGAGCAGCGGGACACCGTCGAGCACACCCAGTTCCGCGGCGAGCCGGATGGTCAATTGAAGCCGGACGGGGTTGAATGGATGGTCGCCGCCGAGGTCATAACGAAGCAACGCGGAATCCCAGATGACGGCGGGCGGCTCCATGAGGGTCGATGGTAGTGGGACCAGTGCTGTTGCCGGGCCCGGTCGCCGCGGTTGAATGTCAGACCCAGCGACTACGATGGATTCCTGCGGACGAAGGGGACATCGTGAACGATCTCATCGACACCACAGAGATGTACTTGAAAACCATCTTCGAGCTCGAAGAAGAGGGTGTCGTGCCGCTCCGCGCCCGCATCGCCGAGCGATTGGAGCAGAGCGGGCCGACGGTCAGCCAGACCGTGGCCCGCATGGAGCGGGATGGTCTGGTGCGCGTCGCCGACGACCGGCACCTGCAACTGACCGATCACGGACGGGAACTGGCCACCGCGGTCATGCGGAAGCACCGGCTGGCCGAGCGGCTGCTGCTGGACGTCATCGGGCTCGAATGGGAGCAGGTGCACGCCGAGGCGTGCCACTGGGAGCACGTGATGAGCGAGGCGGTGGAACGCAAGCTGGTCAAGCTCCTCAACCACCCGACCACATCCCCGTACGGCAACCCGATCCCGGGACTGGACAAATTGGACCGCGCCGCGCAGCCGGCGCCGCCCGCGGAGGCCGACCTGATCCGGCTGGACGAATACGCCCGCGCCGGTGGCGGTTCCGCCGAGATTCGCCGTATCGCCGAGCACGTGCAGCCGGACGAGAAGCTGATGGTGGACCTCAAGCAGGTCGGCGTCGTGCCCGGGGCGACGGTGAAGATCGGCCGAGCCGCCGGCAGCGGGACGGTCGAGGTCACCGGCGAGACGTCCTCGGTGCAGGTCCCGATGGCGGTGCTGCACGCGGTACTGGCACAGGCACGCTGACCGAGGTATCGGGATCGATCGCCTGCGCCGCGGGCCTGGTGTTTCGGTGTGAGCCGTCGGGTCGTTGCTAGGTGGCCGGGGCTGTGCCCTCGGCCACCGGCGCGGGCTTGCGCATTGCCGGTAACGCTGACGGTCGGGGTCGGACGCATTCGGTAACCGCGGCAGGCCGCGAGGTGGGGGAGGATGGTGCTGCGCTGCGGATGGCGCGGGCAACCGGGATGTGCAAAGTCGGCAGCGCTCGCAGCCAGCGACGTTGACGGTTGCCGCTGGGCATGTTGGGGGTTGCCGCCGTGCATACCGGGCCACGCGAGCGCCTGGCCACGCGAGCGCCTGGTCGCGCGGGCCCTCGGTTGCGCTGGCGGCCAGTGACGCTGGTTGCTGATCTCGCAGACGGGCTGGGTTGCAGACCGTCAGCAGCGCGGACAGCCGACGGCCCGAAGGGGTGGCGAGACGCACCTTCCGCGACGCGGGGCCCCCATCGCGCGCAACCCCGATAGCCCTGCGCGCTACCGGTCTCAGGGCAGGCCGGATTGCGTACATCCTGGCAATAGGGCAGCTAGCAACGCGAAAGGTCGATAGACGAACCGTCGGGCCGCACACCGCTTGCGCCGGGACCGCCCGTGATGCGCGCTGCGCCCTCACCAGTGGCGTACTTGATCGCGCACTCGGCGTCGCCAGTACGGCGGCGGGACGTTGCCTACGCCGCCTGTCGTGTCCGCTGCCGCGTGCTGTCTGCCAGTCCGGCGATGTCGCCCGTATCCTGTGTCCGCCGTGGCTCGCCGCCGGTGGTGTGCGCGGCCAGGGCTGCGGGCCGGCCCGGCCGTGTGCCCCCTATGCGCGACCGCCGTAACTCGTCGCCGCTGGGGCGGCGCTGGTGGCCTACGGCTCGCGCTCAAGCGGTAGGCAGAAGGCGTCACGGTCATGAACCCCGCGGGTGGCACTCACGGGTAGACAAGCCCACGGCAGCGGACGGGCCCGCTACAGGCTACTCACCCCGTTCGCACCGTCGGGCGCCTGACCGGCATTCTTCCGGCACACTGGGACGACGGTCCCGCAGCAGGGGCCCGGAATCTCGGGCACGAGCCCGTGTTCCTTTCACGATGGTGGGGACAGATCCCCGGGCGAGGTGGGTGAGGTTGAACGACAGGCAGAGCCGCTTCCAGGCGCACAAGGCAGCCGCCGAGACCTTTCGGTTGGTGCATGACCGCGTCCCCGAAGGGGTGTGGTCCGCTCCGGGCCGGGTCAACCTTATCGGCGAACACACCGACTACAACGACGGTTTCGTCCTGCCCTTCGCCCTGCCTCACCGGACCGCCGCGGCCGCGTCAGTTCGCGACGACCAGCTGCTCACCGTCGCGACGCTCGGCTCCGACGGTCGTATCCAACGCGCCAACCCAATCGACATCACCTCCCTTCGCCCTCGTTCAGTTAACGGATGGGCCGCCTACCCGGCCGGTGTCGCGTGGGTGCTGCGCGACCACGGCATCGGCCGCGGCGCCGACATCGTGCTTGCCGGCGATGTTCCCACTGGCGCTGGACTGTCCTCGTCTCATGCGCTCGAATGCGCGGTGTCGCTTGCCCTGCTCGGCCTGCATGGACAAGAACTCGACCAGCCCGGCACACCGGACCGGATGCGGATCGCACGCTGGGTACAACGCGCCGAGAACGACTTCGTCGGCGCCCCGACCGGCCTGCTCGACCAGACCGCGTCGCTGTGCTGCACCCGGTCGAACGTGCTGTTCCTCGACGTGCGGTCGGGCGACGCCGAGCAAGTGCCGTTCGACCCGGCATCCGTGGGGCTGCGGATGCTCGTCATCGACACACGCACGAAGCACTCGCACAGTGACTCCGGCTACGGCGATCGACGCCGCGGCACGGAGCGCGCAGCCGACCTGCTCGGTATCAAGGCACTCCGCGACGTGCAGAGTGCTGACCTCGACTCCACGCTCACTCGCCTACCCGCCGAACTCGCCCCGTTGGCTCGGCACGTCGTGACCGAGAACCAGCGAGTGTTCGACGTGGTCGCTTTGCTCCGCGCCGGCCGGCTCAACGACATCGGCCCGTTCCTGGACGCCTCGCACACAAGCATGCGCGACGACTACCGGATCTCCACCATCGAGCTCGACACCGCGGTCGAAACGGCAAAGGCGGCGGGTGCCCTGGGCGCGCGTATGACGGGTGGCGGTTTCGGTGGGTCGGCGATCGCCCTGGTGCCCGAATCGAGGATCGACGAGGTCGAGGCGAGCGTCACGGCGGCTTACGAGCGTGAGGGCTGGCGTGCCCCCCGCACCTTCGTCGCGGTGCCGTCCGCCGGGGCGGGGCGCGACATCTGAGCTGCCGTCTGCACGGACCCGCGTCGCGTGCGGGGCTCGCGTCGTGATGGTCCACACTGGGCGCCACTACCTTCCAGTCTCCGAGAAAGGCTCCCGACGACTCATGGCCCTCAAACTGATCGTCACCGGCGGCGCCGGGTATGTCGGCAGCGTCTGCGCGGCCAAGCTCCTCGAAGCCGGACATGAGGTCGTCGTGGTGGACGACCTTTCGACCGGGCATGCGGACGCGGTGCCCGAAGACGCTCGGTTCGTCGAAGGCGACGCCGCCGAGGCGACAGCGTCCCTGCTGGGCGAAGGCTTCGATGGCGTGCTCCACTTCGCCGCCAAGTCGCTGGTGGGCGAGTCCATGAGTGACCCTGGGAAGTACTGGCGCGGCAACGTATTCACCGCGATCCGGCTGCTCGACGCGATGCGCGAGCACGGCACACCCCGGCTGGTGTTCTCTTCCACTGCGGCGACCTACGGCGAACCGGAGAGCTCGCCGATCCGCGAGACGGCGCCCACTCGCCCGACCAACACCTACGGCGCCTCGAAGCTCGCCATCGACCACGCCATCACCAGCTACGCCAGGGCGCACCGGCTGGCCGCGGTGAGCCTGCGGTACTTCAATGTGGCGGGAGCGTACGGCCTCTTCGGCGAACGGCACACGACCGAGACTCATTTGATCCCGCTCGTGCTGCAGGTCGCGACCGGAGATCGCGAGCGGGTGCAGATTTTCGGCGATGACTACCCAACGGACGACGGCACCGCGGTTCGCGACTACATCCATGTCGCCGATCTGGCCGATGCGCACCTTCTCGCTTTGCAGCACGCGGTCGCCGGGGAGCACCGCATCTACAACCTGGGAAACGGCACCGGGTTCTCGGTACGGCAGGTGATCGAGACCTGCCGCGAGGTCACCGGGCACGAGATTCCGGCGGCGACGGCGCCGCGGCGTGCCGGCGACCCGGCGGTGCTGGTCGCGGCGAGCGATCGGGCCCGGGAGGAGCTCGGGTGGAAACCCGAGCGGGCCGACCTGCACGGCATCGTGGGCGATGCCTGGCGGTTCACCCAGGAACGGCGAGGGGTCTGAAACCTCGCTGCGGCGCCCGAATCGGCGTGAATTGAACGGGTGGCTCACGAGCCGAGCCTGAGGTCGCCGGAACGGCACCACGATGAAAATCGGTACGGAGACACGAGGTATGCGATCGTGCAAGGCGCCCAGCCAGGCCTCGATTTCCCGGAACCACTTCACCGCGATGGCGAACACAGGACCGTGCAGTGATCTATACAGCCGAAGCCGCCGCTCGGTTATCGGCCCACCCGCGGGCAAGCTGCCGTGGGCAGCGCCTTGTGCTTCGCCGCCCGCGACCCGGCTCCGGAGCGTGGTCTGGCACCCAGGAAACCGTCGGCCCACACCCACGACGGGAGCCACGATTCGGCGGAGCGGCGCCGCGGCCCGGGCCAGCACGCGTCGAGGGACTCGTTCGAGCAGCGCTCCGTGCCACCGCCTGGGCTGTGACCCGAGCACGTTCGGAGGTGCCGCCAAAGGCGGGTTGGGCGACCTGGTTTGCTCTTCAGTCGTGGCGCGCGGGCAGGTGTCGTCTGATGAGCAGCGGCCGGTCGTCGAGCCACTGTTGTCGAGACCGGAAGCGAAAGACCGCCGGACAGCACACTCGCCGCTTTGGTGGGGGTGCGAGTGATTGCCGAAGCGATCGGCGAGCTGGATCGCGACGTGGACGCCTCGATTGAGCGTGCCCATCAGCAGGCTCCGGGTGCCCGGTGGGTTCACGCGAACGCACCCAGCTCTGGACAGACCAGACCAGATGATCATGCGATCGGCTGTTCCCGCCGTGGTGCCTGCGACGACCACGGCCGACCGGTCTCGATTGCGCTCGCCGTCGGCGACGTCAACGGCTGCACCGTGTTCGCCCACATCATTACGGGTGTCCGGTTCGATCGGTCGGGCCGGGGCGGCCACGCACCCGGCCGACCCGGCCCCGTATTTCATAGAACGGGTGCGCACAGGGCGTCCAGATGCTCGGTGTAAGCGAGATCGCGGAGGCGGCGGGGCGGCCTACCGCGAGCAAGGCAACGCGACAGTAGGCCGGCGGCAAGATGGCCTGGGTTGGCGTCCAACGCGTTCTCGAGAGCGAGCCCGGCGAGGGTACCTTCGCCATGTTGGTAGGCCGAGTAAGCCAGCAGCACCGCCGGTTCCGCCCGTTCCGGGGCCGGTGTACGGCGGATCAACTCCAGCCACAACCGTTCCGCATGACGTCGCATTTTCGGGACAAAGGCCAGTGCCATGCACGTGTGACGGACCGATATCTCCGACAGCGCCAGGGCAAGTTCCACCACCTGGGAGTCCGAAAAGGACAGATCACCACCACGTATCCTGTCCAGCGTGACACGGACGAGCGCCAGACCGTCCCGTACCACGACCGCCCGATCAACAGACCCATCGAACGCATCGATCGCGGCTGTCAGTAACTCCTCTCGGCGGAGGAGTGCCGCCGCGTCTTCCGGGGCCAGCTGGCTCGCCATATCCTCGCGACTGTCGAACGTCACGTAGCCGGCCGCTGAGAAAACCGCAGCGGTCACAGTCTTGGCGTCATCGGGCAGTACACCCTCGGCGGCGTCGTCGTAGGAAGCCCACGGCGCACCCTCGCGAATCTCCGGCGTCCACAAGGCATACAGCACCTCCATGCCCACAGCCGTGAACGTCTCCCGCAGCAGACCCACCAGTCGCCGGTACGGCGGGCCAGTGGAGCCCGGTGGATGCACTTGACCTTGTCCAACGAGGACGACGATTATCGCTCTGGTCCCGCTCTCTGTGAATGCGGACGGCAGCTGCCGCACGATTTCCGATTCGTGCTCGGCCGACGGCACGGCCAGGCGCACAGCCGAGCAGACCTCACTCCCGCGCGTACCGCCCAGCCCGAGCAGGACAAGTGAGTCCGCCGGGCGGAAACCGAACAGCGGCGGCACGGAGGCGATGATCTGCGCCGGATCGCGGAGGCTGAGCCCAAGCCTGCCGTCAGGAAGGATCTTCGTCGTGATGGTCACCACTCCACCTTGGTGGACCATGGTGCGTTGACGCCAAGGAAAAATGTGCGTGCTGTGGATAACTGGGGTGTTGTGGACAAGTCCGGACGATGCCACCCGCGATCATCGAACGGACCTCAGTCCACAATGGACCACGTCACCGGCGGACAAGATCGCCAAACCGAGCTGAGTACGGCGCAGGCAGTGCAGCACCATGCCGTCGCGACTCACCCCGATTCGAGCGGCCAGGCCAACCGGCGCACCTCCGCACACCTGAACACCGATCAACCGTGGGCGATGTAGGCCTGCAGCTGTTCGTGACTGGTTTCGAGCTCTTCGATCCGGCTCTTCACGACATCGCCGATGCTGACGATGCCGACGAGCCTTCCGCCGTCGAGGACCGGGACATGGCGGACGCGCCGCTCGGTCATCAGCACGCTCAGATCGTCCACCGAATCCCGCGGCGTGCACGTGGCGACAACCGTGGTCATGATCGCGGACACCGGCTGGGCGAGCAGACCTTCACCGCGTTCGTGCAGCTTGCGCACCACGTCCCGCTCCGACACGATGCCCGCGACCCCATCGGGGCCGACCACGGGCATGGCACCGATGTTGTGCTCGGCAAGCCCGGCCAGCAGTTCGCTGACCGTGGTCGCCGGCGCGACCGTGGCCACCGAGGCGCCCTTGTTCCGCAAAATGTCCGCGATCCTCATCCGGCATCCTCCCGGTAGTGACCTGATTCACAACAGGTTAAGGCTCCCGAGCCGATCACGAAAGCCGCGATCCGGGGCAACCCGGACCACGGCCCGGGGTACGACGTGGACCTGGCGACGGTGGATTGGACCGACCGGGTGACGCGGTACGAAGATGCGGCGAACATCCCGTCGCACTGCGTTCGCGCGCCGTCGTCGGCCACGCGATTTCCCGCCCCTGCGGCGGTAATCGAACCGACCTGAAAATGGTCGTCACCTGGCAGACTGGACGGCATGGCTGAAGAAGACCCGTTTCTGTGGCTCGAGGACGTCACCGGAGACGCCGCGCTCGACTGGGTGCGCGCCCGCAATGCCGAGACACTCGAGGAAATGACCGGCGGCGAACAGTTCGCGCGGTTGCGTGCGGAGATTCGCGAAGTACTCGACGCCGATGATCGGATTCCGTACATCCGCAGACGCGGTGCGTACTTCTACAACTTCTGGCAGGACGCGAAAAACCCGCGCGGGCTGTGGCGCCGCACCACACTCGAGGAGTACCGCAAGGACCGTCCGGACTGGGAGATACTGCTCGATGTCGACGCGCTCGCCGAGACCGAAGGCGAGAACTGGGTTTGGCAGGGCGCGACCGTGCTGCGACCCGGCTACCAGCGCGGCCTGGTCGAACTTTCCCGTGGAGGTGCCGATGCGACGGTGGTCCGCGAGTTCGATCTCGATCGCCGCGAGTTCGTCGAGGACGGATTCCAGTTGCCGGAAGCCAAGAGCCGGGTGGGCTGGATCAACGAGGATCTCATCTACGTCGGTACCGATTTCGGCGAAGGCTCACTGACCACGTCCGGATATCCGCGCGTGATCAAGGAATGGCGGCGCGGCACTCCGCTGGAGAACGCGACGACGGTGTACGAAGGAAAGCCGGAAGACGTATCGGCATTCGCATTCCACGATGCGACCCCTGGCTTCGAACGCGATTTCGTCGGCAGTTCCCCGGATTTCTACCGGGTGGAGAAATTCCTGCGGACCACGGACGGTCTGGTGCGCATCGACGTGCCCGAGGATGCGCAGACGACGGTGCACCGTGAATGGCTGATCATCCGCACCCGTTCGCCATGGACGGTCGACGGCCGCGACTACGCCGCGGGAACACTGCTCGCCGCCCCGTTCGACGGCTATCTCACCGGATCGCGTCGGCTGACCGTGCTGTTCGAGCCGGACGCACGCACGTCGCTCGAGGCGTATGACTGGACGCGTAACCACCTGCTGCTCACCACGTTGTCCGACGTGCGCACCGAACTGCACGTGCTGACACCGGCCGAGGGCTGGCGCCGCACGCCGATGCCCGCCGGGCCCGAACTCAGCGTGGCCCAGATCCTGGACACGGACCCGGACGAGTCCGACGAATACCTGTTGAGCACCAGTGGCTTCACCGAGCCCCCGACATTGAAATACGGCTACGTGGGCGGTGACGTGGACGTGCTCAAGCAGTCGCCGGCCCGGTTCGACGCCGAGGGTATGACCGTCGCCCAGTACTTCGCGACCTCGCTCGACGGCACCCGGATCCCCTATTTCGTGGTGCGTCCGAAGGCGGCCGGCGGCCCCACGATGCTGACCGGCTACGGTGGATTCGAGGTTTCGCGGCTGCCGGACTACAGCGGGGTCCTCGGCCGAGGCTGGCTGGGCCGCGGTGGCACCTACGTACTGGCGAACATCCGCGGCGGCGGCGAGTACGGACCGTCGTGGCACACCAGCGCGATGAAAGAGAACCGGCACCTCGTGTATGAGGATTTCGCCGCCGTGGCCAAGGATCTCATCAGTCGCGGCATCACGACGCGGGAGAAGCTCGGCACGCACGGCGGCAGCAACGGGGGGTTGCTGATGGGCGTCATGCTCACCCAGTACCCGGAGTTGTTCGGTGCCATCGTGTGCCAGGTGCCGCTGCTGGACATGCGCCGCTACCACGTGCTGCTCGCGGGTGCGTCGTGGATGGCCGAGTACGGCGACCCCGACGACCCGGAACAGTGGGAGTATATCCGGAAGTACTCGCCGTACCACAACGTCCACAGTGGACTGGAATACCCGCCGGCCCTGTTCATGACGTCCACAAGGGACGATCGAGTGCACCCAGGGCACGCGCGGAAGATGGTCGCGAAGATGCGCGAGCAGGGATACGGTGTGCGTTACCACGAGAACATCGAGGGCGGGCACGGTGCCGCGGCTGACAATGAGCAACTGGCGCAGAAATGGGCGCTGCTGTACGAGTTCCTGTGGTCGCAGCTGAAATACTAGCGGCACCCGGTGGGTGGCTAGTGCTCGTCGAGGTACTGCTCGAAGGTGATCTTCCCGTCGGCATGCGCCGGGGTGAGATTCGCACCGGCACGGAAGGCACGGGCCGCCTTGCCTGGCAACGAAATCGCCACGACGGGCTTCTTGCGCCCAGCCGCGGCGAGGCATGCCCGCGCGAGATCGCGTGAGTCACGGACCTCGGGACCACCCATGTCCGGCACGCGGCTGGCGGGGTGTCCGAGCGCGAGTTCGACCAGCCGGTCGGCGACCTCCCGGACGTCGACCGGTTGGAACCGGCCCTTCAAGGTAAATGTGATCGGCAAGCTCGCCTGGACTCTGGTGAGCGCGGCGACCAGATCATGGAACTGGGTGGCACGCAGGATCGTCCACGGCAGCCCGGAGTTCTCGATGAGCCGTTCGGTCGCGAGTTTCGCCTTGTAGTACGGAAACGGGATCTTGTCGATGCCGACGATCGAGATATACACCAGGTGCGCACCACGCACGGCGTCGACGAGCGTCCGGGTTGCCGCGACATCTCCCGCGCCCAGGGAACCGGTGGCGCAATGCGCGATGGTGTCGACGCCTTGGGCAGCATGCGCGATTCCCGCACCGGTCTTGAGATCTCCCGTGCGCCACGCGTACGGCGTGCCCGCCGGCGCCGGCCTGCGGCTGAGCACACGCACTTCACGCCCATTCCCCAGCAACCGTGCCGCCACGACACGGCCGAGCGTGCCGGTGCCGCCGGTGACCAGAATCGTCTCAGCCACAGAAACTCCTTAGTCGCGAATTTTCAGGTTCCCGCATCCCGGACGCGACGGCGAGCTGAACTGTGACAAACGGTGTTGGACGGAACCGGACCGGCGATGACGTCTACTCCTGGGTCGACTCAGCCCAGGCACCGTGCTGGCCGAACCGGCTCCGGTATTCCGAAGGCGCGAGCCCGGTCTCACGGCGCATCAGGGCACGCAGGTTGGCAGTGGTGCCGAGCCCGCTGCGCCGCGCGACGATTTCGAAGCGCGATTCACCCTGCTCGATCAGGCGGCACGCCAGGGCAAGCCGTTCACCCGTCAGCCAGGCCAGCGGTGTCGTGCCCAGCTGCGCACGAAAACGGCGATGCAGCGTCGCCGGGCTGACTGAGGCGCGCGTCGCCAGATCGGAGACCGACAGCGGTGAGTCCAGCCGCTCCTGTGCCCAGGCAAGGATGGGGGCGATGGACTCGTCTGGAATGTCAGGGACCGGGCGCTCGATGAACTGCCGTTGACCACCATCTCGGTGTGCGGCGAAGACGAGCCTTCGGCTGACCGAGTTGGCGATTTCCGCCCCGTGGTCTCGACGGACAATGTGCAGGCCGAGGTCGAGGGCGGCGGCACTGCCCGCAGCGGTGAGGATGTCGCCGTCATCCACGAACAGCACACCCTCTTCGAGCCGGACGGCGGGGAAACGAGCACGGAAGGACTCCGCCCACTGCCAATGCGCGGTCGCCCGGCGTCCATCGAGAACTCCCGCCTCGGCGAGGGTGAATGCTCCGCTGCAGAATCCGACCAGCCGGGCGCCGCGCGCGTGCGCCCGGCGGATCGCGTCGAGCACCGCTGGGCGACGAGGAACCTCGACGTCCGGCCGATTGGGGACGATCAAGGTGTCCGCCGAGTCTGCCGCCTCCAGCCCGGCGACTCCGGTGAGCGTGAAGAACCCGTCCCGCATCAAAGTGCGTGGCTCCGGAGAGCACAGGCGGAACTCGTATAAATCCTGGCCGATCTCGGGTCTGCGCAGCCCGAAGACTTCCGTCGCGCAGCCCAACTCGAAGGGGTTCGAGTTCTCGTCCACGATCACGACGACACGACTCGACCCGGAAGCGGCCACATGCAAGGAATCTTGCGACATATGCGATTTCTAGCACTCACCCGGGTCGCGCTCAACCAACGAGAATCCAGCTATGAGCAACGAGCCCATCGCTCTCGACGAGGCCCTAGCCTCCTTCGACGCCCTGTGGAGTCCCCGCATCGTCGCACGTGTGAACGACTACGACGTGCGTATTGCCAAGGTGGCGGGCGAGCACCTTTGGCATGTCCACGACGACACCGACGAGTTCTTCCTGGTGCTCGACGGGGAGCTACACATCGCTATGCGCGAACCATCGGGGGAACATGCCGTCCGGCTTCCCAAAGGCGCGGTCTTCACCATCCCGCGAGGCACGGAACACAAGCCCTCCGCTCCCGCCGGCGCAACAATCCTCATGTTCGAGCCCAGCGGGACCTCCACGGTCGGCGACCGTCATGACATGGTCCCCGATCACATCGACGCGACGACAGGGCACGCACTCACCGACCGCTGAGCCCGTCGACCAGCCGATGTGTGGCAGCGCAGTGGGGTGTCGGCAGGACCGCCGACACCCCACTCGAACAGCTAGTTCGTACTCAACCGGTGCCCGTTGTCAGCTGCAGCCGGAGGTGGCGCCGCAGCCTTCACAGGCGTAGCAGGACCCGGCGGGGCGCATCTTCGTACCGCAGGTCATGCACAGCGGCGCGTCGTTGGCCTTGCCGAGGTGCAGGTCCATCAGCTCAGCCGTGCTGTGTGCCGCCTCGACACGCGGGGCCGGGGGTGCCTGCCGCTCCGCAGCCCGGTTCGACTCGACAGTGCTGCGCAGTTCCTCGAGGTCCACGCTCTCCGGCTCCGACGCGGACGAACTGCCGTAGTCCGACTCGACCTGCGCGGTGCGTTCCCGGGCGGTGAAGATGCCCAGCTGCGCCCGCTTCTCATACGGCAGGTAGTCCAAGGCGAGCCGCCGGAACAGGTAGTCCAGCACGCTGGTGGCGATCCGGATGTCCGGGTCGTCCGTCATCCCGGCCGGCTCGAACCGCAGGTTGGAGAACTTCGAGACGTAGAACTCCAGCGGGATCCCGTACTGCAACCCCACCGAGATCGACATCGAGAAGGCATCCATCACGCCGGCCAGCGTCGAACCCTGCTTGCCGAGCTTGACGAAGATCTCGCCGAGGCCGTCGTCCGGGTAAGAACCCGCGTGCAGATAACCCTCGGCGCCACCGACGGTGAACGACAACGTCTGGCTCGGACGCTTCTTCGGCAGGCGCTTGCGGACCGGCTTGTACTCGACGACCTTCTCCGGCTCCGCAGTTTCCGCCTTGGCGTCCTTCTTTCCGGTGGACAGCGGCTGGCCGACCTTGCAGTTGTCGCGGTAGATCGCGAGCGCCTTCAAGCCGAGTTTCCAGCCCTCGAAGTAAATCTCTTCGACCTCTTCGACCGTCGCCGACTCGGGCATGTTGACCGTCTTCGAGATCGCGCCCGAGATGAACGGCTGCACCGCGGCCATCATCCGGACATGCCCCAGCGGCTTGATCGAGCGCTCGCCGACAGCGCAGTCGAACACCTCGTAGTGCTCCGGCCGCAGGCCCGGGGCGTCCACGACATGGCCGTGCTGGGCGATGTACTCGATGATCGCCTCGATCTGCTCGTCCTGGTAGCCCAGGGCGCCCAGCGCACGCGGCACGGTCTGGTTGACGATCTGCATCGAACCGCCGCCGACCAGCTTCTTGAATTTGACCAGCGAGAAGTCCGGCTCGATGCCGGTTGTGTCGCAGTCCATCATGAAGCCGATGGTGCCGGTGGGCGCGAGCACGCTGGCCTGCGCGTTGCGCCAGCCGCTGCGCGCGCCGATCTCGATACCGCGCTGCCACTCCCGCGTCGCGAGGTCGCGCACCGTGACGTCGTTCGAGTGCATCGTGCGGATGGCGTCGTTCGCGGCGGCGTGCTTGCGCATGACGCGCTGGTGCGCCTCGGCGTTGCGGGCGTAACCCTCGTACGCGCCGACGATGCCGGCCAGCTCCGCCGAGCGACGGTAGGACGTGCCGGTCATCAGTGACGTGATCGCCGCCGCCAGTGCCCGGCCGCCATCGGAGTCGTAGGCGTGCCCGGTGGCCATCAGCAGGGCGCCCAGGTTGGCGTAACCGATGCCCAGCTGACGGAACTTGCGGGTGGTGTCACCGATCGCCTCGGTCGGGAAGTCCGCGAAGCAGATCGAGATGTCCATCGCGGTGATGATGAACTCGACCGCCTTGACGAACAGCTGCGCGTCGAACGTGCCGTCGTCCTTGAGGAACTTGAGCAGGTTCAGCGACGCGAGGTTGCAGCTGGAGTTGTCCAGGTGCATGTACTCGCTGCACGGGTTGGACGCGGTGATGCGGCCGGACTCCGGGCAGGTGTGCCAGTCGTTGATCGTGCTGTCGTACTGGATGCCGGGGTCGGCGCACTCCCACGCGGCCTGCGCCATCGAGCGGAACAGCTTCTTGGCGTCGACGGTCTCGATGACCTCACCGGTCAGGCGCGCGCGGAGACCGAACTCGCCCTTGCCCTCGACCGCCCGCATGAACTCGTCGTTGACGCGGACCGAGTTGTTCGCGTTCTGGTACTGCACGGAGTGGATGTCCGCCCCCGAGAGGTCCATGTCGAACCCGGCGTCGCGCAGGACCTTGATCTTCTCTTCCTCGCGTGCCTTGGTGGCGATGAACTCCTCGATGTCGGGGTGATCGACGTCGAGGACGACCATCTTCGCCGCGCGGCGGGTGGCGCCACCCGACTTGATGGTGCCCGCCGACGCATCGGCGCCACGCATGAACGAAACCGGGCCGGAGGCGGTGCCGCCGGAAGAGAGCAGCTCCTTCGAGGAACGGATGCGGGACAGGTTCAGGCCCGCGCCCGAACCGCCCTTGAAGATCAGCCCCTCTTCCTTGTACCAGTTGAGGATCGAGTCCATGTTGTCGTCGACCGCGAGGATGAAGCAGGCGCTGACCTGCTGCTTCGAGGTCGTGCCGACGTTGAACCAGACCGGGGAGTTGAAGCTGAACACCTGGTGCAGCAGCATCCAGGTCAGCTCGTGCTCGAACACCTCGGCGTCGGCACCGGAGGCGAAGTAGCCGTTCTCGGTACCGGACTTCACGTAGGCCTTCACGACCCTGTCGATGAGCTGCTTGAGGCTGCGCTCGCGCTGTGGGCTGCCCACCGCACCGCGGAAGTACTTGCTGGTGACGATGTTCGTCGCGTTGACCGACCAGAACTCGGGGAACTCGACCCCGCGCTGCTCGAAGTTGATCGAACCGTCGCGCCAGTTGGTCATCACAACGTCGCGCTTTTCCCAGTTCACCTCGTCGTAGGGGTGCACGCCCTCGGTGGTGAACACGCGCTCGACGGTGAGCCCACGCTTGCTCTTTTTCGCGCCCTTACTGCCTGTCGCCACGGTTTCCGTCATCGACTGATCCCTCTCCCGCCGGCCGAGTTTCACTCGCCGTCCGCGCTTGTGTCGCCCTCATGCGACGCTGCCGATTCCGCCATGGCCGCACGCAGGTCCGCGATCTCCTTCTCGAAGTCCTCGACGGAGGAGAAGGAGCGGTAGACACTGGCGAACCGGAGGTACGCGACCTCGTCGAGTTCCCGCAACGGCCCGAGGATGGCAAGGCCTACCTCGTGGCTCGGGATCTCTGCGACACCAGCCGAACGGATCGATTCCTCGACCCGCTGTGCGAGTTGTTGCAGGGCGTCGTCGTCGACCGGCCTGCCCTGGCAGGCCCGGCGCACGCCCCGGACCACCTTGTCCCTGCTGAACTGCTCGGTCACCCCGGACCGCTTCACGACGGCGAGCACCATCGTCTCCGAGGTGGTGAACCGGCGACCGCATGCCGAACACGACCGGCGGCGGCGGATCGCCTGCCCTTCGTCCACCTCACGGGAATCGACGACCCGGGAGTCGGCATGGCGGCAGAACGGGCACCGCACGGCCAATCACCTTTCCCCTCACGTCTCTTCCGCCGGCTACCCCGGCTTGCGGGCCGCCACGCAACGACCCGACAGCAGCGATGACCTGTTGATCATCTTGTGGATATCCGGTGGGTGAACACCGTCCAGCTGTGGACAACTCGTATTCAGTCTACCCCAACTTGTGGACCAACTACAGCCATGTAACTACTAGATATAGCGGTTGACCCTAGATCGCACCTCGGCGGGGCGCAAGCAACCCTGATGGGTGACACCGGGTATCGTGCAGGGCTCTCGCAGGCGGTCATCGACCGGCGACGAGCGGTTCCGCATCCACCGGGACAGTCAGCGGCAGCCCGGGTACAACGGCCGTGTCCCCGAGACTGTTGAGCTGCCTGATCCGGGCCACGACATCGTCGGCATCCGCGCTCGGCGCGTATTCGCGGGCCATGTCCCACAGGGTCTCGCCGGCGCCGACCGTGACCGTGGCCGTCTGCTCGGGCACGCGCCCGGACATCCCTTCGGCGAATACCCCCAGACCGGTGACGATGAGCCCCGTGGTCAGAGCGATCGCCGCAAGCCACGGCCATCGCGGCACCAGGCGCCGTGGCGCACAATCCGGCACAGCTCGCCGGCCCCGGCCGGCGACGACACGCGCCCGACCCGGCGGACGCCGCGACTCCCCCTGCCCTCGCGGCCGGACCGGCAGGTGCGGCCGCACCTCCTTCCGCATACCCGGCCCGGTGACCGGGCCGCCCTCCAGCAGTACCGACATCGCGCACCTCCTGGTCGCTGAACCTGGCACCGGGCGGCGTCAGGTCGAACATTCGTTCTATCGAACCTCTGCGCGAATGTGTACCACCCGGGTCCGACAAAATCGAGAGACACCCGGCGTGTCGCTCGAACAGTTGTTTGATGTTCTGGGTCCAGTGCACTACCGTGGGTGACCAGGACAAGGCGAAACGCGCCGGTCGCTGGTGGTCCGCGGCCCGGCCGTGACCAACTGAGCAATATGGCTGGGAGGCAGCACCATGCCGGATATCGACGAGACGGCCGAAATTCCCCGCAGGCCAGGCGGGCGCTTCGGCGACGTTCACCCCCTCCCCGATCCCGACGATGTGGAGGAGGGCCTCAGCCCACGCCAGCAGCAGGTGCTGGAGGTCATCCGGGCCTGGGTCGACCGCTTCGGTTACCCGCCGAGCGTGCGGGAAATCGGCGAGGCGGTGGGTCTGACGTCGACGTCCTCGGTGTCGCACCAACTGCGCACGCTGCAGCGCAAGGGCTACCTGCGCCGGGACGCGAACCGGCCACGGGCGGTCGGGGTGCTCACCGCCGCGGCCGAGCACGCGGCCCGGATCGGACGTTCCGAGGGTGACATGCCCAAACCGGCGTACGTTCCCGTCGTAGGCCGGATCGCGGCGGGCGGGCCGGTGCTCGCCGAGCAGGCGATCGAGGACGTGTTCCCTCTGCCGAAGGACATCATTGGCGAGGGCGAGGTGTTCCTGCTGAAGGTCACCGGTGACTCGATGATCGAGGCTGCGATCACCGATGGCGACTGGGTCGCGGTGCGCCAGCAGCCCACCGCGAACAACGGGGAGATCGTCGCCGCGATGATCGAGGGCGAGGCGACGGTGAAGACGTTCAAGCGCAAGGGTGGCCACGTCTGGCTGCTGCCGCACAACGTGGCGTACGAACCCATCAACGGGGATGACGCCACCATTCTCGGCAAGGTGGTCGCGGTGCTGCGCCGGCTGTGAGAAAGCGCGGGTTCGGGAGCTGAGATGGCCGGGCGGTCAGGGTGGCGAAGGCGGGCGTCGCCACCACTTGACGGGGATGGCGCCACGATTCTCGGTGGGGTGGCGCCCTGCGGCGTCGGCTTGGGAATTGATTCGGGTAGCGGAATGGGAGGTGAGGCCGGGCAGGCAACGTGACGAAAGCGGCGTCGCTGGTACGCGACAGGTATAAACGTTGTGTCCCCGGCAAAGTGGTCGCTTTGCTGCATCAGCTGTCCGGAATCGGGCGGGTAACGGGGAGTTGAGGCGAGGACAGGCGGGCAACGTGGCAGAAGCGCGTGGGGCCGTTGGCGACCGATACGACGTCACCGTCCTCGGCGAGGTCGTCGCCTTAGGTCGGCTAATGGAAGCCGTGGCATCGCGGAAGTGAGGCGGTCCAAACTGGACAGTGCGGCGCGAACGATGTCGCCATCACTTGCGCGTCGAGCGGCGGCGGAGCTTCGTCCACGCGAACAAGCCGCCACCCGCCACGACGATCGCCAGTATCAGGGCCGGGGCCGCGCGGACGCCGGAGGAGCCACTGGAACCGGGGCTCGTCTCACCGCCCGCGGCCGGGGTGGCGTCCTCGACTGCTGGAGCGACAAGCGATGTCGCGCCTTTCACCGCGCGGATCGGCTGTCCGGTGCCTTCGCCACCGGAGAGCAGGGTGCCGTCCGGCTCGAAGGCCAGTGCTTCGCCTTGTTGTTCATCCGGCAGCGGCACCCGCACCGGTTCGCGTTTGAGCGCGGCAAGCACGTCACCGTCGGGCGCAGGGTACAAGTAGGCATCCGTGTAGGTACGCACGGCCACGACCTTGCCGTCCGCGCTCGAAGCCGCGCCGGTGACCAGCACGGAACCGAACCCGGCCACCGGACCGCCGGATGTTTTCGTGGGCTGCAAGCCGAGCGTGCCGACCTTCTCCAGCGGAGTGGGCCCTGGGCTCGACAACGCCGACGCCGGCCGGTAGATCCCGGAATCGCCGAGCGGCGTCTTCGTCAGCAGATTCGGCGTGCCCTGACGATCGAGCAGCAACGCCTCCACATCGTGCTGCCCATCGGGGTACGTGAGCCGGTAGAGCGTCGCTTTCCCTTGTGGCGTCAGGGCGATCAACGCGACGGTTTCTCGCTTCTTGTCGTTATCCCCGGTGTCCGAAAGCCATAACGTGCCGTCACCGGCGCGAGCCAGGTCCTCGACATCGAACGGGTCCAGCGAGTTCGTGATCACCCGCTGCACGGCACAGTCCCGGCCCAGTACGAACACCTGGACTTTCGTGCCACCGTCGTTGATGCCGTACCACCGCCGCCCGTCACTGACGAGCCCGGACAACTCGGTGACCCGCTTGTCCGAGATCGTGCACACCGGCACCGGCGCTTCGGCCGCCGCGGCGGGTGCCGCGGACAGCGCAAAGCCGAACCCGAACACAGCGAACAGCGCAGCCCAACGCAACGTCACCACGCCGACGTTACCGAGCGTCAGGCCGGCGAACCGTTCACGACATACGACTCCAACGCCGAAGCCAGGTCGGGACGGACCCGTGCGCACAACCGGGTGCCTTCCGGCAAGTGTTCCTCAGCCAGCACCTCACCGTCCGCATGAACTCGCGCGACCAGCTCGCCACGGGTATACGGCACCAGCGCCTCGACCGTCATCTCCGGCCGCGGCAGCCGCTCGGCGAGCGACCCGACCAGCTCGGCAACGCCGGCACCGGTCCGCGCCGAGACCACCACAGCGTCGGGCAGTGCATGCCGCAGGCGTACCAGGGACAGCTCATCGGCCGCGTCGGCTTTGTTGATCACGATCAACTCGGGCGGCAACGGACCCGAACGACGCTCGTTGATCTCGGCGAGCACCTCGCGCACCGCCTTGACCTGCTCCTCGGGCCCCGGATCGGACCCGTCCACCACGTGCAGCAGCAGGTCGGCGTCGGCCGCCTCGTCCAGCGTCGAACGGAACGCGTCGATCAGCTGGTGCGGCAGGTGCCGCACGAACCCGACCGTGTCGGTCAGCGTGTACGTGCGCCCGTCCGGCGTCGCACTCCGTCGCGTTGTGGCGTCGAGCGTGGCGAACAGTGCGTCCTCGACCAGCACACCGGCGCCGGTGATGGCGTTGAGCAGGCTCGACTTGCCCGCGTTGGTGTAACCCACGATCGCGACGCTCGGTACGTCCCGCGCGAGCCGGCGGCCACGCTTGGTGTCCCGGATCGTGTCCATCGCGGCGATCTCGCGGCGCAGCTTGGCCACGCGCTTGTTGATCCGCCGCCGGTCGGTCTCGAGCTTCGTCTCACCGGGACCCCGCGTACCCACACCGCCGGTGGCGCCACCCGCACGACCGCCGGCCTGCCGGGACAGCGATTCACCCCAGCCACGCAGCCGCGGGATGAGGTACTGCAGCTGCGCGAGCTCGACCTGCGCCTTGCCTTCCTTGGAACGGGCGTGCTGGGCGAAGATGTCCAGGATCAGCGCTGTCCGGTCGATCACTTTGACCTTGAGCTTGGCCTCCAGCTGGCGCAGCTGGCTGGGCGAGAGCTCACCGTCGCAGATCACCGTGTCCGCGCCCGTCGCGATGACCACCTCGGACAGCTCCCGGACCTTGCCGGAGCCGACGTAGGTGGCCGGGTCCGGTTTGACCCGGCGCTGTACGAGACCCTCCAGCACCTGCGAACCTGCCGTCTCGGCCAGCCGGGCCAACTCGGCCAGAGAGGCTTCGGACTGTGCCGCGGTGCCGTCGGTCCACACGCCGACGAGCACGACTCGTTCCAGGCGCAGTTGCCGGTACTCGACCTCGGTGACGTCCGCCAGTTCGGTGGAAAGCCCGGCGACGCGCCGCAGCGAGGCGCGTTCCTCCAGCTCAAGCTCGCCGGCCGACGGGTCTTCGTCGAGGAAGTCTGTATGTGTCAGTTCTGTCATCGTCCTTCCATGGTCCCACGGTTCGCGGGAGAAACCGAGCGGATTACCGGCTCAGCGTTCTCCTTGTAACCAGATGGGGCGCCGGCCGTATTCCGGACGCCGTTCGGGAGCACGGGTGGACGGAAGCCGCCTACTTCTGAACGTCCCACCACGCGTCGAGCAGTTCGCCGCGGGCGACGAACTCCACGGGACCGGTCAGCGTGGCCTCGCCGCGCTTCATCGACACGGTGACGCGACCGCCTGGAATGTCCACTGTGGACTCCCCTGTGTCGGTGCCGCCGAGGTGCAACGCGGCGGCCACCGCAGCGACGGTCCCCGTGCCACAGGACCGGGTCTCGCCGACGCCACGCTCGTACACGCGCATGCGCAGCGCACCTTCGCCGAGCGGGTTCACGAACTCCAGGTTCACACCCTCAGGGAAGAAATCCTCGTCGTAGCGCGGCTGTTCATGCAGATCCAGCTCCGCCACGTCATGGTCCACAATGGACACCAGATGCGGGTTGCCCACATCCACAGCGACGCCGGAGAAGTTCTGTCCGTCGACAATCGCGACGGACGCACCGTTGATCGAAGCCTGCCCCATGTGCACAGTGACCGTGCCGTCCGGATGCACGAGCACCCTTTTGTCACCGGCGCGGCTGCCGACAACGAATTCCGGCCCGGTGCTCAGCCCGCGATCGGCGAGATACCGCGCGAACACCCGCATCCCGTTGCCGCACATCTCCGCGAACGACCCGTCGGCATTGTGGTAGTCCATGAACCACTCGCCATCGGATGCCAACCCGAGCGCAGTGGACCGGACCACTCGCAGCACGCCGTCGGCGCCGAGCCCACGCTGGCGGTCGCACAGCGCGGCGACCCGGGCCGGCGTCAGTTCCAGCCGGCCGTCGGGGTCGGGCAGCAGCACGAAGTCGTTCTGCGTGCCGTGCCCTTTGAGAAACTCGATCGCCACGCACTCAGACTACTGGCACAGCACGGAACGCACTCGCGCGGCTACGTCGTGATCGTTTCCGTTGAACCACACGATCCTCGCGTCCCGCCGGAACCAGGATCGTTGCCTGCGAACGAATCGACGCGTCGCCTGCTTCGTCGCGGCTGCCGCGGCGGCGAAATCCCCCGCACCGTCCAGTTCCGCGAGCACTTGCTGATACCCCAGGGCGCGCGAAGCCGTCTTTCCTTCGCGCAGTCCCCGTTCGGCGAGCGCCCGCACCTCATCGACGAGCCCCGCCGCGAACATCCGCTCGACGCGCAGATCGACCCGCTTGTCGAGTTCTTCCGGTTCCCGGTCGATCCCGATGAGCACCGTCTCGTAGCGTGGCGGGCCCGGTTTCGGCATGTTCGCGGAAAATGGTTCGCCAGTGAGCTCGATGACCTCCAGCGCGCGCACGATCCGCCGCGTATTGGACGGCAGGATCACCGACGCCGCAGCGGGATCCAGCCGGGCGAGCCGTTCGTGCATCACCGCGGCCCCGGCTTCGGCCGCTTCGGCTTCGAGCCGGGTACGGACAGCCGGATCGGTGCCGGGGAAACGCAAATCGTCAAGCACCGCCTGGACGTACAGGCCCGAACCGCCCACGAGGATCGGCACCTTGCCTTCGGTGCGTAGCCGTTCGATGACCGCCCTCGCGTCGCGCTGGTAGGCCGCGACCGACGCCGCCTCGGTCACGTCGAGCACGTCGAGCAAATGGTGCGGGATGCCGCGGCGCTCCGCGACGGTCATTTTCGCCGTACCGATATCCATCCCGCGATACAGCTGCATCGCGTCGGCGTTGACGACCTCGCCGCCCAACTCGATGGCGAGGGTGACGGCGAGATCGGACTTCCCGGTCGCGGTCGGGCCGACCACGGCGATCGGCCGGTTCACTCCCGCTCCCACACCGCGACGTGGTAGGCGACGCCGAACGGCGCCGCGGAGTACAACAGTTCCGCGTGCCAGTCCCCGCCCGTTCCGGCCAGTACCTGCCACGGGACGCGGCCGCCTGCACCGAGCTCGCCGGCCAGCTCGGGGTCGAGCCCCAGCAACGCATCGCCGTCGGCCTTCGCGAGTGCCTTCGCGACCGCATCGTCGAACGCTGGTGCTCGCTCGTCCTCGCTACCTGGGGACCCCGGGCCGTGCCGGTTCGAGCCGTCGCCAAGGATCAGCAGGTCACCGGTCAGTTCCTGGCCCACCTGCGCACAATCCTCGGCTTTCGAGGTGCTGGCCACCAACCGCACCTCAACCGACTCCGCACCCGCCTGTTCCCGCAGCCAGCCCGCGATCAGGGCGGGCAGCGGCAGGTCACGCGACGTTGCACCGGCTGACAGTGCCACCCGCTCGTCGATCCCGTAACCACGGAAGGTCCCGGCGGCATCCGGGCCGATGACCTCGTCGTGGTCATGCCCGCCGACAGCCGTCCAAACCGGGCCCAGTCTGCACACGGCGGCGACGCACGTGTCACGGAGAGTGGCCAGGTGCGGGTCGGGTCCGGGGGAAAGCCGTGGTAGCAACAGCGGCGGCTGTGGTACCACGACGGCACGCCTGATCACACTGGTCGAGATTACCGGGCCGGTGTGAGCACACCGTTGCCACAGGCGGCCACAATAGAATCACCCGTCCGACGACCACACCGAGTACCGCAAGCCGTGCTGAACTGCTTGAATGCGGCGTGGGGATCGAAGTTGTCCCCTTGCACTACCCGGCCCCACCCCGGTGGGGCGCCCGCCACCAGGCGGGCTGACAGGCGATAAGGAGCCTGCGATGGCCGACGAGAACCAGCCCGGCGTACCCGCACCACACAAGATGCCGCTGCCGCACCCGCCTGGCGGTCACGACCGCCCGGTGCCGCCGGCCGAGCCCAACCCGTCGCGGTGGGGCCGGGTGGACGACGAAGGCAATGTCTACGTGCGCACCTCGGACGGCGAACGCACGGTGGGAGTCTGGCAGGCAGGCACGCCGGAGGAGGGCCTGCTGCACTACGCGCGCCGGTTCGACGACCTCCGCACCGAGGTCGAGTTGCTCGCGACACGGCTGAGCTCGGGCGCCGGTGACCCCAAGCACGCGCTCGCGACCGCGAGCCAGCTGCGCGACAGCCTGCCGGAAGCCGCCGTTGTCGGTGACCTCGCGGCCCTCGGTGCCCAGCTCGACCGGATCGTCGAACAGGCCGAGGGTGCGCTGGCGAACGCGAAGCAGGAGCGCGAGCAGGCCAGGTCGGCCGCGATCGGGCGCAAGCAGGCGCTCGCCGAGGAAGCCGAGCAGATCGCCGCGGAATCCACCCAGTGGAAGGCTGCCGGGGACCGGTTGCGGGCGATCCTCGACGAGTGGAAAACGGTCAAGGGTGTCGACCGCAAGACCGACGACGAGCTGTGGAAACGGTTCTCCAAGGCGCGGGAGGCGTTCAACCGCCGTCGCGGGTCGCATTTCGCCGAGCTGGACAAGCAGCGCGCCGCCGCGAAGGGCCGCAAGGAGGAGCTGATCGCGGAGGCGGAGTCGCTGGTCGACTCATCGGACTGGGGTCCTACGGCGGGGCGGTACAAGGAGCTGATGGCCGAGTGGAAGGCAGCCGGCCGCGCGCCGAAGGAGACCGACGACGCGCTGTGGCAACGATTCCGGGCGGCACAGGACAAGTTCTTCGCCCGCCGGTCGGCGGTGTACTCCGAACGTGATGCCGAGTTCGCGGCGAACGCCACGCGCAAGGAGGAGCTCCTGACCGAGGCCGAGAAAATCGACCCGGCGGCGAACCTGGACGCGGCGAAGGCACAGCTGCGGCGGATCCAGGAGCAGTGGGACGAGATCGGCAAGGTGCCGCGGGAGCGGATCCGCGAGCTCGACGGGCGGCTCAAGACGGTGTCGGACCGGATCCGGGAGGTCGAGGACAGCCGGTGGCGGCGCACCGACCCGGAGGCGCAGGCGCGTGTGGACCAGTTCCGCGAGCGGGTGCACCAGTTCGAGGCGCAGGCGGAGAAGGCCCGCGCCGCGGGTGACGAGCGGCGCGCGAAGAAGGCGGATGAGCAGGCCGCACAGTGGCGTGAGTGGATGGAAGCCGCGGAACGCGCCGTCGCCGATCGGTGAGTCCGCGGCCGTTCGGAGCCACAGCCGGGGCTGCCGGTCGGTGAGCCGCGAGTCGGCGGACCCGCGCTGCGGCCCGGGCGGGCGCCGGCTGGGCAACGCCGCGTCACCGACCCGTGAGTCCGCTCCCATCGAAGCAGCGCCGGGGGTAGCCGGTCGGTGAATCGCGAGTAGGCCGGACCTGCGCTGCGGTGGAGCGGGACCGGCTGGGCAAGGCGGCGTCGCTGATCCGTGAGTCCGCGGCCGTTCGGAGCCAGAGCCGAAGGGTGCCGGTCGGTGAATCGCGAGTCGGCGGACCCGCGCTGCGGCCCGGGTGGGCGCCGGCTGGGCAACGCCGCGTCACCAACCCGTGAGTCCGCTCCCATCGAAGCAGCGCCGGGGATAGCCGGTCGGTGAGCCGCCAGCAGGCCGGACCCGCGCGAGGGCGGAGTCGATGTCGGCTGGGCAACGCCGCGTCGCCGGCCGGTGAGTCGCGGGTCCTGGAGGAAGCGGCGCCGATACGCGGTCACCTATCGGGGCCCCGGCGGGATCGGGCAAACCGGGTCAGGAAACCGGAAACATCGAACCGCGTCAGGTGCGAGAGAAGGCTGTGCGCATCCAGTTGGCGGCCAGCAGGATGATCGCCGCCAGTGCGATGATCATGCCGATACCCGGGCCGTTGCCGGCGGCGCCGTTCGCGCCCGAGGACTGTTGCGACCAGACCGCGAGCAGGCCGTCGACCGAGGAGAACCAGCCGCCCATGGCGCAGACCCACGTCAGCCACCAGCGCCGGGTGGCCAGCGTGAGCACGGAGCACAGCACTCCGATCCCCGTCGAGGTGATGGCGAACAGCTGCGGGATCGCCCCGCCGTCACCGAACAGCACCTGCCAGCCGACATGGTCGCCCACCCACGGCAGCAGCTGCCCCACGAGCAACACGAACACCAGCACCGAGATGATGAATCCCCGCCGCCCCAGTTCCACCGTGCGGGAAACCTTGGCGCCGATCGCGTCGACGTCCTCGGCAAGCCGCCGCACATCGTTGTCGCTCATGAGCAACCACCCGTCACCGCCGCGGGCGCACCGAACGACGGCAGGCCAAGGCTGACCCCGTCGGTTTTCGGTCGCAGCCCGGCCGCCACGTTGTCACCCGCCCGCGTCCGCCGGTGGGTCAGCACGTCCCCGTCCGCCACCAGATGGTGTGGCGCGCCGTAGGTGATCACGGTCTCCACCACGTCCCCAGGTCGCACGTCGCGATCCACGGCGGGTCCGGTCGGCGTGAAGTGCACCAGCCTGCCGTCGCGGGCACGGCCGCTCATCCGGTGCGTCTCGGCGTCCTTACGACCCTCGCCCGTCGCGACAAGCAGCTCCACCTTGTGCCCCACGAGCTTCTTGTTCTCCTGCCACGCGATGTCGTTCTGCAACTCGACCAGCCGGTCGTAGCGCTCCTGCACGACCTGCTTCGGCAGCTGACCCGGCATGTCCGCGGCCGGCGTGCCCGGCCGCTTCGAGTACTGGAACGTGAAAGCGCTGGAGAACCGGGCCTGCCGCACGACATCGAGCGTCGCCTCGAAGTCCTCTTCGGTCTCGCCGGGGAAGCCGACGATGATGTCCGTGGTGATCGCCGCATCCGGCATCACCGCCCGCACCTTGTCCAAAATGGACAGATAGCGGCTCGACCGGTAGGACCGCCGCATCTCCTTGAGGATCCGGTCCGAACCGGACTGCAACGGCATGTGCAGCTGGTGGCACACGTTCGGCGTCTCGGCCATCGCGTCGATCACGTCGTCGGTGAACGCGGCCGGATGCGGCGAGGTGAACCGGACGCGCTCGAGACCGTCGATGCTTCCGGTGGCGCGCAACAGTTTCGAGAACGCCTGCCGGTCACCGAACTCGACGCCGTAGGAGTTGACGTTCTGACCGAGCAGCGTCACCTCGAGCACGCCCTCGGCGACGAGCGCCTCCACTTCGGCGAGCACCTCACCCGGACGGCGGTCGCGTTCCTTACCCCGCAACGAAGGAACGATGCAGAACGTGCAGGTGTTGTTGCAGCCCACCGAAATCGACACCCAGCCCGAGTAGGCCGAATCGCGGCGGGCGGGCAGCGTCGAGGGGAACGTCTCCAGCGATTCGAGGATCTCCACCTCAGCCTCGGCGTTGTGCCGGGCGCGTTCGAGCAGCACCGGCAGCGACCCGAGGTTGTGCGTGCCGAACACGACGTCGACCCAGGGCGCGCGTTTGACGATTTCACCACGGTCCTTCTGCGCGAGGCAGCCACCGACCGCGATCTGCATGTCCGGGTTCGCGTCCTTCGCCGGACGCAGGTGCCCGAGCGTGCCGTAGAGCTTGTTGTCCGCGTTCTCCCGCACCGCGCACGTGTTGAAGACGACGAGGTCCGGCGCGCCGCCCTCGGGGGCCGGCACGTAGCCCGCTTCCTCCAGCTGCCCGGCAAGGCGCTCGGAGTCGTGCACGTTCATCTGACAGCCGAACGTGCGGATTTGGTAGGTTTTGCCGACCTCTGCCGTAGTCATCGACTACCAGGGTAAACCTGGCCCGTTCCGCCGTTCACAGACCCAGATGCACACGCAGGGCCTCGTCCAGCTTCGCCATCACCGACGCGGGCAGGTGGCCGGCCTTGCGGCCGATCCGCTCCACCGATACCGACCGGACCTGCTCGGCCTGTGCCTTCGAGTCCACCTTCAACCCGCATTCCTTCGCGGGCAGAAGGACCTGGAACGGATACACCCGCGAGACGTTCGACGTGACGGGCACGACCGTCACCACACCGCGTCCCAACCTGGTGGCCACCGCATTGGCCCCGTCATTGCTCACGATCACCGCCGGGCGCGTCTTGCTGGACTCGGCGCCACGAACCGGATCCAGATCGACCAGCCGGATCTCGGCACGCCGCATCAGCGGGCCAGGCCGTCACCGGTCACGACGTCCCACACGTCGCGATCGACCTCCCATTCCTCCCAGGCAGCCTCGTAATCGGTCTCGAGCTGCGAAGCGCGAAGCAGGTCGATCGCGCGCTGCACCACGGCCGACCGGGAACCGGCCTGGGTCTGTGCTGCGTACTCGTCGAGAAAGGCGACGTCTTCCTCGCCCAGACTCACGCTCAGCTTCATATCCAGCATGCTACCCCCAGTGGTACCCCCGTTGCTACTTTGATGCTACCTGGTGTGCCGATGTGACGCACGTCCTTCTTGCGTGGTTAAGGTGCACCTCGGGTACCTAGATGACGCCTAGGTTGCGTTTAGTCCGATTTGAACGCGGACGTCGCGACTTCGGTGTTAGATCCCCGGATGAGCCGGGGTGTTATGGAGGGATCGATGACCACAGCGACGTCAGCGACGCCGATGATCAAGGCGGCGGGCGTGAACAAGTTCTTCGGCGACCTGCATGTGTTGAAGGACATCAACATCGAGGTCCCGCGCGGTCAGGTCGTCGTGGTGCTCGGCCCGTCAGGATCTGGTAAGTCGACATTGTGCCGCGCCATCAACCGTTTGGAACCCATCAATTCGGGTGAAATCGCGGTCGACGGCGAGCCGTTGCCCGCCGAGGGCAAGGCGCTGGCCGCCCTGCGTGCCGACGTGGGGATGGTTTTCCAGTCGTTCAACCTGTTCGCGCACAAGAGCATCGTCGAGAACGTGATGCTCGCGCCGCAGAAGGTGCGCAAGGTGTCCTCGGCCGACGCACGCAAGACCGCGATGCAACTGCTGGACCGGGTCGGCATCGCCAACCAGGCCGACAAGTACCCCGCCCAGCTTTCCGGTGGCCAGCAGCAGCGCGCGGCGATCGCCCGCGCGCTCGCAATGAAACCGAAGGTGATGCTCTTCGACGAGCCCACCTCGGCGCTGGACCCGGAGATGGTCCAGGAGGTGCTCGACACGATGATCAACCTGGCCAAGGAAGGCATGACGATGCTCGTGGTGACCCACGAGATGGGCTTCGCTCGCCGCGCGGCACACCGCGTGGTGTTCATGTCCGACGGAGAGATCGTCGAGGACACCCAGCCCGACGAGTTCTTCACCAACCCGCGGTCCGAGCGGGCGAAGGATTTCCTCGGCAAGATCTTGACTCACTGACCGAAATCGCGGCGCGCCAGAGCGTCGCCCCGTTTGAAACAAGACAGGGGAGTTCCCATGAGAATCCGCACCCTGGCAGCAGGGCTGCTGGTCGGCGCGCTGGCGCTGACCGCATGCGGCAAGGAGGGCACGCCGTCGGGTGCCGGGAATACCGGTAACGCCGCGTCGACGCCCAGCTACACTGTGGCGTCCAATGTGGACGTGGCCGGATCGGCGACCTTCGCGAAGATCAAGAACAAGGGCGGTCTGACCATCGGGGTCAAGGACGATCAGCCCGGTCTCGGTCTCAAGGACCCGACCACCGGCAAGTACGCCGGGTTCGACATCGAGATCGCGAAGATGGTCGCGGCTGGCCTCGGCTTCGACGAAAGCAAGATTACCTACAAGGTCGTCGACTCGAGTGCCCGCGAGGCGGCCATCGCCAACGGGGACGTCGACTACTACGTCGGGACGTACACGATCACCGACAAGCGCAAGGCGCAGGTTTCCTTCGCGGGCCCGTACTTCATGGCCGGCCAGGACCTGCTGGTGCGCAAGGACGACAACTCGATCACCGGCAAGGACACCTTGAAGGGCAAGAAGGTCTGCTCGGTCACCGGATCGACCCCGATCCAGCGGGTGCGTGACCAGCAGCTGACCGAGCCGGGCAACATCGTCGAGTTCCAGAAGTACTCGCAGTGCGTGGACAAGCTGGCCACCAAGGAGGTCGACGCCGTCACCACCGACGACGCGATCCTCAAGGGCTTCGCCGCGCAGGACCCGGACACCCTGAAGGTGGTCGGCAAGCCGTTCTCGCAGGAGCCCTACGGGATCGGCCTGAACAAGGACGACTCGGCGCTGCGCAACAAGATCGACGACCTGCTGCAGGCCTCGCTGGACGATGGCACGTGGCAGAAGATCTACGACAGCACCCTCGGCAAGTCCGGCTCGACCGCGACGAAGCCGACGATCCAGCGGTACTGAGCAAGTCCTTTGTGGCCGGTGGGCGCGACCCCGCGCCCACCGGCCCCCCTTTTCCCGTCCGCGATGCCTTTCCCGCGCCGCGCCATCCGGTCGCACCGCCACTGGCACCGCTCCCACATCACGTTGAAACAGTCCCTACCGCGGGGAAGGCTCCATGAACGTACTCCTCGACAACCTGGACCTGTACGGTCCGTTCTTTCTCACCACGATCGAACTGTTCCTGCTCTCGGCCGTCGCGAGCCTGATTTTCGGCACGTTCCTGGCGATGCTGCGGGTCAGTCCGGTGCCGGTGTTCCGCGCGGTCGGCACCACGTACGTGACGTTGCTGCGCAACACGCCGCTGACGCTCGTATTCGTGTTCCTCGTCTTCGCCTACCCGCTGCTGCAGATTCTCGAGCTCAGCTACTTCACCGCCGCGGTCGTGGCGCTGACGCTCTACACCTCGGCGTTCATCTGTGAGGTCGTGCGCTCGGGGATCAACACGGTGCCGGTCGGTCAGGCCGAGGCCGCCCGTGCGCTGGGCCTCACCTTCACTCAGGTGCTCGGTCAGATCGTGCTGCCACAGGCGGTCCGGTCCGTGGTGCCGCCGCTGATGAGCATGCTGATCGCCTTGCTGAAGAACACCACGATCGCCGCCGGATTCTCGGTCGCCGAGGCCGGTGCGGTCCGGCAGTACCTGTCGGAACGCGGTGAGAACCAGCTGGTCGGTCTGCTGTGGGTGGCGCTCGGCTTCATCATCCTGGTCGCCATCCTGTCGTTCGTGCAGCGGACCCTCGAGAAGCGGTGGAGCGTGGCCCGATGAGCAACGTCCTTTTCGATATTCCCGGTCCACGGGCCCGGCTTCGTTACCGCGGGTTTGCCGCGTTCGGTGTCGTGGTCGTGGTGGCCATCCTCGCGTACATCGTCTACCGCTTCTACGACAGCGGGCAGTTCAGCGCCCGCAAGTGGGAGTGGCTCCAGTACAGCCAGGTGCAGACCGACCTGGCGAACGCTGTGCTGGCGACGTTGAAGGCGTTCGCCCTCGGTGCTGTGCTGGCGCTGATCTTCGGTGCGATCTTCGCCGCGGGACGGCTTTCCGATCACGCCTGGGTGCGCGGGATCTCGGTGACGATCGTCGAGTTCTTCCGTGCGATCCCGTTGCTGGTCCTGATGTTCCTGTTCTACTACGGGTTGCCCGCGGCGGGGATCCCGATGACCCCGTTCCTCGCGGTGGTGCTCGGGCTGACGCTGTACAACGGGTCGGTGCTGGCGGAGGTCTTCCGCGCCGGAATCCAGTCGCTGCCCAAGGGCCAGCGGGAAGCCGCGTATGCGCTGGGCATGCGCAAAACCCAGGTGATGTTCTTCGTGCTGATCCCGCAGGCGGTGCGGGCCATGCTGCCGACGATCATCAGCCAGCTCGTCGTGCTGTTGAAGGACACCGCGCTCGGCTTCCTGGTCACCTACCCGGAGCTGCTGTACTACGCGCGCTACATCGGCTCGCAGGGCGCGTTCGGCCGCCCGATCGTGCCGTCGACGATCGTGGTCGCGGCGATCTACATCGCGTTGTGCCTGCTGCTGACGGCGCTCGCGACTTATCTGGAAAAGCGCAACCGCCGCAGCAAGAAGGCGGTGGCCGCCAAACCGGCCGAGGCCGAACCCTTGGAGGCAGGGGTCCTGTAGAACAGCGCGAAAAAACGGCCGGTCTCGCAGTTCGAGGCCGGCCGTTTTCGTGGTCAGTCCTCGCAGAGCCAGTCCAGGACGACGGCGGCGGTCCAGGATTGCTCGGTGCTGCCGAGCGGTTCTCCGGTGAAGGGCTGGAAGTATTCGCCGAACGAGCCGTCTTCGGTGAGCCGGATTCCGCCGTCGCGCAGGTGACGCGCTCGCTCGTGCCAGCCACGTCGTTCGAAGGCCCAGGTGAACAGCCAGACAATGACCGGCCATTGTGGACCGCGCCAGTACTGTCGCGGGTTGAATCCCGGCCGCATCGGCGAAACCGATGGTGGTACCGGCGCGAGCAGGTCCGGGTGACCGCTCCAACGATCACTGTCCAAAAGCGACAGTAGGCGAAGTTGCACGTCGTCCGGGGCGCCACCGCACAGCAGTGGTGAGAATCCGGCGATGGTCTGAGTGTCGAGCCAGCGGTTGGTGCGCAGGTCACGGTCGCGCGCCATCCCCGAGACCGAGTGGCAGCTGGCCGCGACGGCGTCGCGGGCCTTGGCCGCCCAATCGGCAAGGTCGTGGAGCTCGTCGGTGTCCTGCCCGAACTCCTCACCCAGTTCGATCAGCACGTCACAGGACATCGCGAACAGCGCGGTGATGAACACGTCTCCGACCAGGAAGCTCGAGTTCGCCACGATCTTGCGCTGGTCGTAGCCGGCGCGGCGCATCTCCTCGATCAGCCAGAGGTACCGGTCGTACTCGCGGTCGGTCGGCCGCTCGCCGGGGTCACCGACGTTCCGCAGGTCCTTGCGCACGTAGGGGGGCAGCGCGGCACCGGGGTGGACACCGTCGTAGGGCACGTCCCAGCGCGGGGAATTGTCCATTCCGGACTCCCACCCGTGCACGATGGCGACGAGCCCGCTCGAGCCCGGCGTGCGGTACTCGACCAGCCAGCGGTGCCACGCATAAAGCTTGGGCCAGATGCGGCGCGCGAACCGTTCCGCGTCGATCCGGTCGTCCGGCCCGGAGCGGCGGGCGATGTCGAGTACCCGGCGCACCGCGATCGCGTGCACCGGCGGCTGGCAGATGCCGGACGTGCGCACATGCCGCGGGCCGTCGAGCGCCTCGTCGGTGCCCCAGCGGTCCGGGCCGGGAAAGTAGGCGTCGTTCTCGGTGAACACGATGTGCGGCACCATGCCGTTGCGCCACTGCGCGGCGAACAACGTGTCGAGTTCCGCGATGGCGCGCTGCACGTCGAGACGGGCGAGCCCGATCGAGATGAAAGCCGCGTCCCAGCTCCACATGTGCGGATACAGCCGCGGCGCCGCGGTGATGACGGCTCCTGTGTCGTTGTCCCGCAACACCCTGGCCGCCCTCGCCGCCAGTGCCGGCTCCGGGTAACGGACCCGGCGTCTGCCACCCGCGGGGCCGTCGGTCGCATTGGTGACGTCGACCGTCACTTTTTCGCCTCCACCACCAGCCCGGGGCCGGGTTAGACTTCTGTCAGGAACCTGAACATAAGTCTACCCGGGGAGCACTGTCAAACGTGCCACCACGTGCTGTCGGCCCGCCCACATCGGCTGGGCACATCCTTGCCGTGCTTCGCGCCGAGGGTCCACTCACTCGCCAGGAGCTGCAGGACCGCGTCGGCCTGTCGCGGCCGACGATGGTGGAAAGACTCGAAGTCCTGCAACGGTTTCAGCTGATCCGGCAGACCGGGTTGCGGGCGTCCGGCGGCGGCAGGCCCGCACAGATGCTCGCGGCCAACGACGTGGGCCGCACCGCGCTGGTCGCCGATATCGGGCAACGGCACGCCACCATCGCGGTAACCGATTTGCGGGGCACCGTGTTCGGGCAGGTTCACCGGCCCCTACCCGGCGGGCACCTGCCCGGGGAAACGCTGTCCTACCTGCTGACCACCGGGCGTGAACTGCTCCGCCGGACCGAACGCGGGGACAGCCTGTGCGCGGTGGGGTTGAGCGTGCCAGGGCAGATCGACCACGCCGGAGGCACCACGATCGCACCGCGGACCATGCCGGAATGGTCGGGCGTGGCGTTGCGCGAGCGGTTCGCCGATGCCCTGTCGGTGCCGGTGTTCCTGGAAAACGACGCGAACGCGCTGGCCTTCGGCGCCTACTGCGACCTCGGCCGCCCGGACGCGGCGCTGGTCGGCGTGAAGGTCGGTACCGGGATCGGCGCCGGGCTGGTGATTTCCGGACGAACGCATCGTGGCGAGACGGCGTCGGCGGGCGAGATAGGGCACATCCGGATCGAGGGGCACGAACAGCGTTGTGATTGTGGACGGCGGGGCTGTGTCTCGGCGATCGCGAGTGGTCAGGCGGTGATCCGGCAGCTGCGGCCGACCGGGGTGCGCACGGCCGAGGGCGTGGTGCGCCGGGTGCGGTCCGGTGATGCCGAAGCGGTCCGGGTGACCGCGGCCGCGGGGCGGCTCGTGGGCACGGTGCTCGCGACCGTCGTCACCATCGTCAACCCACGGTACCTCCGGGTCGGCGGCGCAATCGGGGTGCTGCCGCCGTTTCTCGACGGCCTCCACGAGGGGGTGCTCGCGAACGCGCACACCAGCGCGCTGGAGGGGGTGAGCGTGGAGGCGTGCCGGCTCGGCGTCAACACCACCCTGGCCGGACTCACCGGGCTGGTCGCGGACGAGATGCTCGCACCGGCCGCGGTCGACGCGCTTGTGCACGCCTGATCTGCCGCGGGGTTTGCGGTATAACACCTGGCGTGACGGGTTTCGACGAGGACGGCTTCACGCTCACCGATACGCCGAAGCCGGGCTTCGCCGTGCTGAACGACTCGCCCGTCGGCGAGGGCGGCAACGAGGATCTGCTGGAGTCGACGGTCACCGCCGGGAACCTCGCTGAGCTGATTCTCGCTTCCCGTGGCGCGGCGCCGTTCACCGTGGCGATCGACGCGGGCTGGGGCATGGGCAAGAGCAGCCTGCTGCGCAGGCTCGACGCCGCACTGGCGAAAGATCACGCGGTCAGCACGGTCTGGTTCAACGCGTGGACGTCCGAGCGCGCGGATGCCGTCGAAGGGCTCATCAAGTCGGTACTGCTCAGCTTCGATCGCAACGTGCTGCGCCGGGTCGTGCGCGGCACGCTGCGCAAGACGCATGTTGTCGGCGCGGCGAAAGCGCTTTCTCTCCTGGCGTCGAGCTTCTTCGGTATCGGCCAGGTGGTGGACGCCATGTGGCGGGCGCTGGCCGTGAATGCGAAGTCCCGCAACGAGATCAAGGCCGTCGTCCGGGACATGGCCAAGGCGTGGCTGGCCAAGGGCGGGCAGGCCACCGGGCAACGGCTGCTGGTCGTGTTCGTCGATGATCTCGACCGCTGCTCGGACGAGCGGATCTTCGAGGTGTGCGAGACGATCAAGCTGTACCTGGACGTGCCGGGCATCGTGTTCGTACTCGCGTGCGATCAGGCCGTGCTGTGGCGGGCCGTCGGCCACGACCGGGCCGGTGAAGGCGTGCGGTACCTGGAAAAGATCATCCAGGTCAGCTACCCGATCCCGGCGCCGAGCCCCGCGCTGGTGCGGAACCTGGTAAATGGTTATGTACGACAGTCCGGGACGGCGCACCTGTTCGACGAGTCGATGAAGACGCTGCTCATCGAGCGCACGGACCGCAACCCGCGCCGGATCAAGCGACTGATCAACAGTTTCGTGGTCGAGCACCGCCTCGGCCGGACCGGCGACGAGCTGAGCGCGGAAAACCTCGTGAAGATCATCCTGCTCCGGCATTTCTATCCGGAGTTCTACACGATGATCATCCACACATCCGAGGGTGACATGGCGACCCGGTTCCTTGACTACCAGGACTTCCGCGAATCGGTGCGGCAAGGTGCCGAGCCGGATCCCGTGGCACGGGAACGGTTGTTCACCGCCACCGGGGTTCGGCCGCCCGCGGCGAACGCGTCCAAGGCGGAGGTGAGCCAGTCCCTCGAGGAAGTGACGAAAGAGCTTCCGGTGAACTTCCCGGAACTCGCCAGGGACAAGGAATTCGTCGCCCTGTTCCGCAGCATCCCGCCGAACGCCCTGCGCCTGCCCCAGCCGCTCGTCGAGGATTCCTATCCGGACTTCCCGCTCGGCGACCAATCGCGGCGGACCGACACGTTCGCGGGGCTGCGCGTGCTGTGGATCGACGACGTGCCCGACGGAAACCGCCACCTGATCGAGGAATTCCGGTTGCGGGGCGCGCGAGTCGACACGGCGACCAACCGCGAGGAGGCGATCGCACTCCTCCCCCGGTTGCGGCCGAACGCGCTGATCTCGGACATCCAGCGCTACGACGATTCCCACGCGGGCTTCACGGATCTGCGGTACCTGCGGGACCAACATCTCTACGACGGTCCGGCGTTCTTCTACACCGGACACGTCACTCCCGCCCGGCTGTCGCAGGCGAAGACGCTGGGCGCCGACGGCGTCACCAACAACCCCACCGATCTGCTGACCTGGCTCGGCGAGCTGCCCACCTAGCTACTTCTTGTTGCGGCGAAACAGGTTCGTGCCGAGCCAGACGATCGGGTCGTACTTGCGGTCCGCGACGCGCTCCTTCATCGGGATCAGCGCGTTGTCGGTGATGTGGATGCCCTCCGGGCAGACCTCGGTGCAGCACTTGGTGATATTGCAGTAGCCGAGACCGTGCTCTTCCTGCGCCGCCTCCCGGCGATCGGCCACATCGAGCGGATGCATCTCCAACTCGGCGATCCTCATGAGATAGCGCGGTCCCGCGAAGTGCTCCTTGTTGTCCTCGTGGTCCCGCACGACGTGACAGGTGTTCTGGCACAGGAAGCATTCGATGCACTTGCGGAATTCCTGCGAGCGCTCGACGTCAACCTGCTTCATCCGGTATTCGCCAGGCTTCAGCTCCGGCGGCGGCGTGAACGACGGGATCTCGCGCGCCTTGGTGTAGTTGAACGACACATCGGTCACGAGGTCACGGATCACCGGGAACGTGCGCATCGGGGTCACGGTGATGACCTCGTCCTCGTCGAACACCGACATCCGGGTCATGCACAGCAGCCGCGGCCGCCCGTTGACCTCCGCCGAGCACGACCCGCACTTGCCCGCCTTGCAGTTCCACCGCACCGCCAGATCCGGTGCCTGGGTCGCCTGCAGCCGGTGGATGATGTCCAGCACCACCTCGCCGTCGTTCACCTCGACCGTGAAGTCACGCAACTCGCCGGCGTCGGCATCACCGCGCCACACCCGGAAGCTCGCCTTGTACGTCATGCGTTCCTCCCGGGATGATCGGCCAGTTCCGGCTCGGTGTAGTACTTCTCCAGCTCGTCGAGCTCGAACAACCGCAGCAGGTCATCGCGCATCGGTTCCTGCTCCTTCGGCGTGACGGCCACCCCGTCACCGGATACCGAGCAAACGAGAAGTCTGTTGCGCCACAAGGAATCCATCTGCGGATGGTCGTCTCGGGTGTGACCACCCCGGCTTTCCGTGCGCTGCAACGCCGCCCGTGCCACGCATTCGCTGACCAGCAGCATATTTCGCAGGTCCAGCGCGAGATGCCAGCCGGGGTTGAACTGGCGGTGGCCTTCCACCAGCACATTACCGACGCGCGATTTGAGCTCTTCGAGCTTGACCAGCGCCCGCTCGATCTCCTCGGCCTTGCGGATGATGCCGACCAGGTCGTTCATCGTCTGCTGCAGCTCGTTGTGCAGCGTGTACGGGTTCTCCTCGACGCCTTGGGCCGGCGGGTCGAACGGCGCCACCGCGGCACGTGCCGCTTTGTCCACATCGGACTGCAACACCAGCGGCTTCGCCTCGAGAGATTCCACATAGGACGCCGCACCCAGACCGGCCCGGCGGCCGAACACCAGCAGATCCGACAGCGAGTTCCCGCCCAGCCGGTTCGAACCGTGCATCCCGCCGGAGCACTCACCGGCCGCGAACAGGCCCGGCACCGTCGAGGACGCCGTGTCCGGATCGACCTCGATACCACCCATGACGTAGTGACAGGTGGGCCCGACCTCCATCGGCTCGGCCGTGATGTCCACATCGGCCAGTTCCTTGAACTGGTGGTACATCGAGGGGAGCCGCTTCTTGATCTCCTCGGGCGTGAGGCGGCTGGCGATGTCGAGGAGCACGCCGCCGTGCGGGGAACCGCGGCCCGCCTTGACTTCCGAGTTGATGGCGCGCGCGACCTCGTCACGGGGCAACAGGTCCGGGGTGCGCCGGTTGTTCTCCTGGTCGGTGTACCAGCGGTCGGCCTCGTCCTCGCTGTCGGCGTACTGGCCCTTGAACACGTCGGGCACGTACTCGAACATGAACCGCTTGCCGTCGGAGTTCTTGAGCACTCCGCCATCGCCACGCACACCTTCGGTGACGAGGATGCCCTTCACACTCGGCGGCCAGACCATGCCGGTCGGGTGGAACTGGACGAACTCCATGTTGATCAGCGTCGCGCCCGCCCGCAGCGCGAGCGCGTGCCCGTCCCCGGTGTACTCCCAGGAATTCGAGGTGACCTTGAACGACTTGCCGATCCCGCCGGTGGCCAGCACCACCGCGGGCGCCTGGAACAGGATGAAGCGCCCGCTCTCGCGCCAGTACCCGAACGCGCCGGCGATCCGGCCCTCGTCCGTGAGCAGCTCGGTGATGGTGCACTCGGCGAAGACCTTGAGCTTGGCCTCGTAATCCCCGAACTTTTCCTTGTCTTCCTGTTGCAGCGAAACGATTTTCTGCTGCATCGTGCGGATCAGCTCGAGCCCGGTGCGGTCACCGACGTGCGCCAGCCGCGGATAGGTGTGCCCGCCGAAATTGCGCTGGCTGATGCGCCCATCCGGGGTGCGATCGAAGAGCGCGCCGTACGTTTCCAGCTCCCACACGCGATCCGGCGCCTCTTTGGCGTGCAGCTCGGCCATCCGCCAGTTGTTGAGGAACTTGCCGCCGCGCATGGTGTCGCGGAAGTGCACCTGCCAGTTGTCGCGTTCGTTGGCGTTTCCCATCGAGGCGGCGCAACCGCCCTCCGCCATGACGGTATGTGCCTTACCGAACAAGGACTTGCACACCACCGCGACCGACAGCCCACGTTGCCGGGCCTCGATGACGGCTCGCAAACCGGCACCACCGGCGCCGATCACCACCACGTCGTAGTCGAGCCGTTCGACCTCTGTCATGGAGCCACCTTCAGTTCACGAAACGGGGATCGGCGAAGACACCGCTGGCAACGAGCATCACGTACAGGTCGGTGAGCACGAGGGTGCCGAGCGTGGTCCAGGCCAATTGCATGTGCCGGGTGTTGAGCTTGGAAACCTGCGTCCACATCCAGTACCGCACCGGATGCCGGGAAAAGTGTTTAAGCCGGCCACCGGCGATGTGCCGGCACGAATGGCAGGAAATCGTGTACGCCCACAGCAGCACGACGTTCCCCACGATGATGATGTTGCCCAGCCCGAAACCGAAACCGCCACCGCTGCCGTGGAAGGCGACCACGGCGTCGTAGGTGTTGAGCACCGACACGATCATCGCGACGTAGAAGAAATAGCGGTGCACGTTCTGCACGATCAGCGGTAGCCGGGTTTCCCCGGTGTATTTCCCGTGCGGTTCCGCGACAGCGCACGCGGGCGGGGAGAAATACACCGAACGGTAATAGGCTTTCCGGTAGTAGTAACAGGTCAGCCGGAAACCGAGCAGGAACGGCAAAACCAGCGCGCCCAAAGGGATCCAGCTGGGAAAATCGCCGAACCAGTGTCCTAGATGACTTGAACCGGGCAGGCAGGAAGTGGAGACGCACGGCGAATAGAACGGCGTCAGATAATGGTATTCCGGCACCCAGTAGGCGGTCCGCACGAAGGCGCGGATCGTCGCGTAGATGACGAACGTGGCCAGGCCCAGCGTGGTGAGCAGCGGCGAGAGCCACCAACGGTCGGTGCGCAGCGTGCGCGCGGCGATGCGGGCCCGCCGCGGGGCCCGCACGCCGCCGCTGACCGCGCTGTCAGCGGGTGCGCTCACCGGTGGTAGCCGCCGATGCCTTCATCGTCGGCCCCGTGCCATAGCGAGGGGTCGTACGGGCCGTCCGGGATCTTGACCACCTGCGCGGGGTCGATCCGTTTTGGCTGGGCCGGGATCGGGCTGTCGAGCTCGCATGCGTCGATGTCGAGCCGCTCCACGTCGTTGGCCAGCCGGCGCACGGCAGCGGCGTCACCGTAGCGGGACCGCAGCGCGCCGAGGCACTGCCGCAGCTGCCCGATCGTCCGGCGAAGTTCCGCAATTTCGGTGGTGGACATCGCTTACCTCCGAGTCATTCCGGCGGCGGAGCCGTCACTAGAACTCTGCCGCTATGGTTGCAATGTGACAAGTAGCACACGACCACGGGTCGTGGTGATCGACATCACCTTGATCGATACTCTTAATCGATTTTGATCCGACCGGATCTCTGATTAGTGTGGCAACTGTCACGCCTTCGCGACGTCAATGCGGCCGTCGAAACCCACTCCTGAACCGAGGCGGTAGCCGTGTCATCTGCACCCATGCACCCGAGCGTCGAAGAGGTCACCCACCGCATCATCGAGCGCAGCGCCGCCACGCGCCGCGCGTACCTGGAGCGAGTCGCCGCGGCGCACACGGAAGGCCCGGTGCGCGCGGGAATGGCCTGCAGCAACCTCGCCCATGGCTTCGCCGCGTGCCACGGCAGCGACCGGCTCGCGATCCGTGGCCTGCGAAAACCCGCGGTCGCGATCGTCTCGGCGTACAACGACCTGCTTTCGGCACACCAACCGCTGCACGAGTACCCGGAGTGGATCAAGGACGCGGTGCGGTCCGCCGGTGGTGTCGCGCAGTTCGCCGGTGGTGTGCCCGCGATGTGCGACGGCATCACGCAGGGTCGTTCCGGGATGGAGCTGTCTCTGTTCAGCCGCGAGGTCATCGCGATGGCCACCGGGATCGCCTTGTCGCACGAGATGTTCGACGGTGCGCTGCTGCTCGGCGTGTGCGACAAGATCGTGCCCGGACTGCTGATCGGCGCACTCGCTTTCGGCCACCTGCCGGCGATCCTGGTGCCGGCAGGGCCGATGGCCTCGGGCTTGCCGAACAAGGAAAAGGCGCGCGTACGGCAACTGTTCGCCGAAGGTCGCACCACCCGTGAGGCTCTGCTCGAAGCCGAATCCGCGTCGTATCACTCCGCCGGGACCTGCACGTTCTACGGCACCGCGAACTCGAACCAGCTCGTCGTCGAGGTGATGGGCCTGCACCTGCCCGGGGCGAGCTTCGTACCGCCGGGCACGCCGCTGCGGCGGGCGCTGACCGAAGAGGCCGGACGGCGCATGGTGGCGTTGGCGCACAAGGAATACACGCCGCTGGCGGAGGTCGTCAGCGAGCGTTCGGTGGTCAACGGCGTGGTCGCGCTGCTGGCCACGGGTGGATCGACGAACCACACCATGCATCTGGTCGCGATCGCGGCCGCCGCGGGGATCGAGCTGACCTGGGACGATTTCGCGGACCTGTCGTCGGCGGTGCCGCTGCTGGCGAACGTGTACCCGAACGGCAAGGCTGACATCAACCACTTCCACGCGGCAGGCGGGGTGCCGTTCCTGGTCGGCACGTTGCTGGACGCGGGGCTGCTGCACGAGAACGTCCGCACGGTCGCGGGCGTCGGGCTGCATCGCTACCGCGCGGAACCGGTATTGCTCGACGGCGAGCTGACGTGGCGCGAGGCTCCGAGGCAGAGCCTGGACCCTGCGGTGCTGCGCCCGGTTTCGGCTCCGTTCGCGGCGGACGGCGGGTTGCGGATGCTCAGGGGGAACCTGGGCCGTGCGGTGATCAAAGTTTCGGCGGTGGCGCCAGAGCATCGGGTCGTACGGGCACCCGCGCGGGTCTTCACGTCTCAGCAAGCGTTTTCCGAGGCGTTCCAGGCCGGTGAGCTCGACCGTGACGTCGCCGTCGTGATCCGCAACCAGGGTCCGCGGGCGAACGGGATGCCCGAGCTGCACGGGTTGACGCCGGCGCTCGGCGCGCTGATGGACCGCGGGCACCGGGTCGCGCTGATCACGGACGGCCGGATGTCGGGCGCGTCCGGGAAGGTGCCGTCGGCGATTCAGCTGACCCCGGAAGCTGCGGCGAGTGGCCCGCTGAGCCGGGTCGAGGACGGCGACGAGATCGTGCTCGATGCCGCGGCGGGCCAGCTCGATATTCTGGTCGATGCGCGGGAGCTTGCGTCACGGCCGATCCGGGATTCGGCGCCGGACGAGGCTTCGTGGACGGGAACCGGACGGGAGCTGTTCACCGCGCTGCGGCGCGCGGTGGGTCCCGCGGACCAGGGCGCCGGTGTTTTCGGTCCGATGACGCCCGATCACTTCGCGTTCCAGCGAGGCTACAGGCGTCTACAATGGACGCGCGAGGAGGTTTGCGGTGATCAACGGACACGAGCTGCTGGCCTTGTCCCCGGTGATGCCGGTCGTGGTGCTGGATGACGTCGCGGACGCGGTGCCGGTCGCGCAGGCTCTTCTAGCGGGCGGGATCCGGGTGATCGAGCTGACCCTGCGCACCCCCGTTGCGCTCGCCGCAATCGCGCGGGTGGCCTCCGAGGTTCCGGAGATCGTGCTCGGTGCCGGTACCGTCACCACACCGGAGCAGGCCAAGCAGGCGACGGACGCGGGGGCGAAGTTCCTGGTGACGCCGGGCAGCACGGAACGCGTGCTGGAGGCTGCGTTCGGCTCGGGTCTGCCGTTCCTGCCCGGCGCGGGGACGGTGTCGGAGGCAATGCGCCTGGCCGAGCAGGGCCTCACCGCATTGAAGTTCTTCCCGGCCGAGCCGAGCGGCGGGCTGGCCTATCTCAAGGCGCTCGCCGATCCGTTGCCGCAGTTGCGGTTCTGCCCGACCGGCGGGATCAGCGCGCAGAGCGCGCCGTCGTACCTGGCACTGTCCACTGTGGGCTGTGTAGGCGGCAGCTGGCTGACGCCGAAGGATGCGTTGGTGGCCAAGGACTTTGACCGTGTCACCGCGCTGGCCCGGGAGGCCGCGACGCTGGCTCGTTGAGTGCTGCCCTTGGCGGCCGGGGCCACTATCCTTTGGGCGACATCGCCTCGAGGAGACCGCCGTGGGATGGGATTGGTTCAGCGACCCTGATTACTGGGCATCCAGACTGGTCTTCCAGCGGATGCTGGCGGCCGTCTATCTGATCGCGTTTCTGGTGGCACTCAACCAGTTCCGCGCGCTCCTCGGCACGAGGGGATTGTTGCCGATTCCGAAGTTCGTGGCGCGGGTACCGTTTCGTCGCGCGCCGAGTGTGTTCCGGTGGCACTACTCGGACAGGTTTTTCGCGGTGGTCGCCGGAGCGGGCGCGGTGGTGTCGGCGGCTCTCGTGGCCGGGGTGTCCGACTCGGCGCCGGTGTGGGTTTCGCTCCTGGTGTGGGCATTGCCGTGGGTGCTGTACCAGTCGATCGTGAACGTGGGGCAGATCTGGTACTCATTCGGCTGGGAGTCGTTGCTGCTGGAGACCGGTTTTCTCGCGATCTTCCTCGGCCCGGCCGGGATGGCGCCGCCGGTGCCGGTGCTGTGGTTGTTGCTGTGGCTGCTGTTCCGGGTGGAGTTCGGCGCAGGCATGATCAAGCTGCGCGGCGACCGGTGCTGGCGGGACCTGACGTGCTTGTACTACCACCATGAGACGCAGCCAATGCCAGGTCCGCTGAGCTGGTACTTCCATCACCTGCCGAAACCGCTGCACAAGGTGGAGGTGCTGGCGAGTCATTTCACGCAGCTGGTTGTGCCGTTCGCACTGTTCGCGCCGCAACCCGTCGCCGGCATCGCGGCGGCGATCATGATCGTGACCCAGCTGTGGCTCATCGTGAGCGGGAACTTCTCGTGGCTCAACCTGTTGACCATCACCATCGCCGTGTCTGCTTTGGACAGTCACATCATGGCGTTTTCCCGGCCGGATTTGACGGAACCGCCTCGGTGGTACCGCATCGTGGTGCTCGTAGTGGCGGCGCTGGTGCTGGCGCTGAGCTACCGTCCGGCGCGGAACCTGGTGTCGCGCGGGCAACTGATGAACTACAGCTTCGACCGGCTGCATCTGGTCAACACTTACGGCGCTTTCGGTTCCATCAGCAGGATCCGGCACGAGATCGTCTTCGAAGGCACGGATGATGTCGAGCTGACCCCCGCGACGGCGTGGAGTGAGTACGAATTCAAAGGCAAACCCGGCAATCCACACCGGCGGCCACGGCAGGTGGCGCCCTATCATCTGCGGCTGGACTGGATGTTGTGGTTCGTGCCCCTTTCGTTCAGGTACGGGGAATCCTGGCTGGAGCGGCTCGCGGAGAAGCTGCTGACCGCCGACCATGCCATGCTGAAACTGATGCGGCACGACCCGTTCAACGGCGAGCGCCCGACCTTCGTGCGGGCGCAACTGTTCCGCTACCGCTTCACCACCCGAGCCGAGCGCCGCGCAACGGGCGACTGGTGGGTGCGGCGCCCTGTCGAACCGGCCCTGGATGCTCGACGCCTGGGTGCCGACGGCGCCGCCGTCGCGGCGGACTAGCTTGAGTTTTGACGTCTGGGGTGCTGGGGCCGGCCCCAGTTGCTCACGGGTGAAGCCGTTCGTTGATCATTCTTCTTGACTCGTCGCGCGGACAGGCCGATCGGTGGGGTTGGCTGATTCTGGCTGCCTACACCCACTCCGGCTGGCCCGCCGGTTGGCCGCGGATTTACGGGCGCCCCTGGAAAAAACGCGCCGCCAGACCGGCTCACCCCCGCTCGGGTCCGTCGCAGATTTCGGCACCTACCCGCCAACACTGACTTCCCCGCGAACGCCGAAACCAACACGCGCCAGCCCAGGGGCGGCCACCCGTCACGACATGCACATCACCACCACAGCAACGACGACGAAGAACAAGCCCAACACACCCCGCCCACGCCGAACAGGTTAAAACTCAAGCTGGTCGTGGGCCGCGACGAGCCGGCTGTTTGGTGGTCGGTTGCCGAGGGAGGAGTGGCCGTGTCAAGGCCACGATCGCGGGATGTGGTGCTGGTCCAGGGGCACCCGGGTTTGGTGAAGCGGCGTTTGATGCCCCAGGCCGTGCAGACCCAACCGCAGTCGGTGCCGCGCCGGTAGCCGAGGGCGTTGTCGGTCAGGACGCGGTGCACGCGGATGTTGTGGGCGGCGAACGCATCGCGCCCGTGTAGTCGCCACCGGCCGGAATCCGGCCCAGTTTCTTCACGTCCACGTGGATCATTGAACCGGGTGTTCGGTGTTCAAAGCGGTTGGGGCTGCGCCGCGAACCGCGTACCGGCTCGCCGGTGATCGGGTCGATCGCGGCCAGGTGCGGCACGTCGTGATGGGCCAGGATCCATCCGACCGTCGACGGGTTGAGACCGAGTTCCCGGGCGAGCGCGACCGCTCCGCGACGGCGGTGTCGCCGCGCGGCCAGCACCCGTTGCTCGGCTAGGTGCGCGGCCGCCCACCCGGCAGCGATACGCGCGGAACAGTCGCCGCGATCGCCGATCGTCTTGACCGATAGGGGCGAGCCAGCACTCCCGCCAGCCCCGGATGCCTTACGCCTATGCCCCGATAAGCCACGGACGCGACAAGGCAGCCGCATCGCTGGGAAATCGTTTCATCAACGAGGCCGAGCCAACATCAACGGTGTCGGTTCAGCCTCGACACCCCCACGGCCCGACGATGCCACGCGGCTCCAGTCCCGACGATTCCGCCGTCACGGCGGTATCCCCCATCAGTCAGGGATTGCGTCGTCCAACGGGGTCGAGTCGGCACCAGCGTTTTTCAGTTCGTCACGGACCACCTGGTAGGCGAGGCCTTGCGGGTAGCCCTTGCGGGCCAGGGTGCCGAGGAGGCGCCGGATCGCGGTCTGCTCATCGAGGGTGGTCATCGCGCGGAGGCGTTTGCGGACCAGTTCGCGAGCCCGCTGCTCCTCGGACTCCCTGTCGATCTCCCCAGCGGCCTGCGCGGCGACCTGCCCGTCGACGCCCTTGCGTTTGAGTTCGGCCACGAGTGCACTCCGCGCCAAGCCCTGATAGGCATGCCGCGAGCGCACCCACTGCTCGGCGAACGCGGCGTCATCAACCAGACCGGAGCTGTCCAGCTTGCCCAGCAGGCGCTCACGCAACTCCTCGTCGAAACCCTTGCGCCGCAACGTCTGCCGGAGCTCGTCCTTGGTCCGCGGGCGCACGGCAAGGAGGTCGAAGCAGACCTCCTTCGCCTTCTTCCACGCCTCATCCGGCGACAGCTCCGCCGGATCGATCCTCGGCATAATTTCTCCTCAGCCCACGGCGCCGCGTGACACCACCACCCCGGGAGTCCGGGGCCGCCCCCCTAGAACTCGACAGGCGCGGCTTCCTCAGCATCCAGCTGGGCGCCGATACCGAGCTTTTCCTTGATCCGCTTCTCGATCTCGTTCGCGATGTCGGGGTTGTCCCGCAGGAACTTCCGCGCGTTCTCCTTGCCCTGGCCGAGCTGGTCGCCCTCGTAGGTGTACCAGGCACCGGACTTGCGCAGGATCCCTTGCTCCACACCCATGTCGATGAGCGAACCCTCACGGGAAACACCCTGGCCGTACAGGATGTCGAACTCGGCCTGCTTGAACGGCGGGGCGACCTTGTTCTTCACGACCTTGACGCGGGTGCGGTTGCCGACGGCCTCGCCACTGTCCTTCAACGTCTCGATCCGGCGCACGTCCAGCCGCACCGAAGCGTAGAACTTCAACGCCTTGCCACCGGTCGTGGTCTCCGGCGAACCGAACATGACGCCGACCTTCTCGCGCAGCTGGTTGATGAAGATCGCGGTGGTGCCGGAGTTGGACAGCGCACCGGTGATCTTCCGCAGCGCCTGGCTCATCAGCCGGGCCTGCAGACCCACGTGCGAGTCACCCATCTCGCCCTCGATCTCAGCACGGGGCACGAGCGCCGCCACCGAGTCGATGACCAGGATGTCCAGCGCACCGGAACGGATCAGCATGTCCGCGATCTCCAGCGCCTGCTCACCGGTGTCGGGCTGGGAGACCAGCAGAGCGTCGGTGTCGACGCCGAGCGCCTTGGCGTACTCCGGGTCGAGCGCGTGCTCCGCGTCGATGAACGCGGCGATGCCGCCGGCCTTCTGTGCATTGGCCACGGCGTGCAGAGCCACGGTGGTCTTACCGGAGGACTCCGGGCCGTAGACCTCGACGACGCGGCCGCGGGGCAGCCCGCCGATGCCGAGCGCGACGTCCAGTGCGATGGCACCGGTGGGGATCACCTCGATCGGCACGTGCCCCTTGTCGCCAAGGCGCATCAGGGAGCCTTTGCCGTACTGCTTGTCGATCTGGGCGAGCGCGAGTTCGAGGGCCTTGTCCTTGTCGGGCGCTGCTGCGGGCATTGAAATCCACCTCGTCGGTCGGAAGCCTGTGGGGGCTTTGTCTCGGGTCTTGAGCTGTTGGGCCCGACACTACGGGCGGGGGCCGACAATTCCTGATCGCGGCGATCGATCTGTGGATAGCTGACCCCGATGTGGATAACACAATAGACGAACACCTGTTCGACGCAAGGAGCGACACGCCCCCTGCGCGATTTTTCCCGCGAGGCGGCTCACCGGCGTTCGGCGGGCACGTCGAACGCCAGGCACACCTCCCGCCAGATCTCCTTCGCCGGGACCCCCTCGGCCAGCGCCTGCTCGACGGTCCGCCCGCCGAGCCCGCTGAACACGTGGTCTTTCGCCAGGACCTCGGCCCTGCCGGGCCCGAACTCCTCCGCCATCAGCCTTCGGAAAACCGTGATGCGCATCGAAGAGAGGTTAACGTGAGTGGATGCCCTCGATTGCGCTGACCGTGGCCTCGATCGCCGTGCTGGTCGCGGCACTCGTGGTCGCCCTGCGTGCGCTCTGGCAGCTACGTAACCGCAGGTGAGAGCCCCGGTGCGGGAAAACTGTCGGTGGGCCGGGTCATGATGGACAGGTGACCGAAGCGCTCGAGCAGTTCTCCCCCGCGACCAGGGACTGGTTCGCGGGGGCCTTCGCGGCGCCCACCGAGGCGCAGACCGGCGCCTGGCGGGCGGCGCAGGCAGGTGAGCACGCGCTGGTCGTCGCACCGACGGGGTCCGGCAAGACGCTCGCGGCCTTCCTCTGGGCGCTGGACAGGCTCGCAGTGGGGCCGCCACCGCAGACCCCGGCGAAACGCTGCCGGGTCCTGTACATCTCGCCGCTGAAAGCGCTTGCGGTGGACGTGCAACGGAACCTGCGTGCCCCGCTGGCCGGTATGGCACAGGCCGCGCACCGGCTCGGGCAGGCGCCGCCCGACATCACCGTCGGCATGCGCACCGGGGACACGCCGGCGGCCGACCGGCGGTCCTTCACCCGCACCCCGCCGGACATCCTGGTCACCACGCCGGAGTCGCTGTTTCTCATCCTCACCTCGTCGGCGCGTGAGTCACTACGGGGTGTGGAGACGGTGATCGTGGACGAGGTGCACGCGGTCGCCGGAACCAAACGCGGCGCCCATCTCGCGTTGTCACTCGAACGGCTGGACGAGCTGCTTTCCCGCCCGGCACAACGGATCGGTCTGTCCGCGACGGTCCGTCCGGTGGACGAGGTGAGCGCGTTCCTCGGCGGCGGGCGGCCGGTCCGGGTGGTGCAGCCGAAACCGCTCAAGACGATCGAGGTGCGCGTGGAGGTCCCGGTCGAGGACATGGCGAATCTGGATGCGCCGTCCTCGCCGCTGGAGTCGCTGCCGCTGCCGTCGGAAGGCGGTATCGGCACGAACGAGGAGATCGCGGGTGCGGCGGTGCGACGGCCGTCGATCTGGCCCGCGGTCGAGGAGCGCGTGCTCGAACTGATCCGCGAACATCGGTCCACCATCGTGTTCGCCAATTCGCGGCGGCTGACCGAGCGGCTCACCGCACGGTTGAACGAACTGGCGGGCGACCAACGAGAGCTCGAACGCTTTCCTGCTGAGGCGATAGGGCAGTCCGGGCTCAGCACCGGCGCCGAGGTGACCATCGCCAGGGCACACCACGGGTCCATGTCCCGCGAGCAGCGGACGCACGTCGAAGAGGAGCTCAAGTCGGGGCGGTTGCCGTGCGTCGTCGCGACGTCCTCGCTCGAGCTGGGCATCGACATGGGTGCGGTCGATCTGGTGGTGCAGATCGAGGCGCCGCCGACGGTCGCGTCGGGGCTGCAGCGCGTCGGCCGCGCCGGGCACCACGTCGGCGCGGTGTCCACCGGGGTGATGTTCCCAAAGTTCCGCGGCGACCTGGTGTCGTGTGCGGTGGTCTCGGAGCGCATGACCAGTGGTGCGATCGAAGCGGTGCGATACCCCCGGAACCCGCTGGATGTGCTGGCGCAACATGTCGTGTCGATGGTCGCTGTCGAACCCTGGACGGTCGAGGAACTCGGGGCCGCGGTGCGCCGCGCGGCGCCGTTCGCGGCCCTGCCCGACGACGCCCTGCTCGCCGTGCTGGACATGCTCGCCGGGCGTTATCCCAGCGAGGAGTTCGGCGAGCTGCGGCCACGCATCACCTGGGACAGGGTGACCGGACAGCTGCGCGGCAGACCCGGTGCGCAGCGGCTCGCGGTCACTTCCGGTGGCACGATTCCCGACCGCGGCCTGTTCACGGTGATGACCCCGGGCAGTGAGGACGGGGCAGGCTCGCGAGTCGGCGAGCTGGACGAGGAGATGGTGTACGAGTCCAGGGTCGGGGACACGATCCTGCTGGGAACCTCGTCGTGGCGAATCACGGACATCACGCACGATCGCGTGATCGTGGTGCCGGCGCCGGGCGAGCCGGCACGGATGCCGTTCTGGAAGGGCGACGCACCAGGGCGTCCGCTCGAGCTGGGCCGCGCGCTCGGCGCATTCGTCCGCGAACTATCCACTTCGGACGAAGAAAAAGCCCGTGCTCGCACCGAATCCGCCGGCTTGGACGAACGTGCCCGGGACAATCTGCTGACCTATCTGGAAGAACAGCGCACCGCGACCCGGCATGTGCCGAATGACCGGACAATCCTGCTCGAGCGGTTCCGGGACGAGCTGGGTGACTGGCGGGTCGTGCTGCACTCCCCGTTCGGCGCGCAGGTGAACGCGCCGTGGGCGCTGGCGATCGCGGCACGCCTGCGGGAAAACCGTGGGGTCGACGCTCAGGTCATGCACTCCGACGACGGTATCGTGCTGCGCCTGCCGGACGCCCTCGACGAGGATGGCGCCGAGGTGACGATCGGCGCGGACGACGTGCTGATCGACCCCGAGGAGGTCGAGCAGCTCATCGTTGCGGAGGTCGGTGGCTCGGCGTTGTTCGCCGCCCGCTTCCGCGAATGTGCCGCCCGTTCGCTATTGCTGCCGCGCCGCGACCCGCGCCGGCGCACGCCCCTGTGGCAGCAGCGGCAACGCGCGTCGCAACTGCTGGCGGTGGCGGCGAAGTACGAACGTTTCCCGGTGGTACTCGAAGCGATGCGCGAGTGCCTACAGGACGTGTACGACGTGGGTGGGCTGCGTGAGCTGATGACCGATGTCCGGGCCCGGCGGGTTCGACTGGTCGAAGTGGAGACACCGGCGGCATCGCCGTTCGCCCGCAGCCTGATGTTCGGCTATGTCGGCATGTTTCTGTACGAGGCGGACGCGCCGCTGGCCGAACGCCGGGCGGCGGCGCTGGCGCTGGACTCGACGCTGCTGGCCGAACTCCTTGGCACGGAAGCGATCCGCGAGCTGCTCGACCCCGAGGTGGTCGCGGAGGTCGAGCGCTCACTGCAACGGCTCGAGCCGGACAGGCACGCACGCGACCTGGAAGACGCGGCGGATCTGTTGCGGTTCCTTGGGGATCTCTCGCTCGACGAAGCCGCCGCCCGGGGTATCGAGTCGTCCTGGCTGACCGATCTCATGCGGCAGCGGCGGGTGATCCTGGTTCGCATCGGCGGCGAGGAGCGGTATCTGCCGATCGAGGACGCGGGCCGGGCCCGCGATGCGCTCGGCGTGGCACTACCGATCGGGGTGCCCGAGGCGTTCACCGAGCCGGTCGCCGATCCGCTGGGTGATCTGCTCGCCCGGTACGCACGGACGCATGGGCCGTTTCCCGCGCGTCAAGCGGCTGAGCGATTCGGGCTCGGCCCGGCGGTGGTCTCCGGCGTCCTGGACCGGCTCACCGCCGAAGGGCGACTGGTGCGGGGTGAGCTCAGTCCCGTCGGGCATCCGGACTCCCACGGGGTCGGCGTCGAGTACTGCGATGCGGCGGTGTTGCGCAGGCTCCGGCGGGCGTCACTGGCGCGGTTGCGCGCGGAGGTCGAACCGGTCGAACCGGCGGCGCTGGGCCGGTTCCTGCCGTCGTGGCACACAGTGTCCAGCGGGACACCCGCACCCGGGCGAGCGCCCGTGCGTGCGGCGCCGACCGCGGACGATGTGCTGGCGGTGGTCGAACAGCTCGCCGGTGCGCCGCTGCCGGCGAGCGCGGTCGAGTCCCTGATCCTGCCGAGCCGGCTCCCCGGCTACTACCCCGCACTGCTGGACGAACTCACCACGGCGGGCGAGGTCACCTGGGCCGGGTGCGGAGCTCTCGCCGGCGGGGACGGCTGGCTGGCGCTCGCACCGTCCGATGTGGCCGATCTACTGCTGCCTGAAATCGAGGAAAACCCGCCTGCCGGCCCGTTACACGAAGCGATATTGTCCTCTTTGGACGGTGGGGCGCTGTTTTTCCGGCAGCTGGTCGACCGGGTTACCCTGCTGGTCGAGAAGGCGCCGAACGATGGGGACGTTGTTGCGGCGCTGTGGGATTTGGTGTGGTCGGGCCAGGTCACGGGGGACACGCTGAGTCCGTTGCGGGCACTGGTGTCGGGCCGGGGCGCCACCCACAAGCCACGGCGGGCGCCACCACGCGGCCGCTACGCCCGGATGCGGGCAGGGCGGCCCGCGATGCCGTCACGCACCGGCCCCCCGACGGTCGCCGGGCGGTGGGGGCTGACCCCGTTGCGGGAGAGTGACCCGACCAGGCGGACCTATGCGCGTACCGAGGCTTTCCTGGAACGGCACGGAGTGCTGACACGCGGCGCGCTGGAGACCGAGCGGGTCACCGGTGGCTTTTCCGGTATCTACAAAGTTCTTCGCGGGATGGAGGATTCCGGGCAGGTCATCCGCGGGTACGTCGTCGAGGGCCTGGGCGCCGCACAGTTCGCCGCGCGCGGTGCGGTGGACCGGCTGCGTGCGCTGTCGGACACCACGAGCGGGCGCCGACCGTCGGATGCCGTGGTGCTCGCGGCCACCGATCCCGCGCAGCCATACGGGGCGGCGTTGTCGTGGCCGGCGGCGGTCGGCGAGACGAAGCACCGTCCCGCGCGCAAGGCGGGGGCGCTCGTGGTTCTCGTCGACGGCGTGCCGGCATTGTATGTCGAGCGTGGCGGCAAATCCTTGCTGTCGTTCACCGAGGACGACACGATGCTGCGCTCCGCGGCGCAGGCACTCTCGCGTGCTGTCCGGGAAGGCTGGCTGGGGCAACTCGCCGTGCAGCGGGCGGATGGGGAGCACGCCTTGACATCCGCACTGGCCGACGTGCTGCGGGACGCAGGTTTCCGTGCGACACCGAAGGGACTGCGGCTGCGCGCATGATCACGGCACGTAGACTTTCCCGTCTGCGGGAAGGACGGCGACCACGATGGCGATGCGCGAGCTGCGGTACTTCGGCGATCCGGTGCTGACGACGGTGTGTGATCCGGTGACGCGGTTCGATAAGGCGCTGCGGTCGCTGGTGACGGATTTGCTGGACTCGGTGAAGCCGAGCGGCCGTGCTGGGTTGGCGGCGCCGCAGATCGGGGTGAGCCTGCGGGTGTTCAGTTACGATGTCGAGGGGTTGACCGGGTATGTGATCAACCCGGAGATCGCCGAGCTTTCCGAGGCACGGCACGACATCGACGAAGGTTGCCTTTCCGTCCCGGAACTGCGCTTCCCGGTCAGCCGCGCGGTGCGGGCGGTGGTGCGCGGCGTCGACGTGGACAACGAACCTGTTGTCGTGGAAGGGAAAGACGTGCTGGCGCAGTGTCTGCAGCACGAGACCGACCACCTCGACGGAACCCTCTACCTGGATCGGCTGTCCAAGGACACCAAGCGTGAGGCGCTACGCCAGGCCCGCGGCAAAGATTGGTTCTGGCAGCGCTGAACCGGAACCGCCAAGTAGTGGCCGGCCCGCGCCGCCACCGCAGGGCCAAACTGCGTGGAAGGCGCCGGCCCGGTCAGCAGGCGCCAGGGGCGCGCGGGACAACAGCCGCCGGGATGGTGATGCGCAGGAGGCCTTCCTCTTCCTGCTGATCGGGTACGAGGCCGGCGCGGAGGGCCGCGCGGAAGATGCCTTCGCGGCCGGGGAGGGAGACCGCGATCAGCTGACGGCACCCGCGCGACGCGGCGAGTACTGCGAGCCGTGCGATCAAGGCTGTGCCGATTCCCTTGTGCTGCCACGCATCGTCGACCAGCAGGGAGACCTCCGCGACCCCACCGACGCCCGGAACCAGCTGCCCGAGTCCTATCACCTCGTGCCCGGCCACCGCGAGCAGACTCATCCCGCGCGGCGGCACCAGCAACCGGTGCAGCCAGCGGCGCGGCACGGTGCGCGTCCCGGTCTGGTACCGCTGAAAAAGCGTTTCCGCGGAACAACGTTGGTGCAAAGCGAATACCGCGTCGGCGTCCGCGGGCCGGCCCGGTCTGAGCACGATCGACGCCCCATCCGCCGAAGTCACCACAGTGGGGCCGGCGACATCCGCGCGCACAGTGTCGAGCAACCCAAGCAGTGCCTCCGCCCGCGCCAGTTCCAACTGCACGAACGGCGCCCACCTGCGCCGGGCGACCAGCGCACGTTCCCCGTCGATGGCGAACGCCGCACGGTGCCCGCCCTCCGTCCGGCCGGGATTCGCCTCGGCCAGCGGCACAACCGTGACCAGATCGGCAGCCACCACTTCGCGCAGGGCGTCGGCGTAACGCGACGGGTCCTCGACCGCGCGGCTCGCCGCGGTAAGCGTCGCGGCGGAGACGTCCACCAGCTCACGGACGTCCGCGTCGGTGATCGCCAAACATTCGCAGCCCTCGCGCCGGATGGCTTGGATCAGCTGATCCTTCGTCAGCCCGCCGGCCGGCCGGATCACGACCTCGTCGAGCACCCCGTCCGGCACCGGAAGCACAGTCAGGCCAAGGATGTTGCACTCCAGGTCGGCCATCCGGATCGCGATCCGGGCCAGCGTGCCCGGGTGGTCGTCCATCCGGATCCGCAGCCGCCAGGTCGTGGACGAGGTTTCCGCTTCGACGGCCGCCGGCCATGCTTCCGGCAGTTCGGCGGCCTGGGGCGGCCGAACAGAGCGAATCTCCATTCGGTAACGATCTCGCGTGCTTGTTGCTGGGTGAGGACACACATGTTTCGACCGTGTCAGCGTTGCGAACCGCCCGGCAACGCTTCCGAAACAAGCGGGGCGGGACGGCGTTCATACCTGGTCGAGAAGGACAAACTCGTTGCCCTCACTGTCCCGCCCCACCCGACCGGGTGCCCCTGGCTCACCCGCGAGCGCGAGCCGGACGCGGTTCGGCCGCTCCTTCGGCTCATCGGTCCGGAGGAACTCCAGCCATGGCCCCCGCCCGGTCGGCGCCCGCAGTCCGACGATCACCTGCTGCTGTGAGCCGATCCGCCAGCCGCTGCGCACCATCCATTCCGAAGCGAGCGCCATCGGGTCGAGCGCGTCGACGACGATCGCCGCCAGCGCTTCGGTGCTCGGGTAGCCCGGACGCGGTTCGAGCACACAGAACTCGTTGCCACCTGGGTCAATCATGACCTCCCACGGCACCTGCCCCTGACCGATGTCGTGCTTGCGGGCACCCAGTACCCGCGCGCGTTCGATCTTCGCGCGCTGATCCTGCCGCGATCCGCTCGCCAGATCCAGATGTATGCGGTTCTTCACCTCCTTCGGGCCCGGCCCGGGTACGAACACCAGGTCCAGCTCGCAACCGTCCGAGGCGGGCGGGCGCACCAGCCTGTCCCCGATGACTTGCCAGTCGAGCAGCGCGGCCCAGAAGCCGGCGAGCTCAGCGGGCCGGGCCGCCGCGATCCACACCGCGGCCAATCGTGTCGACATGTGCTGACTGTAGGACTGAGGCGACCGGAAACGGCTGTCCGGCAACGCTTCCCCACGCGCCGGTTCATTTGGTGGCCAGTCGCATCAGTGCCCATAACTGGGCGATCGCATCGTCGTCGCCCGACCATTCGACATGTCCGTGGTCCAGGCGGCCCCACATCCACAGGTACATGTCCGGGGGTGGCGCCGAAACCAGACCGTCGGCTTGCTCGGCTTCGTCAGCTGAGCAGCGCCAGGCTTCGGTCTTTCCTGGTCCGGCCCGTGCGATCCAATGGTGCCCGCCGCTGCGCACGGCGACGGAATGCCGGGCCGTGCCGGATAAGCCGAGCATCGTGAGCCGCTGGCCGAACCACACCGCGAGCGCCTCGTCGACCCCGTCGATCGCGAAGTCGTCGGCCACGTGTGTGGTTTCCATCCCGACGGCGTACTCGACGTCGTACCGGTGGATCGTGGTCTCGTGCGAGATGCGGCGGCGCCAGAACCCGTACGTGTGGTCCGCCGGCCACCAGCTCGCGGCGTACGAATCGGGGTGGTTGAGCGAAAGCTCACGCATCAGGTCCGCCAGTCCGGCGCGCAGATAGTCCTCTGTGGACTGTCTGGCGACCGGTTCCCGTTGCCAGTCCCGTGGTGCGCGCCCTTCGGTGATCCACAGCCGGGCCACCCGGTAGATCCCGCCGACATGCCGGACGATCTCCTCGACGGTGAACCGCGGGCTGGTGGGCACCGGGGTGCCGGGCGGCGCGGTGCGGGCGGCATCCAGCAACAGCTCGACCTCGATCCCGAGCACGTCCAGGAACCGGCCGTGATCGATGAGGGCTTGCCCGGCCATTACCGGTGCTGGACTTTCGGTTGCGCGGGCCGCACCGTGTCGGCCCGCGGGTGCACCACGCGGCCGGCGAGCTCCACGAACCGTCCGGTCTGCCGGCACAGCTGGGCCGCGGACTGTTCGGTGATGCGCCGGGTGATGCCGGCCTGAGCGGCGGCTCTGGCGGCCGAGTTCGCGGCAAAGAATGCCGACCATTCGGCCAGTTCCGGAGCCGCTGTCTCGAGCAGGACCCACACGCTGGCCGGGCGGGCGCGACCCCGGTGCGGACGGCCGCGCGCGGCGAGCACAGCGGCGCCGGCGCGCAGGGCGGCGAGATACGAGGTGATGAACTTGCTGACCGCATTGGGGGCCTGCTCGGCCTCGGCCAGACCGTGCCGGGCCTCGTTCAATAGAGCCACGGCGGCAGGTGATGTCGGGGGCCGCTCCGGGAACGGCAGTTGTGGCCGTTCAGGACCCGGGTCGGGTGGAGCGGTGGCATTCCGGGCCTGTTCAGCCTCGGTGGCACGATGCCTTGCCTTGTTCAACAGGGCCACAGAGGCAGGTGATGTCGGTGGCCGCTCCGGGAACTGAGGATGCTCTGAACCGGCGCGGGTTGCAGTGGCGGGATTCGCGGACTGGTCGCTCCCGGCGGCACGACGCCGCGCCTTGTTGGACAGAGACACCGCGGCTCGCGCTTTCAGCGACCGCTCCGGGAACTGGGGATGCTCTGAACCGGCGTGGGTTGCAACGGCATTCGCGGGCTGTTCGCCCTCGGCGGCACGACGCCGCGCCTCATTCGACACGGCCACAGAGGCTGGCGGTCGCTGCGGCAACGGCAGCTGTGGCTGCTCAGGATCGATGCGGGCCGCGGCGGTGGCAATGGACATTGCCCCTCCCTGTTCGTGCTGGTGGTGACGGTGCCCGGCGCGGCGACGCTTCCCCCGTCCCGCCACCGGGCACCGCCCCGGTGAGCGCTCCACCGATGTCGAACTTGTGTTCGAGCAAGTTCCAGGTTAGCTTCGAACACGTGTTCGTTCAAGTCCCGATTCGGCCAGGTCACCCCATTGCGGGAGGCCGGACGCCGCGGACGCCGGGCGGACCATGCCCCGCGCCAACACCTCCAGCGGCGCGCTGCGCACGGAAAATCCTTAGTACACAAAGGACGGTCGCGGGGAAGGCCGTGGCTGCGCTCACACGAATGGCTGAGACGCGGGAACTCGGCAACAGCTGCCGACGACTTGGACTGTGTCACGCCGGGCCGGTCCGCCGAACCAGCCCACCGGCCCGGTGTCACTCAGGTCCGCCAACCACGGAACTCAGACCGCCATCCACAAAACTCAAGTCCGCCAAACCACGGAAAGGCTCCCATGCAGCACATCACCACGTTCTGCGGCAACTGCAACTGCGGCTGCCCCGAGCTGTACCTCGACGCCGCCGCCACCGAGGAGAAGCGCGTCGTCATCACCGACGACTTCGGCCAGCGCATCCAGATGAGCGTCGAGCAACTACGGGTGCTCGTCGGCGACGTGAAGTCCGGTGTGCTGGACGAACTGGTCGCAGCCTGATCACACCGCGGAGCCAACCGGGGCACACCGTCGCCCTCGCGGGCCGTCCGTGATCTCATAGCAGCATGAGCAGTCTCGACCACCCCGCGATCGCGAAGGTCGCCGCCGCGCTGGCGGAGGCCGGTCAGCAGCGCGCCGCGGACGGGATCCGCATCCTGCCTGCCGAAGTGCGCACGGCAGCCCAGGCCGCCGAGGCGCTGGGTATCGAGGTGGGCGCGATCGCGAACAGTCTCGTTTTCCGTGCGGTGTTCGCCGACCGGGCCGCGCCGCTGCTGTCGCTCACCTCGGGCTCGCACCGTGCGGACACCGGAAAACTCGCCGAACTGGCTGGGGCGAGCGCCGTCGAGAAGGCCGACCCGAAGTTCGTCAAGGAACACGCCGGGCAGGTCATCGGCGGCGTCGCCCCGGTCGGTCACCCCGCGCCGATCGAGACGATCGTCGACACCGCGCTCGAGCAGTACGACGTCATCTGGGCCGCCGCCGGGCACGCCAAATCGGTGTTCCCGACAACCTTCGCGGAGCTGGTGAAGCTGACCGGCGGACGCGCCGCGGAGGTGGGGTCATGACCACGGTGTCAACACAGTTCGTCGAGCTGACCGCCGACGAGTTCCGGACCCGGCTCCGCGAAGCGCTGGCCATCTACGTCGAGGCCATGCGCTACCCGCCGGGAACCGCCGAGCAACGCGCGCCCATGTGGCTCACGCATGCGCTGCGCGACGGCTGGCGCTGCTACGCGGCGCTCGACGGCGACGGCACGATGCTCGGCGTCGCCTACGGATACCGCGGCAGCCCCGGGCAGTGGTGGCACGAGCAGGTACGCCGCGGGCTGGTGAAAAACAGCGGCGAACAAGCCGCGACCCACTGGCTCGACGACTACTTCGAGCTCACCGAGATCCACGTGCGACCGCGGAGCCAGGCCGGTGGCATCGGCGAGAACCTGCTGCGGCGCCTGCTCGACGGGGTGCCGAACCAGCACGTCCTGCTGTCCACGCCCGAAGGAACGAGCCGCGCGTGGAAGCTGTACCGGCGCGTCGGTTTCGTGGATGTCCTGCGCGACTACCACTTCGCCGGTGATCCACGGCCCTTCGCCATTCTCGGCCGCACGCTGCCGCTGGAGCGCGCGGCCGAGTAGCGCTCATTCCCGCAGGTAACTGATCGCGAGCGCGATGATGAGCAGGACCGCGCCCGCCCAGCCGGCCGGCCCCAGGTCATCGTGCAGCACAAGCGCGGACAGCACCGCGGCGGTCATTGGTTCCAGCAGCGCCGAAAGCGCCGCCACAACGGGCGCCGCGGTGCGCAGCGCCAGGAAGTACGCGCCGTACGCGATTCCCGTCGGTACCAACCCGAAATACAGCGCGACAGCGAGCACGTACGGACGCAGCGGGATCGTCATCTGGGACCCGAGTGCGAGCGGCACCAACAGCAGACCACCCAGCAGCAGGCCGAATGCCGTGGTGCAGAAGGAATCCAGGCCCGGCACCGGGCGGCGCGTCAGCAGGGTGAGCGTCGCGAACCCGGCGCCGGAGGCCAGCGCGAGCGCCAAGCCCGCGAGCAGCCGGCCGCCGCCGGGAATGCCTTCCGGAGACCAGGTCAGCAACACCAGACCGGCGACCGCTGCCGCCATCGACGCCAGCGTGAGGGCGCTGGGACGGCGGCGACGACGGATCGCCGTGACAAGTGCGACGAATACCGGCGCGCTGCCGATCGTGATCATCGTCGCGATGCTGACCGAGGTCAGTGCGACCGCCCCGAAATAGCACGCTTGGAACTGCGCGAGCAGCGCACCGGCGGCCGACAGCCGGATCAGCACCGGCTTCGTCCATTGTGGACTGCGACCGGTCACCAGCACCAGCGGCACGGTGCAGCAGCCGCCCAGCAGGAGCCGGTAAGCCGCCACCGGCAGCGGGGCCAGACCTGCCTTCGCGGCCAGGATGCTGCCGGACAGACCGCCAGTGCCCCACAGGAGGCCGGCGAGGGTCAGCGCGAACACCGACCGACCGCGCCGGGGCGCGGCAAGGGATGTGGACATGAAGGATCGCTCCAGCGTCGAAGTGCCAAGGACAACCGACGCGGGGCGAAAGCTCTACGGTGGTTTCCGCCCCGCTAGGCGCGGGGCGGTGGGGTGATGCGATGGATTCGGTGCATGCTCACACTGTACGAGAAGACGTATCCGCGGTCAGCCGAATTCGGCGACGAGACCATCGTCAGTCCAGTTCGGACAGTTGTTGGCGCAGGGTGTCCAGACCCATCCCGCCGAGGCGGAGGGCCTTGGTGTGGAAGTCCTTGATATCGAAGGAAGATCCTTGCCGGCGACGGGCGTCCTCACGGGCTTCGAGCCACAGCCGCTCGCCGAGTTTGTACGCGGGGGCCTGGCCCGGCCAGCCGAGGTAACGGTCGATCTCGTCATGGACGAGCGGCGGGTCGGTGATCGTGCGGGTCAGCATGAACTCCAGACCCAGCTCGGGTGTCCACCGTGAACCTTCGTGAAACCCTGTTCCTGCCGGGATTTCCAGCTCGAGATGCATGCCGAAGTCCACAAGGACCCGCCCAGCGCGGAACAGCTGCTCGGAAAGCATGCCGAACAGGTTGCCGTCGTCGGAAAGGTAACCGAGGTCCTGCATGAGCCGCTCGGCGTACAGCGCCCAGCCTTCGCCGTGCCCGGAGGTGAACGCCAGCAGCCGCTGGAACCGGTTGAGCGAACGCTCGTACACCGCCGTCGCGATCTGCAGGTGATGGCCCGGCACACCCTCGTGGTAGACCGTGCTGACCTCGCGCCACGTGGAGAACTCGTCACGCCCCGGCGGCAGCGACCACCACATCCGGCCTGGGCGGGAGAAGTCCTCACTCGGCCCGGTGTAGTAGGCACCGGCGCCACCACCCGGCGGGGCGATCTTGCACTCGAGCGCCATCAGCTCATCGGGGATCTCGAAATGCTTGCCGCGCAAGGCGTTCAGCGCGTTATCGGACAGATCCTGCATCCACCGCTCGAACTGTTTCCTGCCCTGCACGCGATAACGCGGATCGGCGTCGAGCGCGTCCGCGGTCTCGGCGAGCGTCGCGCCTGGCTTCAACCGCGCGGCGACAGCGTGCATTTCCGTTTCCAGGCGGGAAAACTCCTCCCAACCCCAGGCGTAGGCCTCGCGCGGGTCGAGCGCGGCGCCGATGAAATACCGTGACCACAACCGGTACGCGTCCTCGCCCACCGCGTCCTTCGTGCGTGCCCTCGGCGCGAGCTCCGCGCGGAGAAACCCGGCAAGTTCCGCGTACGCCTCACTCGCCGAGCGGGCACCATGCTCCAGCTCCGCGTGCAGGGCCTCCGGTGCACCGGCGATGAGGTTCTCGAAGAAACCCTTCTCCCCCTTCAAACCCGCCCACGTTTCGGCCTGCTCGGCGACCTTCGTGACCTGGCGCAGCGCGGGCGCGTTCCCCTTGTCCGCGGCGGCAAGCAGCGAAGCCCGGACACCGTCGAGCGCGGTCGCGACCTTGCCGAGCCGCGCGGAGATGTTCGCCCACTGCTCCTCGGTTTCGGTGGGCATCAGGTCGAACGCCATCCGCACTTCCTGGACCGGGCTCGCGATGACGTTCAGCGACGCGGAATCGAGGCCGGCGTCATGGATCTCCAGGTCCAGCCCGATACGTTCGGTGAAGACCGCCTTCGCTGCCCGCTCAGCAGGATCGGCGGCGTCCGTCTGCGCTACCGCCGCGAGAGCTCGCCGCTCCACCGCGGCGCGCGCCGCGTGGCCCTCGGGCGAGTAGTCGGACATCTGGTCGTCGTACCCGGGGATGCCGAGTTCGGTCGCCAGAAGCGGGTGGGCCGCCGCGAAGTCGTCCACGAACTGGTTGCAGATCTCGTGCACCGAAGCCATGGGGGAAACCTACCCTCGGCTTCACGTCCGCGCGGGTACCAGGCCCAGCCGGTTGACCACCTCACGCGTGGCCTTCGACCGGTTGAACGTGTAGAAGTGCAGGTCCGGCACGCCCTCGGCGATGAGCCGCTCGCACAGTTCGGTGACCACGTCGAGCCCTTCCGCACGGAAGGCCTTGGGGTCGCCCTCCAGCGGTTCGAGCCGGTCCAGCAGCCATTGCGGGCACCGCGCGCCGGATAGCTTGATCGTCGTCTTGAGCGTGCGCGGCGTGGTCAACGGCATCACGCCCGGGATGAGCAGGGCGTCCGAACCGGCGGCCGCCACCCTGTCCCGCAGCCGCAGGAAGTCCTCGGCCTCGAAGAACAGTTGCGCGATACCGAAATCCGCGCCGGCGTTGAACTTGCGCACGAGGTACCGGGTGTCGGTCTCCAGATCGGGCGAGCGCGGATGACCGTATGGGAACGCCGAAACGCCGACGCAGAAGTCGCCCAGTGAGCGGACGAGTTCCACGAGCTCCTCCGCGTAGTTGAGCCCTTGCGGGTGCGCCACCCAGTCGCCGTACGGGTCGCCCGGCGGGTCCCCGCGCAGCGCCAGGATGTTGCGCACCCCCACGGCCGCGTACCAGCCGATGACGTTGCGCAGCTCCGCGACGGAGTGGTTCACCGCGGTCAGGTGCGCCATCGGGACCAGCGTTGTTTCCGTGGCGACCCGGGCGATGTTGCGGATCGTGCCGTCCCGGCTCGACCCGCCGGCGCCGTAGGTGATCGACATGTACGCCGGGTCGAACATCTCCAGTTCGCGGATCGAGCGCCACAGCACCGCCTCGTCGGCGGCGTCACGGGGCGGGAAGAACTCGACCGAGAACACCGGGGTATCCCCGCGTAACCGTTCGACAACCGACTTCATGCCCTCATCGTAATGGCGCCCGAATCACGCGACACATGTCCTCGCCAGCCCCGCACCCGACCGCCACCCCTCACGGAGGCGCTTCGCGCCGCGGTTCCCCCTGATTCACGCAGTGGCGAGTTCTGCCTGCTGCGCGCCCCAGCGGCGGGCGAGCACCGCGCAGATCATCAGCTGGGCCTGGTGGAACAGCATCAGCGGCAGCACGATGAGCCCCACGGTGTGCGCCGGGAACAGCACGGTGGCCATCGGCAGGCCGCTGGCCAGGCTTTTCTTCGAGCCGCAGAAGATGATCGTGATGCGGTCCTCGCGCGAGAAGCCCAGCCGTGGGGTGACGAACTTGAGCACGCCCAGCACCACGAAGAACAGCGCCAGGTTCAGCACCACCAGCCCGGCCAGCGACAGCCAGCTGAGCTGGTGCCAGATCCCGGCGACGATCCCCTCGCTGAACGCCGTGTAGACGATGATCAGGATGACGCCGCGATCGGCCCTTCCGAGCACTGTTTTGTGCGCGGTGATCCAGCCACCGATCCACCGGCGCAGCAACTGCCCGGCGACGAACGGCACGAGCAGCTGGAACACGATCGAGGTGACGGCGTGCAACGAGAAACCGGCGCCGGTCGTGTGCAGCAGCAGGCCCACGAGCAGCGGTGTGAGAACGATGCCGATGATGCTGGAGAACGACGCGGCGCAGATAGCGGCCGCGACATTGCCGCGCGCGATGGAGGTGAACGCGATCGACGAGTTCACCGTGGACGGCAGCGCACACAGGAAGATCAGGCCTGCCGCCAGCGCCGGCGTGAGCACTGCGGGCACCAGCAGCTTCGTGGCCAGGCCGAGCAGCGGAAACAGCACGAACGTCGCGACCAGGATGGTCAGGTGCAGCCGCCAGTGTTTCAGCCCGGCCAGCGCCTCCGCGGTGGACAGCCGCGCCCCGTAGAGGAAGAACAGCGCGCCGACGCCGATCGTGCTCACGGCCGACGCGATGTCCGCGCCCTGACCGCGGGCCGGCAGGAGCCACGCCACGCCCACCGCGACCAGGATGCCGATGATGAACGGGTCGATCCGGGTCTTCGCAAGCAGCTCGGCCCCACGCATGAGGTGGTCCCTTCGTCGGATTACCTCCATCCTCGGGCTCACCGGGCCGATTGTGAAGCATGATTGCCGCCATAACCGTTATCGCGAATCGTGATATACGGTGGTTTGGTGCTCGATCCGGTGTGGCTCAAGACGTTCCTGGTGGTCGCCGAGACCCGCAGCTTCACGCGCGCCGCACAGCGGCTCGGGCTGCGGCAATCGACCGTCAGCCAGCACATCCGCAAGCTGGAGCAGGCGAGCACGCAACAACTTTTCGTGCGGGACACGCATTCGGTCGAGCTCACCCCGGACGGCGAGGCGATGCTCGGTTTCGCGGGCAGTGTCATCGACACGATCGACCGCGCCATGAGCTATTTCACAGGCGCTGAGCTCCGCGGGCGGCTCCGGTTCGGGGCCTCGGAAGACTTCGTGGCGGGGCCGTTGCCGGAGATCCTCGCCGAGTTCCGCCGCTCGCACCCGCGGGTGGACCTGGAACTGACCGTCGCGCTGTCCGGGGTGCTGCACGAGCAACTGCGGGCGGGCGAGCTCGATCTGGTGCTGGGCAAACGGTCCGCGGGCGAAGACGCCGCCGGTGCACTGTGGACGGAGCCGCTGGTGTGGGCCGGGCGGCCCGGTATCGAGCTGGATCCGGCCGAGCCCGTGCCGCTGATCGTCTACCCGCCGCCGAGCATCACCCGCGCCAGGGCCATGGAAGCGTTGCGGCTGCACGGAAAACACTGGCGGATCGTGTGCACGAGCGGCAGCCTCAACGGGTTGCGCGCGGCCGCGCTCGCTGGGCTCGGGGTGGTCGTGTTCGCCCGCAGCCTGGTCCCGGCGGGCCTCGTCGAGCTGCCCGAGGGGCACGGGTTACCCGATCCGGGCGAGGTCGAGTTCATCCTGACCGCGCGACGGTCGGCGTTGCGCGGCCCGGCGGCGGCGTTATCGGAGGCCATCCAGTCCGGAGCCGGGCGGCTGCATGCCTGACCGTTCTCGCCGGAGCGCACCCGGCGTGAGCCCGGCAAGCGAGCGGACTTCGCGCGTCAGGTGAGCCTGGTCGGCGAACCCCGTCGCGGCGGCCAGCTCCGCGAGCCCCGCACGGGAGGTGTCGGCGGCATGCAGGAACCGCTGGAACCGCCCGACCCGCTGCACCGCCTTCGGGCTCATCCCGGTGTGATCGAGGAACAACCGCCGCAGGTGCCGCTCGGTGACGCCGAGCTCGTCGGCGACGTCGCCGACGGCGGCCCCGGTTACGAAAAGTTCGCGCACCCCGTGCCGCACCCGGGCATCGATCGGCGACGGGCGCAGGACGTCGGGGAAACGCCCGGCCCACACCTGCTCGGCCACGGTTCGCATCACCCGATCGGGTAGTACCGCCGAAAGCGTCAGCGTCTTGTCGCGCAGCTCTTCCGCCGGCAGCCGCAGCACCGGTCCGAGCGCCTCGGTGCGGAACCGCAGGCCCCGCACGTGCGTGCCCGCCGTCAGGGGCACGAGGTCGGCGCACAGCGCCGGGCCAGCGAAAACGGCTTCGCCATCAGCGAACACCAGCACGTCGGAGCAGCCGTCCGGCACGACACGCTGCACCATGCTCGTCGCGCCCACTCGCTGCTCCCACCAGCAGCGGACCGCGCCCGACCCCGGACGTTCGCGATAGAACGACACTCACCGAGTATGACCGCTTGGTAACGGCCGGGCGTTCCCGGACGACAAGCCGCCTGACCGGAACCGGACGAGAGGAGACAGATGCTCCGGGTACTCGGCGTGCACGGCATCGGGACCCACCGATACCACCGCCGCACGGGATCACCTGAACAAGCGGCGACGGCACTCGCCACGGACTGGTTCCGGCACCTCGGCACGGCCATGCCCGCGAACTCGAACGTCGACCTGCGCGTCGCCTACTACGCGCACCTGCTGCACCCCGACTGCGGCTCGCCCATCAAGGACGACCCGGCGATGCTGGAACCCGCGGAGCAGCAACTGTTCGCCGGGTGGCTCACTCTCCTCAACCCCACGCTGGAGCGGAACGCGCAGGACGCCGGGGCGTGGCTCGCCCGCACGCACGGCTCGGCCGCACGCCTGTTCGCGATGACCTTCAGCCGCGAGCTGAACACGTACCTGTCCGACCGCCATGCGCGTGAGGCGGCACGGTTGGCCGTCGCGGACGCGATCGGCGCGCTGCGGCCCGACGTCGTCGTCGCGCACTCGCTCGGCAGCATCGTGGCCTACGAAACCCTTTGGGCACACCAGAATCACGACGTTCGCCTGTTCGTCACGCTCGGCAGCCCGCTCGCCATGCCCGGTGTCGTGGCCGACCGGCTGGAGCCCTGCGACGAGAATCGCAAACCGCCGCGGGTCGCGCACTGGATCAACATCGCCGATCCCGGCGACATCGCCGCCGTCCCGGCGGGCGGCCTGGCCCAGCGGTTCGGCGTCGACGAGGACCTGCCGATCTCCGCCGGTATGTGGGAGTTCCAGACCCCGGGGGCCTACCTGCGCTCGACCGATGTGAGCGGTGTGATCTTCGGCCGCGGCGCGCTCACTTGAACAGGTCGTCGACGATGAGGCCGGGCTCCTGGCCCGGACGGATGAACCACTCCGTGCCGAACGCGTAGCGGAAATTCTCGTCCGACAGCGCGAGGAAGAACGACTCCTCGCTGATCTGGCTCGGGTGCGCCCGCATCGCCCGGCGCTTGTACTCGAGCCACGGCGTCACGTCGACCACGGTGTTGATCTCCGTCTCCGGCTTGCCGAACACGCTCAGGTCCTCCTCCGAGGGCGGGGGCACGTTCAGCATGGCCGCACCACGTGCCATGTGCTCACGGCTGGAGGTGGCCTGGTACACCCGCGGCGTACCGGCCAGTTCGGCCGCGCGCATCCCGACCCGGTACACCTGGATGTGATCGGGATGTCCGTAGTTTCCGTTGTCGTCGTAGCAAGTCAGGACTTCCGCGTTCTCCTCACGCAGAATCGCCGCGAGCTTCTCCGCGGCCTGTTCGACATCGGCGGTCCAGAACGAGCCGGGCGCGTCGTTGGCAGGTTCGCCCATCATCCCGGAGTCGGTGTAGCCGAGGAACTCCACGCGGGCGACGCCCAGGATCTTCGCCGCCGCTTCGGTTTCGGCGACCCGCCGCTGCCACAACGGTTCACCGTCGGCCAGAAACCCCTCGGGTACCTCGCCGTTCTCGCCACGCGTGGCGACGACGAGCACGACGCGGTGCCCGTCCTCATAGGCCTTGCGCATCACACCGCCACACAGGATGCATTCGTCGTCAGGATGAGCATGAAAGGTCACGATTGTCGCCACTAGTGCAGACTAGCGACGCGAAGCGTCTCCGTTGAGCGTGGTGGTGGGCGAGGGGCTGGCGGAGATTACCGGGATTCGGCTCGACACGACCACCCCGCGCGGCGAAAGCTGACGCGAGCACGCACGATAGGCCTATGGACCACGACACCGATCTGCCCGGCCACGTCGAACGCGTGCTGGCCCGGTTCCTGCACGAGTCCGGTGCGCGGATTCTCGCGACCGAGCCCGGATTCGCGTCCGGTGTCGACTCACTGACAGAATTCGTGCTGCGCGGGGGAAAACGCTTGCGGCCCACCTTCGCGTGGTGGGCTTGGCGTGGTGCAGGCGGCGAAGACACCGACGCCGAAGGCGTACTGCAGGCGGTCGCGAGCCTCGAACTGGTTCAGGCCTGCGCGCTCATCCACGACGATCTCATCGACTCGTCCGGCTCGCGCCGCGGCCGCCCGACGGTGCACGTCGCGTTCGCCGATCTGCACACCTCGCAGCAGTGGTCCGGGCTGCCGTCGTCGTACGGGCTCGCGATGGCCGTCCTCATCGGGGATCTGGCACTGGCCTGGGCCGACGACATGTTCGCGGCCGCACCGCTTCCGGCTGCGACGCTCGCCGCGGCCCGTCCGGTGTGGCGGGCGATGCGCACGGAAGTCCTTGCCGGGCAATGTCTCGACATCCACACGCAGGCCACCGGGGACGCTTCACCCGAGGCCGCGCTGCGGGTCAGCCGCCTGAAAACCGCCGCGTACACCGTCGAACGCCCGCTGCACCTGGGTGCGGTACTGGCCGGAGCGCCGTCCGCGCAGGTCGCCGCGCTGCGCGAATTCGGCCGTGAACTCGGGACCGCCTTCCAGCTGCGGGACGATCTGCTCGGCGTGTTCGGTGATCCCTCCGTCACCGGGAAACCCGCCGGAGACGATCTGCGCGAAGGCAAGCGGACCCTGTTGATCGCGCTCGGGTTGCGGCAGGCCGGTCCGGCGCAGGCCGAGGTGATCACCGCCGCGCTGGGCAACCCCGCACTGTCCGAAAAGGAGGTTGACCAGGTGCGTGCGACCTTGCGCGAAGCGGGCGCGGTGTCCGCCGTGGAAACCCGGATCGACGAGCTGACCGGGACCGCGCTTTCCGCGCTGCGGCAAGCGAAACTGACCGAACCCGCGACCACTGCGCTGGCCGATCTCGCGGCCAGGGCGACACAGAGGACGCACTGAATGCGCGCCGATCATGTCGTGGTGATCGGAGCCGGGCTCGCCGGCCTCTCGGCGACGTTGCACCTGCTCGGTGCCGGCCGCCAGGTCACGTTGCTCGAACTGCACGACCGCCCCGGGGGGCGGGTCAGCGGGCACGAGTACGACGGCTACACGGCCGACACAGGGGCGACCGTGCTGACCATGCCGGAGCTGCTCGACGAGGCGCTGGCCGCGGTCGGGGAGCCGAACCCGTTGCGCCTGATACGCCTGGATCCGGCCTATACCGCGAGATTCGCCGATGGCAGCTCGCTCGCGGTCCGTACCGACGGTGACGCGATGGAAGCGGAGATCCGTGCATTCGCGGGTTCCCGTGAAGCCGACGGCTACCGGAAGCTGCGCCGGTGGCTGACCGAGCTCTACGCCGTCGAAAAAGACCGGTTCCTGGGCGCCAACTTCGACTCGCCGCTCGACCTCGCAGGCCCGGAGCTGCTGAAACTCCTTGCGTTGGGTGGATTGGGGCGGCTCGGCCCGCGGATCGGCCGGTTCCTGCACGACGAGCGGCTGCGCCGGGTGTTCTCGTTCCAGGCGCTGTATGCCGGTCTGGATCCGCGCACCGCCCTCGGCGCGTACGGCGTGATCCCTTACATGGACACGGTCGCGGGCGTGTACTACCCGCTCGGCGGGATGGGCAGGGTCGGGCGGGTGCTCGCGGACGCGGCGGAACGCGCGGGTGCGCAGGTGCGGTTCAAGACCGAAGCCGCTTGGCTGGAAAGGGTTTCCGGGCAGGTGCGGGCGGTGCGCACGCGCACCGGCGAGCGGATCGAGTGTGACGCGGTGGTGCTCGCGACCGAGCTGATCACGGCCTACCAGCTGCTCGGCGCGCGGCCGAGGCGACCGATTCCGTTGCGGTTCTCGCCATCTGCCGTGGTGCTGCACGGAACGACCGGCCGGAGCTGGCCGGAACTGGGCCACCACACCATTTTCTTCGGTGACGCCTGGCAGCGGACGTTCAGCGAGATCATTCGCGAGGGCCGACTCATGTCGGATCCTTCGCTGTTGGTGACCAGGCCGACCGCGACCGATCCGGCGCTCACGTCGGAGGGACAGGTCGTCACGGTGCTCGCGCCAGCGCCGAACCTGCGCGCCGGCCGCATCGACTGGCCGCGGGTGGGGCCCGCGTACCGCGATGATCTGGTGCGGGTATTGGATTCCCGCGGGCTGACCGGGTTCGGCGAGGCCTATCGCGTGGACGAGTTGATCACACCGCGGGACTGGGCGGAGCGCGGGATGGCCGCGGGTACGCCCTTCTCGCTGGCGCACACATTCGCCCAGACCGGGCCGTTTCGCCCGCGAAACCTATTACGGGGCATCGAAAACGTGGTATTGGCCGGCTGCGGTACGACACCCGGGGTGGGGATACCGCCGGTGTTGATCTCGGGTCGCCTGGCTGCTGCGCGAATCACCGGATTTGCCTAGGCTCGATCCCATGACCCGACCGGTTCGCATCGGGCTGCAGCTGCAGCCCCAACACGCCGACTACAAGATCATCCGCGAGACGGCAGCCCGTGCCGAGGAACTCGGGGCCGACATCCTCTTCAACTGGGACCACTTCTATCCGCTCTTCGGTGACCCCGACGGCAAGCATTTCGAATGCTGGACGATGCTCGGCGCCTGGGCGGAGGCGACGTCGCGGGTGGAGATCGGCGCGCTCGTCACGTGCAACAGCTACCGCAATCCCGAACTGCTCGCCGACATGGCCCGCACGGTCGACCACATCAGCAGCGGCCGGTTGATCCTTGGCATCGGCTCCGGCTGGTTCGAAAAGGACTACACGGAGTACGGCTACGAGTTCGGCACCGCGGGTGGACGGCTCGACGACCTCGCGGAAGCGTTGCCCCGCATCGAATCGCGCCTGGCGAAGCTCAACCCGGCGCCGACCCGGGACATCCCGGTGCTGATCGGTGGCGGCGGCGAGAAGAAGACGCTGAAGCTGGTCGCCAAGCACGCTGACATCTGGCACTCCTTCGGTGACGCGGCCACGGTCGAGCGCAAGGTCGGCATCCTCAAGCAGCACTGCGCCGACGTCGGCCGCGACGCGAGCGAGATCGAGGTTTCCGTGGCCGCACAAGGGGAACCGGAGGAAACCGGCCCCCGGCTGCGTGAAGTGGGCGCGTCGCTGTTCACCGTCGGGGCAAGCGGGCCCGACTACGACCTGAGCCTGCTCGAGCGGTGGATCAGCTGGCGGGACGCACAGAACTCCTGAGGACGGGCTCCGGCGCCATCCCGATCAGAACGCCATGGCCTGCGCGCGCCGCTTCACTTCGGTGCCGTGGTTGGTGCGCAGGGCGTTGATCGGGGTGGTGCCGGGCAGCGACTCGTCCTCCGAGTAGAGCCACCGCAGCATTTCCGTCCGGCTGAACCCGGCATCGTTCAGCACCGTCAGCAGCCCGGCCAGTCCCTTCACCGGCGCGGAGCCCGCCAGGAATTCAGCGGGCACGAACAAGTCACCGTCCCTGCGGACGGCCAGCAGCTGCCCATCGCGCAGCAGCTGCCGCACCTTGTTCGCGGACTGGCCGAGCGCCTCGCTGACTTTTGCCAGCGACAGCACGGCAACGTCCGGACCAAGCACGTCATCAGCGACAGGAATCGCACTCACAGCTGACACTGTGCCACATCGGGCAGGGCCGGTGGCAGTTTCGGCCCCTGGGGGTAATCAAACTTCAATCCGGCATACAGGCCGCACCCACCCGGGTGGCGGAAGTCCGTACGATCGCCTCCGTGACAACCACCGACACCGGGCTGGCCGGAACGCTACTGGAGCGGCGTTACCGGGTCGATTCCCCGATCGCCCGGGGCGGCATGTCCTCGGTGTACCGGGGCGCCGACACCCGGCTGGACCGCCCCGTCGCCATCAAGATCATGGATCCGCGGTTCGCCGACGACCGGTCGTTCGTCGAGCGCTTCGAACGTGAAGCCCGCTCCGCCGCCAAGCTGCACCACCCGAACGTGGTCACGGTGCATGATCAGGGCGTCGACGAAAACCACGTCTTTCTGGTGATGGAGCTGGTTGACGGCGGCACGCTGCGTGACCTGCTGGAGGAGCGTGGCCGGCTGGACGTGCCACTCACGCTGACCATCGCCGAGCAGATCCTCGCCGCGCTGGCCGCCGCGCACAACGCCGGGCTGGTGCACCGCGACGTCAAGCCGGAGAACGTGCTGATCGGGCGCACCGGAACGCCGCCGACAGGCGTGGTGAAGGTGGCCGACTTCGGTCTGGTGCGCGCGGTCGCGAGCGCGGGCACCACCAGCTCCAGCATCATCCTGGGCACCGTCGCGTATCTCGCGCCCGAGCAGGTCACCACCGGGCTGGCCGCCGAGCGCGGCGACGTGTACTCGGCCGGGATCGTGCTGTACGAGATGCTCACCGGACAGGCGCCCTACACCGGTGACACCGCGATTTCGGTGGCATACCGCCATGTCAACGACGATGTCCCCGCGCCGAGCACGGTCACCCCCGGCGTGCCGCCCGTGCTCGACGACCTGGTGCGGCGGGCCACCCGCCGCGACCCGGAAGCCCGGCCCGCCGACGCCGAGACCTTCCTGCGGGAGTTGCGGCAGATCCGGGCGGCACTCGGAATCGCGCCGGTGCCCATCCCGGTGCCCGGAAAGCCGGATCCCGTGCCGGACGCGGAGCGGACCGTGCCGGCGTTCGCCCCGGTCGCGGTCACGTCGCCGGTCGCCGGCCCGAGCGGCACGCGCGCCATGCCGCGCGGGATGACCACTCCTCCGCCCACGTTCACACCGCCACCCCCGCCGCCGCCGGAGGAACCACAGCCCGAAGGCGGCGCCAAGCGTCCCGCGCTGATCTGGTCACTCGCCGCGATCGCGCTGGTGCTGTTCGGGGTGGGGATCTGGTGGGTCACCGCGGGTCCGACCTCGGTCAGCAGTACGTCCATTCCCCAAGTCGCGGGCATGGACAAGGCGAGTGCCGCGAAAACGCTCAGTGACGCCGGGTTCACCGCGAAATTCACCCAGCAGCGGAACAACACCGTCGCCGCCGGGCTGGCCGTGCGGACCGATCCGACCGCCGGGACGGGTGCCGTGCGCGGCAGCGCGGTGACCGTCGTGCTGTCGTCGGGCCGGCCCACCGTGCCCGATATCAGCACCAGCACGTCACTCACACAGGCGGAAACCGCGATCATCGCGGCCGAACTCATCCCGCAACACGACGCGACCACGGACGAGTTCAGCAGCACGGTGGCCAACGGGAACGTCATCAGGGTGGACCCGGGTCCGGGGACTCAGCTGGACGTGAACGCACCGGTGACGATCGTCGTATCGAAGGGCCAGCCGCCGAGGCCGGTACCGAACGTCGTGGGGCTGTCGCACGACCAGGCGTTCGCGCAGCTGCAGCAGGCCGGGTTCCAGCCGTTCGACGCGGGCAGCGAGTTCTCGGGCGACGTGCCGGCCGGCGCGGTCACGAAGACGAGCCCCGCGGCGAACAGCACGGTTTCCGACGGCAGCATGCGGGTCGGTGTGTTCACCAACAACGCCGTGCAGGTGCCTTCGGTGATCGGCCACACGATCCAGGACGCGGCGCAACTGCTCCAGCAGGCGGGCTTGCAGGCGGATTTCAAAGGCGGGCAGGACGGTGGCGGTGGCGGCCACGGCCGGGACCGAGGCGGTTTCGGATTCGTGGTCGGCCAGGATCCGAACCCCGGTGACATGGTCAAGAAAGGCAGCAAGGTAACGCTGAAGACGTTTCCTTGATCGGAAACTGAATTCTTTTGCGGTAGCTCAACAATCCTTTGTGGACGGTACTTGTCCTCCTTTCGAGTGAAGGAGGGCGCTGTTAGCGCGGCGGAAACACAACGACTACGCTCTCGTCATGTCGGTGGGTTCCAGTAGTCGCTCTACCCCTTGCTGAAAAAACGACCAAGAAAGGTCGCTTATGGCCGGCCGCCAGCTCAGTGGACTCGATGTCGCCTTTCTCTGCCTCGAAGGGGAAACCACCCCGATGCACATGGGCGCGGTAGTGATTTTCTCGCCCGAACGCGCGATCCCGCCGGCGCGGATCGCGACCCTGCTGTCCGAACGTGCGGCCCGGATTCCCCGGTTGCGGCGGCGGATCAGCCCGACGCTGCTCCCGCTCGGCGGTGCGCGGTGGACCGATGACCCGGACTTCGACGCGGAACGGCATATCCAGGTTCGTGAACTCGACGGTCAGTGCCGTGACGAAGCGTTGACGGTCCATGCGGCACAGTGGATCGAAGAACCGCTGGACCTGCGCCGCCCACCGTGGCAGGTTCGGGTGGTGACCGGATTGTCCGGTGGACGATTCGCTTTTCTGCTCAAACTGCACCATTCGTTCACGGATGGCGCCGGTGCTTTTGCCGTCGCCGCCGCGTTGCTGGACCACCTGCCGGTGACGGCGTCATTGGTTGCGGCGGGTGAGGAAATGCCGCGCCGGCGCTCGCCGCTGGCCGCGGTGAAGGACACGATCAGTGAGACCGGGGAAAACGTCGGTATCGCCTCGGCGATGCTGCGGGCCGCCCGGCCGTATCCGGTTTCGCCTTTGGCGGCACCGGATTCCGCCACCCGGCGGCTCGGGTTCGTCCGGTTGGACGTCTCGGACCTGCGCACAATCCGTGGCGCGCATGGCGGGACGACCAACGACGTGTTACTCGCGGTGCTTTCCGGGGCGCTGCGGCGCTGGATGTCCGATCGGGGGCAGACGGCGGAGCGTCCGTTACGCGCGCTGATCCCGGTCAGCACGCGAGCACGGGACGGTGGTGGCTCGGCGAACCAGCTTTCGGGTTACCTGTGTGACCTGCCCGTGCAACTGGAGGACCCGGTCGAGCGGCTGCAAGAGATCCGGCGCTCGATGAATGCCCGCAAGGCGGCGGGCCCACTCGCCGGTGCTGGTGCGGTTCCCGTGCTGGCCGGGCGGATCCCGGCGCAGGTGCACCGGCTGGCGACGCGTTTGGCCGGGCAGGCGGCGGGTTTGCTGTTCGACACGGTGATCACGAATGTGCCGTTGCCGAACCTGGACCTGACCTTTGACGGTGCCTCGTTGCAGGAGATCTACCCGCTGGTACCGCTGGCTTCGCGGCACGCCGTCGGCATCGCCGCGGCTGTCTATCATGGTTTTGTCCACATTGGACTCCAAGCGAATGGCGCCGCGGTGCCGGACACCGGTTCGCTACGGGACGCGGTCGTAAAGTCGGCTGCGGAACTTTATGAGCGATCTGTCTGACTTTTGTGACCTTGGTACGTCAGAATCTGGTTATGCCGGTTTCCCATACATGGCTTTCGCGCGCGACGCGGAGCGCACTCATCGTTCCGGTTCCGGAGACCGAGTCGCTGGTGACGGCACACCGGCGTTCGCTCGGCGAGGTGCCGGTTTCGGCTGTTCCGACGCATGTCACGGTGCTGTACCCTTTTGTGCCTCCGGGCAGTATCGGGCCGGATACATTGTGTGAGCTGGCGGGCGCACTGGCCGGGATGACGGCGTTCGATTGTGCTTTCACGCAGGTAAAATGGTTCGACGATGAAATATTATGGTTGGAACCTAAGCCGGATGAGCATTTTCGCGCACTGACCGCCGCGGTTTGTAAGCGCTTTCCGGCGCACCGTCCCTACGATGGCGACCACCCGGACACCGTGCCCCACCTCACGGTGGCCGACCGTCGAAGCGGTGACGTCACAGGAAAACGGCGCATCGCCACGGACATCGCCGCCCACCTCCCGGTACACGCAAGAATTGACCGGGTCCGCTTGGTAGCGGGCGAAGACGAGCACGGCCCCTGGCGCACGATCAGTGAATTCACCCTCCCAGACGCGGTTTAGAATTTTCGATTTCCATTCGACGACTGGTGGTTGACCACACCACGAGGAAAACCGGCCGTCGACGAAAGCCGAAGGGGCCCAACGGGACGTCACCTTGAGTGCGTGGTCGAGTTGGGGCTTTTTACCCCCGTAGCATTTCTGCCACCAGAAATGCCAGCTCCAACGACTGCTGTGTGTTCAGCCTTGGGTCACATGCGGTTTCGTAGCGGCCTGCCAGGTCCAGGTCCGAGATCTCCTGCGCACCGCCCAGGCACTCGGTCACGTCCTCGCCCGTGAGTTCCACATGGATGCCGCCCGGGTAGGTGCCCAGTTTGTGGTGCACCTCGAAGAAGCCTTGCACCTCGTCGATGATCCGGTCGAAGTGCCGGGTTTTGTACCCGGTGGACGCCTCGTGCGTATTCCCGTGCATAGGATCGCATTGCCAGATTACCTTGTGCCCGGTGGCCTCGACCTTGTCCACGATCGCGGGCAGCACCTCGCGCACCTTTCCGTTGCCCATTCGCGAAATCAGCGTCAGGCGCCCCGGCTCGTTGTGCGGGTCGAGCCGTTCCACGTATTCCACCGCCTGGTCCGGGGTGGTCGTGGGGCCGATTTTGACGCCGATCGGGTTCGCCACCAATTCCGCGAACGCGATGTGTGCGCCATCCAATTGCCGGGTGCGTTCACCGATCCACAGGAAGTGCGACGAAAGGTTGTACAGCTTCGGGTTGGCGGCGTCCGCGTTGTCCAACCGCAGCAAGGCACGCTCGTAGTCGAGCAGCAGCGCCTCGTGGCTGGCGAAGATTTCCGTGGCATGCAGCGAAGTGTCCGTAACCCCACACGCTGCCATAAACCGTAAACCGCGGTCGATTTCGCCTGCGAGCGCTTCGTACCGCTCCCCCGCCGGTGACGTCCGCACGAAGTCCTTGTTCCAATCGTGCACCTTCGTCAGATCCGCGAGACCCGACGACGTGAGCGCGCGGACCAGGTTCATCGCCGCACCGGCGTTCGCGTAGGCGCGGATCATCCGGCCCGGGTCCGGGATCCGCAGCTCCGGCTTCGCGACCAGCGAGTTCACGATGTCGCCCCGGTACACCGGCAGGCCCAGCGCATCCTTCGCGTTCGAGCGCGGCTTGGCGTACTGCCCGGCGATCCGGCCGACCTTCACCACCGGCAGGCTCGCACCGTAGGTCAGCACCACCGCCATCTGCAGCAGCGTCCGCAGGTTCGCCCGGATATGCGGCTCGGTGTTCGACTCGAAGGTCTCCGCACAATCCCCGCCCTGCAGCATGAACGCCTCGCCGCGGGCGACCATCGCAAGCCGCTCCCGCAACCGGTCGATCTCGACGGGCACGGTGATCGGCGGCACTGCCTCCAGCACGCCACGCACCCGCCGCGCCGCATCCACATCCGGCCACTCCGGCTGCTGGGCGGCCGGGCGCGCCAGCGCATCGTCGAGCCGCGCACGCAGCTCAGGCGGCAGCGGGGGCAGTTCGGGAAGGGTGTCCTCGGGGACGTCCACAGTCCAGTTCACCCAACCAGAATATTCGACGCCTGAACCGACCTTCGGACGGTTACCGTGCCCGTGGTAACTAGACCACCGCGAGGGGCAACGCCGTGGGGTGCACGGGAGCGGGGAGGTCACTGGTGCCGGTGAGGTAGGCGTCGACCGCGTTCGCCACCGAACGGCCCTCGGCAATCGCCCACACCACCAGGGAAGCGCCTCGATGCGCGTCACCACAGACGAACACCCCAGGCGCACCGGTCTGCCAGTCCGCACCGCAGGAAAGCCGGCCGTCCTTCGTCAGCTCGATGCCCAGGTCGTCCAGCAGCCGCATCTCCTCGACACCCTCGAAGCCGATCGCCAGCAGCACCAGATCCGCCGAGATCACCTCGATCTCGCCGCTGACCGGCTCGACCCGCCGCACACCCGTCTCCGGATCCCGCGACACCTGCACCTTTTGCAGCTCGATCGCCCGCACATGCCCGTCGTCGTCCCCGACGAACCGCTTCACCGCGACCCCGAACATCCGCTCGCCGCCTTCGTCGTGCGCGGGATAGGTGCGCAGGATGTACGGCCACGTCGGCCACGGCGAGACGTCGTCATCGCGGGTTTGCGGCGGCATCGGATACTGGTCCAGCTGGGTGACCGAAAGCGCACCCTGCCGCGTCGCGGTGCCGTAACAGTCCGCGCCCGTGTCACCACCGCCGATGACGACCACGTGCTTCCCGGCGCCGTCGATGTCCGGCGGGCCGTCGCCCTCGCACTGCCTGTTGGCCTGCACAAGATGCTCCATCGCGAGATGGATCCCGCCCAGCTCCCGGCCCGGGGTCACCCGATCGTCGCGGTCGCGCAGCGCGCCCACGGCCAGCACCACCGCGTCGTAACGGGCCCGCAGCTCCTCGACCGTCAGGTCCACCCCGACCTCGCACCCGGTCACGAACTGGGTGCCCTCCTTGCGCAGCTGTGCGAGGCGACGGTCGAGGTGCTTCTTCTCCATCTTGAACTCGGGAATGCCGTACCGCAGCAGGCCACCAAGCCGGTCGTCCCGCTCGAACACGGTCACCTCGTGCCCGGCACGCGTCAGCTGCTGTGCCGCCGCGAGACCGGCCGGGCCGGAACCGACGACGGCCACCCGCTGCCCGGAGGCGACACCGGCGACCTGCGGCTCGACGATGCCCCGTTCCCACGAGACATCCGCGATCGTCGCCTCGACCCGCTTGATCGCCACCGAGCCGCCGGACAGCGGCGAAATCGACAGCACGCACCCCGCCTCGCACGGCGCCGGGCACAACTTCCCGGTGAACTCGGGGAAATTGTTGGTCGCGTGGAGACGGTCGCTCGCGGCCGCCCAGTGTCCCTGCCGGACCAGGTCGTTCCACTCGGGAATGAGATTGCCCAGCGGGCACCCCGCGCTGCCCGAGTGACAGAACGGGATACCGCAGTCCATGCACCGGCCCGCCTGTGTGCGCACCTCGGCGTTGCGTTCGTCCGGCGGGGTAAGCGCGTAGACCTCGCGCCAGTCGTGCACGCGCTCGTCGAGAGAGCGCTTCTTCGGTTCCTCGCGCTCGAACTTCAGAAAACCGCGGGGGTCAGCCATTCGCAGCCTCCATCACTGCTTCATCGACGTCGCGCCCCGTTGCCTTCGCCGCCTTCATCGCCTCCAGGACTCGCGCGTAATCGCGCGGCATGACCTTCGTGAACGCGGCCGATCGCCGTGGCCAGTCACCGAGCAGTGACGCGGCCACCGTCGAACCCGTGAGCTCACGGTGCCGGATCACGATTCGCTTGAGCCACACCAGATCCTCGGGCTCGGGCTGGAGCAGATCGACCATCTCGTCGTTGACCCGGCTGTGATCGAGATCCAGGACATAGCCGATCCCGCCGGACATCCCGGCCGCCAGGTTCCGCCCGGTCGAGCCGAGCACCACGGCCCGGCCGCCGGTCATGTACTCGAACGCGTGGTCACCGACGCCCTCGGCGACCACGACCGCACCGGAATTCCGGACACAGAACCGTTCCCCGACCTGGCCGCGCAGGAACATCTCGCCACCGGTCGCACCGTAGGCGAGCGTGTTGCCCGCAATCACCTGCCGTTCCGCGACGAACGTGGCGTTCTCGTGCGGGCGTACGACGATCCGCCCGCCGGACAGGCCCTTGCCCACGTAGTCGTTGGCGTCGCCGACCATTTCCAGCGTCACGCCGCGCGGCAGGAAAGCACCGAGCGACTGGCCGGCCGAACCGGTGAGCCGCACGTGAATCGTGCCGTCGGGCAGTCCCTCGCCGCCGTAGCGCCGGGTGATCTCCGAACCGAGCAGCGTGCCCACGGTCCGGTTCACGTTGCGGACGGGCAGCTCCAGGCGCACCGGGTGCGCGTCCTCCAGCGCCGCCTCGGCGAGCTGGATGAGCGTGCGGTCCAACGCGTGTTCGAGACCGTGATCCTGCTCGCGAACTTTGCGCCGTGCGCCGCCATATGGCGTCTCCGTCGGCATTTCGAAGACCGGCGAGAGGTCCAGACCTTTCGCCTTCCAGTGCCCGACCGCTTCGTCGACGTCGAGCACGTCGGCCCGGCCGATGGCCTCGTCGAGGGTGCGGAACCCCAGCGCGGCAAGGGTTTCCCGCACTTCCTGCGCCACGAACCGGAAGTAGTTCACGATGTGGTCGGCCTGACCGGTGTAGCGCTTGCGCAGTTCCGGGCTCTGCGTCGCGACGCCGACCGGGCACGTGTCGAGGTGGCAGACCCGCATCATGATGCAGCCGGCCACAACCAGCGGCGCCGTCGCGAAGCCGTACTCCTCGGCACCGAGCAGCGCGGCGACCACGACGTCCCGCCCGGTCTTCATGGCACCGTCCACCTGGACCGTGATCCGGTCCCGCAAACCGTTGAGCAGCAACGTCTGCTGCGTTTCCGCCAGCCCGATCTCCCATGGCGTACCGGCATGCTTGAGCGAGTTCATCGGCGAGGCACCGGTGCCGCCGTCGTGCCCGGAGATGAGCACCACGTCGGCGTGCGCCTTGGAGACTCCGGCCGCGACCGTGCCCACGCCGAGGGAACTGACCAGCTTCACGTGGATGCGGGCCTTTTCGTTGGCGTTCTTGAGATCATGGATCAGCTGCGCCAGGTCCTCGATGGAGTAGATGTCGTGGTGCGGCGGCGGCGAGATGAGCCCGACACCCGGCGTCGAATGCCGGGTGCGCGCGATCCACGGGTAGACCTTGTTCGGCGGCAGCTGGCCGCCTTCACCGGGTTTCGCGCCCTGCGCCATCTTGATCTGGATGTCGTCGGCGTTGACGAGGTACTCGCTCGTCACGCCGAACCGTCCACTTGCGACTTGCTTGATCGCGCTGCGCCGCTCCGGGTCGTACAGGCGCTCGGGGTCCTCACCGCCCTCACCGGTGTTGGACCGCCCGCCGATCCGGTTCATCGCGATGGCCAGCGTCTGGTGCGCCTCGGCCGAGATCGAGCCGTAGGACATCGCACCGGTGTTGAACCGCTTGCAGATCGCCTCGACCGACTCCACCTCGTCGATCGGTACCGGCGGGCGCGCTCCGGTGCGGAACTTGAACATCCCGCGCAGCAGGCCGCCTTCCCTGGCCAGCCGGTGGACTTCCTCGGTGTACGCGCGGTACGCCTCTTCCCGGCGGCTCTTGGATGCGTGCTGCAGCAGGAAAACCGTCTCCGGGGTGAACAGGTGCAGCTCGCCCTCACGGCGATAGGCGTACTCGCCACCGCTGTCCAGCCGCCGGTGCGAACGGTCGGCCGGGTTGTCGGGGTACGCCCGCCGGTGCCGGATCGCGACCTCTTCGGCGAGCACGTCGAGCCCGACCCCGCCGAGCTTCGACACCGTGCCGGTGAAGTACTCGTCGAGCAGATCCTGTGACAGGCCAAGGGATTCGAAGACCTGCGCGGCGGTGTACGCGCTGACCGTCGAGATGCCCATCTTGGACATGATCTTCTGCACGCCCTTGACGAGCGCCTTGACGTAGCTACGTACCGCATGCCGCGGTTCCATGCCCGTCAGCATGCCCTGGTTGATGAGGTCCTCGATGGTCTCGAAGGCCAGGTACGGGTTCACCGCGGCGGCGCCGTAACCCAGCAGCAGCGCGATGTGGTGCACCTCGCGGGCATCGCCGGTCTCGACGACCAGCGCCACCCGCAGCCTTTCCTTGGTGCGCACCAGATGGTGGTGCACCGCGGAGACCAGCAGCAACGACGGGATCGGCGCCATCCGGTGGTCGGAGTCGCGGTCGGAGAGCACGAGCGTGCGTGCACCAGCCGCGATCGCTTCCGACGCCTCGCGGCGAACGCGTTCCACCGCGTCCCGCAGCGCCGCCCCGCCACCGTCCACTTCGAACAGTCCGGAAAGGACGGTACAGGCGAAGCCGGGCAGGTCGCCGTCGTCGTTGATGTGGATGAGCTTGGCCAGCTCGTCGTTGTCGATGACCGGGTACGGCAGCTGGATGTGCCGGCACGAAGCCGGACCCGACTCGAGCAGGTTCTGCTCCGGGCCCATGATCCGGCTCATCGACGTGACCAGCTCCTCGCGGAGCGCGTCCAGCGGCGGGTTGGTGACCTGGGCGAAGCCCTGCTTGAAGTAGTCGTACAGCTGGCGGGATCGCTGTGACAGCACGGCGGGCGGGGTGTCGGTGCCCATCGAGCCGATCGGCTCGGCCCCCTTCTGCGTCATCGGCGTCAGCAGTATCTTGACTTCTTCTTCGGTATAGCCGAAGGAAAGCTGACGGCGCAGCACCGAATCATGGCTCTGCGTGACGTGATCGCGATCGCGCAGATCGGCCAGCTGCAGCAGGCCCGCGTGGACCCACTCCGCATAGGGTTGCTCACGCGCCAGCCCGGACTTGACCTCGTTGTCATCAACCAGTCGCTGCGCTTCGGTGTCGACGAGGAACATCCGGCCAGGCTTGAGCCTGCCCTTGGCCACCACGTTTTCCGGTGCCACGTCGAGTACCCCGGCCTCACTCGCGAGGACCACCCTGTCGTCGGCGGTGCGCCACCAGCGCGCCGGGCGCAGGCCGTTGCGGTCGAGCACCGCGCCGACGAGGGTGCCGTCGGTGAAGGTCACGCACGCGGGGCCGTCCCACGGCTCGATGAGGTTGGCGTGGAACTGGTAGAACGCCCGGCGTTCCGGGTCCATCGAGGTGTGGTTCTCCCACGCCTCCGGGATCATCATCAGCACCGCGTGCGGCAGGCTCCGGCCGCCGAGATGCAGCAGTTCCAGCACCTCGTCGAAGGACGCGGAATCCGAGGCGTCCGGCGAGCACACCGGGTACAGCCGCGAAAGGTCGCCAGGGATCAGGTCCGATCGCAGCAGCGCCTCGCGTGCTCGCATGCGGTTGCGGTTGCCGCGGACGGTGTTGATCTCGCCGTTGTGCGCCACGTAGCGGAACGGATGCGCAAGCGGCCACGACGGGAAGGTGTTCGTGGAAAACCGCGAGTGCACCAGTGCGATCGCGCTGGCCAGCCGCTCGTCACGCAGGTCGGAGAAGAACACGGGCAGCTGCTCGGGGGTGAGCATTCCCTTGTACACCAAGGTCCGCGAGGACAGCGACGGGAAGTACGTGCCGCATTCGGCGACCAGACTGTCATGCTCGGCGCGCTTGCGGAGGCAGAATGTGAGCCGGTCCAGGTCCACACCGGACGGGCGGGCACCGTCCGCGCCGGGCTTGCCGGCGACGAACAGCATCGCGAAATGCGGCATGACCGACCGGGCTGTGGGCCCGATACCGGCAGCGTCCGCGTTCGCGGGCACGTCGCGCCAGCCGAGGACCTCGAGGTCCTCTTCGTCGGCGAGGCGCTCGACGAGCGAGATCGCCTTGGTGCGGGTCTCGGCTTCACCAGGCAGGAACGCGATTCCGGCGGCGTACCGCTGCCGGCCCGCCGGGTCCGCCGCGGGCAACGGGAAAGCGGTCTCCGCGCGCAGCAACTCGTCGGGCAACTGCAGGAGGATGCCCGCGCCGTCACCCGAGGTCGGCTCGGCTCCCGCGGCACCGCGGTGGTCGAGGTTCATCAACGCGGTCAGGCCGTCGGTGACGATGCCGTGCGAACGGCGGCCACGCAGGTCGGCCACCATGGCGACACCGCAGGAATCCTGTTCTGTAGCCGGGTCGTACAGACCCTGCTTGCCTGGGTTGGCGGAGAAGATCATGCGGGGACCTCCTTCGTCGTCTTCGTGCTGCGGAAAGCTCCCCCGGTTCTGCTTGCTCGGGACGACGATGGCCCGCTGATTAGCGCGACCTTAACACCCAGGAAACACCACAGCACCCTCTCAGACCGTGGAAAATCTCATCGGGGAGGTAACGATCTGGCTGCGACGAACGACATCGTTCTTGATGGGCGTGTTCACCTCTGAACGGTGCCCCGGGTAGTTCGCGACTATCCCACCAAGGCTACGTGAATGTTCGGCGAAACGGCCAGAATTGCTGGTGGTAGCGTTTCTCACGCTGGTCGGCAGCCCGCTGGCCGGCGATGCGCGCGGTCGCGAAGTCCGGTGAGAACCCGGTGCTGTGCCGCAACTGTGATGGTCTGAGCACACTGTGTCAGACCGAGCCAGGTCGCCTTCCGCGCGCTGACGCCAATTCACCTCCGGCGCAGAGGTGCGGCGTGACCGCCCCGCGGCACGGCGAAGCGCCGGGGCCGGTCGACAGAGGTCCAGATGCCGCGCAGGTTTTCACTGCTGATCGTGTTGTTGCTCGTACTGACCGGGTGCGCTTCGCACCCGCGCGACGAGGACTCCGCCGCCGGGCCCGACACCGAGGCGAGTTTCCCGGTCACCATCGGTTCGGTGACGATCGACCGTCAGCCGGCCCGGATCGTGTCGCTGTCCCCCTCGGCGACCGAAACCCTGTTCGCCCTCGCCGCGGGACCGCAGGTGGTCGCTGTGGACTCGCAGTCGGACTATCCGGAACAGGCTCCGCACACACCGCTTTCGGCGCTGAGGCCCGATCCGGAAGCCATCGCGGCGTACCACCCGGACCTGGTCGTCGCCTCGGCCGACACGACCGGTTTGTCGGCGGCGCTGGCCAGAACCGGGGTGAAGACGTTGATCATGCCGGACGCGAAGACCCTCGACGAGGCCTACGGCGAGTTCGTGCAGCTGGGCAAGGCGACCGGGCACCAGGCGGAGGGCGAGAGTCTGGCCCGCCAGACCCGGGCGGACCTCGACAAGATCGTCGCCGACACCCCGAAACCGGCCAAGCCGCTGAGCTTCTACTGGGAGCTCGACCAGACCTACTACAGCGCGACGTCAAGAACTTTCATCGGCCAGGTGCTTGCCCGTTTCAACCTCACGAATATCGCGGACGGGAACAATCCGTCGATTTCCGGAGGTTATCCGCAGCTATCTGCAGAACGCATTTTGCAAGCCGATCCCGCGTTGATTTTTCTCGCCGATTCGAAGTGCTGTGGGCAGAATGCGCAGTCCGTCGCGGCCCGGCCCGGCTGGAACACCTTGACCGCGGTGAAGCAGGGCCAGGTGCTCGCGCTCGACGACGACATCGCGTCACGGTGGAGCCCGCGGGTGGTCGAGCTGGCACGGGCCGTCTCCGCCGCGGTGACGAAGGCGGCTCATGCCGGGTAACGTCACCCGGCTCCGGCCGCTGACCATGCTCGTCGCGGTCATCGCGTTGCTCGTGGCACTGGTGCTGGCGACACTGATCGGCGCGGCGGATCTGGGCTGGCACCGGGTGCTGGGGGAAGTCGTCGCCGAGGTGACGGGCGGGCAATCCCCGTTGTCAGCGCGGGAAGCCGCGATCGTGTGGCAGCTGCGGGTGCCGCGCGTGCTGCTGGCCGGCCTCGTCGGCGCCGCGCTCGCGATGTCCGGCGCGACGTTCCAGGGCGTGTTCCGCAACCCGCTGGCCGATCCGTACCTGCTCGGTGCCGCCGCGGGTGCGGGGATGGCCGCGACGATCGTGGTCGTGGTGGCCCCGGCTTCGGGTGCGCTGGTGCCGCCGGCCGCGTTCGCCGGCGCGCTCGGCGGGGTCGCGCTGAGCTGGCTGCTCGGCCGCTCCGCCGGCGGGACGGGTACCGCGACGCTGCTGCTCGCCGGTGTCGCGGTCGGGTCGTTCCTTTCCGCCGCACAGGTTTTCGCGCAACAGCTCAACACCGAGACGATCCGGCAGGTCTACACGTGGATGCTGGGCGGGCTGAACGTCAGCGGCTGGCGTGAGGTGCTGATCGCGGTCCCGTACATCGGGGTCGCGGCGGTGCTCCTCTGTGTCTGCGCGCGGCTGCTCGACGTGTTGTCCCTGGGCGACGCCGAAGCCGCGTCGCTCGGCGTGCATCCGGCGCGGGTGCGGCTCCTGCTGCTCGCGGCGGCCTCACTGGCGACCGCGGCGGCCGTGTCGGTGAGCGGCCTGATCGGGTTCGTCGGCATCGTGGTGCCGCATGTGGTGCGGCTGCTGGCCGGGGCGAGCTACCGGGTCGTCATCCCGCTTTCCCTGCTGGGCGGGGCGGTTTTCCTGATCGCGGCCGACCAGGTGGCGCGCACCGTCATGCCGGGCGAGCTGCCGCTCGGGGTGGTGACTGCGTTCGCCGGTGCGCCGTTTTTCGTTGCGGTACTGCGATCTTCGCTGGGGAAGGTGTCATGACGCTGACTTTGCACGACGTCCACGCCGGTTACGACGGGCGTACGGTCGTGCGCGCAGTGTCGGTGGAGATCCCGCGTGGCAGCTGGCTGGCGATCGTCGGACCGAACGGTGCCGGGAAGTCCACTTTGCTCAAGACGATGGCCGGGCTTCTTCCCGGTTCCGGGACCGTCCTGATCGACGGCAAACCGGTGACCGCCTTGTCACGCAAGGAAAAGGCCCGGAAGCTCGGCTACGCGCCACAGGACCCGGTGCTGCCCGGCGGGCTTACCGTCACCGACTACGCGGTGCTCGGGCGCACCCCGCACCTGGGCCCGCTCGCCCGCGAAGGCGCTGCGGATCTGTCCATTGTGGAGGGTGTACTGGCCCGGCTGGACCTGGCGGAGCTGGCTTCCCGGAAGCTCCGCACACTCTCGGGCGGCGAACGGCAGCGAGCCGTGCTCGCCCGGGTCCTCGTGCAACAGACCGGGTTCCTCCTGCTCGACGAACCGACGACGGGCCTGGACATCGGTCACGCGCAGGCGATCCTCGAACTGATCGACCGGCTGCGTCACGAAGATGGCACCACGGTGGTGTCCACTTTGCACGATCTCACGTTCGCCGCCCAGTACGCCGACCACGTGTTGTTGCTGTCGGCCGGCGAGGTGGCTTCCGCGGGCGCGCCGGAGGAAGTACTGACCGCGCAAGCACTCGAGCGGTACTACGGCGCCGCCGCGGACGTGCTCACCGCCGAACGTGGCGAGCTGGTGATCGCCCCCGTCAGGCCTGCGCCGCCAGCTGGACGACTTCGTTGACCTCGCGGACGCGGCGCTAGTCGACCTTCTGTTGTTCTTCCACCACAGGCTTTTCCGTGCTGAGCAGTTCGGGCGCTTCACGGGGGCCGCGCCGACGGGCGAGGAAGAAGTACGCCATCGCGCCGACGAAAACCAGTGCGGAGGTCCAGTTGTTCACACGCAGGCCGAGGATATGGTTGGCGTTGTCGGTGCGCAGCAGCTCGATCCAGAACCGGCCGAGTGTGTAGCCCGCGACGTACAGCGCGAACGCGCGGCCGTGCCCGAGCTTGAGCCGCCGGTCCATCCAGACCACGAACCCGGCGACCGCGAGGTTCCACAGCAGCTCGTACAGGAACGTCGGCTGCACCGGGCTGTCCGGCAACGGGATGCTGCCGAAGGCGACGCCGTTCGGGCCCTGATCCGGGATCGACGGATTGCTCGGGTCGAAACGCTGGTAGATCTCCAGGCCCCAGGGCAAAGTGGTGTGTGCGCCGTAGAGCTCCTGGTTGAAGTAGTTGCCGAGGCGGCCGATCGCCTGCGCGGCCACGATCCCCGGCGCGATCGCGTCCGCCATGGCCGGCAACGGGATTCCCTTGCGGCGGCAGCCGATCCACGCACCCAGACCACCCAGCGCGATGGCGCCCCAGATGCCCAGCCCGCCGTCCCAGATGTAGAGGGCCTTGATCGGGTCCTTGCCCGCGCCGAAGTACAGCTGCGAGTCGGTGATGACGTGATACAACCGCCCGCCGACGATGCCGAAGGGCACCGCGAACACGGCGATGTCGACGACCGCGCCCTTGGTCCCGCCCCGCTCCTGCCAGCGGCGCTCTCCCCACCAGATGGCGAGGATGATGCCCGCGATGATGCACAGAGCGTAAGCCCGGATCGGGATCGGCCCCAGGTGCCAGACACCCCGGTCGGGGCTCGGAATCGTCGCGAGGAAGACGGTGTGCACGGGGCCACCGTAGCCTGTGCCGGTAACGTCCCCGTGTGACACCTCGGCTGCGGCCGGGTCCGGGGCCCGGCGTTGTCAGCTGATTACTGCGACTCACGCCGGTTGAGCAGGGCCGAACCGATCGCGAGCACGCACGCCACAGCGAAGATCGCCGTCAGCCACACCTGTCCACCGCGCACCACGTTGAAGATCCCGCCGCCGGCCATGAGCACGGCCATCAGGATGTTGCGGGTCTGCAGGGGCGTCGGCTTGGCCATGCCGGCCAGCCTTTCACACGGCGGTCAGCCGCCGAGATCCACGGTGGCGGCGACCGGGCGGGTGAGGCTGAGCTTGCCGTCCGTGCTGCGGGTGATCTCGCGGTACCCGCCCTCGGTGAGCTCGTACAGCGTGGCCTCCACCGGCCGCGGCGCGGCGTTGACGAGCAGGTAGTAGGGGATCTTCGCCTCGGTGTACAGCTCGCGCTTGAGGATCCGGTCCTGCACCTTGGTGGACGGCGACTCGATCTCCACAGCGAGCAGCACATCAGTCGCCGAGAAGTAGACGACATTCTCGTCCGGGCAGGTCACGATCACCAGATCCGGGATGAGCACTCGCCGGTCACCCATGCGGACATTCACCCCGGGCAACAGCTCGGCGTCCGAACCGATCGCGCCATGCAGCCCCAGTTGAAGCCGCCGCAGGATGCGTTGATGCCGTGCTGCTGGAGCGGGGCTCACCAGGAGCGTCCCGTCGACCAGCTCGACGCGGCTACCCGAGTCCTCGGGCAGCTCGAAGAAATCCTCGACGGTCCACTCGCCAGGGTGCCAAGGAACGAGATACTCAGGCTCGATATCAGGCACTGCGGCCACGTTAGCTGACCTCCGCATCTGACGAGAACAGCCCGGCATGACAAGTCTGACATATCGACCCCCGCTTTCGGCGAAACATGGGGTCACCTTGCCACTACCCACCGACATTTCCGCCGGTGCACGTCAGGCGGGGATCGGCTGGCGCACGCCTTCCGCGAGCTCCGCGCTCAGCGCGCGCACGGCCTCGGCGCTCTCGGCGGCCTTCGTCACCAGAGCGGACCCGACGATGACCGCGTCCGCGAAACCGGCGACCTCCGCCGCCTGCTCGCGGGACCGCACACCCAGCCCGACTCCGATCGGCAGGTTCGTGTGCGCACGCGCGCGGCGGACCAGCTCCGCCGCGCCGGCACCGACCTGGTCCCGTGCCCCCGTCACACCCATGACCGCCGTCGCGTACAGGAAGCCGGAAGCCGACCGGGCGGTGAGATCGATCCGCTCCTCCGACGATGACGGCGCCACCAGGAAGATCCGGTCCAGCCCGTGCTCTTTCGACGCGGACAGCCACTCGGCCGCCTCGTCGGGGATCAGATCCGGCGTGATCATGCCCAGCCCACCGGCGGCGGCGAGGTCACGCGCGAACCGGTCCACGCCGTAGCGGCGAACCGGGTTCCAGTACGTCATCACGACGGCCCGGCCACCGCGCGCGGACACCGACTCGACGACCTCGAACAGCTGCTTGAGCCGGAATCCCTGCTTGAGCGCGGTGTCCGCGGCGAGCTGGATGGTCGGCCCGTCCATCACCGGGTCCGAATACGGCATACCGACCTCGACGAGATCCGCGCCGCCGTCGATCATCGCCGCGAGCATGTCCTTCGAGCCTTCGACGCTCGGGTACCCGGCGGGCAGGTACCCGACCAGCGCGGCCCGGCTTTCACCGCGGGTCTGCTCGAACAAGGCCTGCAAACTCATCCTTCCCCCCACCCGTCACCCACCGCCGCCCTCAACGGAGGCGCTCTGCGCCGCAGTATCGACCAGGCCGAACCACTTCGCCGCCGTGTCCATGTCCTTGTCACCGCGGCCGGACAGGTTCACCAGGATCAGCGCCGAGCGCCCGAGCTCGCGGCCCAGCTGGAGCGCACCGGCCAGCGCGTGCGCGGACTCGATCGCCGGGATGATGCCCTCGGTCCGCGCGAGCAGCTTGAACGCGTCCATTGCTTCAGCGTCGGTGATCGGCCGGTACTCGGCGCGGCCCGAATCCTTGAGCCACGAGTGTTCCGGCCCGACGCCGGGGTAGTCGAGGCCGGCGGAGATCGAGTGCGATTCCAGCGTCTGGCCGTCCTCGTCCTGCAGCAGGTACGACATCGCGCCGTGCAGGTTGCCGGGGGTGCCCTCGGTGAGCGTCGCGCCGTGGCGGCCGCTCTCCAGGCCCTCGCCACCCGGCTCGAAGCCGACGAGCCGGACATCCGGGTCGTCGATGAAGCCGTGGAAAATGCCGATCGCGTTGGACCCGCCGCCGACGCACGCGGCGACGGCGTCGGGCAGCCGCCCGGTCTGCTCCAGGACCTGTGCCCTGGCTTCCTCGCCGATCACCTTGTGGAAGTTGCGCACCATCGTCGGGAACGGGTACGGGCCGGCCGCCGTGCCGAACAGGTAGTGCGTCGTGTCGGCGTTGGTGACCCAGTCCCGCAGCGCCTCGTTGATCGCGTCCTTGAGCGTGCGCGAACCCGTCTTGACCGGCACGACCTCGGCGCCCAGCAGCCGCATCCGTGCCACGTTCAGCGCCTGACGCTCGGTGTCGACCTCGCCCATGTAGATCACGCACTCGAGGTCCAGCAGCGCGCACGCGGTGGCGGTGGCGACGCCGTGCTGGCCGGCCCCGGTCTCGGCGATGACCCGCTTCTTGCCCATCCGCTTGGTGAGCAATGCCTGGCCCAGCACATTGTTGATCTTGTGGGAGCCGGTGTGGTTGAGGTCCTCGCGCTTGAGGAAGACCCGCGCGCCACCGGCGTGTTCGCCGAAGCGCGGCGCTTCGGTCAGCAGGCTCGGCCGGCCGGCGTAGTCGCGCAGCAGCCGCTTGAACTCGCCGGTGAACGCCGGGTCGGCACGAGCCTTGTCGTACTCGGTGGCCACCTCGTCGACGACCCCGATGAGCGCCTCGGGCATGAACCGGCCGCCGTACCGGCCGCCGTAGTAGCCACGCTCGTCGGGGTCGTGCTCGGTGCGCTCGGTCATCGGGCCGGCCTCGGACAGGCGGGATGGGAACCCGCGGTGACCAGCTTGATCAGCGCACCCTTCGGGTCACCCGAGGTGACCAGACCCTCGCCGACCAGCACCGCGTCGGCACCGTGCCCGGCGTAGGCCATCAGATCACCGGGGCCGCGGACACCCGACTCGGCGATCTTGGTCACGTCGAAGGGCAGCCCGGGGGCGAGCCTGCCGAACGCGTCGCGGTCCACTTCGAGGGTGTGCAGGTTGCGCGCGTTGATGCCGATGATCTGGGCGCCCGCTTCCAGCGCGCGGTCCGCCTCCTCGGCGTTGTGTACCTCGACCAGCGCGGCCATGCCCAGCGACTCGACCCGGTCGAGCAACGAGACCAGCGCGTTCTGCTCCAGTGCCGCGACGATCAGCAGCACCATGTCCGCGCCGTGCGCGCGGGCCTCGTGCACCTGGTACGGGCTGACGACGAAATCCTTGCGCAGCAAGGGAACGTCCACCACGGCACGGACGGCGTCGAAGTCGGCGAGCGAACCGCCGAACCGGCGCTGCTCGGTGAGCACGCTGATCACGCGCGCCCCGGCCTCTTCGTAGTCCCTGGCCAGTGCGGCCGGATCGGCGATCGTCGCGAGCGCACCCTTCGACGGGCTGCGGCGCTTGACCTCCGCGATGACCCCTATCGACGACTCGCGCAGCGCACCCGCGGCATCCCGCGGCGGGGCCGCCTTGGTGGCGCGAACCTTCAACTCGTCGAACGGCAGTGCTTTCTCGCGCTCGGCGAGGTCGACGCGGACACCGGCGATGATTTCCTCGAGAACGCTCACCAGGTGCCCCCGTTCCCGGACGCATCCAGATCTTCACTCGAAAGCTGGCTCACAAACACCTTCCCCTTCCCGCAGAAAAGATGCTAGCCCGCGCATCATCACGGGCCGGTTCCGGGTCGAACATGCCTTGGCAGCAGCCAAAACCGTTCGGCTACTGCGCCAGCCCCTCACCCACCACCACCCTCAACGGACACAGTGCGCTCGGCTGCTATCGATCACTGGGGTCCTCGCCTTCGGAAAGTGCCTCCCACAGCTCAGTATCGGGGTCACGCGCCGACTTCTTCACGGTCGGTGCCGAATACCGAGCACCGAGTCGCGGCATCGTCCTGGCGTGCTTGGTGCTCATCAACCCGCCGGCGAGCACGAGAATTCCCGCCACCAAGGCGAGCCCACGGCCGAGGAACAGCTGCCACACCGGCGTACCGGGCGGAAACCCGCCGAACGACACGCCATCGACCGCGATCCAGCAGGCCCACAATCCGGCCACGGCGAGTACCACACCAAGTACCCGGCGTGGCCAGCCACCGGTCGCGACCGCACCGGCGACACCCGCGACCGCGAGGATGGCCAGCGGGACGAGTGCACCCGAATGATCCACACCCGTCTGGGTGGCCAGGATCATCCCGCGGACCCCGGCGTCACGTTCCTGTGCCGACCAGACGAGCCGAGACGAACCCCACAGCGCCGCCGCGCCGAGGACCAGCGCCGCGACGACCGTCCACAGTGGACGCTTACTGGGCGTTGGCGACGTCATCAGCGGGGTCCAGTGCCTTGGCCGGAGCCATGGTCTGGGCGGCGGCGACGGCGGAGAGCACCGTGCGCGCCTTGTTCAGCGACTCGGTGTCCTCGTAGTCGGCGACGGAATCGGCGACCACGCCGCCACCGGCCTGCACGTAGGCCCGGTTGTCCCGCAGCAGCGCGGTACGGATGGCGATGGCGGTGTCGGCGTCCCCGGCGAAGTCGAGGTACCCCACGACGCCGCCGTACAGGCCGCGGCGGACCGGCTCCAGCTCCTCGATCAACTCCATCGCGCGCACCTTGGGTGCACCGGAAAGCGTGCCGGCCGGAAAGCACGCGGCCACCGCGTCGAACGCGGTGCGGTCGTCTCGCAGCTCCCCGGTCACGGTCGACACGATGTGCATCACATGGCTGTAGCGCTCGATGGTGAAGAAGTCGACGACGTGCACCGTGCCGGGCTTGCACACCTTGCCGAGGTCGTTGCGACCGAGGTCGACCAGCATCAGGTGTTCGGCGCGCTCCTTCTCGTCCGCGAGCAGATCCTTCGACAGCTGCGCGTCCTCCTCGGGATCCGCGCCGCGCCAACGGGTTCCGGCGATCGGGTGCGTGGTCGCGCGCCCGTCGTGCACGGTGACGAGCGATTCGGGGCTCGAGCCGACGATGTCGAAACCGTTCAGCCGCAGCAAGTACATGTACGGGCTGGGGTTGGAGGTGCGCAGCACGCGGTAGATGTCCAGCGCGCTGGCCTCGTTCTCGATCTCGAACCGCTGCGACGGCACGACCTGGAACGCCTCGCCCGCCTTGATCGCCTCGACGGCCTTGTCGACCGCCTCGTGGTAGTCCTCCTTCGTGCGGTGCCGCCGGAACTCCGGCGCCGGCCGGGAGAACACCGCGGTGGTGGACGGCGCGGCCTCGCGCAGGTGCTCGGTCATCCGCTCGAGCCGGCGGACCGCGTCGTCGTAGGCGGCATCGACACGGTCCGGCGAGTTGTCCCAGTTGACCGCGTTGGCGATGAGCGTGACGGTGCCCTCATGGTGGTCGAACGCCGCGAGGTCGGTGGCCAGCAACATCGTCAGCTCGGGGATGTCGAGATCCTTCCGGGCCAGCTCGGGCAGCTTTTCCAGCCAGCGCACGGCGTCGTAGCCGATGTAGCCGACCATGCCGCCGGTCAGCGGCGGCAGGCCGGGCAGCGGCTCCGTATGCAGCGCGGCGACGGTCTCACGCAGCATCTGCAGCGGATTGCCCTCGGTGGGCAGGCCGACTGGCTGCGTCCCCGTCCACACCGCCTGGCCGTCGCGCACCGTCAGCGCGGCGGGACTGTGCACGCCGATGAACGACCACCGTGACCAGGACTGCCCGTTCTCCGCGGACTCGAACAGGAACGTGCCGGGGCGGTCCGCGGCCAGCTTGCGGTACACGCCGATGGGGGTCTCCCCGTCGGCGAGCAGCCGCCGGACGACCGGGATCACCCGGCGCCCCTCGGAGAGCGCGCGGAACTCGTCCCGGGACGGGCTCACGGAACCGAGCCCATCGGCGGAATTCGCGGAGTAGCCAGTGACCATGCGAAAAGCCTAGCCACGTGAAGCTGACCGTCCGGGGCCGGTTGCCGGGGCATTCCCCGCCGCCGATAATTCATGTTTCGTTGAATTTCACCTCCGTGCGGGTCATGATGGAGCGGTGAGCACACCGGAACAACCGAAGACGGGCAAGCGGCGCGGGCGGCGTCCTGCCGGGCAGGACACCCGCACCGCGCTGCTCGATGCCGCCCGCGTGGAGTTCTCCGAGAACGGCTACGAAGGGGCCACGGTACGCGCCATCGCCGCCAGGGCGGGTACTGACGCGGCCATGGTCAACCACTGGTTCGGCAGCAAGGAGTCACTCTTCGCACAGGCCGTGCTCCAGTTGCCGTTCAACCCCCAGGACGTCATCACCGAGTTGCTCGACGGGGATGTCGACACGCTCGGCGAGCGGATCATCCGCCGCTTCGTGACCGCGTGGGACTCCACAGCGGGCGGTACCTTCCCCGCACTCGTCCGAAGCCTGGCCAGTCATGACCAAGCCGCGATCGGCCTACGGGACTTCATGATCGCTAACATCCTCGACCGGATCATGAGCCGGATCGAAGCTGATCACCCCCAGTTGCGCGCCACATTGTGCGCCTCGCAGTTGATAGGCATCGGCATGGCGCGCTATGTCGCACCATTCGAACCACTCGGTTCGGCCGATGTCGAAACCGTGGCGGCCGCGGTCGCGCCGACGTTGCAGCGCTACCTCACCGGCGACCTCGGTTCCGTCAGTTCGAATTGACCGGAACCGCTGACACGGTCGTTTTCTCCCCCGCCAGACCCAGCCTGCGCATGGCAGCCTCGACGTCGCTCACGTGCGCGACCGCGATACGTTCCGCCGAGCGCAGCGAAAACCTTGCGGTATCAAGCAACTGGCGCAGATCCTCACTGTCTGTTGTGGACAGTTCTCCAGGATTGTCCATGTCGGCGCGCAACACGTCGTCCACGGCCCTGTCGATGGCCAGCACCCCGTCCATCGCGTCGTCGAGCCGGTTGACCAACTGCCGCGCCCTACCGCGCAATTGTTCGTAATAGAGCCGCGTATCGCTCATGATCACTACCTTTCGGAACTAGTGGGAAACCTTGTGACCCATAGAGTTCCGAAAGAAGTCGGCCTTGGCAACGAATCAGACAACGCGATTGGAAGTTCACCCGTAAGATCGATTTGGCGGGTTTCCGCGGTCAGCCGCGGTCGTCCGCGAGCACCAGTCTTTCCGCGGTGTCGAAACAACTCCGGGTGCCGGTGTGGCACGCGGGCCCGACCTGATCGACCCGCACGAGCACCGTGTCGGCGTCACAGTCGAGGCGCACCTCGCGCACGTGCTGGGTGTGCCCCGAGGTCTCCCCCTTGACCCACAACTCGTTGCGGCTACGGGAAAAGTACGTGCCACGGCGAGTGGTGAGGGTGGCTTCCAGCGCTTCGTCGTTCATCCACGCGACCATCAGCACGTCCGAGGTCTCGTGATCGACGACGACGGCGCAGATGAGCCCGTCGGCGTTGCGCTTGAGCCGCGCCGCGAGTTCCGGCTCGAGGCTCATGCCGCGTCTCCCAGCAGATAGCGCCGCATGGGGCCGGAGTTCAGCAGCACCCAGGTGTAGATATACCCGATCGCCAGCAGCGCCGAGAACAGCTTGAACCCCAGCACGGCACCGGCCAGCAACAGGAACGCATGCAGCAACCCGAGTAACGCCGCCACGACGAAGCCGAGGAAGCGGGCCGAGGGCATCCGCAACGCAAGCCCTCCGGCGACGAGCCCACCGAGGACGACGCTCGCGACCGGCAGCAACAGCGTGCGCGGCGAGGCGTCCGACGTGGTCACGATGACGATGCCGAGCACGAGGTACGCGAGGCCGAGCCCGACCAGCAATGCCATCGCCAGCTTCACCTCGATGGCGACCGACCTGAGTTTCACCGGATCTCGACTCCCCCGGCGCGCAAGGCGGCCTTCACGTCACCGATCTTCAACTGTCCAAAGTGGAACACGCTGGCCGCCAGCACGGCGTCCGCCCCGGCCTTGACCGCGGGCAGGAAATGTTCGACCGCACCCGCGCCGCCGCTGGCGATCACCGGCACCCGCACGACCTTGCGCGTCAGCTCGATGAGTTCCAGATCGAATCCGTTCTTCGTGCCGTCCGCGTCCATCGAATTGAGCAGGATTTCGCCGACGCCCAGCTCCTCACCGCGCGCCGCCCACTCGACCGCGTCGATGCCGGTGCCCTTGCGCCCGCCGTGGGTGGTCACCTCGAAACCTGACGGGGTCTCGGCCCGGCGCGCGTCGACCGACAGCACGATGCACTGCGCACCGAACCGCCGCGACGCCTCGTGCAGAAACTCCGGTCGGGCGATCGCGGCCGTGTTGATGCTCACCTTGTCCGCCCCCGCGCGCAGCAGCCGGTCGACGTCGTCGCAGGTGCGCACGCCGCCGCCGACGGTCAGCGGGATGAATACCTGCTCGGCCGTGCGGCGCACCACGTCATAGGTGGTCTCCCGGTTACCGGAAGACGCCGTGACGTCGAGGAAGGTCAGCTCGTCGGCACCCTCCGCGTCGTACACGCGGGCCAGCTCGACCGGGTCACCGGCGTCACGCAGATCGGCGAAGTTGACACCCTTCACGACCCGCCCTGCGTCAACATCGAGACACGGGATGACCCTTACGGCTACGGACATAATCCCCAGGATATCCGCGCACAGTTGCCGCCTAGGGTGGCGGGATGTGGTGGGGATGGCTGTGCGCGTTGGTCGCGGCCGTGGCGTACGGCGTGGCGACGGTGCTGCAGGCGGTCGCCGCCCGCGCGGTCAGCGGGAATGACAGCGGGGTCGACCCCCGGCTGCTGGTGCGGGTGTTCCGGCAGTGGCGCTATGTCCTGGGCACCAGCCTGGACGCGCTGGGTTTCCTGGCACAGCTCGTCGCGCTGCGGACACTGCCGCTGTTCGCCGTCCAGGCGGCGCTCGCGGCGAGCCTCGCGGTGACGGCGGTCGCGGCGATCGGCATCGGCACCCGGCTGCGTCCCCGCGAGTGGTCCGCAATCCTGCTCGTCTGCGCGGGGCTGGCATTGCTGGGCATCTCGGCGCAAGGCGAGGGCTCCGCTCCGGTCGGCTTGGCGTTCCACCTCGCACTACTGCTCGCGACAGCCGCGCTCGGCGTGGCCGGGACGGTGGCCGGACGCGCGAGCAAGCGGGTGCGCGGCCCGGCGCTGGGGCTGGCCGCGGGGCTGGAGTTCGCGCTGGTCGCACTGGCCGGGCGGATCGTCGCGACGAACAGCGTCGGCGCGTTCCTGACCGACCCCGCGGCCTATGCGATCGCCGGCGCCGGGTTGCTCGGGATGCTGTTCCTGGCCTCGGCGCTGCAACGTGGGAGCGTGACGACGGCCACGGCGCTCATGGTGGTCGGCGAAACCGTGCTGCCGTCGGTGATCGGTGTGCTGGCGCTCGGCGACACGACCCGGCCGGGGTTCGGGATGGTCGCAGTGGCGGGGTTCGTGCTCGCCGTCGTGTCGGCGCTGGCACTGGCCCGCTTCGGCGAGGTCAGCTGAGTCCGATGTGGACAGACTAGGCTGGCCCCATGACGTCTTCTCTTGGCAACGCGAAATACGTGGTGCTGACCACGTTCCGCAAGGACGGCACCCCGGTGCCGACGCCCGTCTGGGCCGCGACAGACGGGGACGAGCTGCTGGTGTTGTCGGAACGCAAGGCGGGCAAGGTCAAACGCATCCGCCGGGACGGCAAAGTGCTGGTGCAGGCCTGCGACGTCCGCGGCCGCAACGCCTACGGCCCCGAACTGACCGGCACCGCGCAGCTCGTGGAGGACGTCGCGCGCGTGCGGCAGGCACTTGTCCGCCAGTACGGGATTTTCGTCCGGGTCAGCATGTTCTTCAGCCGCCTTCGCCCCCCGCGTGACCGGACGATCGGGATCGCGGTGCGCTTCTAGCGGACCGCGGCCAGCGCCTCGGGCAACGTGAACGCCCCGGCATAGAGCGCCTTGCCGACGATGGCGCCTTCGACGCCGTCATCGGACAGCGTCGCCAGCGCACGCAGATCGTCCAAACTGGACACTCCGCCGGAGGCGATGACCGGCGCGTCGGTGCGCGCGGCGACCTCGCGCAGCAGCTCGAGGTTGGGCCCCTTGAGGGTGCCGTCCTTGCTGACGTCGGTCACCACGTAGCGGCCGGCGCCGTCGCGGTCGAGGCGTTCCAGCACCTCCCACAGGTCGCCTCCGTCACGGGTCCAGCCCCGTGCGGCGAGCCGGTACCCGGCGTCGGTGATCCGCACGTCGAGCCCGATCGCGACGCGATCCCCGTGGGAGGCAACGACCTTCGCGGTCCACTCTGGATCCTCGAGCGCGGCCGTACCCAGGTTCACCCGGCGGGCACCGATGGCCAGCGCCGCCTCGAGCGACTCATCGTCCCTGATCCCGCCGGACAGTTCGACCTGCACCTCCAGCCGCCGCACCACGTCGGCCAGCAGCTCACGGTTGGAGCCCTTACCGAACGCGGCATCGAGATCGACGAGGTGGATCCATTCCGCCCCGTCGCGTTGCCAGGCCAGCGCCGCGTCGAGCGGGTCGCCATAAGCGGTTTCGGTGCCTGCTTCGCCCTGAACGAGCCGGACCGCCTGGCCATCGGCCACATCAACGGCGGGAAGGAGGGTGAAAGTCACCCGGCAACTATAGGGTTCGCAACCAGTTCTCCAGCAAGTGGGCGCCCGCGTCACCGGACTTCTCCGGGTGGAACTGGGTGGCCCACAACGGACCGTTCTCCGCCGCGGCGACGAAGTCCTCGCCGTGGTGGGCCCAGGTGACCTTCGGCTGCTGGCCGGGAAGGCCGGAGTCGAGTTCCCAGGTGCGCGCCGCGTACGAGTGCACGAAATAGAACCGGGTGTCCGCGCCGAGTCCGGCGAACAACTGCGAATCCGCGGGCGCCCGCACGGTATTCCAGCCCATGTGCGGCACGATTTCGGCGTGCAACCGATCGACGGTGCCGGGCCACTCTCCGGTGCCTTGCGACTCCACGCCGTGCTCGACGCCGCGTTCGAAGAGAATCTGCATCCCGACGCAGATCCCGAGCACCGGGCGGCCCCCGGCGAGCCGGGTGCCGATGATTTTCTCCCCGCCTACCGAGAGAAGACCTTCGATACACGCGGCGAACGCGCCGACGCCGGGCACCACGAGGCCATCGGCCGCCAGCGCCGCCTTGGGGTCCGCGGTGACCTCGACCTCGGCGCCCACCCGCCGTACCGCGCGTTCCGCGGATCGAAGGTTGCCGGAACCGTAATCCAGAATCACCACGCGAGTCACCAGGTCAGCTTAGGCGACGACGCCGCACCGGTTTCGGTTTCCCCATGGCGGGAAATGGTTATCCGCGTCGCAGCAGGCAAAGGGAGTGACAATGTCGTCGCACCGAAGAATCATCATGTTGGCCGGCGAGCTGGCCGACGAACTGTCCAACTTCGACGCTGACGGGCTGGGCACCGTGGAACTGCGCGGTTTGATGCGCGGAATGACCGGCACCGCCTCGGCGCTCACCCGGATCCTCGACCAGCTTCGCGACTGCCCGGCACTCGTGCAGCCCGAACTGGACCGGCCCGCCAATCGCGCTGTGCGCAGCGAGCTGGAGCAGGCGGCCGCCGCGGCCGAGGATCTGCGGGTGACCGCCGAGTCGCTGTACCGGTTGCTCCCGATGTAGCCCCTCCGTAGGTCCACAGTGGACTCGACAGCGCGGCAACCTCGACTTAGGTCGAAGTCGCGGTTACGCTGGCGCTTGTGACCAAGCTTGCCGACCATCTCAGCATCGGGCAGGTCGCCGAACGCAGTGGGGTACCTCACACCGCGCTGCGGTTCTACGAGGACCGCGGCCTGATCCACTCCGAGCGTTCCACCGGCAACCAGCGCCGCTACCCGCGCACGGTACTGCGCCGGATCGCGTTCATTCGCGCCGCCCAGCGGGTGGGCCTGAGCCTGGAGGAGATCAGCGCCGCGCTGACCGCGCTCCCCAAGGACCACGCGCCGACGAAGACGGACTGGGCCCGGCTGTCGCGGCACTGGCAGGACGAGCTGGACGCAAGGATCGACGCCCTGCAACGCCTGCGTGACCGGCTCACCGGCTGCGTCGGCTGCGGTTGCCTGTCCCTGCGGATGTGCGGGCTGTACAACCAGGACGACCAGATGGCCCGCTTCGGCCCCGGCGCACGACTACTCAAGCCCGCACTGGAGGGCGGCGCCTAGCGGCCATGCGCGCGGGGGCGGCCGAGCAGCCGGCGGCCGACTTCGCGCAGATGGGTGCGCAGTGTCTCGTCGTCGACATCGGCGAACTGCGGGGCGCCGCCGGTGAGCGCGATACCCGTGATAGCGGCGTGCGCGGCGATGACCCGGTACGCGTCACCTTCGGCACCCGCGAACATCTCCATCAGCGCGCTGCTGAAATTCTCCCGCGTCGACCATGATGTCGTCAGCGCCCGTGTCACCCCGGGGTCGCGGCTGAACAGTGCGATCAAGGCCCGGTGCCGCACCACGATGTCCACGAAACCCGTCAGCAGGTGGTCGATCCGCGCGCTACGGCCACGCAGGCGGGACGCCTCCTCGATCACCACGTCCAGCTCACGCAGCCCGGGTTCGGCGACCGCGCCGGTGATCTCGTCCTTGGTCTTGAAGTGGTAGTAGACCGCCGCTTTCGTCACGCCCAGTGCGTCGGCGATCATCTGCAGCGACGTGCCCTCCACACCGTGCTCGGCGAACAACCGCAGCGCCGTCTTGAGCAGCCGGGTACGGGTGTCCTCCTGGCTGCTCGCGTCCGCAGCCGACCTCGCCGCCATGCCGTCCTCCCACTACCAATCCGACCGAAGTAGGCGGACACGGTCCGCAGCCGATCTGCTTGTCGACACCCGTTTCCGCTGTGGCTGCCGTCGGATTGGTAACAAACGGCACAGTAAAGCACGGTGAGACTACGCGCCGGTCACCGCGCGAAGCAACCACTGATCTACTAGCCGATCGGCTTGTAAATCTCCTAGCCGTTCGGCTAGCGTGTTGGTCACCCGTTCGGACGAAGGAGGCGCGCTCATGGCCACCGTGCTGTACCGGCTCGCCCGCTTCTCATTTCGCAGGCGCCGGCTCGTCACGGCGATCTGGGCCGCTCTGCTGATCGCGCTCGGGCTGGGCGCGTTGACGCTGTCCGGCCAGCTCACGAACGACGTGACTATCCCGGGCACCGAGGCACAGCAGGCCATCGACCACCTCAAGGAACGCTTCCCGCAGGCGTCGGTCGGCGGCGCGACCGCTCGCGTCGCCATCGAGGCGCCGGCCGGCCAGAAGCTCACCGATCCCGCCGGCAAAGCCGCGGTCGAACAGCTCGTGAGCACTCTCAAAACCGCGCCGAAAGCGCGCATGGTCACCGACCCGTTCCAGGCGGGCACCGTCTCGCCCGACGGCCGGGTCGCGCTCGCGCAGGTCGGTTACGGGGTCCCGGCATCGGAGCTGACCGCGGCGGACCGGGCGGCCGTCACCGCGCCCGCGGACAGCGCCCGCCAGGCCGGACTGACCGTCGAGTTCGGCGGCGACGCGATCCAGGGCGTGCCTGAAGTCGGCAGTACCGAGGGAATCGGCGTGGTCATCGCGGCGATCGTGCTGACCGTGACGTTCGGCTCGCTCCTCGCCGCTGGGCTCCCGTTGCTGACCGCGCTGATCGGCGTCGGTGTCGGCATGGCCGGGATCATGACGGTCTCCGGGCTCACCGACCTGAACTCGAACACCCCGATCCTCGCGCTGATGCTGGGACTCGCGGTCGGTATCGACTACGCGTTGTTCATCGTCTCGCGATACCGGCACGAGCTGAGCGAGGGTCACGAGCCCGAAGAAGCCGCGGCGCGCGGCGTCGGCACCGCCGGTTCCGCGGTGGTGTTCGCCGGGCTGACGGTGATGATCGCGCTCGTCGGGCTCACCGTCGTCGGCATCCCGTTCCTCGGCCAGATGGGCATCGCCGCCGCGGCGACCGTCGCCGTCGCCGTGCTCATCGCGCTCACCCTGCTGCCCGCCATCTTCGGCTTCGCCGGGCGCAAGGTTCTGCGCCGGCGAGCGAAGAAACAACCGGCCGTGCCATTCGTTACCAATCCGACGGCAGCCACGGCGGAAACGGGTGTCGACAAGCAGAGCGGCCTCGGACCGTTTCCGCCTACTTTCGGTCGGATCGGTAAGCAGGCGAACGGCGAGCGATGGGCCGGTTTCGTGGCACGGCACCGGATTCCGGTGCTGGTGGTCGCGGTCGCCGGTCTGCTCGTCGTCGCGATCCCCGCGCTGGGCATGCGGCTCGGGCTGCCCAACGACGCCACGGCCGCGCCCGACTCGACCCAGCGCAAGGCCTACGACCTGGTCACCGAAGGGTTCGGTCCCGGCGTGAACGGGCCGTTGATCGTGGTCATCTCCGACGCGACCGCCGATAACACCGCCGCGGCCGCCGACCGGATCTCCCGGCTCGACGACGTCGCCGCGGTGACGAAACCTCAGTTCAACGCGCAGCGCGACACCGCGATGTTCACGGTCATCCCGAACAGCGGCCCCAGCAGCGAGCAGACCGAAAAGCTGGTCGGCGACATCCGGGCACACTCCGACGGCACAACGCTCGCCGTGACCGGGCAGACCGCGCTGCAGATCGACGTTTCGGAAAAGCTTTCCGGCGCGATGCTGCCGTATCTCGCGCTCATCGTCGGGCTCGCGTTCCTGTTGCTGATGCTGGTTTTCCGTTCGCTCATCGTGCCGTTGAAAGCGACGCTCGGGTTCCTCGGGTCGGTCGCGGCGACGTTCGGCGCCGTCGTCGCGGTCTTCCAATGGGGCTGGCTCGACGACGTCCTCGGGGTGAAGTCCACCGCGCCGATCATGAGTATGCTGCCGATCCTGCTGATCGGCGTGCTGTTCGGGCTCGCGATGGACTACCAGGTGTTCCTGGTGACGCGGATGCGCGAGGAGCACGTGCACGGTCGCGAGGCACGGCAGGCGGTGGTCACCGGATTCCGGCACGGCGCACGGGTCGTGGTCGCCGCCGCGCTGATCATGGTCAGCGTGTTCGCCGGGTTCGTGCTCGCCGACACCACGCTCATCCAGTCGATCGGGTTCGCGCTGGCGTTCGGTGTCGCGGTCGACGCCTTCGTGGTGCGGATGACGATCGTGCCCGCGGTGATGTCGCTGCTCGGTGCGCGGGCCTGGTGGCTGCCGAGGTGGCTCGGCCGCGTACTGCCCAATGTGGACGTCGAGGGCGAAAAACTCAGCAAGCGGCTCGACGAGAAGGAACTGGAAAGCGTTTAGCTGACGAACCAGAGGATGCCGCCGCCGAGGGCGAGCAGCGCGGCGACGAGCAGGATACCGGCCAGCCCCTTCGCGGTTTTGTAGGTGCTGTACACACCACCAGCGAGGAAACCGGCGAGTGCCAGCAGCAGGATCCCGACGATCTCCTTACTCAAAGCACACCCTTGGTGGACGGGACCCCGGCCGAGCGGGGATCCGGCTCGGTCGCCGCGCGCAATGCACGAGCGACGGCTTTGTACTGCGCCTCGGCGATGTGGTGTGGGTCCCGGCCGTGCAGCACCCGCACATGCAGCGCGATCTGCGCGTGGAAAGCCAGCGACTCGAACACGTGCTGGGTCAGCACGAAGGGATAGTTCCCGCCGATGGTGAAGGTGCGGAACTCTTCCGGCTCTCCCAAGTGGACACAGTAAGGCCGCCCGGACACGTCAATCGCCGCGTGGGCAAGGGTTTCGTCCATCGGGATCCATGCGTCACCAAAACGGCGGATACCGCTCTTGCCGCCGAGCGCCTGCCGGATCGCCTGGCCCAGCACGATCGCGGTGTCCTCGACCGTGTGGTGCGCGTCGATGTGGACGTCACCGGTCGCGTCGACCTTGAGGTCCAGCGAACCGTGCACGCCGAACGCGGTGAGCATGTGATCGTAGAACGGCACGCCGGTGGAGACCTCCACCTCGCCGACGCCGTCGAGATCGACCGTCACCGAGATCGAGGATTCCTTGGTGGTTCTGGAAATCTTGCCCACGCGTGTCACCGGGGCACCTCCTTGCTCGCCGCGAGGAACGCGTCGTTCTCCTCCGGGGTGCCGATGGTGACCCGCAGGTGCCCCTCGACGCCGACGTCACGGATCAGCACTCCATTGTCCACATAAGACTGCCAGCTTGCCTTCGCGTCGCTGAACGGTCCGAAAAGGACAAAGTTGGCGTCGCTGGGCACGGGGGTGAAACCCAGGCCCTGCAAGGCTTCCACCACTCGGTCACGCTCAGCCGCGAGCTTGGCCACCGAAGCCAGCGTCGCATCGGCGTGCCGGAGCGCGGCCCGCGAGGCAGCCTGGGTCAGCACCGACAGGTGGTAGGGCAACCGCACGAGCTGCAGCGCGTCGACGACCGCGGGCGCCGCCGCGAGATAGCCGAGCCTGCCACCGGCGAACGCGAACGCCTTGCTCATCGTGCGCGACACGATCAGCTTGGCGGGGAACGAATCCAGCAACCGCACGGCACTGGGCTGTGCCGAGAACTCCGCGTACGCCTCGTCCACCACCACGATTCCCGGCGCGGCGCGCAGCAGCGGTTCCAGCTCCGCCAACGGGATCGAGCCGCCGGTCGGGTTGTTCGGGCTCGTCACGAACACGACATCCGGCTTGCGCTCGGCCACGATCTCCGTGGCGCGCGCACTGTCCAAAGTGAAGTCCGCGCGGCGCGGCGTCGGCGCCCATTCGGTGCGGGTACCCGCCGCGATGATGGGGTGCATCGAATACGACGGCTCGAAACCCAGCGCCGTGCGGCCGGGACCGCCGAACGCCTGCAGGATCTGCTGCAGCACCTCGTTGGATCCGTTGGCGGCCCACAGGTTCCGCTCGGACAACCGCACACCGGTCGATACCGACAGGTAGTCCGCGAGATCGCGGCGCAGCGCGATCGCTTCGCGATCCGGGTACCGGTGCAACCCTGCGGCGGCCTCCCGCACCGCGGCCGCCACGTCGTCCACGAGCTCAGGCGGCGGCGGGTACGGGTTTTCGTTGGTGTTGAGCCGGACCGGCACGTCCAGCTGCGGGGCGCCGTAGGGCGTACGACCCCGCAGATCCTCGCGCAACGGCAACTGCGCCAGCGTCACGTCTTCGGCTGGTGAGGTCACTCCGCTCCCCCGAACCGAGCCGTCACAGCCTCACCGTGGGCCGGCAGGTCTTCGGCATTGGCGAGCGCGACCACCTTGCCGGCGACCGCACGCAACGCGTCCTCGCTGTAGTCGATCACGTGGATGCCACGCAGAAAACTCTGCACCGACAGGCCCGACGAGTGGCGCGCGAACCCACCGGTGGGCAGCACGTGGTTCGAGCCGGCGCAGTAGTCACCGAGCGAGACCGGCGAATACGGGCCGACGAACACCGCGCCCGCGTTGCGCACCCGGGCGGCGACGGCACGCGCGTCCGCTGTCTGGATCTCCAGGTGCTCAGCGGCGTACGCGTCCACCACCCGCAGTCCATCGTCCACAGTAGACACCAACACGGTGCCGGACTGCCTGCCGGTCAACGCTCCCACGACGCGCTCGGTGTGCTTGGTCGCCTTCACGCGCGCGGCGAGCTCGGCGTCCACCGCGTCGGCCAGCTCGACCGAGGATGTGACGAGCACGCTCGCGGCCAGTGTGTCGTGCTCGGCCTGGCTGATCAGGTCCGCGGCGACGTGCCCGGGGTCGGCGGTGGAGTCGGCGAGGATCGCGATCTCCGTCGGGCCGGCTTCGGAATCGATGCCGATGATTCCGCGCAGCATGCGCTTGGCCGCGGTCAGGTAGATGTTGCCGGGACCGGTCACCATGTCCACCGGGACGAGCTCGGCGCCTTCGGTGTCCGTGCCACCGAAGGCCAGCAGCGCCACGGCCTGCGCGCCGCCGACCGCCCACACCTCGTCCACGCCCAGCAGCTCGGCCGCCGCCAAGGTGGTCGGATGCGGGCTGCCGCCGAACTCCGCCTGCGGCGGCGTGCACAACACGAGCGAGCCGACGCCCGCGGCCTGCGCCGGAACGACATTCATCACGACGCTCGAGGGGTAGACGGCCAGCCCACCGGGCGCGTACAGGCCGACACGTTCGACCGGCACCCAGCGCTCGGTCACGGTGCCACCCTCGGTGACCGTGGTGGTGACATCGGTGCGGCGCTGGTCGGCGTGCACCTTGCGGGCGCGCGCGATCGCTTCCTCCAGCGCGGCGCGCACGGCGGGGTCGAGCTCGGCCAACGCTCGCGAGCGAGCCTCAGCGGGCACGCGTACCGAGGAGGGGCGGACGCGGTCGAACTTCTCCGTGTACTCCAGCGCGGCCTCGACCCCGCGCTCACGCACCGCATCCACCACCGGCCGCACCTGATGAAGGGCCGCCTCCACGTCGATTTCGGCGCGCGGCAACGTGGCGCGCAGTTCAGCGGCGGATGGGACCTTTCCACGCAGGTCGGTGCGGTTCAGCATGGGACTAGGGTACGGCCGGGGAACCTGTCGGCGACCAGGGAGGTAGCGGTGCTGCGGATCGGCTTGAGTCAGATCACATCCAGCGAGGACCCCGCGGAGAACCTGGAGATGATCCGGCGCGAGGTCGCCGCCGCGGCCGCGCAGGACGTCCGGGTCGTCGTTTTCCCCGAAGCGACGATGGTCCGTTTCGGGGTTTCCCTCAAGCCACATGCCGAGCCGCTCGACGGGCCGTGGGCGAAGTCGGTCGCCGGCATCGCCGCCGAGCACGACGTGCTGGTCGTCGCGGGCATGTTCACCCCGTCCGACGGACGGGTGCGCAACACGCTGCTTGTCACCGGCCTCGGCCGCCATCTCGGCTACGACAAGATCCACCTCTATGACGCGTTCGGTTTCCGCGAGTCCGATACGGTCGCCCCCGGCACCGAACTCCTCACCACCAGCGTCGACGGCGTCACCCTCGGTTTTGCCACGTGTTACGACATCCGCTTCCCCGAACTGTTCCGCCGCCTCGCCGACGAGGGCGCGTCCGCGATCGTCGTGCCGACGTCCTGGGGTGCCGGCGAAGGTAAAGCGGACCAATGGGACGTGCTCGTGCGCGCCCGGGCACTCGACACCGGCTGCTGGGTGCTCGGCTGCGGACAGGCCGACCCGGCCGCGACCGGCACCAGCGTCAACCCGAAGGCGCCCACCGGCATCGGTTACTCGACCGTGGCCGACGGCTTCGGACAAGTGCGCGCCAGATTGGGCGCCGGGCCCGGCCTCGTCGTGGTCGGCATCGACCCTGAGGTCACTGAGAAGGCACGGGTTGCGACGGGTGCACTCGCGAACCGGCGCCTGGGGTAGCCGCCGGGGCCACCACATGGCTGGTGCGGTACGCGAGGATCGCGATCCCCGCGACGATCACCGTGGCCGCGAGGAGCTCGCCCGTGAGAACGCCCGCGCCCGTCGCCGCCGACTCGCCCATCCACCCGAGGCCGATGGCCACCCCGACCAGCGGATCGCTCGTGGTGATCACCGCGAGCGCCGGCGCCACCGCATATCCCTGCTGGAACGTGTTCTGTGACAGCAGGAAGCCGATCGGCCCCACGACACAGACCACGTACAGCGCCCAGTGCGTGAACGGCACGTCGATGCCCATCCGCAGCTGCCCCGCCACCACCTTCATCAACCCCGCGGTCACGCCGTAGAAGACGCCCGTCACGAGCGCGAGCCCGAGCACGCGACCGGTGCCCCGCAGCACCGTCGACAACCCGAGCCCCAGCAGCGCGACCAGCCCCAGCACGACGGCGAGCGGCCCCACATCGCCCACCAGCTCGTTCGACCCCCCGGTCGGTTGAGCCAGCGCGAGGAACGAGGAGAGTCCGGCGACGCACACGAGCGCGCCGAGCATGACGACCCGGTCGGCGTGGCGGTGACTGAGCCATGCGGAGAACATCGCCGCGAACGGCAAGGCGGTGACCAGCAGCGGCTGCACCAGCATGAGCGGCCCGAACCCGAGGGCCAGCACTTGCAACAGGAGGCCACCGATCGTGGCCGCGATGCTGATGAGCCACAGCGGCCGGCGCGCCAGGGCGACCAGCAGGCCCGGATCAAGCGTCCTGACCTGCGGAACCTCCTTCGTCGCCTTGGCCTGTGCCGCCGACGCCAGCCCCATCAACCCCGCCCCGATCACCGCGGCGGGAACCGCCACCGCCAGGCTGCTCCACTCCGCAGTCATCGGCTCACCTCCCCTTCACACAACATCCCAGCACCTGCGACGTCTTCCCGAATCGGGAAATTTCCCCGATACTTCGGGCGACCCGACCCTGATTTCACAGGGTCACGGGGTACCGTTGGCACTCCACCCGCTGCCCCAGCCCGTGCTCCCCCCGGCACGAAAAGAGACTGCGAGTTCAATGCCCCCGCACTTGACGGTTCACCTACCCGCCTTCGGCGCACTCCTGCGCCAAGGCGCCAAGCACCTGCTCGAATCCACGGTCGTCCCCCTCGGCCTGTTCTACCTGATGCTTACGTTCGTCAGCTTCGACGGCGGCATCATCGCCGCACTGTCGTGGTCAGTACTCGCGCTGGGCCGCCGCATCATGTTGCGCCAGCCGATCCCCGCCATCCTGCTGCTGACGACCGCGCTGCTGATCGCACGGACCGTGCTCGGCCTGGCGACCGGCAGTGTCTTCCTCTATTTCCTCCAGCCCACGCTGCAGAACTTCCTGATCGCGTTCGTCATGATCGCATCCGTGCCGTTCGGCCGCCCGCTGATCGCGAAGCTGGCCGACGACTTCTGTGCGTTTCCGGCCGCGTTCACCGAGCACCCCCGCATAGTTCAGATCTTCCGCCGACTCTCCCTGCTGTGGGCGGTGGTTTTTCTCACCAACGGGGTGACCACGCTGTGGATCCTGGCGCGCGAGAGCGTCGGTAACTTCCTGCTGGTGTCGACGGCGGGCTCGTGGAGCGTGGTCGCCGCCGCGATCGTTATCTCCCTGTTGTGGTTCCGGCGCGTCCTGCGTGGCGAAGGTATCCACCTCCGCTGGGGCGCCGCCGCCCCCACGCCGGCGCCGACACCCGTCGCAGTCGGCTAGGAGATCCCTTCCTCGATGGCGAGGCGGGTGAGCTCCGGCCGGCGTCGGCGGCCCGTCTTGTCCCGGATGCGTTCCAGATAGGACCGCACCGTGCGCACGCTGATCGACATCGCCTCGGCGATGTCAGTGTCCCGCTCACCGGCCGCGACCAGCGACAGCACCTGCCGCTCACGGTCGGACAGCAGCGCCTTCACCCCGCGAGTCGAGTTGAGCAGGAACGAGGCGAGCGCGGGCGAGACGTAAGTGTTGCCCGCGGCGATCTCGCGCACCGCGCGGAGGATGTCGGCGCCGTCGGCGTCCTTCGACAGGTAACCGCGGGCGCCGGCGGAGACCGCGCCGAGCACCTCGTCCTGGCCGGCGTGCGCCGACACCACGAGCACCTGGTAACCCATGGCGACGACCTTCTGCACGGCGGCCGCGTCGGTGACTCCGCGGAGCTTGAGGTCGAGCACCACCACCGAACCGGCGGGCTCGCGGGCAGCGGCGAACCTGGACACCGAATCGGCGACCGCGCCGAGTTCGATATCCGCGGCTTCGCTCAGCACCCGGGCGACTGCGGACCGGTACAGCGGATGGTCCTCCACCACGCTCACCCGGATCCGCGGTCGCGCTGTGCTGAATGGTTCACTCACGGCGCTGCTCCTTATGGTGTCGGAGATCCGGCAACCCGGTGATTCTCCCGCATTCACCTGCCCTGTGGCTATTTCTACCGGCAGGGAATCGTGACGAATTTGGCTACCCTGTACCAGGCATCAACGAGAGGCGTCGAAGATGACCTCGGCCGGTGCGCGGATCTCCGCCTACCCGTGGCCGCACGGCTGGTCCGTCGTGCTGCCCGTCCGTCCAGCGCAGATTATCGTCTGGGCACTCGCGCTCGTGATTCTCCTTGTCGACCGCGACCTCACCATCGTGCTCCTGATCGCGATCGTCGTCGGCACGACGTCGGTGCGGGTAGCCGGGCGGTACCTCGCGGACTGGGCGCTGGTCTGGGTCCGTTACCGGCTGCTGCGGCACGCCGACCGGCGGCTCGGCCACGATCCGCTGCTCGTGCTGGTCCCTGGTTTCCGGCTGCGTCAGCACCATGATCGCGGGGGCAATTCGTTCGGCATCGCCGGCATCGGTGACGGATGGACGGCGGTGCTGCGACTCACGGCGGCCGGTGAACCGGACTTGACCGCGTTGGCCGGCGTGCTGCGCGCAGCGTGCGACAACGCGGACATTCCGCTCGCGGGTGCGCAACTGCTGGTGCGCACCGAAGGCACCCAGCGCGTTTATCTCGTCGCGGTGCGCTACCGGCCGGCCGAAGCGCCGCTGGCGGCACTCGCGCGCGGCGCCGGTGAACTCGGTGAGCACCGCGCGATCATCCGCGCGGCACTCGGCGTCGCCGGCACGCTCGCCGAGGCGGGGATCACGGCGACCCCGCTCGAAGCGGCGGAACTGGCCGCCGAACTGCGGGAAACCCTGGGCGTGAAAGGGGATCTGCTCGCCCGCAGTCACCGGACCATCGGTGTGACGGACAGCTGGCGGTCATGGTCGGCGGCCGGGACCACGCAGGCCTGCTTCACCCCGAAGGCCAGCCTTGAAAGCGCTTTCTCGACATTTGCCGATGCGGCCTCGTTCACCGTCGCGTCGTACCAGCTCAGCCGCACCCACCTGGGCCACTTGCGTGAAGACGTGACGGTCCGCGCGGTGAAGTACCAGGGCATGCGACGCCCACCTCGCGCCGAGGATCTCGGCATTCCGGCGATCCCGTTGTACGGCCGCCAGGAAGCCGCCGTCCGGCAGACGCTGCCGCTCGCGATGGCGCGCTGACACATTTTCGCGACTTCCGTAGGTACCAGGACAACTCCTGACGTGAATAGTTTTCAGGGAGCTGTCCCCGACTCTCGGAGGTGCTCCCCATGCGAAAGTCCGGTGCCATCCTCGCTGCCGCGGCTCTGCTCGCCGGCGCGGGATCGTTGACCGCGGAGGCCGCGACGCCGCTGATCATCGGTGGTGACACGGTGAGTTCGGCGCCGTGGGGAGCCCAGGTCTACTGGGATGACGCGAGTTCGTTCGGCGGGTTCGAATGCTCGGGCACGATCATCGCGCCACAGTGGGTGCTCACCGCGCAGCACTGCCTCAACGACCCCGGCATACACGTGAAGGTCGGGAACGTGGCTCTGCAGCAGGGCACGGACGCCGATGTCGACCGCCAGCTCGCCTCGCCGGACGGTGACATCGCGCTGCTGCACCTGACCACCCCGGTCGACACGACGTACATGCAGCTCGCCGACAGCGACCCGGCAACCGGCGACACCAACCAGATCTACGGTTGGGGTCGCACGGAGGGCACCAGCCCGCCGTCGAGCACCTTGAAGACGGCGAACGTGCGAGTCACCGGCACCAGCTCGGACGCGTTCGGCGGCCCGGCGATCAGGAGTCGCGGCATCGACGGCTCGTCCTGGCACGGCGACTCAGGCGGCCCGGAACTGTCGAACGGCAAGCAGGTCGGCGTCTGCTCCACGGGCCTCAACGACGGCACGCAGATCAACGGCACACAGAACTACGCGAAGGTGTCGGCCAGCCGGTCGTGGATCAGGGACAACGCCGGGGTCTGACGCCGGCGCGTCAGGGGGTGCCCGTCGAGGACGGGTGCCCCCGCTTCTTGGCCTCGACCGTGAGGTGACAGCCGAGGCTGACGCGGAGACTGGTGTTCAGTGCAGTGCCAAAAGAAATTTCGCCGTCGTCGTTCACGTTGTGAAACATCGCGTCGTGGGAGCCGGGTGCATCGTGCAGGCGCTGCGGCCGGGGCGCGAATCCGTACCTCTGCGCGACCGATCCGATGACTTCGAGCGCCTTCTCGTAGTCGGCGTCGGGCAGATTGCCGGTCACGAAATGGCTGGGAAAGCTGTACGTGTCGCCATCGAAATCGATGCCGGGATAATCCCCACCGCACGACGATCCCGAACCGTCGTCGTCGCCTTGCCAAGGCGACAGAGACGGAATCGCTTGGGAGAGCGCCTGTAGGAGCTCGTTGTCCAACTGCTGGTAGTGCCGGGTCGCCTCGTCGATGTCCGGGCGTTGCATCAGCATCGCGAAGACGCTGTCCAAATCGGTGTTCATGTTCGCTCCCGAACCGAATTGCTGATCGGAACCGCCGCAGGCGGTGGTGCTGACCGCGATCAGCGCGGCCACGAACACTCGCGCGCCCCGGCGGGTGACTGTCCGGTTGGTCATCGTTGTCCCTCGGCGATCGCGGTGATCTTGTACTGCGCCATGTCCGGATGACCGGCGGCAACCGCGGCAAGGTTGTACAGGCTGGTCGATTTGTGGTCGAGGTACCCGCTGTGGCCTTCGGTGGCGTTCATCGGCCCGAGTTCGGTGATGCTCGCACCGGTCGACAGCTGATGGTATTCCGGACTGGAGTACGGGCTCGGTCCGAGCGTGCCGTGCAGGTTCGGCACCAGGTCGTCGCCCGAGTTGCGCTCCTGAAACAGGTGCCCCTCTGGTACGCCGAGGTGTTCTGCGCCTTGGCCGGGCGAGCCGAACAGCACGGCATCGTCGACCGGTGTGCCGTGGCCCAGGGCGAATCCGGTCGTGCTCGAACCGTAGCTGTGGCCGAGTGCGGTCAGGTGCAAGGGCGTGCCGGACGATTCGTGTCCCGCGCCGAGGCCGTTGTAGAACTTCGCCAGGTCCTCTCCGCCTGCCTTCGCCGCTTCGGGGCCGGCGACCGACTGGCTCGGATCGAGAACTCCGTCCCATTGCGGCGCCTGGTATCCGATCCAGGTCACCGCGGCGGTCTGCCCGCCACCGTGCCGTTTGTTGATGTCTTCGGCCATTGTCCTCAGGTCTTTCATGTTCTGGTCGTACTTGCTGAGGCTGCCGTCTACCGTGGTCGTGAACCCAGGTGTGAAGACCGCGACATTCTGCGCGGTATCCACATTCCCCACAGCGATCGCGGCTTCCGCGCGGGTATGGCTCATGTCGAGCAACAGCAACTGCCGGTCGCCGGGGCGCGTCATCGTCTGCTCGATGGCGTCGAGCGAACGAAGTTTCGCGTCGACCGCCTCCAGCTGAGCGAGTGCGGCCACCACGGTCTGACCCGAGGCGTCGGGGATGAACCTTGCCTTGTCAACCCACGCCTGTGCAGCGGCGCGTTGCTGCTCCAGCAGCGCCCGCTCGGCGGGCAGCCGCGCCAAGTTCGCTTGCGACCGCACCGCACCTGGTAACCCGTCGAAGTTGCCCAGCCAGTCCGGATGGTCGCGCAGCAGACCGTCCTGTTCGGTCTTCGACAGAGTCGCCCACCATGCGGCGTTCTGCGACGGCGCGCCATCCGGAGGTGGGGCGAGTGGGGTGAGGCCCGGGTCGGTGATGGCTGCCGCGGCCGTGACGGTGGTGTCGTTGCCGGTGCCGAATTCGCCGCGTCCGGCGCGTTGCAGGATTGCGGTGAGGTCGTTGTCGATGTCCTCGGCGGTACGCAGAGCCTGAGCGAGGTCGTCGACGACTTGCTGACGCGCGCGTGCCCGATCGTCCGGATGTAAATCCGGAGGCGCCTGCCCCCAGAAGGTGTCGAGCACCGCACCGGTGTCGGTGACCTGGTAGCCATATTTGCGAGCCAGTTCTTCGGCGTTGAGGATCGCCTGCTGCACCGGCGCGATCGCGTCCGACGCCTGCGCCAGCGCCTGACCCACCGCACTCGCCCCCGCGGCCAGCCTTCCTATCCCCGCGATGAATCCGCGGTGCGCGGAAATGGCGTTGTCCGCGGCCGGACCCGACCACCCCTCGACCGGTATGACCTTCGCGAAATCGTCCCCGGAATGGATCAGGACCTGTTCCCGTTGCCGAACCAGCGTCGCGATGTCATTGAGGACACCAGGATTCCACCGCGTCACGTCGCTGAGCACCACCATCTAGCGCGGCCCCCGCACGGCGCCCGGGATCGACACTCCGGCGTGATCATCCGCCGCGACATACACCTCAGCGGCCCGGTTCAACCCCCCAACGTGTGCCCCAGCCCCGTCACACCACGCGGCGAAAGCCTGAGTCCAGGAGCCCGCGAACGACCCGGCCGCCCCCGCCGCCTTGGCGCCCGGCAGTGCCCCCGCCAC
>NZ_WMBA01000070.1 GCF_009707865.1 Amycolatopsis pithecellobii
GTCCCAGCCACGGTCGGTGGGGAAGGCGCTGGTGGCGTCGGTCTCCGCGGTGACCAGGTCCCACAGGTCGCCGGGGGTGCGGACCCCGCCAGGGAAGCGACAGGCCATCCCGACCACGGCGATCGGCTCGTCATGCCGCGCCGGGGTCGTCACCTCGGCCGGGATGGGTGCGCCCCCTGCCAGCTGCTCGCGCAGGTGCTCGGCGAGGACGAGTGGTGTCGGGTGATCGAAGACGAGAGTCGGCGACAGCCGCAGCCCGGTCCGCGCGGCCAGCCGGTTGCGGAGCTCGACGCCGGTGAGGGAGTCGAATCCGAGGTCCCGGAACGCCCGCGCCGCGTCGACAGACGTGCCCTCGGCGTGTCCGAGAACGGCGGCGGCGTCGGCACGGACGAGGTCCGCCAGCAACCGGACCTGATGGGCGTCCGGCATGGCGGACAGCTTGGCCCGCAGCGAGCCGGCGTCGGCCGCGGACTGGGTCCGCCGCGCGGGCACGAGCCCGCGCAGTACCGCGGGGAGGTCACCCGCCGCGGCCTGTGCGCGCAGCGCGACCGGGTCGAACCCCGCGGCGACGACCGCGGGTTCGCTGGTCGCGAGCGCGGCGTCGAACAGGCCGAGCGCGGTCGTCGCCGCCATCGCGACGATGCCGGACCTGGCGAACCGGCCGCGGTCCTGCTCGTCGAGCGACCCCGTCATGGCGGACTCGTCGGCCCACAGGCCCCAGGCGATGGACACCGCGGGCAGGCCGTCCGCCCGCCGCCGCGCCGCGAGGGCGTCGAGGGCCGTATTGGCCGCGGCGTACCCGGCCTGTCCCCCGTTGCCGAGGACACCCGCCAGCGACGAGAAGAGCACGAAGGCCGTGAGCGGCTGATCCGCGGTGAGCTCGTGCAGATGCCAGGCGCCTTCCGCTTTGGCGTGGAGCGCGGCGTCGAGCTGGTCCGGGGTGAGGCTGTGTACGACGGCGTCGTCCAGCAGGCCCGCGGTGTGGACAACCGCCGACAGGGTTTCGCCGGACAGCGCGGCGGAAAGCGCTTCGCGATCGCCGACATCGCATGCCCTGATCGTGACGTGCGCGCCCGCTTCGGTGAGGTCCTGGGCGAGCGCGGCGGCACCGGGTGCGGCCGGGCCGCCGCGGCTGAGCAGGAGGAGGTCCCGGACGCCGTGCGCGGTGACGAGGTGACGGGCCACGAGGCTGCCGAGCACGCCCGTGCCGCCCGTCACGAGGACGGTTCCCTCCGCCGCGAACACCGGGTCCCCGCCTGCCAGTGGCGCCGACAGCACCGGCACGAAGAAGGCCCCGTCGCGCAGGGCGAGCTCGGGTTCGCCGGTGGCCAGCGCCGCCGCGATGTCTTCGGCGTCCGGTTCGCCGCTCGGGTCGTGCAGGAGAACGAACTGGCCGGGATGCTCGGCTTGGGCGGCCCGCACCAGACCGTGGACGGCGGAGGAGGCGGCGCCATCGTCGGTGACGAGGACCAGCCGGTCGGCCGCGGGCGGGCCGGAAAGCCACTCTCGCACGGCGGCGAGCGCCTCGTGTGCGGCGGCGCGCAGGCCGTGCGGCGAGTCGCCGGTGACGAGGCGGACGGCGGCCGTGAGCTCGCCCGGTGCCGGCCGGTCGATCTCGGTCCACTCGACGCGCCGTAACCCGCCTGCGGTGGCGCCGGTGAGCGCGGCGGGCGAGAACGAGCGGAGCAGCAGCGATCCGACGGTCAGAACCGCATCGCCCTGCTCGTCGGCGGCGCTGATCCGGGTGCCGCCGGAGCCGTCCGGCGACAGCCGCACCCGCAGCGCGCTCACCCCGGCCATGGACCGGACCGTGACGCCCGACCACGCGAACGGCAGCCGCATCGCGCCGGCGTCTCCCCCCGTCAAGCCAAGTGCGACCGGGTGCAGGGCCGCGTCGAGCAGCGCGGGATGCACGCCGAAGCCGTCGGTCCGGGTCTCGCCGGACAGCCGGACCTCGGCGTAGACGTCGTCGCCGTCGCGCCAAACGCCGTGCAGGCACTGGAAGATCGGGCCGTAGTCGTACCCGCGCAGCGCGAGGCGTTCGTAGCTGTCCGCCAGGTCCACCGGTGTCGCACGCGGCGGCGGCCAGACCGTGGCCCAGTCGGCCGGAGCCATGGACGGGCCCGGGGTCGCGGCAGGGGTCACGGTGCCGGTGGCGTGCCGGGTCCACTCGCCTCGATCGCCTGCCGCACGCGAGTAGACGCTCACCGGACGGCGCCCTGTGTCACCGGAGGCTCCGGCGACCAGCTGCACGGTGACCGCTCCCTCGGCGGGGACGGTGAGGGGTGCTTCGAGGGTCAGCTCGTCGACAGCGGGACAGCCCAGCCCCGCGCCGGCCGCGGTGGCCAGCTCGACCAGTGCGACCCCGGGGACGAGGACGGTGCCCGCGACGGCGTGGTCGGCCAGCCACGGGTGGGTGCGCAGGGACAGCACGCCGGTGAACAGCGTGCCCTCGCCGCCGCCCAGTTCGGCGGCGGTCCCGAGGAGCGGGTGGCCGGTGTCGTCGAGACCGGCCGCGGTGACGTCACCGGCGCCGGGAGCGGCGTCGAGCCAGTACCGCTCGTGCTCGAACGGGTAGGTCGGCAGGTCGGCGACCGGTGCCACCCCGGCGCCGAACACCGTTGTCCAGTCGAGCTTCGCGCCGTGGGCATGAGCCTCGGCGAGTGAGGTCCGGAACCGGCCGGGGCCGCCGTCGTCGCGCCGCAGCGTGCCGATGGCGACGGCCGGGGTGTCGTCGAGGATGTCCTGCATGGCGGGCACCAGCACCGGGTGCGCGCTGGTTTCGATGAACAGGCGGTGCCCGCGGCCGAGTGCATGCGCGGTCGCGGCGTCGAAGCGGACGGTGCCGCGCAGATTGCGGTACCAGTAGGCGGCATCCAGTCCGGCGGTGTCGAGTTCCTCGCCGGTGACCGTGGAGTAGAACGGCACGGTGGTGGATCGCGGCCGGATCGGGGCCAGCGCGGCGAGAATCTCGTCCTCGATCCGCTCGACGTGCGCGGAGTGGGAGGCGTAGTCCACGTTCACCAGGCGGGCGCGATGGCCTTCGGCCTCCAGCCGGTCACGAAGCTCGACCAGCTGGTCCGCGTCGCCGGAGACCACGGTCGACTCGGCGCCGTTGATCGCGGCGATGGACAGTCCGGCGGGCAGCCCGGTGAGGCGGTCGGCGGGCAACGCCACCGAGAGCATGCCCCCGAATCCGGTGATGGCCGTGATTGCCTTGCTGCGAAGGGAAACCACCCGAGCACTGTCCTCGAGCGACAGTGCACCCGCGACGGTCGCCGCCGCGATCTCCCCCTGCGAATGACCTATCACCGCAGCAGGCTCGACACCGTAGGACCGCCACAACTCGGCCAGCGACACCATCACCGCCCACAACACCGGCTGCACCACGTCCACACGATCGAACTCACCCGAGCGCACCACAGCGGCCGGCGACCAGTCCACAAACCCGCGCAACGCCGCACCGCACTCGGCGAACCGCTCCGCGAACACCGGCGACGAATCCAGCAACTCCACCGCCATCCCCGGCCACTGTGATCCCTGACCCGGGAACACGAACACGGGTTTGGCGTCGGCGGGCGCGATACCGGTGAGGACGGACGCAGACGGCTCGCCCGCGGCCAGCGCGGTGAGCCCGGTCCGGAGGGTCTGGCTGTCGGCGGCCACGATGACGGCGCGATGCTCGAAAGCCGCGCGGCGGGTGGCCAGCGCATGACCGGTGCCCACCGGGTCACCGGTGTGCTCACGCAGGCGGCCGGCCAGCGCGCGCAGGGCGGCTGGGGTCTTCGCCGAGAGCGGCCACAGCAGTGGTTCCGTCACCTCGGCCGGCTCGTGGGTCGTGTCCGGGCCCTGTTCGAGGATGATGTGGGCGTTGGTGCCGCTGAGCCCGAACGAGGAGACCGCGGCGCGGCGGGGGCGCCCGGTGTCCGGCCATTCCAGCGCTTCCTCGGCGAGCACCACCTCCCCCGCGGTCCAGTCCACGTGCGGCGAGGGCTCGTCGATGTGCAGGGTTTTGGGTACCACACCGTGGCACATGGCCTGGACCATTTTGATGATCCCCGCGACACCCGCGGCCGCCTGGGTGTGACCGATATTCGACTTCACCGACCCGAGGTAGAGCGGCGCCCCGTCCCGCTCCTGACCGTAAGTGGCCAGCAACGCCTGCGCCTCGATCGGATCACCGAGCCGGGTACCCGTCCCGTGCGCCTCCACCAGGTCCACTTCGGACGGACGCAAGCCCGCACCCGCAAGCGCAGTACGGATCACCCGCTGCTGCGAGGGACCGTTCGGCGCCGTCAACCCGTTCGACGCACCATCCGAATTCACCGCCGAACCCCGCACCACCGCCAACACCCGACGACCAGCGCGCACCGCATCCGACAACCGCTCCAACACCACCACACCCACACCCTCCGACCACGCCGCACCATCGGCCGCACCCGCGAACGATTTGCAGCGCCCGTCGGGCGCGAGTCCGCGCTGGCGGCTGAATTCCACGAACACGGCCGGCGTCGCCATCACCGTCACGCCCCCGGCCACGGCGAGCGAGCATTCCCCCGCCCGCAATGCCTGCGCGGCCAGATGAACCGACACCAACGACGACGAACACGCCGTATCCACCGTGATCGCCGGACCCTCCAAACCCAGCGCATAAGCCACCCGGCCCGAAGCGACACTCCCGGCGCTGCCACTGACCAGATAGCCTTCGAAGCCTTCCGGGGCTTGGGCATGGCGGGAGCCGTAGTCGTCGTACATCACGCCCGCGAACACACCCGTCCGCGAACCCCGCAACGACACCGGATCAATACCCGACCGCTCCACCGCCTCCCACGCCACCTCCAACAACAACCGCTGCTGCGGATCCGTCGCCAACGCCTCCCGCGGACTCATCCCAAAAAAACCAGCATCAAAATCCGCCACCCCCGACAAAAACCCACCCTCACGCACATAACACGACCCCACCGAATCCGGGTCCGCATCGAACAGCTCCGCCAAATCCCACCCACGATCGGTGGGGAACGGGGTGATGGCGTCGCCGCCGTCGGCGACCAGCCGCCACAGTTCCCCGGGCGTGCGCACTCCGCCGGGGAACCGGCACGCCATCCCGACGATCGCGATCGGCTCATCGGGGGCGGCCGTGGCGACCTCGTGGCCGGGAACCGCCGCGTCGCCGGACATCCTCGTGAGCAGGTAGGCGCTCAGCGCGGTCACCGTGGGGTGGTCGAAGACCAGGGTGGCGGGCAGGGTCAGCCCGGTGGCGGCGGCGAGCCGGTTGCGCAGCTCGACGGCGGTCAGCGAGTCGAAGCCCAGATCCCGGAAAGCGCGGCCCGGGTCGACGATGTCACCGTCGGCATGCCCGAGTACGGCGCTGACCTGCTCGCCGACCAGCCCGCCGAGAGCTCGGGCACGATGGTCCGCGGACAGCCCGGCGAGCCGCTGCGCCCACCCTCCCCCGGCGACCGGCGCGGCAGGCAGCAGATCGCGAGCGATCGGGGGCACCTGGCCGCGCGCGGCCAGGCCACGCAAACCGGCGAGGTCGAGCCGCACGGGCACCACGAGTGCGGCATCGGTGTCCAGCGCCGCGTCGAAAAGCGCCAGCCCTTCGCCCGTGCCCATCGGGAGCAGACCGCCACGGGACAACCGGGAGCGGCCCGCCGCGTCCAGTGCTCTGGTCATTTCGCTGTCGAGCTCCCACAGCCCCCACGCCAGGGACACCGCCGGCAGGCCCAGGGAGCGCCGGTATCCGGCGAGACCGTCGAGGTAGGTGTTGCCCGCCGCGTAGTGGGCCTGTCCCGCGGTGCCGAACACACCCGCCGCCGAGGAGAACAGCACGAACGCGGAAAGGTCCAGTCCACTGGTCAGCTCGTGCAGGTGCCACGCGGCGTCGATCTTCGGCCGCAGTACCCGGTCGATCTGGTCCGGGGTGAGCGAGGCGAGCACGCCGTCTTCGAGGACCCCGGCGGCGTGCACGACCGCGGTCAGCCGTCCCGGAATCCGGTCGAGCACCGAAGCCAGCGCGGCCCGGTCGGCGGCGTCGCCCGCTTCGGTCCGGATGTCGACATCCGGGAACTCGGCGGCGAGCCCGGACGGGTCACCGCCACGCCGGCTGAGCAGCACCAGGCTGCGCACGCCGTGTTCGGTGATCAGGTGCCTCGCCAGCGCGGAGCCGATGCCGCCGGTGCCGCCCGTCAGCAGCACGGTGCCGTCGCCGAGGGCGCCCCGATCAGCGGGCTCGGTTCCGGCCGGGAGCCGGGCCAGCCGTGGCGCGCACAGCACTCCGTCGCGGGGGGCCAGCTGTGGCTCACCGGGCACGATCCGGGGCGGCGCACCGTCGTCGGGGTGCTCGAGCAGGACGAACCGGCCGGGATGTTCGGTCTGCGCGGACCGGACCAGTCCTTCGCACGCGCGGCCCATGAGGTCGCCGCGGACCCGGATCACGAGCACGGCCGATTCGAACCGCTCTTCGCCGAGCCACCACTGCAGGAACGCGGCGAGCTGCTGGACGGCGTCGCGGGCGCCGGCCCCGTGGACCGGAACCGCGACCACGGCCGGGACGTCCCGGATCGCGCGGACGGCGTCGTAGTCGTCGAAGGACTCGCACGGGACGGGTTCCCCGGACACCGGAACCCATGTGACGCCGAACAACGAACGGGAAACGTCGAACAGCCGCGCGGACGACAGCGCACGGGTGCGCAGCGACCCGACGGTCACCACCGGCTCACCGTCCACAGTGGATGCCTCGATCGCGACGGCGTCGTCGTCGCCGGCCGGCCCGATCCGCACCCGCAGCGTGTCAGCACCCGAGCGGTGCACGGTCACGCCGTTCCACTCGAACGGCAGCCTGAGTTCCGCACCGGTCACGACGCCCTGCACGTGCAGGGCGGCGTCGAGCAGCGCGGGATGCACGCCGAATCGCGTGACATCGGTGCCCGGGGGGAGCGAGACCTCGGCGAAGGACTCGTCCCCGCGCCGCCACGCCGCGCGCAGGCCGCGGAACACCGGGCCGTAGCCGAGTCCGCGGTCGGCGAGGTCTTCATACGCTGTGGTGAGGTCCACCGGAACGGCATCCCGCGGCGGCCATTCCGCCGGGGACGCCGCGGCGTAGGGCCGGGGAGTCAGCGTGCCCGTGGCGTGGCAGGTCCATTCGGCGTCGTCCGCAGCCCTGGAGTGGACGCTCACCTCGCGGTCGCCGGCTTCCGACGGTGCGCGGACGACGATCTGCACAGCGACGGAGTCCGCCAGCTCGAGCGGGGCCTGGAGCGTCAGCCCGGCGATCGAGCCGGCGCCGGCCAGCTGCCCGGCATGTGCCACGAGCTCCACGAAACCGGTACCGGGGAACAAAATCCGCCCCGCCACCCGGTGGTCGGCGAGCCACGGCTGCGCGGCGGCCGACACTCTTCCGGTCAGTACCAGCCCGGTGCCGTCGGCGACTTCGACGACGGCACCGAGGAGCGGGTGCCCGGCCGCGGACTGCCCCATGCCTCGGGCGTCGGCGGCCGGTTCCCCGTCTTCGAGCCAGAAACGCCGGCGCTGGAACGGATACGTCGGCACCTCCGGAAGCTGAGCGGGCGCCGGTCCCAGCAGTGCGGCCCAGTCGACGGCGACGCCCTTGACGAACAGCTCGGCGAGTGAGGCGGTGAAGCGGGTCAGCCCACCGTCGTCGCGGCGAAGGGTCCCGGCCACGATCGAGCCTTCCGCGGTCTGCTCGACCGGAACCGTGAGCACCGGATGCGGACTGACCTCGACGAAGGTCGTGTAGCCACGCTCGGCCGCCGCCCGCACCGCCGGGGCGAACCGGACGGTCTCCCGCAGGTTCCGGAACCAGTAACCCGCGTCCAGCACGGTGGTGTCGGTGAGCAGTTCTCCGGTCAGCGTCGAGAAGAACGGGACCGTGGCCGGTCGCGGGGAAAACTCGCCGAGGTCGGCCACCAGCCGGTCGCGCAAGGCGTCCATGGACGGGGTGTGAGACGCGTAGTCGACGGGCACGCGGCGGGCACGCACGTCGCCGGCGGCATCCATCAGCTCGTCGAGCGCCTCGGCCTCGCCGGCGACCACGGTGGAGCCCGGGCTGTTGTGCGCGGCGACGTAAATCCGGCCGGACCACGGTGCGATGAACCGTTCGGTGTCGGCGAGCGAGAGCGGCATCGACACCATGCCGCCGGTGCCCGCGATCTCGGCGATAGCCTTGCTGCGCAAGGAAACCACCCTTGCGGCGGTGTCGAGGTCCAACGCGCCCGCCACGCAGGCCGCGGCGATCTCGCCCTGGGAGTGGCCCACCACGGCGGCCGGGACGACGCCATGCGCCCGCCAGAGCTCGGCGAGCGACACGAGCACCGCGAACAGCGCGGGCTGGACCACCTCCACCCGGTCCAGGCCCGGTGCGCCGCCGTTGCCCCGCACCACGTCGAGCAGATCCCAGCCGGTGTACGGGGCGAGCGCGCGAGCGCACTCGGTCAGTTTCGCCGCGAAGACCGGCGCGGTGTCCAGCAGCTCGGCGCCCATGCCCGCCCACTGCGAACCCTGCCCGGGAAAGACGAACACCGGCTTGCCCGCCTGCCGGGCGACACCCTGGAGCACGTTCGGCGAGGGCTGCCCGTCGGCCAGTGCCCGCACCCCGTCGACCAGCTCGTGGCGAGCATTCCCGACCACCACGGCCCGGTGCGCGAACGTCGTGCGCCGGCCCAGCACCCGCCCGATCCCGGACGAGTCCGTGTCGCGGACGTGGTCGTGCAGCCGGGCGGCGTGCTCGCGCAGCGCGTCGGTGCTCGTCGCGGAAAGCACCCACGCGATGTCGGGCGTGCCGGGTTCCTCCGTGCCGGCGGCCGGGGGCGGTGGCTCCTCGACGATCACGTGCGCGTTGGTACCGCTCATCCCGAACGAGGACACCGCGGCGCGGCGCGGTCGCCCGGGGTCCGGCCAGTGCCTGGCGTCGGTCAGCAGCGACACCTGGCCCGACTGCCAATCCACCTCGTCCGACGGCCGGTCGATATGCAGGGTCCTGGGCATGGTGCGGTGCCGGATGGCCTCCACCATCTTGATCACGCTGGCGATCCCGGCGGCGGCCTGGGTGTGCCCGAAGTTCGACTTGACCGAGCCCAGCCACAGCGGCTCTCCCGTGCGGTCGCGGCCGTACGTGGCCAGCAGGGCACGGGCCTCGATCGGGTCCCCGAGCGTGGTGCCGGTCCCGTGCCCGTCGACGATGTCCACATCGGACGGTCGCACACCGCTCGCGGTCAGCGCCTCGCGGATGACCCGCTCCTGGGACGGCCCATGAGGTGCGGTCAGCCCGTTGCTCGCACCGTCCTGGTTGACCGCGCTGCCACGCACCAGCGCCACGACCGGATGCCCGTTGCGCCGGGCATCGGACAGCCTCTCCAGCAGCAGTATGCCGGCACCCTCGCCCCAGCTGGTGCCGTTGGCGCCCGCGGCGAACGAGCGGCAGCGACCGTCCGGGGCGAGCCCGCCCTGCCTGCTGAACTCGACGAACGCGGTCGGCGCCGTCATCACGGTCGCCCCGCCCGCCAGTGCCAGGTCGCATTCGCGGTGCCGCAGCGACCGCACGGCGAGATGCAGGGCGACCAGTGACGACGAGCAGGCGGTGTCGACGGTCAGCGCGGGCCCCTCGAACCCGAAGGTGTAGGAGATCCGTCCCGACGCGACGCTCGTGGTGTTCCCGCTCGCGAGATAGCCCTCCAGCTCGGCCGGTGCCGACCGCAGCCGCGAAACGTAGTCGTTGTAGAACAACCCGGCGAACACGCCGGTGCGGCTGCCCCGCAGCGACCGCGGCTCCAGCCCCGCGCGCTCCAGCGTCTCCCAGCTGACTTCCAGCAGCAGCCGCTGCTGCGGGTCGACCGCGAGCGCCTCGCGCGGGCTGATACCGAAGAACTCGGCGTCGAACCCGGCCGCGTCGCGCAGGAACCCACCCGTCCGTACGTAACTCTTGCCCGGCTGGTCCGGCACCGGGTCGTAGAGCCCGGCCACGTCCCAACCGCGGTCTTCGGGGAACTCGCCGATCGCGTCCCGTCCCTGCGCCACCAGGTCCCACAACTGCCCCGGCGTGGCCACGCCCCCGGGATAGCGGCACGCCATCGCGACGATGGCGATCGGCTCCCGCTCCGCGGCCTCGGCGTCCTCGAGGCGCCGGCGGGTCTGGCGCAACTCGGTGGTGACCAGCCGAAGATAGTCGGTGAGCTTTTCTTCGTTCGTCATCAAGGCTCAACTTCCTGACGAAAGCGGGATGGACGCGGCGTGCACCTCGGCGAGCAACCATCCGCGCGGGCCTTAAAGCGCTCCTTAATCGCGGCCGGACAAGCACGGCTTAAGCGCTGCTTTGCCTCCGCCGCCGAAAATCTCCGCAGTCGCCGCAACCGGACGAGGGGAACATTCATGGCGGAGTCGGTCGTGCACATCAGCTCGGTCGGCACAGCACTGCCGGGACCGGCGGTGACCAATGCCGAGCTGGGTGCGGTACTCGGGCTGGGGCCCGTGTTCGAGCAGTGGGTGGACGGCTTCATCGGAACCAAGACCCGGCACCTCGCCATCGACCTGGCCACCGGCGAGGTCCGGTACTCGCTCGCCGATCTGGGCGAAACCGCGGCGCGCCAGGCGCTTTCGGCCGCGGGCATCCAGGCGGGCGAGGTGGATGTGGTGATCATGGGAACGTCCATGCCGGACTCACTCCTGCCCACGACGGTCAACCTCATCGCCGACCGGCTGGGGATCGCGCAGGTGCCCACGTTCCAGATCCAGTCCGGCTGCACCGGCGCCATGCAGGCCCTCTACCTGGCCACCCGCCTGCTGGGGACGGGCGGCCACCGGACCGCGCTGGTGCTGGGCGGTGACGTGTGCGCCAAACACGTCGACCTCGGCATCGACTACGCGAAGCTGCCCCCGTCGGAATGGGTCAACACGGTCCTGTTCGGGGACGGGGTCGGCGCGGTCCTGCTGCGTGCGGCGGAACCCGGTCAGCGGGGCGTCCGGCTGAACCGGGTGCTCACGACGTTCACCGGGCTCGGCGAGGCGCCCGGTCAGCGGGTCGAATGGTTCGGCCTCCGCGACCGCGGCGAGGACCTGCCCGCGGTGCAGGAGGACTACAAGGCGATCGAAGAACGCGTTCCCGTGCTGGCACTGGAGATCGTCGACGAGCTGCTGGACGGGCTGAACTGGAAACGGTCCGATGTGGACTATCTGTTGCCGCCACAGCTGTCGCCGAAGATGACCGGCCGCATCGTCGCCGGGCTCGACATGCCCGCGGCGGCGGAGATCGGGTGCGTCGAGCGGACCGGCAACACCGCGAACGCCTTGCCGTTCTTCCAGCTGGAAGAGCTGCTCCCCCGGCTGACGGCGGGCGATCGCGCACTGGCGGTGTCGGTGGAGTCCAGCAAGTGGATCAAAGGCGGCTTCACCCTGGAGGTGCTGTGACCGGCCTGACCGACCTCTTCGAGCTGCACCACGACGGTGCGCTCGCCGAAAACTATCCGCGGTTGCCCGGCCTGCTCGCGGAACTGACCGCCGAGGAGCTGGTGCGCGCCGGCCACCTGCTGTCCCGGGTGGACGCCGACGAGGTGCTGGCGGCGCAGCCGGACCAGCGGGCCGTGACCACCGTGATCACCGGGCCCGGCACGCTCGACGGGCTCGTCGCGCCGATGACCGCCGAAACCGCGCGGCACGGCCTGCTCCTGCGACCCGTGCTCGCCGGGTTCGACAGTTACGTCTTCGTCCTCTCCGGCGACGATCCGGAGATCGCCCGGCACCAACCCGATCTCGTCCTGTGTGTGCTCGACCCGTCGATGATCACGCGTGAGCTGGCCGTCCCCTGGGAGGCCGAAGACGCCGAACGCGTGCTCGCCGAGAAGCTCGACCTGCTCGAGCAGCTGGTGGCCGGCTTCACCGCGCGGAGCGACGCGACACTGGTGCTCAATACTTTCCCGCTGCCGCACGAACTTTCGGCCGCGCTGGTGGACCGGCGCTCCCGCGCGCGGCTGAGCATTGCCTGGCACGAAGCCGAAGTACGCTTGCTGCGGCTCGCCGGCGAGCACCCCTCAGTCGTCGTCATCGACCTGGATTCCCTGGTGGCGGAGGGCATTCCCCTCACCGAACCGCGGATGTCGGTGTACGCCGGCGCGTACCTGTCCGAGGAGCTGCTCGTCCGTTACGCCCGCGAGGCCGGCCACGTCGCGCGGCAGATCACCGGACTCACCAAGAAGTGCCTCGTCCTCGATCTCGACCAGACGCTGTGGGACGGCATCCTCGCCGAGGACGGCCCGGACGGAATCGCCGTCGGCGGAGGCGGACGCGGAGACGCCTTCCAGGCGTTCCAGCGCGTCGTCAAGCAGATCGGCTCGCGCGGGGTGCTGCTGGCCGCCGTGAGCAAGAACGAGGCGGAGGACGTGCGCGCGGCCTTTCGTGCGCATCCGGGCATGCCGCTGTCCGAGGACGATTTCGTCCGGATCACGGCGAACTGGGATCCCAAGCACCAGAACCTCACCGAACTGGCCGAAGCTCTCAACATCGGGGTGGACAGCTTCGTGTTCGCCGACGACAGCCCGTACGAATGCGGTCTCGTCCGCCGTGGGCTGCCGGGGACGGCCGTGGTGGGGCTCACCGAGGAACCCGCGTGGCACCCGCGAGACCTGTTGCGGGACAACTGGTTCACCGTCACGGAACTGACCGGCGAAGACCGCACCCGTGGGGTCAAGTACAAGCAGGAAGTGGCCCGCAAGACTTTCCTCAGCACGTTCTCCAGCATCGAGGACTACCTCCGCGAGCTCGACGTGACGGTGCACCTCGGCGTCGCGACAGCGGCCCAGGCCGGCCGGGTCGCACAGATGTCGTTGCGCACCAACCAGTTCAACCTCACCACCCACAGGCTGCAGCACCAGGACGTGACCCGGCTGCTGGCCGACGAGGACAGCATCGTGTTCACGATCGCGTCGCGTGATCGCTTCGGTGACAACGGCATCGTCGGGGCGGTCTTCTACCGGCGCGACGGTGAACTCGCGTGGATCGACAACTTCCTGCTCAGCTGCCGGGTGTTCTCCCGCGGGATCGAGCAGGCCTGCTTGGCCGCCGTGCTCGACCACGCGTTCGCCACCGGCGTGCACGAGATGCGCGCGATCTACCGTCCGTCGCTCAAGAACGCGGTGGTGCGGGAGTTCTATCCGCGTTATGGCTTCACCACGCACGACCACGACGACGAGCGGACGGTGTTCCGGCACGATCTCGCGCTGCCCGTGGAGATCCCCAAGCACGTCCGGTTCACCGGTGAAATCGAAAGGCCGGTCCGATGACGACCCTCGATCAGTTCCTGACCCTGCTGCGCGAAGAGGTGGGGCTGACCGTCTCCGCCGACGACGTCGGCCTCGATTTCGACCAGCTGCCCGGCTGGGACTCGGCGTTGCTGCTGCACCTGGTGACCGTGCTCGAGCGCACCACCGGCAAACCCCTGTCCCTGCCGGACGTCCTCGGCAGCCGCAGCCTGTCCGCGCTGTACGACCTCACGGTCGCGGCATGACCGCCATCGGCCCCCTGCCGCGCGAACGCAGGCACACGCTGCGGTTCCTCGAATACGCCAGGTCGATCGCGCCGGTGTTCCTCGATTCCGAGGTCGACATGACCGCCGTCCGGGCCCACCGCGCGGCCTCGCGGGACGGCGGGGTGCGGCTGTCCTGGGTCACCTACGTCCTGTACGCCGCGGGCCGGGTGCTGGCCGAGCACCCGGCGGCCAACCGGGCGATATCGGGGAAACGGTGGCCCAGGGTGGCCAGGTACGACTCGGTCGCCGCCAAGGTCACGCTCGACAAGACGATCAATGGCGAACGGGTGGTCTTCTCGGCCGTGGTGCCGGGCGTCGACACTGCCGCACTGGACGTGATCCAGAAGGAGGTGGACCGGTTCCGGGACACCGATCCGTCCGATTTGGACGAACTCAGCGGAGCGCGGCTGCTCCAGCGGCTGCCATGGCCGTTGTCGGCGCTCGCATTCCGGTCCGCCGCTCGTTCGCTGAGAAGGCGCCCGAACCTCATGGGCACCGTCTCGGTCACGTCGCTCGGTCACACCGCGGTGGACAGCTTCCACTCCGTCGGCGGCACGAGCGTCACGGTGGGAGTCGGGCGGATCACCGACCGTCCCGTGGTACGGGACGATGCGGTGACGATCGCGCCGGTGATGCGCCTGAGTCTCGCGTTCGACCACCGGGTGCTCGACGGCGCCGAGGCGGCCGAAGTGCTGGCCGGTATCAAGGAAACACTGGAACGGTGGCGGCGGTGATCGGCACGGCCGAGCTCAAGCAGTTCGCCAGACTGCACGTCCGATCGCAGAACATCAGCGGCGGGGAGTCGATCCTCGCCCGCATCTCCGACGACGACGCGTGGGTCTCGGAGTGGTCGGCCGAGGGTGAGCGGCTCCGCGCGAAAGGCAAGTTGCTGCGAGCGACCAGTTGTTTCGTGATGGCCCGGTTTCCCTATGTGGACGGTGTGGCTCGTCGCGCCGCGCTGGAGCGAGCGATCGAAACTTTCGCCCACTGGGCCGGGCCCAGGGGGCTGGAGCGGGTCGAAATCCCGGTGCCGGGCGGACGGGTACGGTGCTGGGCGGCGGGCCTGTCCGCGACCCGGCCCCGCCCGCTGGTGCTGCTGTGCGGTGGCATCGTCAGCGTGAAGGAGCAGTGGGCGCCGGCCTTGCTGGCCCTGCGCAGGATGGGCTTCGCCGGAGTCGTCGCCGAACTGCCCGGTGTCGGGGAGAACCCGCTCCCCTACGACGCGGACAGCTGGCGGATGTTCCCGGCCGTCCTCGACGCGCTCGCCGGCCGCGCCGACGTCTCGCACACCTATGCCATCGCGCTCAGCTTCAGCGGCCATCTCGCCCTGCGGTGCGCGGCCGAAGACGTGCGCTTGCGCGGCATCGTGACGGCCGGCGCCCCGGTCGCCGCGTTCTTCACGGACCTGGAATGGCAGCGGCGCCTGCCGGCCATCACGGCGGAGACGTTGCGACACCTGATAGGCCGCTTGCCACCGGCGGACTGGGCACTTCCGCGGGAGGCGCTGACCGCACTGACCATTCCGGTGGCGGCGACGATCAGCACCCGCGACGAGATCATCCCGCCCGCCGACGGCGACGCACTGCGCACCGCGATCCGGTTGTCCTGGACGACGGAACACGACGACGTGCACGGCTCACCGCACCACGTGCGGCAAACACGGCTGTGGTCGATGCTCGCGATTCTGCGGATGCACGGTGCACCGGTACTGCCGCGGCTCGCACTGGGCACGGCGCTGAAACTGATCCGGCCGCGGTCGGCCGCGGGACGCGACAAGAACATCCTTCCGGCCGGCTGACGTGCGCATGGCGACCGTTCCATGACGTGAACCGGCCCCGTATCTGTCATGAAAATGGTCGGCGACCCAGATTCCGTCGCAGCCTGAGGCTGCGGCTCCCCTGGCTACCGCGAGGATGACGTCCGCGGGCCGGCGGATGCCGAGCCAGGGCAGCGCGCGACAGTCAGCCGTCGAGCAGGTGCCGTCCGTTGGTTGTCATGATCTTCTCCAGCACTGTCGCTCCCACGTGCGGCTCGATGCCCTCGTACCAGGCGGTCACGCCTTCGCGGTAGGACGGGTAATCGGTATGCCCGAGGTCGCTGCCGAAGATCATTAGCGAGGACGGGTACAAGGTAGCGAGGCGCGCGGTGGTGCTCGCCGACGGTGCCGTTCCGAGGTCGGCGACGCACCCGACTTCGAGGTGGACATCGAGCGTGCGCAAGGGCATCGCGAGGTCGTCGGACCACCGCATGAACTCGAATGTCGGGTGGTTGATCAGAAAGCGCCTGGCCCCGAGCCGTGCTGCGGCTTCGGGTTTCCCGCGCGCCTCCCATGAAAGTTCTGCGCTTCACCGGACCACGAGGGAAGTCGGCGACGGTACCGCGGGCTAGCGAAGTCCTCGTCCATGGGAGACAAGTGGTATTTCCGTGGTGCCGGGGCGTCGCGCTCCAGGGTCCCCCGCCGACTCCGATTCCTGGTAGAGGGCGTGGATCTTCAGGAGCTCGCGGCGATGGACGCGGGAGCTGATCGTGAAACCTGCGTTGTCCATCACTGACAGGAGGGGTCCATCCTTGTGCTTGTACACGACGATGTCGCTGCCGGCGCCGATGAAGGTGTTGGGCAGCGTCAGGTACCGAGCCGCTTTCACCGCTCCCTCGAGCACTGGCGCGCCGTCCTGTGCGGTGCCGCAGATGAGCAGAAGGAAGGGACTGTGCGGGTTGACGGCATACATCTGCTGGAACTCCGGCAGCTGCACCAGCAGGCCGACGAGGGTGTCGCCGCTGACGCTGAGGCGCCTGTGGTTGCCGCCCCGTTCGATCGTGATTCCGACGGCACGCGAGTGGCCATGCGCGATGATCACGTTGGGGCCGACGCGAACATTTCCGGGTCGGGACACCGGGTCGGTGGTGGTCAGCTCTACTGGCTGCCACGGTACTTCCACGAGCCGGCGGTTGGGGTCGTGATCGCGCAGCTTGTCCCATTCTGCGCGGCGGATGTCGCGGGATCTTTCGCCGGGGAACGTCCGCACGACGTGGGTCATCTGGTCGAGGTTGCCCACCAGGTCCGGGAACAGTGCCTCGTGGTCGCCGGTGAGGTCCAGACCATTGGTGCGTTGGCGCCCGGTGCTGGTACTGGTCAGGCCGATACGTACGACCTCGTGCGGGAAGAAGTCGACGACGTCGCCATGCTTGTTCCTGCCTTGCAGCGGGACCTCGGCGCCGGGATCGGCGTCGGGGATGTACGTGGCCGTCGGCAGGTGCGTCTCGAAGAAGATGACGTTGTTGATGTTGCCCTCGGAATAGACGCCGAGCCGTTGGTGCTGCGGCCACAGGTGCCAGAACCGTGGACCGGACTTGTAGGTACTCCAGCCTCGGTTGTCGGCGACGGCGAAGCGTCCATCGGGGAGTTGAGAGACCGTGCCGTCGTTGCTGAGCATGGACACGTCCATCCGCTCCTTGAACAGTCCGCGCGCGGTGTCCTTCGCGTCGTGGTCGCCGGAGGAAAGCAGCACCAAGTTGAGGCCCGGTTTTGCTTGGACGAGTGTCCGCAGTGGTTCGATGTGGGAGAGCACCGTGGCGAAGGCGCGCGGTTCGAGGGTCACCGAGGTGCCGTTGCGCAGTGGCACCGCAAACCCGTCGGGAGTTCCCTCGGCGTGCACGTGGAAATCCCCGTCGAGCCGGAGTTCCGGTCCAGGGCGGCTGGTGCGCGCGCGGGTGTCGTGCACGGTCTCGCCGGGCAGTGTTTTGATCGCGATGCGGTAGCGGCCGGTGAGCTGGAAGCTGCTGTCCCGGGTGAACGCGACACCGTGCCCGCTGCCCGGCGTGACCTGGTAGAAGATGTCGCGCAGTGCCACGGTGATCGGTCGGCCGTCCAGGCCCTTGGCGCGAACGGTCTGTCCTGGGGCGGCGAAGATCGAGCCGGTCGCTACGGGCGCCGCGGAGCTCGCCCGGCCCCCGAACACGCGCCCGAAAAACCCGTAGCCGAGGCTGGTGCTGGGGTGCAGAAGGCCGTCCACGGACCCTGCCGGTTCCCCGGTCGGCGTTACCGCCCGGCCCGTCGGGGCGACCACGAGCACCCGGGCGTCGACTAGCGGTGGCGGTACGGTCCGCACCCGAGAGCCCGGAGAGGCTTGGGTTTCCAACCACAGCACGGTTCCGCCGTGGTTGCGCAGCCCGATCCCGTGGGATTCGCCGCCGGGGGGCTTCGTCAGCACGAATGCCATCGCGCCAGGACCGAGCTCGCGCACCTGCCGGACGACACCGGAGATCGAGCCGCGCACCGGCCGCCACACGCCGCCGACGGCGATGGCGAGTTCGAGTTCACGCCAGGGCGATCCGACAGCGAGGTCGTCGCGCGTCGCGAGCGCACTGCCGTAGAAGTGCCGGCGCAGGGCGTCGAGCCGGATTACGCAGTCCCGCGCCGTCCCGTCGTGCGGCGGTAGCACCGCGCGCAGTTCCCGTTCCAGCGCGGCGACCGCCGCCGCTGCTCCGGCGGCGGCGTCGCGAAGCTCGCCCCGCTCCGCGCTGCTGGCCGGAGACAACGCGTCCCGGTGGTCGCCGCCCGGTTCCGTGCCCGCCGGAGCATGGGGGACTGTCAGTTCCGGCGCCCGTCCCATCGCGGATGTCTCCGGCGCTTCGCTGTTCGAGGTGTTCCCTCTCCGCGCGCCGCTGCCGAATGCGCCCAACCAGCTGTCCGGCACGGCGTCGTGCAGGTCGTCGATCGCGTGCATGACCAGCAGTTGTCTCGCGGCCACCTGGGCCAGGCCCTCGAGGAAATGCCCGATGTTCGGCACCGCGCCGTCCCGGTTCCGCTTCCAGTCAGTCTTTCGCCGGAAGCGGGAACGCTTCGGGGTATGCATCGCGGTCCTCTGCCGTGGCCGTCGGGGAGCGAGTTCATGCAACCCGATAGACCAGGCGGGGCGGGCGCCACTGACGCGATGTTGATGAGCCGCTGCCGGGTCCGCACGCGGTGTTGACGGTCCGGCGCCCCACGCGCCGCGCTGGGCTCGTCTTCCTTGCCGCCCTTGCGGATCCGTGCGGGCGCGGGGGTACGGGTTCGACGCGGCGCCGCAAAGGACAGGACGGTGGCTCGTCTTGTCCCCTACCTTGGTCGGAGCTACTCCCCCAAGATCTGAGTCGATCAGAACAGCTCGGCGACCGTGGGGTCGATGTAGCGGTGGACGTCCATCGCTTCCATCCCCAGCTCGCCGAGCCGGCCACCAAACGCCTGGAAGTGCGGTGAGGCGAAGTGGGCGGTCAGCGACTCCTGGGAGTCCCACTCCTCGAAGAGGCGGAAGCGACCGCGCTGGTCCGGGTCGGCCCAGACCTCGTAGGTCCCGCACCCCTTCTCGCTCAGCGTTTCGCGCGTCAGCGTGCGTGCGGCTTCGAGCACGCGGTCGTGGGAGGCAGGGTCGAACGTCATGGTGCCACTGACGACGATCATGCGGTCGTCCCCATCGCCGCGCGCATGCCGGCCTCGAGCTCGGCGAACGGGCGCTCTCGCTTGATCCGGACGACGAGCTCGGCGTCGTCGCCCACCAGACGGCGGAACGGCCCGTCCGGGTGGTCGATCGCCGCCAGGACGGCGTCGACGACCGGCTGGGGCGCCGCGCGGCCGGCGCCGCCGACGGCCATCATGCGCTCGTGGTAGTGGTCGAAGACGGGGCGGTCGGGATGGTCTGCGCCGAAGCCGCGCGACTCGGTGACGTTGTCGAAGAAGCCCGTGTCGAAGGCGCCCGGCTCGATCAGCGCGACCGCGATGCCGTCAGCGGCCAGCTCGAATCGCAGCGTCTCGGAGAGGCCTTCGACCGCGTGCTTGCTGGCCGCGTAGGCGCCCTCGAACGGGATGCCGACCAGGCCGGCCGCCGACGAGAGGTTCACGATCGTGCCGCCCCCACGCTCGCGCATGTGCGGCACGACGGCGCGGACCATCCGGACGATCCCGACCACGTTGGTGTCGAGCTGGCGCGCGACCTCGTCGTCCTGCAGCGACACGACGGGTCCGCGCAGCGCGTAGCCGGCGTTGTTGACCAGGACGTCGATCCCGCCCTCACCGGCGGCCTCGGCCACGACCCGGTTGATCGACGCGGCGTCGGTGACATCGAGCAGGTGCACCGAGAGCGGCAGGCCCTCCGCGCGGCCGGCGAGGTCGTCGACCGCCTCCGGCCGGCGCGCGGTCGCGAAGACGCGGTCGCCGCGCCGCGCGAGGGCCAGTGCGATGAGCTGTCCGAAGCCGCTGCTGCAGCCGGTGATGAGGATGTTGGACATGGTGATCTTCTCCTTTGGTGATGACGTCAGAGCGAAATTCCCGGCGCCACCGGGACCTCGACCAGCGACGGGCCGGCGGTCGCGAGGGCGTCGAGCAGCTGGGTACGCAGATCCTCGGCGCCGCCGTTGGCGTGTGTGCCCGGCACGCCGTAGCTCGCAGCGGTCGCGCGCACGTCGAGCGCCGGCAGGTCCAGGCCGGGCACGGCGGAGACCGACTCCAGCGCGGCGAACCACTTGAGGATCCCGTACTCGTCGTTGCGCAGGATCACGAACGTGACCGGGATGGCGTAGGCCGCCGCCGTCCAGAACGCGGTGATCGCGTACTGCGCGCTGCCCTCGCCGAGCACGCAGACCACGCGCCGCTCCGGGAGGGCCAGCTGCACGCCGAGCGCCGCGCTGAGGCCGAAGCCCAGCCCGCCGCCCGCGCCGAACCAGTACGACGCGGAGCGCCCGATGCGCAGGCGCGCGCGCAACGCGGCCGTCGCGGTCGGGGCCTCCAGCACGACGATCGCGTCGTCGGGCAGGACGTCGGCCAGCGTCGCGCAGACGCGTGCTGACGACAGCGGGGTGCTGTCGTCCAGGGCCGGCAGGGGGCCCATCGGACTCGGCTGCGGGCGCCCGCTCGTCTCACGCACCTCCGCCAGGAGCGCCTCCAGCGTCAGCCGCACGTCGGCGACGACCGCATCACCCATTGGTGCGCGGGCGGCCTCGGACGGGTCGTTCGTGATGGCCACCAACCTGGTCTCGTCGGCCAGCGCCGGACCCGGGATGTAGGGGTAGTACGGGAACACCGAGGTGCCGGCGCAGAGCACGAGGTCGTAGGGCTCCAGCGTGGCGCCGAGCGGCCCGAGCGCCGGCGGGAGCACGCCCTGGAAGCTCGGGTGGTCCTCCGGGAAGCCCAGCCGGCCGCCGCCGGTGGCCGGGGAGGCGAAGACCGGCAAGCGCAGCTTCTCGGCCAGCGCGACGGCGGTGTCCCAGGCGCCCGCGGCGTCGATGCCGGGTCCTGCGACCAGGCACGGCGCGGACGCCTCCTCCAGCCGCCGGGCCAGCGCCCGCACGACCTCCGGCTCGGCGCCCGCACGCGAGGCGAGGTCCCGCGCGAGCAGTCGCGCGACGGCCCCGTCATCGGCCTCCGCCGCCCAGTCGTCCATCGGCACCGAGACGAACGCGGGCCCGGACGGCGCGAGCGCGGCGTGGTGGATCGCTCGCGCCAGCGCGGCCGGGACGTCCTGCGCGCGCGGCGGTTCGAAGCTCCACTTCACGAACGGGTGCGGCACCTGCGTCGCGTCGGCGTTCGTGAGGTTGGCCTGCATCGTGATCTGCGCGCGGACCTGCTGGCCGGCGGTCACCAGCAGCGGCGTCCTGTTGGCCTGTGCGTTGAACAGCGCGCCCATCGCGTTGCCGACGCCGGGGGCGGTGTGCAGGTTGACATGGCCGACAGTGCCCGAGGCCTGTGCGTAGCCGTCGGCCATCCCGACGGCCACGGCCTCCTGGAGCGCCAAGATGTAGCGGAAGTCCTGCGGGAAGTCCGCGAGCATCGGCAGCTCGGTCGAGCCGGGGTTGCCGAACATGGTGGTGATGCCGTGGCGGCGCAGCAGGTCATAGGCCGCCGCGCGGACGGTGGTCACGGCCGCCGTCCGCCCGCGGCGATCACCGCGAGTTCGTCGACCCAGCGTTGGTGCCAGGTGCGCATGTTGCGGCGGAGCATCGGCGCGAAGAGCCTGGACGCCGCGCCGCGCTGGGTCTCCTCCGTGTGGATCTCCGTCCGGCCGTCGCCGGTGGGCGTCAACCGCCAGGCGTGGTGGCCGACCGAGCCCAGCCCGCCGCCCGTCCAGGCGAGGCGGGCGTAGGGATCGAACTCGGTGACCTTGGTCGTGACCCTGGTGTTGAACGTCATCCAGCTGAACGTGGAGCCGATGGCGACCTCCGGCCACGGCCCGGAGATGTGCTTGACCTTCTTGACGTTGCCGTAGTACTCCGCCCAGTGGTCGGGGCGGATCAGCCACGTCCACACGGCCTCGGGTGGGGCCGTGGTCGTGCCCGTGTTGACGACGTGGATCGCCGCGCCGTCGGGGGTGTGGCCGGCGGGCCAGCGGATGGTGCTCATGCGGAGACTCCTCCGAATCGGTTGGCGAGGGTGCCGATGCGCGGCACGGTCAAGGCAACGGTCGCCCCCGGCTGGGGCAGGCGGCCGAGCTCGATGCCGCTGCACCCGGCGAGGGTCCCGGTCGAGAACAGCTCGCCCGCGACCACGGTCTCCCCCGCGCAGGCGCGCGCGAGGCAGACCTCCAGCGGGTGGGCGAAGTCGTCGGCGCGGCCGGACGCCCAGCGTTCTCCGTCGACGTCGACGTCGCCGGTCAGCGACGCCAGGTCGTCGAGGACCTCGTCGGCAGTCAGGACCTCGCTGGACATGGCGGTGGTGAAGCTCTTGCACTTCTGCACCGGCCCCAGCGGGCTGCCGTGGATCTCCTCCCACTGCGTGTCGCGCAAGGACACGTCGTTGAGGATCACCAGGCCGCCGATCGCCTCGCGGCACTCCTCGGGGTCGGCGTCGCGTACATCCCGGCAGACCACGAACCCGAGCTCCAGCTCGAAGTCGATGTCGTGCCCGTAGGGCGGCACCGCGATCGGCGTGCCGCTCGGGACCAAGGCGTTGTGGTTGCCTTGGTAGAGCAGCGGCAGGCTCAGCATCAGCGGCCGCGGGCGGAAGCCCGGGAACGTCTCTCCCGTGGCGCGCTCGTGCTCCTCGGCCTGGCGGAGGACCTCGCTTGGCGCGTACCGCGCGGCCATGCCCCGCGCCACGCCCTCGGAGTGCCGCGGCGAAAGCAGGAACGGGCGCAGCGAGCGCGCTGCAAACGGCAGCCGCGGCGTCAGGTCGGCGGCGAAGGCCTCGTCGGCGAGGCGCTCGGCGAGGCGGAGAGCCGCTTCGCGGACCGCGGTGCCGCCGGCCAGGAACGCGATCATATCGTCCTGCACGTCGCTCAGGAGCGCACGGACGCCGGCGTCGGCGGCGGCGCGATGGGCCAGCGCGTCGCGCAGCGGCAGCCAGCGGTCGCGCGGGGCATCCCAGAGCGCGACGCCTTCGCCGCGCTGACCTGCAACAACTCGGAGTCTCACAGCTTGCGCCCCTGTCGGTGGCCTTCGTAGACGGCTTCATAGGTCCCGCGCGGCGCGACGGCGTCGCCGATCACCTCAAAGGAGATGCCGCGCTGCTGCAGCGGCGCGCGCAGCGCGTCCTGCGAGCGCCGCGCGGTCGCCATCACGACCCAGTCGGCGGCCAGCTGGCGCGTCGTCTGCCCGGAGTGGTCGTGGATGAGCGACAGCGTGACGCGGTCGCCGTCGATCGCGGTGATGAAGTGGTCGGGAATCATCTCGACGCCGGCGGCGTAGAGCTGCGGGTAGATCCACTCCAGGTAGACGTCGAGGACCGTCTCCATCCCGACCATCGGCCAGCGCGTGACCAGCGCCACCTCGGCGCCGCGCTGGGCCAGCAGCACTGCGGTCAGTGGCGCGATGACGTCGGACTGATCGTCGACGACGACCACCCGCCCCTCGGGCACGACGGTGCCCTCGGCGACCTCGTCCCAGCCGGCGGTCCGCCCGGTCTCCCAGCCGGGCACAGGCTTCGCCGTCCAGCCCTGGAAACCGTCGCGCACGGCGCGCGAGCCGGTGGACAAGACGACGTGGTCGGGCGCCAGCTCGTCGAACAGGCCGTCGAGGGTGTCCTCGTCGACTCGCACACCGGTCCGGATGTCGGCGCCGTTGCCGGCGGCCTGCTCGCCCAGCCAGCGCCCGACGCGCCCGTACTCCTGGCGCGTCGGAAGCCGCGACTGCAGCAGGGCGTGGCCGCCGACCTCCGCCGCGGCCTCGACGACGGTCACCTGATGGCCACGAGCGGACGCCACGCGGGCGTACTCCAGTCCCGCCGGGCCGCCGCCGATCACGAGGACCCTCTTGGGGTCGGCTACGCGGGTCAGCGTGCCGCGCCCCCAGGCCGCCTCGCGCCCCATCGCAGGGTTGTAGACGCACTGGACCCGCCGACTCTGCATCGCCGTCTTCCAGCACAGGTTCGCCGCTACGCAGCGGCGGATGTCCTGCGGACGGCGCTCGACGGCCTTCTGCACCCAGTCGGGGTCGGCGAACAGCTGGCGACCGAGGCAGACGGCGTCGCCGTGGCCCTCGACGAGCATCCGCTCGGCGACGCCGGGCTCCGTGATCCGCCCCACCATCAGCACCGGCTTGCTGGAGACCTCCGTGATCGGCGAGGCCAGGTCACGCTCCCAGCCCTGCTCGAAGTGCATCGGCGTGTGGATGAAGGCGTGGTGGACCCCGGCCGAGACCGAGACGTAGTCGACGTCGCAGCGCGCCTCGAGCTGCCGGACGACCTCGACGATGTCCGGGGTCTCGAGGTCGCCGGGCCAGAACGAGGTGGAGTTGATGCGATAGCCGACGAACCGGTCCTGACCCACCGCCTGCCGGATCTCGTCCAGGCATCGGACCGGGAACGCCAACCGGCGCTCGGTGTCGCCGCCCCAGGCGTCGTCGCGGTGGTTGTACAGCGGCGACAAGAACTGCCACGGCAGGTAGCCGTGTGACAAGTGGAACTCGACGCCGTCCAGCCCCGCGGCCGCCGCGCGCTCCGCCGCGGTGCCGAAGGCCGTGATGATCTCCTCGATCTCGGCGTCGTCCATCGCCTTGGGCGTTAGCGAGCCCGGCGTCTCGCCGAGCGGGATCTGCGAGGGAGCGCGCGAGTACCACTCCGCGTCGGGGTCGAAGCGCGTGTCCTGCTTGAAGGCCAGCGCCGACCGCACCCCCGTGTGCAGCAGCTGGATGGCCAGCTTGGCGCCCTCGGCGTGGACCGCCTCGGCGACCCGGGCCAGCGGCTCGATGGCGCGGTCGTCGTAGATCGAGCCGATCGCCAGCGGCGCGGCCAGCGACGAAGGGTGCACGTGCGTCGCCCCGATGATCACCAACCCCACCCCACCGGCCGCACGCTCGCGGTAGTAGGCGACCGCCTGGTCGGTGAAGCGCCCCGACCACGGGTTGTCGACCCATGTCGGGCAGGTCGGCGGGAACACCACGCGGTTGCGGAGCTCATGCCCGCGGATCGACCACGGCGACAGCAACGTCGGGTAGTCAGGGTGTTTTACAAACATGGCTTGATTGTTTACAGATTTGCCAAAATTGTCAAGAACGTGGTCCAGCCTGCCGCTACGATCACTGCCGTGGCCCCACACATGACCCCTCTGCGCGGTGCCCGCGCACGCGCCGCGATCCTCGAAGCTGCCGGCCGGCAGTTCATGGCCGAAGGGCTGCGCAGGACCTCGATCGAGGCGATCGCCGCCGCGGCCGGCGTCTCGCGCCCGACCGTGTATGCGCACTTCGCCTCCAAGGAAGAGGTGTTCCGGACCATCGTCAGCGAGCTTCACGACGAGCACCTCGCGGCGATGGAGGCCGCGGTCGACCCCGCCCAGCCGATCGCCGACCGCCTCTACGCCGCGCTCGCCGCGCGCTTCGTCCCATTCGTCACGCTCACCGCCTCGACCAAGCACGGCGCCGAGTTCCTGGACGAGAACAACCGCGTCTGCGGCGACATCAACCAGGAGGCTCACAAGCGCTCGCTACGCCTCCTCGAGCGCCTCCTGGCTGACGCCGAGGCCGATGGTCAGCTCGTTCTGACGACCGCCGCACTCAGCCCGGCGCTCGCCGCGACGCTCTTCTACGACGCCGCCCGTGGCGCCAAGGACGACCCCACCGTCACCCCCACCGCCTACCGCCAGCAGCTTCGACGCCTCGTCACGGTCCTGGCCCGCGGCCTGGGTGCCACCGACGAGCCGCGAGCATCCCGAGAGCGACGCTAGCGGGACAGCGCGCCACGAAGCCCCTGTGCTCGCTGACTCCGGTGGGGAGCCACGGTCGCCGAGCAGGCCCGCGGCGTCGGAAACCGCAGGAAAGATCACCAACCAGATCAACGTCGTCGAGGGTCTCGAGCACGCGCCGCATGCCCTGCGCGGACTGTTCACCGGTGAAAACCTCGGCACGCAACTGGTCGAGATCGAAAGTTGGCCCGGGGAGCCGGCGTGACATCGTCGCCGTGGACAAGCGCCGGCTCCCGTCACCGGTCTCCCGCGAACGCCGGCCTGGTAACCGGCCGATCCGGCCTGGCCACCACGGACCTCGCCGGGCGTCATCCCGGACCGGCGCCCGAAGGCGGTGGTGAACGCGGCATGGCTGCCGAAACCGCATTCCGCGGCGATCCTGCCGACCGGAACGCCCGGCTCCTGCTCCAGCCGCCGGCGAGCCACATCCAGCCGCGCGTTGCGGATCAGCTCGCTCAGCGTCAGGCCCTCATCCCGCATTACGGCCTGCAGATAGCGTGGTCGGCGACGACGCGGCGGATGGTCGCGCGCACCTCGGATCGATGACTGTGGCCGGCGTCGCGGGCACCGGAACCGGCGAGGCGAGCGAGGTCGACGGCTCGCTCACACGCGGCGTCGAAGTCCGTGGCGGCCGGCGCGTCGCGCTCTGCCACCACGGTGCGGAGAAGATCGAACGCGACCCTGCCCAGGCCGCGGCGCCCTTCGAACACCATCGGACGATGGTCGAACCACCGCGCCCTGGCCAGCAGGCGGCTCTCCGGTGTGCTCCGCGGGAGCGGGGATACTCAGCCGCCCGTGCAGGCGCGAGACAGTCTTCGTCCACGCTTCCCTCGCGCCGGCGCTGCCTACCGCGTACATCGCTCACAACCTCGTGAAAAGTCGGCCTCGGTGGCGCTGACCAGCCCGCCACCCGAGGATGACTGGCCCGGCAACGTGATGGTCGACTACCCCTTCACCCAGGGCGACCCGGACGCCGTACTGGCCGTTCAGCGTGGGTTTCTTAACCCCGACGTGCTCCCGGGCTGAGGACCGGGTTGCGAGGCGGATTCGGGCAGGAAGTCTTGCGTCGCACCGATTTTCGCGTATTGGGTGGGGCGGTTCCGGCGCAGCCACAGTGCGCGGCCGGCCCCGGCCAGTGCGGCGAGTACGGGCAGCGCGGCGAGCGCCGCGACGGCGATCGGCCCGGGGTCGCCGACCAGGAGGCTGAAGTTGCTCAAGGACACGACCGCGAGCGACACCAGGGCGAGCACGCTCAGCGCCGGTGCGACGAACGTCTGCCACGGCCGGTTGTCCACCGCATTCCGGCGGAAGTAGGTGAACACCGCCACGGACGCAACGGCTTGCAGCACGATGATGCAGATCGCGCCGACGCCGGTGGCCCAGACGTAGAGCCCGGTGTACGGCGGCGCTCCCGTGGCCGCGAACACGACGATCAACAGAGCCGCCGAGACGGCCTGCACGGCACAGGCCACGTGCGGTGACTGCCGCTGCGCGTGGGTCCGGCCGAGCCCACCCCAGAGCAGGCCCTGGCGCCCCAGCGCGTACAGGTAGCGGGCAAGGGTGTTGTGGAAGGCCAGCACCGCGGCGAAGATGCTCGTCACGATCAGCACGTTCATGATCTCCACCGCGCCCCGGCCGAGGGTGTGTTCGATGGACTGCGCCGCGAAGTTGCCCGGGTCCTGCTGTGCGATGCCGATGACCGCGCCGATCCCGAACGAGTTGATGATCAGCCAGGTGGACGCGGCATAGAAGATGCCCATCACGATGAGCGAGACATAGGTGGCGCGCGGCACGGTCCGGCGGGGGTTGACGGCTTCCTCACCGTAGATGACCGTCGCCTCGAAACCGATGAACGAGGTGTAGACGAACACCATCGCGATCCCCATCGCACCGGCGAAAATGGTCTTGGGATCGAACGGTTCCCAGGACAGCCCGGCCGGCCCGCCGCCCGAGGCCCCGCCGGTGACGAACACGACGACGTCGAGCACCAAGATCAGTGACGTCTCCAGCACCAGCATCACGCCGAGCACCTTGGCGCCCAGCTGCACCCGCCGCACGCCCAGCACCCAGCAGACGGCCGTACCGATCAGCGAGTAGATCCACCACGGTATATCGAGGCCCACGTACTCGTGCACAAGCGGGTTCACGTAAGCGCCGAGCGCGCCGAACATGCCCGCCTGGATCGCCGTGTAGGAGAAGATCGCGAACGTCGCGGCGGCGAGCCCGGGAACCCGGCCGAGTCCTTGCGCCACAAAGGTGTAGAACCCGCCCGCGTTCACGACCCGGCGGCTCATCGCGGTGTATCCGACCGAGAACAACAGCAGGACGAGCGAGACGATGACGAAGGTCCCGGCCGCCCCGAGGCCGTTGCCGAGGCCGATGACGACCGGCACCCCGAGCACCACACCGGACAGCGGCGCGGCGGCCGAAACGACGAAGAACACGATATGTCCGACGCCCACGCTACCGCTGCGAAGCCGGCCGGGGGCGGCGGAGTCCTTACTGGACATGACGATCACTACTCTTCCTTGGATAGCGAACGTATCGGGGGGAACGGGATCAAACCGTGGCGAATTCCAGGCGAATCGAGTTCTGGTAGGTCTGCCCTGGATCGAGCCGCGGCGACGGGAAATGCGCGAAGTTCGGCGAATCGGGGAACGTCTGGGTCTCCAGAGTGAACCCCGCATGGGCCGGGTACGCCTCGAGCGGAGGTTTGGCCGTCACACCATGGAGATATCCGCCGGTGTAGAACTGCAGCCCCGGCTGGTCGGTGGACAGGATCAGCCGGCGCCCGCTGGCCGGATCGGTGGCTTCGAACACCTCGCGCATCCCGGTGCCGTCGAGCACGAAGTTGTGGTCATAGCCGGCTGAGCGGTCGGTCTGCCGCCCTGCGGCCCCGTTGTGGATCTGGTCCAGCCGGGCACCGATGGGCGTCGCGGTGCGGAAATCGAACGGCGTCGCCTCGACAGTGCGCACCTCACCGGTGGCGAGCAGTTCGTCGTCCACCGGAGTGTAGAACGAGCTGCGCATCCGCACGACATGGTCGAGCACGGTGCCGGAGTCGTGGCCGCCGAGGTTGAAATACGCGTGGTTGACGATGTTGGCGATCGTGCTCGCATCGGCCGTGGCCCGGATTTCGATGAGCAGCGCGGGCGGCGCGAGGGTGTAGGTGACACGGGTATCCAGGTTGCCGGGAAAGCCCTCTTCCCCGTCCGGCGAGATCCGGCTGAACCGCACCGAATCCATCTGGTGATCGACGTGGGTCTGCCACCGGAAGCGGTCGAAACCGGTGATCCCGCCGTGCAGATGGTTCTGCCCCTCGTTGATCCCCAGCCGAACTTCGGCACCGTCCAAAGTGAACCGTCCATTGCGGATCCGGTTGGCGTAGCGCCCGGCGGTGGCACCGAAGTAGTTGTCGTCGTGAGCCATTTCCTTCAAGGTGGGACGCTGCAGGACGACGTCGGCGGTCTCCCCGTTCCTGCCGGGGACGTGCAGTTCGGTCAGGCGCGCGCCCAGGTTGGTCACGACGGCCTTCCACGGTCCATTGTGGATGGTGACGAGGTCGACGTCGGTCCCGTCGAAAGACTCGGTGCGGTGCTCGATCATGACTCTCCTGTTGGGGTGAAAGGAATGGCGGGCAGACCGATCGCGTCGACGTGCGCGGTGAACAGCGCACCCGAGTGCGGATGTTGTGCTCGCCTGTGTTCGTCGAGATCGTCGATGGCGGTGGTGATCACCAGGGTGTCCAGCCGGGGTCCGGCGAACGTGGGGCACGAGACGTAGGGGGCATCGACGTGCACGACCGCGTACTGCCGCCCGTCCGGTCCGAAGCCTCGGACCTGCCCGGTCCCCCACACGGCCAGCCAGACTCCGCCCGCGGCGTCCACGCACAGACCGTCCGGGGAACCGTCCGGGATCTGCGCGAAGACCTCCCGCCGGCCCCACGTGCCCGGACCGGCGTCGTACGGGCGGCGCCAGACGACCTGCTTTCCCGTGTCGACGGAGTACATGAGCGTGCCGTCCGGTGAGAAGCCGAGGCCGTTGGACATGCCAAGGTCGTCGTCGACGACGACCGCGTCGCCCGGGGCCCGTACCTGGTACAGCGTCTCGGGACCGTCCGCCCCCAGGTTCAGCGTGCCCACCAGGAACCGGCCCGCCGGATCGGTCTTGCCGTCGTTGAGCCGTCGCTGCTGTCCTTCCGGTACCAGCCGCGCGACGCGTCCGACCGTGCCGTCGGCGCTCAGCTCGAGCACCTGCTGATGACCCGCGACCAGCAGTCCGCCGTGCCCCAGCGCGACGGCGCCCACGGTCACGTCGACATGGCAGCGCTCGACGGGGACGATCCGGCTGCCGTCCAGCGTGCCGCGGTGGACGTCGCCCTGGTGAATGTCCACCCAGAACAGTTCCTGGGTGCGGTGGTCCCACAACGGTCCTTCGGCCAGCGAGTAGGTGCTGGTGGTCGCCTGCTCGGCGATGTACTCCTTCATCGGAAAGTCACCTCCGGCAGGGCACGGCGTTCGATTTCGTCGAGGTCCGGCAGTCCCGCCCAGTCGCCCGTGGTGCCGACGGTGCAGGCGGCGCAGGTCGTGCCCCAGGCCAGCCGGGTCGCGAGATCCGCGCCGCGATGCCGGGCGGCGAGATAACCGGCGACGAAGCTGTCTCCGGCGCCGATGACGTCCGTCGCGACGACCCGGTGCCCCGCCACTTCGTGCGGCTCGCTCCCGCGAGTGACGGCGATGGCCCCGGCGGCTCCGCGTTTGACGACCACTTCGGACGGTCCGCGGGCCAGCAGGCTCGCCGCGGCCGCACGGGGGTCGGTTTCGTCGGTGAGCAGATCGAGCTCGTCGTCCCCGGCGAACAGGATGTCCACCTGGCCGAGGAGCTCCGCGGCGACCGACCGGGCCGTCGCGCGTGAAGTCAGCGTGCTCCGGTAGTTGACGTCGAACGACACCGTCACTCCCCTTTCAGCGGCGATCCGGACCGCTGCCAGGACGGCCTCGTGGCAGCTTTCACTCAGCGCGGGCGTGATACCGGTGACGTGCAGCATGTCCACGGCCTCGACCGCGGCGAAGGCGGCGCGCACGTCGGCGGCGCCGAGCCGGGAGCCGGCCAGGCCGCGCCGGTAGTAGCTGACGGAGGTGAAGTCAGGGGTCCGGTGATCACGGAGGAGAAACCCGGTCGGAACATCGGCGACGCGGCGGGCGCACGAGGTGCCGACACTCTCGGCCCGGAGATCCCGGAGCACCCTGGTGCCGATCTCGTCCGCACCAACGGTCCCGACCCATGCGGACGTCAGCCCCAGGCGGCGCACCCCGATCGCGACGGTCGCCTCCGCGCCCGCTGTGGACAGCCGCAGCGTCGTCGCGGTGCGAAGCGGAGTCCCGACGGGGGTGCCGGCGACGCCGAGCACCTCGCCGAGGGTCAGTAAGGCCACCATGCCGCTCACCCGGCACTTTCGAGCGCGGCGCGGAACCGGGCCACTCGCTCACTCAACCGCTCGTACGCCCCGGTGGCCAGGACGTCGCCGAGCAGGGCCCCGCCCATGCCCACCGCGATGGCACCCGCCTTCAGGTAGCCGGCCGCGTCGCCGAGTGAGACGCCGCCGGTGGGCAGCAACGGGATCGACGGGAACGGGCCGGTGACCAGCTGCCGCACCAGGGACGGGCCGCCTGTCACGGCGGGAAACAGCTTGACCGCGGTCGCCCCCGCCCGCCAAGCCTGGAGGATCTCGGTCGGGGTGCAGGCGCCGACGAGGATCGGCACCTGCGCTTCGACGGCGAACGCGATCACGTCGGGTTCGACGACAGGCGTCACCAGGAACTGACCGCCCGCCTTGACGGCTGCCTCCGCCTCGGCGCGGGTGACCACGGTGCCGACGCCCACGAATCCGCTCGCGCCGGCCGCATCGATCACTTCGGGCAGCGCCGCCAGCACGCCGGGCGTGGTCAGCGGGAACTCCATGATGCGGATCCCGTTGTCCGCCAACGTTTTCGCGGTGCCGGCGCAATACGTCGCCCGGTCGCCGCGAGCGATCGCGACACACCGCTGGGTCCGCAGATCGGCGAGGCTCAGCGGGCTCATCGCGGCGCGTCCTCGCCCAGGACGAACATGACCTTGCCCCGCGGGCTGCCGTCCCCGGCACGCAAGATCTTGATCGCTTCCTCGAACGCATCGAGGCCGAACCGGTGCGTCACCAGCGGCAGCGGATCGATCGTGCCGGAGTTGAGCAGGCGCACCACCTCGGCCCACGACGCGGCGGTGTAGCTGAAGCTGCCCCGGAGCGTGATGTCGTTGTTGACCAGATCATCGACCGGGATACGCGCCGTCTGGCCATGCCCGGCGATCCCCAGCACCAGCACCCGGCCACCCCGGCGCACGGCCTGTACCGCGGTCTCGACCGCCGCCGTGCTGCCGGCCGCTTCGACGACGAGGTCGTACGCCGCCCGCTCGGGGTCGCCGGTGGTGAAGGCGTCGGCATGGGACGTGTGAGCCAGTTCCGATTGCTCGGCACGGCGGCCGGCGATCGTGACATGTGCCGGCGACCAGAGCCTGACCAGCATCGCAGCGAGCAGAGCGACCGTCCCGTCACCGATCACCAGTACGCGGTCTCCTGGCACCGGCCGGATCTCGCGCAGGCCCCGCAGCACGACCGCCGCCGGCTCGACCAGGGCACCGGCCTCGACCGGGACGTCCGCTGCGAGCCGGTGCACCAGATGCGCGGGAACGACGACGCCCGGCCCCAGCGCGCCGTCGGTGGTGAAGCCCAGTTCGTCGTAGTCGGTGCACAGGTTGGTGGCCCCGCGACGGCACTCGCGGCACACCCCGCAGGCCAGCACACCCTCGACGACGACCGGGGCGCCGGCCAACGAGTCGTCGGCGTTCGCACCGACCGCGGCCACCCGGCCGGACCACTCGTGTCCCAGCACCAGCGGCAGGGACACATAGGCCGGGTCGAGGTCACCGTCGATGATCTCCAGGTCGGTGCCGCAGAGCCCGACATGCGAAGGCGTGACGAGTAGCTGACCGGGGCCCGGTGCGGGAGCGGTGCGCTGCTCGACGACCAGGTCGTGCGGGCCGCGCACGACCAGCGCCGGCCCGTGCGGGGCCGTCATGCAAGACCCACGTTGTTCGTGAGTACCGAATACCAATCCTTCATAGCGAACACGCTAGCAATGCGCTCCGCTGTCGCGCAACGGTCTTGTCCTCGGTCGTTGATCTGCACAGGAGGTCAACCGATCGATATCGAACCTGCACCATGCCGTGCTATCGTTCGGCCTACGTGACTAGCATTCGGTAGACACGAACAGAGCGCGTCAGCGCAGGGAGGAGTCGCCTTGACCACTCGACATTACGACGCGATCGTCATCGGGGCCGGTCACAACGGCCTGGTCACCGCCAACTACCTGGCCCGCTTCGGAAAGTCGGTACTCGTCCTGGAAGCACGCGGCGTCGTGGGCGGTGCGGCGGTGACGGAAGAACTGATCCCGGGCGCGAAGTGGTCCTCCTGCGCGTTCATCGCCGACATGATCCGGCCGGAGATCGTGGCGGATCTGGAACTGCGCAAGTTCGGATTCCACATGTACAGCCCGGCGACGATGGGTTTCGCCATGTTCCGCGACGGCCGGCATCTGTTCCTGCACAAGCGGGTGGCCGATACGGTGCGCGAAATCAGGAAGCATTCCCGCGCCGACGCCAGGAACTTCGTCGAGTGGGGCGCCCGGCTTCGCCGCTTCGGCGACTACATGCGGCCGTGGCTGCTGTCCGCTCCCCCGAGCCGCGCGCAGATCCGCGCCGAATTCGAGCGCAACCGCGAACTGGATCTCTACCGCGACTTCTTCGAATCCTCGACGCGCGACCTGATCGGCGGGTTCTTCGAAAACGACCTGATCAAAGGATTTCTGACGTTCTACGGGATGGTGTCGGTCTTCGCCGGACCCTCGACACCGGGCACCTCCTACGTGTTCGGCCATCACTCCTCGGGCGATTTCGACGGCGAGTTCGGTGTCTGGGGATTCGTCCGGGGTGGGATGGGCGGCTTCACCCAGGCACTCGCCGATTCGGCGCGGCACTACGGCGTGACCATCCGCACCTCCGCGCGGGTGGCGCGGGTACTGACCAAGGACGGCCGCGTCACCGGCGTCGCACTGGACACCGGCGAGGAGTTCACCACCGGCGTGGTGGCCTCGAACGCCGACCCGGTCCGGTCCGTCCTCGGCCTTCTCGACCCGGCCGATCTCGACCCGGGCCTGCGTGCGCGCATCGCGAATATCGACCAGCGCGGTTCGATGGCCCGGATCCACCTGCTGATCGACGAACTCCCGGCCTACCTTGGCCTTCCGGCCGGGCTCGGCCCGCAGCACCTCGGGCACCAGATGCTCGGCGCCTCGGTGGAGAACTTCGAAAAAGCCTGGCGGGCCGAGCAGGCGGGCGTACTCGCCGAGGACTACGCGATCGAAGCGGTCATCCAATCCGCGACGGACCCGACGCTCGCGCCGCGCGGGCTGCACACCCTGACCCTCGGCGTGCAGCAGCTGCCAGGGGAACTGGCCACCGAAGGCGGGTGGGCGGCGGCGAAGGAGTCCTGGGCGGACCTGATCGTGGACCGCCTGTGCGACTACGCGCCCAACCTCAAGGCGCACATCCTGGACCGGCATGTGATCACGCCGAAGGATCTCGAAGACGAATGGTCGCTCAGCGGCGGGAACATCTTCCACGCGGCGATGTTCGACGACCAGCTGTTCAGCGGCCGTCCGGTGCCCGAGCTCGCGGAGTACGCCACTCCCATCGAGGGCTACTACCTGTGTGGCGCCGGAACCCATCCGGGCGGCGGGGTCATGGGCGCCAGCGGGCACAACGCCGCCTACCGCATCCTGCAGGATCAGGCGCTCGCGAAACTCGACCCGCCCGCGCATATCCCCCGGGCCCGCTTCACCGACCGGGTCGCCATGAACCGGCTCGGCCGCAGGCTCGCTTACGAGGTCGCGCGGCAACCGGTCTTCGACTCGCTACTCGGCCGGATCACCCGGATCCCGCTGCCCGGACCCACCCCGTTTCCGTCCACTCTCGACAGGAGCGACACCGTATGACCATCCCCACCGGCGTGCTGCCCGTCCTGGCCACCCCGTTCGCCGAAGACGGGTCGATCGACGAGGAGAGCTTGCACCGGCAGATCGACTTCGTCATCGACAACGGCGCGCACGGCGTGGTGCTCGGCATGGTGTCGGAGGTCCTGCGGCTGTCCGAGGACGAGCGCGCCCAGCTGACGACCCTTACGTGCAAGGCGGTCGCGCGCCGGGTCACCGTCACGACCAGTGTGGGCGCGGAAAGCACGCATACGGCCGCCGGTTTCGCCCGGCAGGCCGCCGCCGCCGGTGCCGACGCCGTGATGGCGATCCCGCCGATGGGCACGGCCTGCGACGACGATCAGCTTTTCGGCTACTTCTCCGCCATCGTCGACGCCGTCGACGTGCCGGTCGTGGTCCAGGACGCGAGCGGTTATCTGGGCCGTCCCCTCAGTATCGAGCTGCAGGCCCGTCTCTTCGGGGCGTTCGGCGACCGGGTGCTGTTCAAACCCGAGGCCCAGCCGATCGGGCCGCGGCTGTCCAGCCTGCTCGCCGCGACCGATGGCGCGGCGAAGGTGTACGAGGGCACCGGCGGTCTGGCGCTTGTGGACAGTCACCGGCGCGGGATCACCGGCACCATGCCGGGTCCGGACATCGTCTGGGCGCTGTCCCGGCTGTGGCACGCGCTGGAGACCGGCGACCAGTCCACTGTGGACACTCTTCAGGGGCCCATGAGCGCGCTGGTCTCCTTGCAGAACAGCCTCGACTCCTTCGTCGCCGTGCAGAAGCATCTGCTGGTGCGCCAGGGTGTCATCCGGCAGGCGATCGCGCGCGGCCCGGTCGGCTACCTGCTCGACGAACAGACGGCCCGGGAGGTCGACCGGCTCTATGACGTGCTCGCGACCGCCGCTGGCTACCGTGGCTGACCATGGTGTTGCGTAGTGACAAGTGGTTCCGGCGTGACGACGAGGTCGGGGTCGAGCACCGGGCGGCGATGCATGCCGCGGGCACGCCGGCCGACGGCGGGCGGCCGGTCATCGGGCTGCTGAACTCGACGAGTGGGCTGAACCCGTGCAATGCCCCGCTGACCGAGCTCGCGGAGCAAGCAAGGCAAGGAGTTCTCGACGCCGGCGGGATCCCCGTCGAACTCGCCACCATGTCTCTCGGCGAGGATCTGATGAAGCCCACCGCCATGCTGTACCGCAACCTGATGGCCATGGAAGTCGAGGAAACCCTGCGGGCGAACCCGATCGACGGGGTGGTGCTGCTCGGCAACTGTGACAAGACGATTCCCGCCCAGCTGATGGGCGCGGCCAGCGCCGACCTGCCGGCGCTGCAGATCAGCGGCGGCTACCGGCGGCCAGGGCTGTTCCGGGGGCGGGAGGTCGGCGCGGGCACGGACCTGTGGTCGTACTGGACCGAGCGCCGCGCGGGACGTCTCGACGACGGCGAATGGCAGGCGCTCGAGCGGGCGCTGGGCTGCAGTGCCGGCGCCTGCAACGTGATGGGCACGGCGCTGACGATGGCGATGATGGCCGAGGTTCTCGGGGTGATGCTGCCGGGCGCCGGCACGCTGGCGAGCGGCTCCGCACGACTGTCGGAGCTGGCTTATGACGCCGGCACGCGGATCGTGCGGATGACGCGCGCCGGGGAGACCATCGGAGCGAAGCTGACCAGGGCGGCCTTCGAGCGGGCGCTCCGGGCCCTGGCGGCGATCGGCGGTTCCACCAATGCGATCGTGCACCTGATCGCGATCGCGGGCCGCCGCCGGATCGGGCTGAGCCTGGACGATCTCGCGGCAGCCGCGCGGGCGGTGCCGGTACTCGCCGACGTGCAGCCGATCGGACGGCACACCATCGCGGCCTTCGACGCGGCCGGGGGAATCCAGGCCGTGCTGTCGGCGCTCGAATCCGGTGTGGCGCCGGACACCCCGGTGATCCGGGCGCCGCACTCCCCCGTCACCACGCTGCCGGCTTTCGCCGTCGTGCGCGGAAATCTGGCCCCGGACGGTGCGGTGGTCAAGACCGCGGCAACCGACGGCAGGCTGCTCCGGCACACCGGTCCGGCGGTCGTGTTCCACGGCCATGACGATCTGCTCGCGCGCATCGACGATCCCGATCTCGACGTCCGCGAGGACTCGGTGCTCGTGCTCACCGGATGCGGGCCACGAGGCGGGGACGGGTTCCCGGAATGGGGAATGATGTCGATCCCGAAGAAGCTGGCCCGGCGCGGGGTCACCGACCTGGTCCGGATCAGCGACGCGCGGATGAGCGGCACCAGCTTCGGCACCTGCGTACTCCACGTGGCACCGGAAGCCGCCGTGGGCGGCCCGCTCGCGGCGGTGCACGACGGTGATCTGATCACTGTGGACGCGTTCGCAGGCAAGCTGAGCGTGGCATTGAGCGACGAAGAGATCGCCGGCCGCCTTGCCTCCCTGCCTCGACCGTCCACAGTGCACAGACGCGGCTGGCCGGCCCTTTACCAGCGGCACGTGCTGCAAGCCGACCGCGGTGCGGACCTGGATTTCCTGGTGCCCCGCGACGATGGTGAACTCACTTTCGTCGAGCCCACCATCGGCAGGAGCTAGCCTGCCGCGCCGTTTCCCGGCGCGGCATACGGATGGCCGGGCTGTCCGCCGATGACCTCGGCCATCCTGTCGGCATGGGCCCGTACCAGCCGGCCCAGTTCCTGAATGCGCCAGGCCGGCACGCCACTCTTCAGGCCCGTGATGCTGACCGCGGCGGCGCACGTGCCGTCGCGGTCAGCGAACGCGGCACCGACGCACAGCACGCCTTCGTCGTCCTCCTCGTCGTCGACGGCGAATCCGCGAACGCGGATCAGCGCGAGGTCTTCCATCAACGCGTCGAGGTTCGTGATCGTTTGCCGGGTACGTTGGGGCAGCCCGGTTTCGGCGATGATCGCGCGGACCTGCGTCTCGGGGAGCGTGGCCAGCATGGCCTTGCCGGCCGAGCTCCGATGCGGCAGCTCGCGTCGGCCGAGCGGGGTGAAGAACCTGATCGTGCCGCCGGCGTCGACACGGTCCATGAAGACGGCGTGCCCGTGTTCGAATACCGCCAACCGCGAGGTCCAGCCGGTTTCCGTGGTCAACGCCCGCATGACCGGCCGGACCGCCTCGATCAGCGGCAGCGAACGGACGTGGCTGTCGGCCAGCCGCAGGATGGCAGGTCCGAGGCGGTATCGCGGGCCCGGAGACACTTCGACGACGAAGTCATCGACGATCAACGTCTGCAACAGCGCGAAGGTCGCGCTCTTCGACCCACCGAGCAGCCGGGCCGCCTCGGTCACGGACAGCCCGTCCGCAGTGTGCGTCCCGAGCAGTTCCAGCAGGCGCAGACAACGCGCCACGCTCTGGACAACGTACTTGCCCTCTCGGGCGGGGGCTTCCGATTCAAGCTCTGACACACCGAACATTGTATGCCCATGCCGCACACGCGCCGATACGTACCTCTTCCCTGGCTCTTCGTAACGACTGCTCAAGTTCGACCCGTGCACGTTGACACCGCGCCCGGCAAGGTGAAAGCATCTGTTCGCTATAGCCGATTCTCGTTCGGTCTACGCGAACAAAGGAGTTCATTATGATCGGCGGATGTCTCCGGGCGCCTCTACGTCACCTCGCCTCACTGACCGCGGCCATCGTCGGAGCGGCCGCGCTCGCCGCCTGTGGGTCCGGCGGGGACGCGGCGGGTGGGACGCTCACCCTGTGGCACAACTACGGCACTGAAGCCAACGCGACCGCGACCGGCGATCTCGTCAAAGCGTTCGAAACGGCGAATCCCGATATCAAGATCAACGTCGTCAGCCAGCCTGCAGACAACTACTTTCCGCTGCTGCAATCGGCCACCATCTCCCATTCCGGTCCTGATCTCGCGGTCATGTGGACCGGCTTGTTCGCCCTCAAATACCAGAACCTCCTGGTGAATCTGAAAGATCTCGTGCCGCAGTCGGCACTGAGTGGGCAGAAGGGGCTGGAATACACTTCGCCCGGTTTCGACACGAGCCAGGGCACCCTGGTGATGCCGATGGACGACCAGTTCTACATCGGTTATTACAACAAGGCGTTGTTCCAGAAGGCGGGTGTGGCTTCGGTGCCGCGTACCTGGGACGAGTTGTACGACGCCTGCGCGAAGTTGACCGCGGCAGGCATCGAGCCGCTGGTCTACGGCAACGGCGGGCAGGCGCTGGGCGCGGAGTTCCTGCCCTGGTATGACATGAGCTACCTGGTCGCCGGCGTCGCCCGGCCGGAGGAACTGCAGAACCTCTACAGTGGCCGGACTCCCTGGACATCACCGGCTCTGCGCGACCAGTTGGACCACTGGGCCCAGTTGTCCCGGCGTGGCTGCACGAACAAGGACGTGCTGACCAAGACCGACAACCTCACCGACTTCACATCCGGCAAGGCCGCAATGATCATCGACGGCACGTGGGACCTCGGTGATTTCGAGAAGGCGCTCGGCGGCAACGTGGCCCCCTTCGTACCGCCATTCACCACCGCGCCGGCCACAAACGTCGTCGAGTACTCCGGCGACGGTTTCGCCATCACCAAGTCGTCGGCTCACAAGGCCGAGGCGGCGAAATTCCTGGAGTTCCTGGCCACTCCCCAGGCGAGCGCGATCATCGCCAAAGACGGCCTGATCCCCAACGTCGACGGCTATCACGTGACGGACCCGCTGGCCCAGCAGATGCTGGACTTCGCCGCGACGGGTGGGTACCGGCGATACCCGATGCTCGACAACGTGGTACAGCCCGAGGTGGTCGATGTGGGTTCGAAGACACTGCCCTCGGTGCTCGCGGGCAACACCCCGCCGGCCACGGCTCTGTCAGCCATGAACGACACGCTCAACAGCCTGCCTGCCGATCGCCGCGGGAGCTACAAGTGAGTCTCGCACCCAGCCGGCAGCAGGCCGGCGACGTCCTCGATCACACCATCCCCATGACGGCCGGCGGGCCCCGGCGACGGCAAGGGAGCGGCCTGGACCGCCAACGTGGCCGGTCCGGCGCACTGTTGACGCTGCCGGCCGTGGCCGTGGTCGCGGCACTGCTCGTCGTCCCGATCGGCCAGGCCCTGTACTACAGCATGACCGATTGGGACGGTTTCACCGCCCGCTGGGTCGGTCCCGGCACGCTCAGCCGCCTGTTCGCCAACCCCGCGTTCTGGCAGGTACTGCGAAACAACCTGCTGCTCCTGCTGATCGTGCCGGTGGCCGTACTCGTTCCGCTCGGCGTGGCCACCATGCTGCACGCTCACATCGCGGGGTGGAAATTCTTCCGCAGCGTCTACTTCGTCCCCGCCTCGATCTCGTGGGTCGTCACGGGAACATTCGCCAGCCGTTTCTTCGCCCAGGACGGACTGCTCAATCATCTGCTGGACGACCTCGGCCTGCATGCGTTACGTCTGGACCTGCTGTCCCACGAGCACTCCGCGCTGCTCGCCGTCGGTGTCACCTTCGTCTGGTCCCAGCTCGGCCCGAATACCATCATCTTCGTAGCCGGTCTGGCGAATCTGGATCCCGCATTGGAAGAAGCCGCCCGGGTCGACGGCGCGGGACCGCTGCGGGTCTTCCGCAGCATCACGCTTCCGCAGATGGCACGCTTCATTCAGTTCGCCACCGTGCTCACGATAGTCACGGCTTTCACCGCATTGTTCAGTCTCATCTTCGTCATGACCGGCGGTGGCCCCGGCAATGGGACCACAACACTGGAGTTTTTCGTTTATCAGCAAGCATTCAGCCAGGGCGACTTCGGCTATGGCGCCATGCTCGGCGTCGTACTGTTCGGGCTGGTCGCGCTGATCACCGTGATCCAGTTCGCGATCGGCCGTCTCCTGACGAAGGGGAATTGAGGAACCCCATGGCTACTACCCTGTTGCCGCGCGCTGCGGCGCTGACCGCACGGCGGTTCAAACGCGGCTTGCTGTTCCTGGTCATGCTGCTGCTGGGCGTGATCATGCTGTATCCGCTGTACTACATGGTCGATTCGTCGTTGCGCACGTCCGCGCAGTACCAATCCGGTTCGGGCCATTCACTGGCCAGTTGGCATGCGTTGTTCGAGGCGCTTCCGGTCGGCCAGGAGATGGCGAACTCTGCCCTCATCACGATAGCGGCGCTGGCCATCATCGTCGCGGTCTCGACCAGTGCCGGATTCGGCTTCGCGAAGCTGCGCTATCGGGGCAGCGGAGCGGTCGTAGCCGCGATCATCGCCTGCCTGATGGTGCCGGTCCAGTCGATCATCCTGCCCGAATTCGCCAACCTGTCTCAGGCCGGCCTCGTCAACAACTATTCCAGCGCCATCCTGGTTTATGCCGCGCTCGGGACACCGTTCGCCACGTTTCTGATGACCGTGTACTTCCGGGAACTCCCGGATGAACTCATCGAAGCCGCGCTGCTCGACGGACTGAGCTACCGATCGATCTTCGTGCGGATCGCACTGCCGATGGCACGTCCGGCGATCGCGGCGGTCGTCGTCCTGCAGTTCATCCAGATCTGGGACGATCTCCTCGTCGGGCTGCTGTTCCTGCAAACTCCGGAGCACCGGACGATCACCACCGGGCTCGGAGTGCTCGCGGCCGGCCGGGTGACCAGCCTGCCGGTCCTGATGGCTGGTGCCACGCTCAGCGCGCTACCCGCCGTCGCCGTCTACCTGCTCCTGCAACGTCACCTGGTTCGCGGCCTGACGATGGGAATCGGGAAGTAGCCACCGTGCTCGGCGGCCGCGGTTGAGCCGGTGGCATGGGCTCAGCGGCGCCGAAACTCGCACAGGAGGTACTGCCAGTCTTGGCCCTGCTCACCGATCCGCAACGCGATCGGTGCCTGCTGGGGGAATCGGGCTGTGCCTGGCCACCCTGATCGGCTTGCCATGCTCATCGAGGAGCCGCAGTGTTTCGGGTGCGGCCGGCACGAAATCGAAGGCGGGACCCCTGCGCACACCGGGAACGCGCCCACGCCATTACCCATTCTCTCGGCAGCTCGCCGATCGGCCTCACCCGCCGCTGCCCGTCAGGGCGTCGGCCCGTAGAACCGGTCCCAGAACTCCAGGTAGGGCCGCTCCGGCACCTCGGCGACGACACTGCCGTCCGAACGCAGAACCATTGCCCGGGAACCGTCGAACTCCGGCCAGTCCGGAAGGTCCGGGGCGGCCGGGCGGCCGTGCTCGGCGAAGTGTGCCCACGCACGCCGGACGGTGTCGGCAAACCGGACGTCCGCGGGGGTCCAGGCCCAGTCGGCCGGCTCGATGGCACCACCGAACGTGGAGAACAACGAGGCGCCGTGGAACGCCCCGAGTGGCCGGGGCAGCTCCTGCTCGCGGTACCGCCCGGGCGGGACGGGCG
>NZ_WMBA01000071.1 GCF_009707865.1 Amycolatopsis pithecellobii
GGCCTGCGCCGCCCCGCCCTCCGTCCCGGTGAGGACCCCGCCAACGCCCACCGGACAACCGACAGCCTCCGCCGCCCGGACCGCACCGGCAGCGGCGCCTACCCCGTGGTGCCCGAAAGCCGCGCGACTTCGAGCGGCGCACATCCCGTAGCGCCGGACGACCACGCCGATTCGAGTGGCGGGTATCCCGTGGTGCCGGAGGGACGCGCGGCCGTGAGCGGCGCGTATCCCGTCGTTCCCGGCACTTTCAGCGCCTTCGCCGACCAGGCCGACCAGCCCGGGCGTGCCGATTCGAGTGGCGGGTATCCCGTGGTGCCGGGCAGTTTCAGCGCTTTCGCCGACCAGGAAGCCGAAATCCCCGGCGGCGCCACCTCGGCCGATGGCCGCGCCACGGCAAGCGGCGGCTTCCGCACCGGCGAAGGACCAGCCGGCACCAAGCGCGCCGCCAGGTCCACCTCCACCGGCGAAAACCCGGTCACTTCGACCGGCGCCAACCGCACCGTCGGCGGGTCTGCCCGTGAGCGCCGGGCCACCTCGACCGGGAGCAACCGGGCCGTGGGCAGGTCCACCTCGACCGGCGGCTTCCGGATCAGCGAGAGCCGGGCCGCCTCGACGGGGATGAACCGCGCGGTCGGCAAGGCCACCTCGACCGGCGAGCAGCGCACCACAGGCGAAGGCCGTTCCACCGCCACCGAAGGCCGCTCCACGGTGACCGGCACCCACCGGGCGATGGGCAAGCTCGCCGGGCGGCGGCGGGTCGCGAAATGGCCGATCTTCGCCGGCGCCTTCGTCGTCCTGCTGATACTCGGGCTGCTGGCCTGGGGCTGGGCCAACAACGTCCTCAACAGCCGCGCCGAGGCCCAGGCCAACGCCTGCACCGACGGCAATTCCACGCTGACCGTCGTCGTTACCCCGTCCGCGCAGAAACCGCTCACCTCCGCCGCGGACCGGTGGAACCGGGCGAACACGGTCGTCCACGCGCACTGCGTGCACGTCGAAGTCCGCGCGATTCCCCCGCAGCAGGTGCTGGACGCGCTCACCGGCAAGGCCGACGTGAGCACGATCGGCGGCTTCCCGGCGGCGTGGGTTCCGGAGAACTCCTTCTGGATCAACCAGCTGGTGACCGCGAAGCCCGGCATCGTCGGCTCCCCCGCGGAGTCGGTCGCCTCGGCCGCCTCCACCGACTACCAGTTCCTCGGGCTGGCGGGCCCCACCGTGGACGAGGTGCAGACCCGCGCGGCCCAGGTGTTCCGCGACTTCCTGCACGAGCCGGCGCAGCAGGCCGACTTCAAGGCCGCCGGCCTCAGCGGCTGACGGCCGCGGCGGTCAGGCCTCGAGCCGGTCGGGATCGGGGCCGGTCCGGCCACCGTTGTCTAGTTCGTCGATGACCGCCAGGTCATCGGGCGCGAGTTCGAAGTCGAACACCTCGAAGTTCTCGCGGATACGGGACGGGGTGACCGATTTCGGGATCACCACGTTCCCGGACTGCAGGTGCCAGCGCAGCACGATCTGCGCCGGGGACTTGCCGTACTTCGCGGACAGGCCGGTGATCGCCCGGTCCGCCAGCAGCGCGCCCTGCGCGAGCGGGCTCCACGCCTCGGTCACGATGCGGTGCTCGGCGTGGAATGTCCGCAGTTCGAGCTGGGCCAGGTTCGGGTGCAGCTCGACCTGGTTGACCGCGGGCACGATGCCGGTCTCGTCGAACAGCCGGCGCAGGTGTGGGATGTGGAAGTTCGACACCCCGATCGCCCGCACCCGTCCGTCCGCGTACAGCTTTTCGAACGCACGCCACGAATCGACGTAGGCTCCGCGCTTGGGGGCGGGCCAGTGGATCAGGTACAGGTCGAGGTAGTCGAGCCCGAGCTTGGTCATGCTCTTGTCGAACGCGCGCAGCGCCGAGTCGTAGCCCTGGTCGCTGTTCCACAGTTTCGTCGTGACGAACAGTTCTTCACGCGGCAGCCCGGATGCCTTGATCGCGTCACCGACTCCGGCCTCGTTCCGGTAGATCATGGCGGTGTCGATACTGCGGTACCCGGTTTCCAGCGCGGTCTGGACCACTTTCGCCGTGTCTGCGGGCGGTACCTGGAACACGCCAAAACCGAGGCGTGGGACCGAGACACCGTTGTTGAGCGCAACTTCGGGAGTCATGGGCCGATCGTGCCACGCGCCCACGGCGGCCGCCGAACGTGGTCGGCCGGCCGGAAAAAAGCCCCGACCGCCATTACGGCGTTCGGGGCCTCCCCACTCTGTCCAATGCGCCTGAGAGGTTCACCCGGGGCGTTGGTCCGGGTTTGCACCGTCGGCGGGGTCATCGGGTTGTGGCCTTGACCCACTTTCCAGAGGCGTCTCTTCCGCGCGGTCCGGGGGCCTGAGAGGTTCCGGGGAGGATTTGCTCCTTCGGCGCCGAACCCGGGTTGGGGTCCGGTCTCTCCCGCACGGCTTCGGCGACTGCACACGCCAGCCTACCGTCAGTTAATTTCAGCCCGTGCGGCGGGCATTGCGTCGCTGGGTCAGCTCGTCCGGGACGATCGCTTCGATCTCGCCGCCGTCGGCGCGCTCGGCCGGGAACTCGTGGATAGTGCCGCTGATCTCCTGCATCGGGACCTTCACCGCGATGCCGAACACCCCTTGGCCGCCTTGCAGCAGATCGACGATCTCCTCCGGTGAGGTGCACTCGTACACCGTGGTGCCGTCCGACACCAGCGTCACCTTCGCCAGATCCGCGACGCCGCGGGCCCGCAGGTGATCGACCGCGACCCGGATGTTCTGCAGCGACACCCCGGTGTCCAGTAAACGCTTCACGATCTTGAGCGCGAGGATGTCCTTGAACGAGTACAGCCGCTGCGAACCGGAACCGTGCGCGGTCCGGATGCTGGGCGCGACCAGTTTCGTGCGGGCCCAGTAGTCGAGCTGCCGGTAGGTGATACCGGCGATCTGGCAGGCCGCGGGCCCCCGGTAACCGACCAGTTCATCAGGCAGGGACGAGTCAGGGAACAATTCGCCCTGCTCTCCGTCGACCGCCTTGATCGGCCTCTCCTCGACCACGCATGCCTCCCCTCGCCCGGCCGTGCGGCCGGTCGAAACAAGCACCGGGATCCCGGGAGCGGAACCCCTGCCGGTGAAACCGCATCGATGTGTTCTTGCAGAGGGAGAATCACACCTTGGCGATTTACCGCCTTCGACGGTATGCGTGCGGGCCCCACCGGTCAACGCGACGCGCGGAACGCCCCCACACCAACTCACCACGACAGCCCGGCAGAATCCGATACCAACGCAACCGCAGCGGCCCAGCGAGCCGACTCACCAACGCAACCACAACGGGGGTCCAGGGGGCTCGCCCCCGGCGGGGGTTTGGGGGTTCGACCCCCAAAAGACACAGGTAAGGCGCCCTGGGGCTCGCGCTTTCCGCGAGCACACCTCACCCGAAACCGGGCGCCTTATGTATCTGCGCCGCGGAAGTCTTCCGGGGACACGGAGTCGAGGAACTCGCGGAACTTCTCCACTTCGTCTTCCTGCTCGTCCGGGATGATCAGCCCGGCCTCTTCGAGCACGGAGTCGACGGCGTGGATCGGCACCCCGACCCGCAGGGCCAGTGCCACCGAGTCGCTCGGCCGCGCGGAGACCCGGATATCGCCGTCGAACACCAACTCCGCGAAGAACGTGCCTTCGCGCAGGTCGGTGATCACGACCTGTTCCAGTTCGCGGCCCAGCGCCCCGATGACCTCCTTGAGCAGGTCATGAGTCAGCGGCCGGGCCGGGCGCACGCCCTGTTGCTCCAGCGCGATGGCGGTGGCCTCGACGGATCCGATCCAGATCGGGAGGTACCGCTCGCCCTCCGTCTCCCGCAGCAGCAAGATCGGCTGATTCGCGGGTAGCTCGACCCGCACGCCGACGACGCGCATTTCGCTCATCGGACTTCGCCTCCCTCTCCTGTGCGCGGGCTGCAACGCCGCCTCGACGATCCCGCGTCGACGATTCCGACGCTACTCGTCCGCTTGGCGCTGTGCTCGCTTGTCTCGCGTAGTGACCGGCGCGCGTTCGTTGTCCGGCAATCCATAACCAACCGTACGGCATCCGGGGCGATAGGAAGAGTCATGAAACTGTGTCAATACCGACCGTGGAGCAGCCGATGTAGCCGCCTCATCCCCCGGTCACGCCCCGGATGCCGGCTTTGACCAGCAACGTGTGCAACGTGACCGAGAGGGCCGCCAGTTCCCGGACCATCTCGTCCGCACGCGCTCTCGCATCGGCGTCGTGATGACGCGAGACCGGGGTGACGATCTGTTCGAGCAGCCCGACCTCGCGGTCGGCCGAGGCCCGGAAGGCACGCAGATGCCGTGGTTCGATGCCGAACTCGGTCATCGCCTTGACCGTGCGCGCGACCAGCACCGCGTCCGGATCGTAGAACCCGGCGGCACCGGGCCGGAGCAGCCCGTACTGCTCGAGCTCGGTCAGGACCGGCGCGTCGATACCGGCCTCGGCCAGCAACTCCTCCTGGGTGAGCCGGATTTCCCGCCCTGGCGCGAAATCCCCGGCCGCGGGCAGCCCGTCGCCGGTGTGGGCCGACAGCGCCACGAGCTTGCGCGGCAACCGCGTACCGGCCACCTCGTGCCCGTCGGCGCCGCGGTCCGCGGCGTCGAGCTGTTCCTTGATCACCTTCAAGGGCAGGTAGTGATCCCGCTGGGCGGACAGCACAAAACGCAGACGCTCGACATCCGCCGGGGAGAACTGGCGGTAGCCCGACCGCGTGCGGCCGGGCTGTACCAGTCCCTCCGACTCGAGAAACCTGATCTTGGAGATGGTCACGTCGGGGAAATCGGCGCGCAGCTGCGCCAGTACGGCCCCGATGCTCAACCCATCGCGCTGTGGCCGCCCGGCAGCCGTCACTGTGCCCCCTGGCCTCCGTGCCCCGGGCCGGTCAGGAAGACCAGGCGGAACTTGCCGATCTGCACCTCGTCACCACCGGCGAGCACGGCCTGGTCGACCGGCTCGCGGTTGACGTAGGTGCCGTTCAGGCTGCCCACGTCGATCACCACGAACTCCCCGCCCTCGCGGCGGAATTCCGCGTGGCGCCGGGAAACCGTGACGTCGTCGAGGAAGATGTCACTGTCGGGATGCCGCCCCGCGCTGGTGGTGTCGCGGTCCAGCAGGAACCGCGAGCCTGCGTTGGGGCCCCGCTTGACGACCAGCAGTGCCGAGCCGGGCGGCAGCGCGTCGATACCGGCGACCGAGGGCTCGGAGGCCGGTGGCTCGTGGCCCTCGGCGTCCGCCAGGAAGTCGGCCCGGAAAACCGAAGTCCGTTCCGGAGACTGCTCCGGGGGAACGCCGGGTCCGTCGTTCGTGCTCACCTGAGCTCTCCTCACCACTGAATTGTTCGCCTACCCAAAAACGTGTGCCGTCAACGTACCGTGTCTGCCTGGACGCAGCCCCCGCGGCCTCCCTCTGCGCAGGCGAACACTAACCAGCGGTGAGCGCCTGGTAGGCCTCGGAATCGAGAAGGGTGGCGACCGCGGCCGGGTCGCGGAGTTTGAGCTCGATGAGCCAGCCTTCGCCGTACGGGTCGCTGTTGATCAGCTCCGGGGAGTCCGCGACCGCGCTGTTGACGGCCACGACCTCACCGTCCAGCGGCGCGAACAGCTCGGACACGCTCTTGGTCGACTCGACCTCGCCGAACGACTCGCCCGCACCGACCTGCTTGCCGAGTTCGGGCAGCTCCACGAAGACGACGTCGCCGAGCTGGTCCTGTGCGTACTCGGTGATCCCCACCCGGACCGAGTCGCCGGAGGCGGTGGCCACCCACTCGTGCTCCTCGGTGTACCGCAGCTCTTCTGGAGCGGACAAGTCAGTCCCCTTTCCTGCCTGGTTTCGCTCGCGAAAGTCTTACATCCCACGCGAGCGCGCGGCACCCCGGATGGCCGAGACGGTCTGGATCACGTACAGCGCGCCCGACCACAGGTAGAGCACGCAGCCCCAGGACAGGAAGGCGTAGGCGATCGGGCGGGCCACCGCGGCGACCGTCGAGCCGCCCTGGGTGAGCAGCAGGAAGGGGAACGCGTACATCAGCACGAAGGTCGCCGCCTTGCCGACGTAGGTGACCTCCGGCGGGGCGAAACCGTTGCGGCGCAAGGCGAGGATGCAGACACCGACGACGAGCTCGCGCACCACCAGCGGCGCGAAGACCCACCACGGGATGATGTCGCGGACGAGGAACGCGACCAGGATCGCGGCGATGTAGAGCCGGTCGGCGGCGGGGTCGAGCAGCTGACCGAGGCGGCTGGTCTGGTTGAGCCAGCGGGCCAGCTTGCCGTCGAGCCAGTCGGTGAGCGCACTGAACACCAGCAGCGCGAGTGCCCAGCCGTCTTCGCGCGGCCCCAGCAGGAGCCACAGGAACACCGGGACACCCGCCAACCGCAGCAGGGACAGGATGTTCGGGGCGTTGAACGCCTGCGCCAGCAGGCTGGGCTCACCCGGGGGGCCGGCAGGACGGCTGTCGGTCGTGACTCTCTCCGGGCTGGACTCGCTCACGGACCCAACCCTAGCCGGGTCAGGTCCAGGTCAGCGCGCACACCGCGTCAGTTCATGCGGTGGTAGCTCCAGCCGCGGCGACACAGGTCGGCGGTGGTCAGTGACTGGGGGCGGCCACGGTGGTCGGTGCCGATCCAGCGGGAGTCGCCGGGTTCGAGGACGTAGGGCCGGCCGTGGCTCCAGACGACGGTGCACGGGATGGTGGGCGGGGCTTCTTGCTCGGTTTCGGTACTCATCGCTCTCAGTGCTCGGGGACGTCGGGCATGCCTTGGGGGGCACACGGGGAATGTCGGCCGTTGCGCGCGATCCGTTAGCCACTGGCGGGGAATTCACCCGCACCGGGCAAAACCCACGCACGATCCGTGACTGTCTACTGTGGACTATTGCTGGTCCGGCGAGCGAGGCAGGGCGCGGCCGGGTAGCCTTCCGCTGCCGATCGCGGAGGGGAGACCGATTTGGAGGCCGTCACGCACCGATTCCGCTGGTGTGCGGTGGGGGCAGCGCTGCTGCTGACCGCGGGATGCTCGGGCACGGACGACCCCGTCCTGCGGGCCGGCACTCCGGCGCCGGTCACCACCTCCGCGAGTACCACGGCGCCGACGCCGGCCGGCCCGGCACCCAGTTCGCCGGAGAGCCTGCCTGCCGCCTCGCCGGCTCCGTCAAGCTCCCGCCCGGCGACCTCCGGCGCGGCACCTCCGGCCGGCGCCTGCGGCATGGTCACCGCCGCGAGCGGGCTGACCCTGCAGGTGCTCGACTCCCCCGGGATCCCTTGCGCGGACGCGAAAGCGCTGGTCGGCAAGTTCCAGGCACAGCTGGCCGGCAAGCAGCCTGCCGGGTCCACCCAGCCCGCGAGCGCCACCGTGGACGGCTGGCTGTGCGTCTCCGGGCCGCCCGCCTCCCAGGGTGGCACCAGCTGCAGCCTCGATGACAAGACCGTGTTCGCCAGTGTGGCGGCCGAGTAATCCCCTCCCGGCAAGAAAACCAAGGAAAACCGACGTGTCGCGACAGTTTGTGCTTCGCTCGATCGGACCCGTGGCGGTCTGCGTGCTCACCCTCAGTGCGTGTGGCTCTCAGGCTGCGCCGCCGCCCGTGCCCGTCCAAGGTCAGGACGTCCAAGCCGTGCTCGGGGTCCCGCCTGCCCAGAACATCCAGTGCGGCACCGTGCCCGCGTCCGGCGGGGCGCAGGCCAAGGTGACGATCCGCGAAGGCGTGGTCGAATGCGCCGAGGCGGTCACCGTGCTCACGCAGTACTTCGGCCGCCTCACCGCGGCCGCCGCGGCGAGCCCGGACGGCGCCGGCCCGATCGCGATCGACCCATGGACCTGTGGCAGCGACGCGGGCTCGGTCGTCACCGCCACCTGCTCGACCGAGGACGGCCGCGAGATCGACGCCGAGCCCGCGCGCTGACGGGTCAAGCTTTCAGGCCGGGGAAGTCTTCTTCGCGGAACTCGCCGTCCGGGCGCTCGCGGGTGGCGTGTTCGGCGTGACGCAGCTCGACCCGGCGGATCTTGCCGGAGATCGTCTTGGGCAGCTGCGCGAACTCCAGCCGCCGGATTCGCTTGTAAGGCGCCAGATGTTCGCGGCAGAACGCGAGGATGCTCTCGGCGGTCGCCGCGTCCGGCGCGTGCCCGGCCGCGAGCGTCACGAACGCCTTCGGCACGGCCAGCCTGATCGGGTCCGGCGAGGGCACGACGGCGGCCTCGGCGACCGCATCGTGTTCCAGGAGCACGCTTTCCAGCTCGAACGGCGAGATCCGGTAGTCCGAGGCCTTGAACACGTCATCGGTGCGCCCGACGTAGGTGAGGTAGCCGTCCTCGTCCACCGAGCCGACGTCACCGGTGTGGTACAGACCATTCTCGAAGGCCTTCGCGGTGCGCTCTTCGTCATCGGCGTAGCCGGTCATCAGGCCGACCGGCCGGTGTGCGAGATCGAGGCAGATCTCGCCCTCGCCGCCGCGCTCCCCCGTCACCGGGTCCACGAGCACCACGGTGAAGCCCGGCAACGGGCGGCCCATCGACCCCGGCTTGACCCGCTGACCCGGCGTGTTCGCGATCTGCACGCTGCTTTCCGTCTGCCCGAACCCGTCGCGAATCGTGACGCCCCAAGCCTTCCTGACCTGTTCGATCACCTCAGGGTTGAGCGGCTCTCCCGCGCCGACGACCTTGCGCGGCGGGGTCCGCAAAGCGGTGAGATCGGCCTGGATCAGCATCCGCCACACCGTGGGCGGCGCGCAGAAACTCGTGACCCCGCACCGGTCCATCTGGGCCATCAGCGCAGCGGCGTCGAACCGGCTGTAGTTGTACAGGAACACCGTCGCCTCGGCGTTCCACGGCGCGAACACGTTGCTCCAGGCGTGTTTCGCCCAGCCTGGCGAGGAGATGTTGAGGTGGACATCGCCCGGTTCCAGCCCGATCCAGTACATTGTGGACAGATGGCCGACCGGGTACGAAACGTGCGTGTGCTGCACCAGTTTCGGCTTCGCCGTGGTCCCCGAGGTGAAGTACAGCAGCAGCGGGTCGGTCGCCGCGGTGACGCCGTCGGCGGTGAACCGCGCCGGCGCCGAGTACGCGTCGGCGAACGAAGCCCATCCCGGCGCCGGCTCGCCGACCGCGATGCGAGTGTAGTCCCCGGTGACGTCGGCGAACTTCGGCACATCCGCCGAGCGCACCACGACATGCTTCGCCGCACCCCGGTCCACCCGGTCACGCAGGTCCGCCGGGCCGAGGAGGGTCGACGCGGGAATGATCACCGCACCGAGCTTGATCGACGCCAGGATCGTCTCCCACAGCTCGACCTGGTTGCCCAGCATGAGAATCAGCCGGTCACCGCGGCGCACGCCGAGCCCGCGCAACCAGTTCGCGACCCGGTCCGACCGCTGCGCGAGCTCCGGGAAGGTCCAGCGGCCCTCGGTGCCGTCCTCTTCGACGATCCACAGGGCGTAGCGCCGCTCGTTCGCCGGGTCGCGGGCGATGACGTCGAACCAGTCGAGCGCCCAGTTGAACTCGCCCGGCTCGGGCCAGCTGAACGCGCGGTAGGCGGCCTCGTAGTCCTCGCGATGCACCAGCAGATAGTCCCTGGCCTGGCGGAAAACGTCGCCCGTCACCTTTATTCTCCCTTGAACTCCGGCTGCCGTCGCTCGAGAAACGCCTGCATCGCCTCGCCGAGATCCTTGCTCGGCAGGAACGCGGCGTTCCACGTCGATACGTACCGTAACCCCTCGGCGATGCGCCGCTGGGTGTTCACCTCGAGCACATCCTTGACCCCCTGCACGACCAGCGGCGGGTTGGCGGCGATCTCGGCGGCCAGCGCCCGCGCCGCCGCCAGCAGCGAGTCCTGATCCGGGTAGACGTCGTTGACCAGGCCGATCTTCTCGGCGCGGGCGGCGTCGATGTCCCTGCCGGTCAAGGCGAGCTCCCGCAGGTGCCCCTCGCCGATGATGCCGGAAAGCCGTTGCAGACTGCCGAGATCCGCGACGATGGCGACCTTCGTCTCGCGCACGCTGAACTTCGCGTCGGCGCTGGCGAGCCGGATGTCGGCCGCGGAGGTCACGTCGACCCCGCCGCCGATGCACCACCCCGCGATCGCGGCGACCACGGGTTTGCGGCATCCGGCCACGGCATTGACCGATTCCTGCAAAGTGCGGACTTCCTTGAGGAGCGCGGTGCGCGGGCCGGCGAGGGCGTCCCCGGCGAGCAGCGGCGCCCACATTCCCATCATCGCCGGCAGGTCGAGGCCGTAGGAGAAGCTGGCGCCGCTGCCGGTCAGCACGATCGCGTTGACCTGCGGGTCGGCGTCGAGCGCGGCGAACACCAGTGGCAGCTCACGCCAGAAGTCCGGGCCCATCGCGTTGCCCTTGCCCGGGCCGATCAGCGTCACCTCGGCGACGGTGCCGGTGCGGTCGACTTTGAGCGAAACCAGATCTTCAAGATTTGTCAGGTCTGTCATGTCTGTCATCCTTATGCATGGACATGACACGTGAGCTCCCCGGTTCGTTCACGTTCGAGGGGCACCGGCTGGCCTATACCGACTACGGCGCCGGTGACCGGGTGGTCGTGCTGACGCATGGGCTCATGTTCACCCGCCGGATGCACGCCCCGCTCGCCCGCAAGCTCGCCGCGGACGGCTACCGCGTCATCACGCTCGACCTGCTCGGGCACGGCGAATCCGACCGGCCGACCGAATCGTGGCGGTACTCGATGCCCGCGTTCGCGCTGCAGGTGCTCGCGCTGCTGGACCTGCTGGAGATCGACCGCGCGGTCGTCGGCGGTACCTCGCTCGGCGCCAACGTGACGCTGGAGGTGGCGGTCGCGGCGCCGGAGCGGATGCACGGCATGATCATCGAGATGCCGGTGCTGGACAACGCGATCGTGGCCGGGTTGCTCACGTTCGCGCCGCTGCTGTTCGCCGCGCGGTTCATCCCGGTCGGCGTGGCGGGGGTGGCTTCGGTGGCCGGGTGGGTGCCGCACGGCAACCAGTGGGTCGACGTCGTCACCGACACCCTCGAGCAGCGGCCGGCCGCGATGGCCGCGCTCCTGCACGGTGTCCTTTTCGGACGGATCGCGCCGCCGAAGGCCGTGCGGCGGCTGATCACGGTGCCGGCGCTGGTGATCGGGCATCAGCGCGACCCGATCCATCCCTTCGGGGACGCCGACACGCTGGCCGCGGATCTGCCGGACGCCGAGTTCGTCCAGGCCCGCAGCCCGGTCGAGCTGCGGACGGATCCGCAACGGCTGACCGGCATGATCACGAACTTCGTGCGGCGCCGTTACTGATCCGATCAGTAACGAACGGCGCCGTTACGCCGGCTGAGCCAGTCCCGCGACCGGGCCGATCACGGTGACCGCGGGCGGGCGCACCCCGGCTGCCTTCGCGTCCGCCTCGACACAGTCCAAAGTGGACCGGGTGATCCGCTGGGCCGCCGTGGTGCCGTCCTGCACGATGGCGACCGGGGTGTCACCGGGGCGGCCCGCCGCCAGGAGCGCGCCGGCGAACTGGCCGAGCCGTTCGACGCCCATCATCAGCACGATGGTGCCACGCAGCCTGCCGAGCGCGTCCCAGTCCACGAGCGAGGTTTCGTGTCCTGGCGGCACATGACCGGACACGACGACGACTTCGTGTGCGACCCCGCGGTGGGTCACCGGGACGTCGGCCATGGCCGGGACGGCGAAGGCGCTCGTGATCCCGGGAACGACGGTGACCGGCACGCCCGCTTCGGCGCAAGCGAGGACTTCTTCGAAGCCGCGCCCGAACACATACGGGTCCCCGCCTTTGAGCCGCACGACGAACTTGCCCGCCTTCGCGTGCTCGATCAGCGTCGCGTTGATGACGTCCTGGCTGGCGGCGCGGCCGTACGGGATCTTCGCGGCATCCACGATTTCGACGTTCGGCGGCAATTCGTCGAGCAGCTCGCGGGGCCCGAGCCGGTCTGCCACCACGACATCGGCGCGCGCGAGCAGACGGCGGCCCTTCACGGTGATGAGCTCGGGATCGCCCGGCCCGCCACCGACGAGCGCGACGCCGGGCAGCTCGCCGATCCCGGCGGCCGCGTCCGGGATCGCGCCGGTGTGCAGGGCTTCGACGATGTTGTCGCGAACGGCGGCCGAGCGCAGCGGCTCGCCGCCGGACAGCACCCCGACGACGAGCCCCTCGTGCCGGCCCACCGCGGCGGTGACCGCGGTGCCCTCGGTGCCGGCGTCGGCCCGCACGCAGAACACCCGGCGGCGTTCGGCCTCGGCACAGACCTGGGCGTTGACAGCGGGATCATCGGTGCAAGCCAGTGCGTACCAGGCGCCGTCGAGATCGCCGTCGGTGTAGCGGCGGCGAAGCCAGACCAGCTCGCCCGCGTCGGCCATCGCGCTCACCGCGGGCGTGGTGTGCGGTGAGATCAGCTCGACGGCGGCACCCGCGCCGATCAGCCGGGGCAGCCGCCGCTGGGCGACGCTGCCCCCGCCGATCAGTACGACGCGGCGGCCGGTGAGATCGAGGCCGGCGAGGTAGTGGTCTTCCGACATGGCCCCATCATGACTGGTGGGGACCGGCGGCACCTGGTCAGGGCTGCAGGAGTGTGAGCAACCCCGTGTTGCCGAACATCTGCGCGGCCTCCAGTGCCGAGGGCGCACCGGTCTCCGGGTCGGCCCCCTTGGCGACGAGCGCCTTGACGATGTCGGTGGCGTTCTTGAACACGGCGGCGGCCAAGGGGCTCTGGCCGTGCTCGGTCAGCTGGTTCGGATCGGCGCCGCGGTCGAGCAGCACCCGCACCGCCTCGGTGTTGCCGTGGTACGCGGCGAGCATGAGCAACGTGTCGCCCCGGTCGTTGGTCGCGTCGAGGGGAACGCCACCGTCGACGTAGGTGCCCAGCAACTGGGCATTTCCTTCCCTGGCCAGGACGAACGCCCGTGCCGTGGGGTTCAGCAGATCCGCATCCGATGCTTCGTCGCTCATGCTCACCACATTAGCGTGTGCCGTAGGGCAGCAGGGCCATCTCGCGGGCCGTCTTGATCGCGACCGCGACCTGCTTCTGCTGCTGCGGGGTCAGTCCGGTGACCCGGCGGGAACGGATCTTGCCGCGGTCGGAAACGAACCGCCGCAGCAGCTCGGCATCCTTCCAGTCCACTTCGGACACTCCGAGGACGTGCAGCAGGTTCCGCTTGCGTTTGAGGGGACGTCGCTCGGCCACCGTCACCAGCTCGCCTTCGACACACCGGGCAGCTCGCCGCGGTGCGCCATCTCGCGCAGCCGCACCCGGGACAGCCCGAACTTGCGGAAGTAACCGCGTGGCCGGCCATCGGCGGTGTCGCGGTTGCGCAGCCGGGTCGGGCTCGCGTCCCGTGGCAGTGCCTGCAGCGCCGACATGGCCGCGGCCCGCTCCCCGGGCGTGGACGCCGGCGAGCGGATCGTCTCCTTGAGCTCGGCCCGCCGCTCGGCGTACCGCTGGACGATCTCGCGACGCCGCCCGTTCTTGGCGATCTTCGACTTCTTCGCCATCAGCGCTCCTCCCGGAACTCGACATGCCGGCGCGCCACCGGGTCGTACTTGCGCATGACCATCCGGTCCGGATCGTTGCGGCGGTTCTTGCGCGTGACGTAGGTGTAGCCGGTCCCCGCGGTGGATCGCAGCTTGATCACCGGGCGCACGTCGTTTCTCGCCATCACAGCTTCACTCCCCTGGCTTTCAGTTCCGCGGCAACGGCTTCGATGCCGCGCTTGTCGATCGTCTTGATGCCCCGCGCCGAGACCCGCAGCCGGATCCAGCGGTTCTCGCTGGGCAACCAGAACCGGCGGCTCTGCAGGTTGGGCTCCCACCGGCGCGAGGTGCGCCGATGCGAGTGCGAGACCTGCTTGCCATAGCCCGGCCGGGTGCCGGTGACCTGGCAGACCTTGCTCACTAACCACCCCTAGTTGATATCGGTTTTCATTTTCATCTAACGTACAGCATCGTGCGAACCTTCCCGTCCGGCACCCCGCGGGTGCCCCTGACCCTGATCTGCGGCCTCGACCCGGAGGCCGGCAACCGGCTCGCGGAGCGGCTGCTGCGCCCCGGAACCGCTCTCGTGCATCACGATCTGCGCGAGGTCACCTCCGGCGTGGCCCGCCGCAGACTGCGGCTCGACGACCACGACGAAACCGTCACGCTGGAGCTGGCGCACGGCTGTGTCTCGTGCACGCTGCGCGAGGATCTGTTGCCACTGCTGCGAAAACTGGGGCGAATGTCCGAAGTGGACCGGATCGTGCTGCGGCTCGACGAGTCGATGGAGCCGGAACCGGTCAGTTGGGCGGTCCACCACGTGCTCGTCGGTGACCGGCCAGTGAGCGACGACGTCGAGATCGACGGCGTGTTCACCGTGCTGGACTGCGCGACCTGGCTGGCCGACGCGACCGGGGACGACACGCTCGCCGACCGCGACCGCCGGGCCAGCCCCGACGACGAGCGCACGGTCGCCCAGGTTGCGTTGTCCCAGGCCGAATTCGCCGACGTACTCGTGCTCGCCGGTGCCGCCGCGAACGCGTGGGACGCCGCGAGGACCAGCGCCGTGCTCGACCGGGTGGCCCCGGCCGCGCCGCGCATCGCGCTCGCCGACGCCGACCAGGCCACCTTGGCCGCCGCCGTCCGGCCCGGCGCCCGCCGGGGCGAGGTCACCGACATGCACGGCCCGCTGCTGAGCGGCGAGCCGCCGCTGCACGCCGACTGCGGGATCTCGGTGCTGCTGTTCACCGCACGGCGCCCGTTCCACCCGCAGCGTTTCCACGACGCGATCGACGTGCTGCTCGACGGGGTGGTGCGTACGCGCGGCCGTGCCTGGGTCGCCAGCCGGCCGGGTACCGCGTTGTGGATCGAGTCGGCGGGCGGCGGGCTCGGAATCGGCGACGCCGGACCGTGGCTCGACTCACCGGATGCTCCACAGTGGACAGATGTGTCGCCGGAACGCCGGACACTGGCGTCGCTGCGCTGGGACCCGGTGTTCGGCGACCGGGCACAGGAGATCGTCGTGGTCACCGACCAGGCCACGCCCGAGGAGATCGACGGTGCCCTGCGCGAAGCGCTGCTGACCGACGCCGAACTCGCCGCCGGTCAGCAGGCGTGGCTGGGCTATCCCGACCCGTTCGGCTCCTGGGTGACCGCCGACGACTGAGCCGGCCCGCCGGGGCAGCAGGCCGGAAGACTCGTCACGACACGCCTTCGAGCGCGGAACGCCGCAGCAGCGGAAGGCCGAACGTCACGAGAATCCCCGGCAGCAGCGAGAACCCGAGCAGGATCGCGGTCACCGCACTGGACGGCTGCGCGGCCGAAGCGTCCACAGTGGACACGTAACCGCCGATGGTGAGAACCAGCCCGAACAGTCCCGGCCCGAGCGCCAGCCCGAGGGTCTCCGACGCCGTCCACACCCCGGCCGCCACCCCCGCACGGGTCGCACCGGTTCGCTGCTCTTCCAGGCTGATCAAGTCGGCCAGAATCGCCAGCGGGAACACCTGGATCCCCGCATACCCGACGCCGGCCAGCGCCACGAACACCACCGACACCGCGAATGGCACCACGAGCGACGCGCACAACCCGGCGGCGCCGAGCGCGAAGGACAGGCAGGCGACCCGGAAGCCCCACAGCTTGCCCCAGCGCGCCCCGATGCGCGGCCACAACGGCATGGTCACCAGCGCCGGGCCGACGAAGCACACGAACAGCACGGTCTGCAGCGCGGCGTCGCCGAACACGTACCGCGCGGCGTAGTTCACGCCCGCGAGCAAGGTGCCCAGGCCCAGTGACTGGACAAAGTAGACACCCAGCAGCCAGCGGAACCCGCGCCACTGGCGCATGGTCGCCAGCAGCTCCCGCCAGCTCACCGTGGTCGGCCGCAGCGAGCCCACGGGCGCGCCGCGGATCCCCAGCAGCACCGCGATCATGCCCAGCAGCATGACCACCCCGATGACCACGCCCATCACGCGATAGCCGGCGAGGCCGCCGATGCCGTCGGTGATCAGCGGCGCGCCACCGCCGGAGACCAGGATCGCCAGCGCCAGGAAACCGATGCGCAGGCTGGACAGCCGCGTGCGCTCCTGCGGGTCCTCGGTGAGCTCGGCAGGCAGCGCGTTGTAGGGCACCTGGAACAGCCCGTATGCGGTGGCGCACAACAGGAAGGCGACCACCACGTATGCCGCGTCGGCGGTCCTGGAGCCGAAGCCGGGATGCGCGAAGATCGCCCCGAACAGCACCGCCAGCCCGATGCCACCGGCCAGCAGGAACCGCCGCCTGCTGCCTCGCCTGGCCAGATCGGCGTCGGACAGCCGCCCGGCGAACGGGTTGAACACGACGTCCCATGCCTTGGGCACCAGCACGATGACGCCGGCGACCGCGCCGGGCACCGCCATCGTGTCGGTCAGGTAGGGCAGCAGAAGGAGCCCGGGCACTGTGCCGAAGGGACCGGTGGTGAAGGACCCGAGGGAGTACCCGAACCTCGTGGAAGCCGGAAGTGCGGCCACCGAACCTCCTTCACCCGCGTACTGCGCCGATGCACCGGGGACGAATCGTGTCATCGCCGCTCACCGCGGGTGTGACCGGGGCGTCGTTTCACGAGTTCGCCGCCCCGGTCACCTTCCAGTCCGGGCCCCTCCCTTAGCTCGCCTTGCGCTCGGCGACCAACTGCAGCGCGATGTCGATGATCATGTCCTCCTGGCCGCCGACATAACGCTTCTGGCCCACCCGGTACAGGATCTCGTGCGCCGGCACGCCGTAACGCTGCTCCGCCCGCTCCGCGTGCAGCAGGAAGCTCGAGTACACCCCGGCGAAGCCCTGCACGATCGACGAGCGGTCCATCACCGGCAACCGCGTGATGTAGGGCTTCACGACGTTCTCCGCCGCGTCGAGCAGGATGTCCTTGTCCACGCCCGTTTTCACGCCGAGCCGCTCGAACACCGTGGCCAGCACCTCGGTCGGCGAGTTGCCGGCGCCGGCGCCGAGCGCGACGAGGGAACCGTCGATCTGCCGCGCCCCGGCGCGATACGCCAGTACCGAGTTGGCGACGCCGAAGCTCATGTTCTGGTGCCCGTGATAGCCGACCTGGGCCTGGTCGCCGAACTCGGCGGCGAGCGCCTCGACGCGGACGCTCGCGTCCTCCAGGATCAGCGCGCCCGCGGAGTCCACAATGTACACACACTGGCAGCCGGCGTCGACCATGATCCGGCCCTGCTTGGCCAGCGCCTCCGGCGTGGACATGTGCGACAGCATCAGGAAACCGACGGTCTCCAGGCCGAGTTTGCGTGCCTCGGTGAAGTGCTGGATCGAAATGTCGGCCTCGGTGCAGTGGGTCGCGATCCGCACCGCACCCGCACCGAGATCGGCGGCGGCCTTCATGTCCGTCACCGTGCCGAGGCCCGGCAGCAGCAGCACGGCGATCTTCGCCTGCTTCGCCTCGTCCACCGCGGCGGCGATCAGCTTGCGCTCGTCCACGAGCGAGAACCCGTAGTTGAACGTCGAGCCGCCGAGCCCGTCGCCGTGGGTCACCTCGATCAGCGACACCCCCGCGGAGTCCAGCGCCCGCACGGTGTCGCGCACGTTCTCCTCAGTGAACTGGTGCGCCATGGCGTGGCTGCCGTCGCGCAGGCTCGTGTCGACGATCCGGACCTCGCGTTCCACCTGGTCCCACGTCATGCGATCGCCTCCAGCTTCCGTTGCGCGAGCAGCTCGCCGGCCTTCGCCGCGGCGGCCGTCATGATGTCCAGGTTCCCGGCATACGGCGGCAGGTAGTCGCCGTTGCCCGCGACCTCGAGGAACACCGCCACCCGCGCCTGTCCGTTCCAGCCGGGCCGCGGCTCGTCGAACTGCGGCGCCGCCTTGAGCGTGTAACCGGGCACGTACTCCTGCACGGTCTTGACCATCCGCTCGATCGACGTGGTGATCGCGTCACGGTCGGCGTCGGGGTCGATGGCGCAGAACACCGTGTCCCGCATGATCATCGGCGGGTCGACGGGGTTGATGATGATGATCGCCTTGCCTCGCGCGGCGCCGCCGACCGCTTCGATCGCGTGCGCGGTGGTCTCGGTGAACTCGTCGATGTTCGCGCGCGTGCCGGGGCCCGCCGAACGCGACGAGATCGACGCGACGATCTCCGCGTAGGGCACCGGCGTCACCTGCGAAACGGCGTTCACGATGGGAATCGTGGCCTGCCCGCCGCAGGTGATCATGTTCAGATTGGGCACGTCGAGCTGCTCGGGCAGGGTGACCGCGGGACAGGTGAACGGCCCCACCGCGGCCGGGGTCAGGTCGATCGCCTGTATCCCGGCCTCGGCGTAGCGCGGCGCGTTCGCCAGATGCGCCTTCGCCGAGGTCGCTTCGAAGACCAGTTCGGGCTTTTCCGCCTGGGCGAGCAGCCAGTCCACCCCCTCCGCGGAGGTTTCCAGGCCAAGGCGGGCCGCCCGCGCGAGCCCGTCGGACGCCGGGTCCACCCCGACCATGTAGCGCACGTCAACGTATTCGCTGCGGCGGAGTTTGGCGAGCAGGTCGGTGCCGATGTTGCCCGGCCCGACGATCGCCGCGATGGCTTTCTTCATGCCTTTACCGTCCTCGTACGGTAAGGCACACTCAACCTATGTGTGCCGCTGAGCGGGACGAAGTCGCCGGACTGACCGCCTCCCGCCTGACCGCGCTGCTCGGCGCGTTCCGCCCTGGTGACGACGTCCTCGGCGTGTCGGAACTCGCCCGCCGCACCGGGATGCCGAAGTCCTCGGCGCACCGGCTGGTCGGCCACCTCGTCCAGGAAGGCTTGCTGGAACGGGAATCCGGCGCGGTGCGGCTCGGCATCCGGCTGTTCGAGATCGGGCAGCTGGCCGCCGCGCGGCGCGGGCTGGTCGACGCCGCCCGCCCGTACCTGGCGGATCTGCGCGAGGCCACCCGCAACACCGTGCACCTCGCCGTGCTCGAAGGCACCGAGGTGGTCTACTTCGACATCGTGCGCGGCCGCGACGCTCCCGCACTGCCTTCGCGCATCGGTGGGCGATTTCCTGCCCACGCCACCGCCGTTGGAAAAGCGATACTCGCGTACTCTCCCGGTCAGCTGCTGGAGACGGTAATCTCTGCGGGCCTGCCTCGCATCGGTCCGCGGACGCTCACCGCGCCCGGCCTGCTGCGCAGGCAACTGACCAAGGTGCGTGAGGAGGGCATTGCGTACGAGCGGGAGGAATCGGCCGCCGGCGTCATTTGCGTCGCGAGCCCGGTGCTCGACGGGTCGGGTCGCGCGCGTGCCGCGGTTTCGATCTCGGGGTGGAGCAACCGGGTTCGTGCCGAACGGGTGGCTCCCGCGGTCCGGACCACTGCCCTTACGCTGTCCCGCACGCTCCCTTAACAGCCAGTGCACGCGTCGTCGGCCACCATCGCCCGCGACGCGGATACTGATCAGGTTCGCGCCAGGCGAAACGGAGGACGCCCGTGATCGGCCAGACCACGCAGGTCGACGACCTGCGGCTTGTCGCGCTGCCCAGCGCTGTCAGCTGTGCCGAGATGTTCGTACGCTTCGCGCTGGCGGAGTGGAGATTGCGCGAACTGATCACCGAAGCCATCCGTATCACCCGCCATCTGGTGTCCTCCTCGGTTGATGGTTCGCCCACCGACTCCCCGCGGTTTCTCACCATCCGGTTGCGGCTGCACGGGGACGCGCTGGTGATCGAACTGGATGACGACGTCCGCGGTGAGCCGCCGGAGCTGCCGGGTGCACAGATCAACTCCGTCACCCTGCCCGGCGCGCGCCGCAACGTCTGGTCGGAACTTCCGCTGCCGACGGGTATGTCCGCGGAGGCGGTGCCGCTACCGCAGCGTGCGCGCAACCGCGCCGCCGCGACCGCGGAGTTCCCCGCCGAGCAGCCACCGGTGGATGCGGATTCCCAGATCCTGCAACGGGTCCTGTACGGGCTCAACCGCGGCAACGGCCGGTAGAGACCGTTTCGAAAGTGGTTTGCGTAGCGGTGCGGGTAGCGGAACCTCAGGCGGCCCCTCCCGCCGGGATCGCCTCCTCAGGTATGCCGACACACAGAAATAACGCTGCCGGCGCTGCCAGTTATGAAACACATCCTGGCCCCGGTCTGTCCCGTTAGGACGGTTCAGGCGAGCCCGCGGATCGCGCGGGCAGGCGGGCGGTCACCGTCGATCGCGGCCACCATCTCGAGCACGCGCCGGGTCTGGCGTACTTCGTGCACCCGGAACACGCTCGCCCCGTCGCGGGCGGCGAGCGCGGTCGCGGCGAGCGTGCCGTCCAGCCGCTCGTGCAGCGGGACGTCCAGTGTCTCCCCGACGAAGTCCTTATTGGACAGTGCCATCAGCACGGGCCAGCCGGTGTCCGCCAGCATGGCCGCGTGCCGCAGCAAGGCCAGGCTGTGCCAGGTGTTCTTGCCGAAATCGTGGGTCGGGTCGATCAGCACCCCGGCCCGCGGCACCCCCAGCGCGACAACCTGTTCGGCCCGGCGGGTGGTCTCGTCCACCACGTCGCGCACCACATCCTCGTAGCGCACGCGGAACGGGCGGGTGCGCGGCACCGCTCCCCCGGTGTGCGAGCAGACGTAGCCCGCGCCGAACTCGGCGGCCACCTCGGCGAGTTTCGGATCCGCACCGGCCCACGTGTCGTTGAGCAGATCGGCCCCGGCCTCACAGGCGAGCCTGCCGACGTCGTGGCGCCAGGTGTCGACGCTGATCACCAGGTCCGGGTGGCGGCGGCGGATCTCCGCGACGAACGGCGCCACGCGGCGGATCTCCTCGTCGACGTCGACGTCGGCGCCGGGGCCGGCTTTCACGCCGCCGACGTCGACGATGTCGGCGCCCTCGGCGACCGCGCGGTCCACCGTCGCGAGTGCCTTGTCATCGGCGAAGGAGGCGCCCTTGTCGTAGAAGGAATCGGGGGTGCGGTTGACGATCGCCATCACCAGCGCGCGATCGCGAACCAGCCGGCGGCCACGGAATTCAAGCTCGGCACGAGACACGGCCCTATCATGCCCCGGCGGTCCGGGGGGCGAAAACGGCTGTCATGGCCTAAGTTCCTCATCGAGACTCGAAGGGGGTGCGCGCGGATGGCCACTCGTCCCGCCGGACCGGCCGAAACGCTGGGCAGGGAACGCTTTCTGCAGGCGGCGCTGAATGTGCTCGTCGAGCAGGGCGTGGCCGGGCTGACCGTGCGGGGGCTGGCCGGGGCGGCAGGCAGCTCCACCATCGGTGTCTACACCCGGTTCGGTGGCCGTGCGGGCGTGCTGGACGCGTTGTACGAGCGCACTTTCGAGCTGTTGCACGACGAGCTGGCGCGGCTGCCCGCGATCTCCGGTGACGCCTTGCCGGATGTGCTCGCGTTCGGCCGGATGTACCGCGAGTTCGCGCTGGAAAGCCCGGCGCGGTACGCGTTCATGTTCGAGCGCGCGGTGCCCGGTTACGATCCGGATCCGGATCTGCGGCTGCTCGCCCAGCGCGATACTTACGACCAACTGGTGGCGCGGGTGCGCCCGGCGGTCGCCTCGGCGAGGGACGCCGAGCGGGCGGGTTATCTGCTGTGGACGACGATGCACGGGTTGGTCAGCCTGGAACTGACGAACCGGGCGCGGACCCCACCACCGGGCTGGTTTCTCAAGCCCGGCAACGATTCCTACGCCACCATCTTCGACGACGGCATCACCACAACCCTCACCGGCCTCCCCCGCGCCACCCCCGGCCAGTAACCGGAGCGCCCAGGGACTTCGGGGTACGAAAAGGCCCCCAGCTCCAACGAAATCGGAGCCAGGGGCCCTTCCGAAAGCGAGATGACCTCACCAACGCAACCACAGCCGGGGGTCCAGGGGGCTCGCCCCCTGGCGGGGTTTGGGGGTTCGACCCCCAAAAGACACCGTAAAGCCGGGGAGGGGCGAGCGCTTTCGGCGAGCACACGCCCCCAAAAAAGAACCGGCTTTACGCGCCGCCCGACAGCTTTTCGCGCAGGGCGGCCAGTTGCTCGTCGGAGGCGAGGGTGCCACCGCTGGTCTTCGTCGCGGAGTCCGCGGGCGAGGAGCTGTAGTTCTGCTCGCCACCCTCGACACCCGTCGCGGCGTCGGCGGCCGCAGCCGCGTCGGCTTCGGCGGCCTTGGCGACCTGGCGCATGTGCGCCTCGTAGCGGGCCTGCGCCTCGGCGTACTGGCGCTCCCACTCCTCCCGCTGCTTGTCGAACCCTTCCTGCCACTCGTTGGTGTCGGGGTCGAAGCCTTCGGGGTAGATGTAGTTGCCGGCGTCGTCGTACTCGGCGGCCATGCCGTACTGGGTCGGGTCGAACTCGGTCTCCGGCGTGACACCCTCGTTCGCCTGCTTCAGCGACAGCGAGATGCGGCGCCGCTCGAGGTCGATGTCGATGACCTTGACCATGACCTCGCCGCCGACCTGCACGACCTGCTCCGGGATCTCCACGTGGCGCTCGGCCAGCTCGGAGATGTGCACCAGGCCCTCGATGCCCTCCTCGACGCGCACGAACGCGCCGAACGGGACGAGCTTGGTGACCTTGCCCGGCACGATCTGGCCGATCGCGTGGGTGCGGGCGAACTGGCGCCACGGGTCTTCCTGGGTGGCCTTCAGCGACAGGGACACGCGCTCGCGGTCCATGTCCACGTCGAGCACCTCGACGGTGACCTCCTGGCCGACCTCGACGACCTCGCTCGGGTGGTCGATGTGCTTCCAGGACAGTTCCGAGACGTGCACCAGGCCGTCGACACCGCCGAGGTCCACGAAGGCACCGAAGTTGACGATCGAGGAGACGACACCCTTGCGGACCTGACCCTTGGCCAGCGCGTTGAGGAACTCGCTGCGCACCTCGGACTGCGTCTGCTCGAGGTAGGCCCGCCGCGACAGCACCACGTTGTTGCGGTTCTTGTCCAGCTCGATGATCTTGGCCTCGAGCTCGCGGCCGACGTACGGCTGCAGATCGCGCACGCGGCGCATCTCGACGAGCGAGGCCGGCAGGAAGCCGCGCAGGCCGATGTCGAGGATCAGGCCGCCCTTGACGACCTCGATGACGGTGCCCTTGACGGGCTCGTCCTTCTCCTTGAGTTCCTCGATCGTGCCCCAGGCGCGCTCGTACTGGGCGCGCTTCTTGGACAGGATCAGGCGGCCTTCCTTGTCCTCCTTCTGGAGAACGAGAGCCTCGACCTCGTCACCGACGCTGACAACCTCGCCGGGATCGACATCGTGTTTGATCGACAGCTCACGCGAGGGAATCACACCCTCGGTCTTGTACCCGATGTCGAGCAGCACCTCGTCACGATCGACCTTGACGATGGTGCCCTCAACGATATCGCCGTCGTTGAAGTACTTGATCGTCTTGTCGATCGCCGCGAGGAAGTCTTCCTCCGACCCGATGTCGTTGACTGCGACCTGCTGGGCCTTGGCCTCGGTCGTCGGGACGGTGGTGGTGTCGGTGGTCATTAGGTGGGTAGCTCCGGTAACGGCTTGGGAATAGTGGGTGTGCAGTTTGCTGGCGCGGCGAGCAGGACGACGGCAGGCTGTTCAGCAAACGTTCGGGCGAACGGCCGCAAGCAGCACCGCCGAGGTGTGCGCGACCCGGACCCCCAGCTCGAGCTGTGCCAGGGAGGAAGGTAGCGCGAACCCACTGCGCTGGATGTATCGTACGCGGCGGGCGGTACGCGGCACAAACAGGGTCACCAGTACCGCGCGCCCCGCCCGGCTGGGCCAGAATGCGACCGTGACCGCTCAGGACAGGCACGAGCGCGCCGAGCACCGGCTCGGCACCGTCGGCATCGCCCACCGCCCGGTGGACGCGGGGGAAGCCGTCGCGGCCAATCGGGCCTGGTGGGACGCTGACGCCGACGATTACCAAGCCACGCACGGGGATTTCCTCGGGGACGCCGATTTCGTCTGGTGTCCCGAGCAAGTGCGCGAGGCCGACGTCGCGCTGCTGGGCGACGTAGGGGGCCGGCGCGTCGTGGAGATCGGCTGCGGTCAAGCCTCTTGTGCGCGCTGGCTTGCCCTCGCGGGCGCGTATCCGGTGGCACTGGACCTGTCCGGTGGAATGCTTCGTCATGCACTGGACGCCAACGCGCGCACCGGAATCGATATTCCTTTGATACAGGCGAGTGCCGAAGAACTGCCGCTGGCGACCGGAAGCATGGATCTCGCGTGCTCCGCCTTCGGCGCGCTGCCGTTCGTTTCCTCGCCCGAAACGGTGTTCGCGGAGCTGCACCGGGTGCTGCGGCCCGGCGGGCGCTGGGTGTTCGCGGTGACCCATCCGATGCGCTGGATCTTTCCCGACGATCCCGGGCCGAACGGGCTGACCGCGACCCAGCCGTACTTCGATCGCACGCCCTACACCGAGATCGACGGCGAAGGGCGCGCCACCTACGTCGAGTACCACCGGACGCTCGGCGACTGGATACGGGCGCTGACCGCGGGCGGATTCGTGCTGGAAGATCTCGTCGAACCGGAGTGGCCCGAAGGGCACACGCGCGTGTGGGGACAGTGGAGTCCGTTGCGCGGCAAGCTTTTCCCGGGCACGGCGATCTTCCGCACGCGCCGGACAGGGCCGTGATCGGCGAGCGGCTGCTGGCGGCGCAGCGCGCCCGGTTCGCCGCCGCCGACCCGCTGGTGCCCGTCCCGCCGGGGCCGCCGGATGGCGAACTGCTCGCGGCGGCGACCACCGCAGGCGAACAGGTCGCGGCGGTCCTGCAGACGAAGACGTACGCGCCCGGCACGCTTGATCTGCTGTGGTCGGCACAGCGCGTGTGGCAGCTGTTCCCCTATCCCGGCAAGAGCGGGACCGAGGGTATGGACGCGCTGCTGCGCGCGTGGCGGCACCGGATGGACGCCGAGTCGCCCGGCCCGGATTCGTCCTGCACCGTCACGTGGCCGAGCCGCGACGCGGCGGCCATCCACGCGTTCCTGCGGCACGGGATGGTGCCGATCTCGGTGCTCGCGATCCGCACCGCGCCACCGCCGGCGGAGCTCCCGCGCGAGGACGTCACGGTCCGGCTCGCCACGCCCGAAGACTTCGAAGAAGTGCTTGCACTGTCGAAGGAAACCTTCGACTACACCGCGATGGTGACCTCGCACGAGCGGCCGGACGCGGTCGAGCTGATGACCCCGCAGCTGACCCGGAATCTCGCGGCCGGCGCGCCGATCTGGCTCGCCGAGGCCGGCGGGATCGCGACGTCCGTGGCGGACTGCGGCTGGGTCGATTCCGCGCCGGGCACGTGGGCGGCCGAGCTGTTGCCGCCGGGACGCTGGGGTTACGTGAACAACGTGGCGACCCGTCCCGGCGCCCGCGGCCGCGGCATCGGCCGCGCGCTGATGTCCACTGTGCACCGTGCGTTCGCCGAACGCGGCACGGTGGGCACTTACCTCTACTACAACCCGACCAACCCACTGTCCTCGGTGTTCTGGCCCCAGCAGGGTTACCGTCCATTGTGGACATTCTGGGAGGTCCAGCCGGCGTCGGCGTTGCGCTGACCACATTCGTGCCCCATGTCGTTGCACGACACCACCCGTATGGGGTAATTTTTGCACTGACCAGTCAGTTCAAAAACTAGGGGGATGTTCGTGCGGGTGAACGCGGACGAGGTGACCGTCACCGGACCACATGGTCCCGTGCTGGCGCCGACTTCAGTGACCGTGGAGGACGGCGAACTCCGGCTCGTGCACGGCGAACCGGGGCCCGGGATGACCGCGCTGGCGCTCACGCTGACCGGCCGGATGAAGCCCAGCACCGGCACGGTCACCATCGATGACGCGGCCGACGACGCGAAACTCCGGCGCCTCACCGCGGTGGTGGACGCGCCGGGCATCAGCGAACCCGACGAGGCGCTGCCGCTGCGGGTGGTCGCCGGTGAGGAACTCGCGCTCGGCGGGCAGCCCGCCGGGAAAGAGGACGTCGCCCGGTGGCTCGCCGGGCACGACGCCGCGGACCTGGCCAACGTGCGGTTCGAGAACCTCGAGCCCGCCGTGCGCACGCGCCTGCTGACCGAGCTTGCGGCCGGGCGCAAAGGCGTGCGGATGCTGGTGCTCGACACTCCGGACCGGCACACCAGCGACGTCGGCAGCTGGGCCGGGCTCGCCCGCGAGCAAGCCGGACGCGGGCTGGCCGTCGTCGTGCTGACCGCCACCACTGCCCTGGCCTCGCTGCCGGAAACCCCTGTCAGGATCGGAGAAACGTCGTGACCAGCTTCCGGATCGCCGCGGGTGAGCTGCGCAGGCTCACCGCGGGCACCCTGCCCAAGCTCGCGGTCGCCGCGCTCATCCTGGTTCCGCTGCTGTATGCCTCGTTCTACATCTACGCCAACTACGACCCGTACGGCAGGCTCAGCAAGCTGCCCGCGGCGATCGTCAACTCCGACACCTCCGCGCAGGGCCGTGACATCGGCCGCGAGGTCACCGCTGACGTGGTCAAGTCCGGCTCGTTCCGCTGGCACGAGGTGTCCGCGGACGAAGCGGCCAACGGCGTGCGCGAGGGCAAGTACTCGTTCGCCGTCACGATCCCGCCGGACTTCTCCGCCGCGCTGACCTCCACCGGCAACTTCACGCCGAAGCAGGCGACCATCCGGCTGACCACCAACGACGCCAACAACTATCTGTCGCGCACGATCGCGAGCGAGGTCGCCGAGCAGATCCGGAACACGATCGCGGAAAAGGTCGGCGCGGAGGCGGCGAACCGGTTCCTGATGGGGTTCTCCACGATCTACGGCAAGACCCAGGAGGCCGCGAACGGCGCGGCACAACTGGCCGACGGGGCCGGCAGTCTCCAAAGTGGACAGAAACAGCTCGCCGACGGCGCGGCGCAACTCGCGGCAGGCAGCAGCCAGCTCGCCGCCGGCCTGAACACGCTGGAAGACAACACGGCCGCACTGCCGCGACAGACCCGTCAGCTCGCCGACGGCGCGGCGCAGGTGTCCGCGGGCAACGCGCAAGTCGCCGCTCAGGGGGCGGCGCTGGCAAGCGCCTCGGCCGATCTGCAGAAGACACTGGACAACGCGGACACCGAGGTCGCCGGACAGCTGCGGTCGGACGGTTTACCGGAAGACCAGGTGCAGCGGGTACTCGCGGTGCTGCGCGCCCAGCGCACCCCCGCGGACCAGGCCAACACGAAGATCCAGACCGCGTCGGGACAGCTGAACCAGCTCGCCGCCGGCTCCCGCCAGGTCGCCGCCGGTGCGGCGACGCTCGCCGCTTCCGCGCCACAACTGACGAACGGCATCGCGCGGGCCGCGGACGGTGCGAACTCGCTGGCGTCCGGCGCCGCGAAACTCGACGACGGCGAAAAGACCGCGCTCGACGGCACGAACCGGCTCGCCGCGGGCTCGGTGCAGTTGCGGGACGGGCTGAACGATGGCCTGAAACAGATCCCGAACCCGGACGATCCGCAACGGACCGCGACCGCGGACACGATCGCCGACCCGGTGACCGTCGACTCGGCCGGCCTCGCCTCGGCCGGTACCTACGGTGCCGGGCTCGCGCCGTTCTTCATGGCGCTGGCCACCTGGATCGGCGGGTTCGTGCTGTTTCTGTTGCTGCGCCCGCTTTCCGCCCGCGCACTGGCCGCCGGGGTCGCCCCGGCGCGGGTCGCGATCGGCGGCTGGCTCGCGGCCGCGGTGCTCGGCATCGCGCAGGCACTGGTGCTGTTCGGCGCGGTGACCTGGCTCGTCGGCGTCCATGTCGCGCACCCGTTCGCCGCGATCGGCTTCATGATCCTGACCTCGCTGACGTTCACCGCGATCGTGCATGCGCTCAACGCGATGTTCGGTGCCGTCGGCAAGTTCCTGGGGCTGGTGCTGCTGGTGCTGCAGCTGGTCAGTGCGGGCGGCACGTTCCCGTGGCAGACGCTGCCGGATGCCCTCTACCCGCTGCATCTGGTGCTGCCCATGGGATATGTCGTGGACGGGCTGCGGCATCTGCTCTACGCGGGCGCGTCGTTGCAGAGCCTGCTCGACATCGGGGTGCTGTGCGGCTGGCTGGTGGCGGCGATAATGGTGTCCGTGCTCGCCGCCAGGAAACAACGTGTGTGGACCGTGTCGAAGCTGCGCCCGGAGCTGAGTCTGTGACGGCCGGTACCCAGCAACGGTTGTTCGAGGCGACGTTGAAACTGGCCGGCAGCCGTGGGCTGGCCGGGCTGACCGTCGACGAGATCGCTGCCGAAGCCGGGGTCGCGAAAGGCACGGTGTACTACAACTTCGGCAGCAAGGACGGGCTCATCGACGCGCTGCTGCGCTACGGGGTGGGGCAGCTCGCGGAGCGCCTGCGGGCGCACAGTGATGCGCCCGACCCGGTCGCCGGGCTGGAGTCCCTTGTGGACGAAGGGCTCGCGTTCGCCGCGGAGTACCAGGGTTTCTCGCAGATCCTGGTGAGCGAGCTGTGGCGGACGCCGGGCCAGTGGCACGAAACGCTGACGCTGCTGCGCGAAGAGATCATCTCGATCGTCAAGCAGCAGCTTCAGCGAGTCGCCGACGCGGGACGGCTGCCGCCGGACGTCCGGATCTCCATGCTGGCGGGGGCCCTGTTCGGCACGCTGCTCGTGGTGGCCCTGGACTGGCAGGCGTTCCAGCCGCAGCGTTCGAGGGCCGAAGTACGCGATGGTGTGCTGCAGCTCGTGCGTGGGTACGCGCGCTGAGGTCGTCGTCAGCTCGTCAGCGGACGAGCGGGCGGGAGTGGCCGACCTGGTGAAGTGAGGTCGCGTGACCGTCGACGGCCCGCGTGACCGCGCCCCCGATCGCGTTCGCCAGCTCGGTGTGGCACAGCGGGCGAGCATCGTCTATTTCGGACATTGTGCCGACCAGGACGAGCTGGGTGGGATGTGCGGCGAGCACCGGTTCGGGCTCGATCGGGGGCCCGCCCGCCTGGCGCACCTCCACGACCGGCGCGCCGGGCGCGAGCAGCCGCTCGCACGCGCCCAGCACCGAACGCCGGTACTGGTCGTGGACCCAGGCGACCATCAGATCGGCCGGGCCGCGAAGCGCGGTCTCGGCCTTGCCCGCCAGTTCACGCGGACGGTCCCAGCGCGCCTCCACCCACAGCGCCCGGCCGGTCTCGAAACAGCCGGCCGCGGCGGTCGCGGTCGGCCGGTGCCCGCGCGCCCGCAACGCCTTGACCGCCGCAACACCCTGTTTCGGTTCCGGTTTGGGTTCCGGGACGGCGATCGGGTGGTAGCGGCGGCACGGCAACACGACGAGCCAGCCTTGCCGGACCAAGGTTTCCGCCACCCCGGACAGCATGCCGGTGCCTGCCAGGATCAACGCTCGCCTGCCCGCCATGACCCCGACGCTACCGCCGCCCCTGCCCGTTCGCAGGGCTCCATCCGGGCCTTTTCCACCCGGAAACAGAGTATTCACATGGGAATCCGCCGTTCGGTTACCCACCGCGGTGGCCTCGGCGCGCGGCGTCGCCTCACTTCAGGTGCCGGGCGAAGAACCGGTTCCCGTCGTCTCCCTCGAACTGAGGGACGCCGGTGTGCCCGCCGAGATTGGCGTGCAGCGTCTTCTCCGGGGAGCCGAAGGCGTCGAACAGGTCCAGGGCCCGCTGCCGGTCGTTCCCTTCGTCGTCCCACTGGAGCAGGACCAGCAGCGGAATGGTGACCTGCCGCGCCTCCTCGATCATGGCGCCGGGCACGAAACTCCCGGCGAACAGCACGGCGGCCGAGATGCGCGGCTCGGCCACCGCCAGCCGGACGCCGATGGCGATCACCCCTCCCGCGTAGCCGACCGGGCCGCCGATCTCGGGCAGCGCAAGGAGGGCGTCCAGGGCGGCCCGCCATTCCGGGACGGCCTGTCCGACCAACGGGAGGACGAGCCGGTCGACGATCTCGTCGCCGACCCGCTCGCCCGCCGCCAGCGCCCGGCGCAGGTCGGCGCGGGCCTCCTCGGCGGCGGCGGAACGGGGCCGCTCACCGCTCCCGGGGAGCTCGATGGTGGCCGCGGCGTAGCCCTGCGCCGCGGAGTGCCGGGCCCGGGCCACCAGCCGCGGGTACATCTTGTGCAGTCCGCCGGGGTGGCCGAGCAGGATCAGCGGGGCCGGTGCGGATCCGGGCGTCCACAGGATGCCGGGGATCCCGCCGAGAGTGAACTCGCGTTCGAGGACACCGTCGTCGAGACGACGTTCGGAAGTGAAACGCATGGTCGTGCCTTTCGGGAGTGCTGGTGAACGGCGCTCCCGGACGACCTATCGCCCGACCGTGACCCCGCAGGAGAGCACCCATGTCGAAACGTTCACGGGTACCACCTCCTCGTTCTCTCGCACGGCCTCCGGAAAAGTAGCAGTGGACGCCGTGGTCCGCCAACGGGTTTTCCCGGAGCCGCCGCGTCAGTGCGCGGCGTCGTTCCACGAGCGGCCGAAACCCACCGAGACCTCCAGGGGCACGGCCAGCTCGCACGCGGCGCCCATCTGCTTGCGCACCAACGCTTCCACCTCCGGGTGTTCCCCGTCGGCGACCTCCAGCACCAGCTCGTCGTGCACCTGCAGCAACAACCTGCTGTGCAACCGCGATTCCTTCAGGGCCCGCTGCACGCCCAGCATCGCGACCTTGATGATGTCCGCCGCGCTGCCCTGGATCGGGGCGTTGAGTGCCATCCGCTCGGCCATCTCGCGGCGCTGCCGGTTGTCACTGTTGAGATCGGGCAGATAGCGCCGCCTGCCGAAGATCGTTTCGGTGTAGCCGGTCTTGGCCGCCTCCAGCACCACGTTCTGCAGGTAGTCCCGCACCCCGCCGAACCGCTCGAAGTAGTCGTCCATCAGCGCGCGCGCCTCTTCGGTGGTGATGCGCAGCTGGTTCGACAGACCGTAGGCCGACAACCCGTAGGCGAGGCCGTAGTTCATCGCCTTGATCTTCGCTCGCTGGGCGCCGGTGACCTCCGCCGGCTCGCACGAGAACACCTTCGCCGCGGTGGCGGCGTGGAAATCGAAACCCGACTGGAAAGCCTCGATCAGCGCGGCATCCTCGGACAGGTGCGCCATGATCCGCATCTCGATCTGGCTGTAGTCCGCGGTCATCAGTTCCGTGTACCCGGCGCCGACGACGAACGCGTCACGGATGCGGCGGCCCTCGTCGGTGCGGATCGGGATGTTCTGCAGGTTCGGATCGACCGACGACAGCCGGCCCGTGGCCGCGATGGTCTGGTGCAACGTGGTGTGGATGCGCCCGTCGGCGGCGATCGACTTGATCAGGCCCTCGACGGTGACCCGCAGCCGGGTCGCGTCCCGGTGTTCCAGCAGATGCTGCAGGAACGGGTGCTCGGTCTTCTCGAACAACGTCTGCAACGCGTCGGCGTCAGTGGTGTAACCGGTCTTAGTGCGTTTGGTCTTGGGCATCTGCAGCTCGTCGAACAGTACGACCTGCAACTGCTTCGGCGAACCGAGGTTGATCTGCTTGCCGATCACCCGGAACGCGTCCGCTTCGGCCTGGCGCACCCGGCTCGCGTAGTGCTGCTCCAGGTCGGTCAGCTGCTCGATGTCCACCGCGACCCCGGCGGCCTCCAGCTCGGTGATGACCTCCAGCAGCGGCAGCTCCATCTCCTGCAGCAGCCGGGTGCCGCCGATCTTGTCCAGCTCGGTGATCAGCGCATCGGCCAGTTCCGCGACGGCCCGCGCCTTGACCAGCTCGGCCTGCACCAATTTCACGTCACCGTCGTCGCCGTCCAGCAGCGACAGCTGACCATCGTCCTCGTCGGCCTCGGAGCGCAGCTCGCGATGCAGGTACCGCAGCACGAGATCGTCCAGCTCGAAGGAACGCTGCCCCGGGCGCACGAGATACGCCGCGAGCGCGGTGTCCAGGTGCAGCCCGGCGAACGTCCAGCCACGCGCGAGCACGGCGTGCAGCGAGATCTTGAGCGAGTGGCCGACCTTGCGCATCTTCGGGTCGGCGAGCCAGGCCGCGAGCGCCCTCTCGTCCTGTTCGTCCATAGTGGACAGATCGACGTACGCGCCCTGACCGTCCGCCGCGGCGAACGAGAGTGACTGCGCGTCGGCCGACACCGAGGCGCCGCTGGTGCGGAACGACAGCCCGACCGGTTCACCGGGCTGGACGTGCTCGGCGAGCCAGGCGGTGAGCCCGCCGGTGGGCAACGCCGACCCCGCGACCTCGAAACCCTCGTCGGCTTCCGGCTCGGCGCTCTGCAGCGTCGCGAACAGCCGGTCCCGCAGGACCCGGAACTCCAGCTCGTCGAACAGCCGGTGCACTGCGTCCCGGTCCCAAGGATGCAGGTTCAGCTCGTCCGGCGTGACGTCGAGGGGCACGGTCCGGACCAGTTCGGTCAGCTCGCGGTTGAGCGTGACCGACGACAGGTGCGCCCGCAGCGCGTCCCCGACCTTGCCCTTCACCTCGTCGACGCGGTCGATCAGGGTGGCCAGCGAGCCGAACTGCTGGATCCACTTGGTGGCGGTCTTCTCCCCCACCCCCGGGATACCGGGCAGGTTGTCCGACGGGTCGCCGCGCAGCGCCGCGAAATCCGGGTACTGCTCGGGCGAAAGACCGTACTTGCCCTGCACACCCGCCGGGTCGAACCGGACGAGATCGGAGACACCCTTGCGCGGGTACAGCACCGTCACCGAGTCGCTGACCAGCTGCAGCGCGTCCCGGTCACCGGTACAGATGAGCACGTCGAAGTCCTCGTCGACGGCCTGCGTGGTGAGGGTGGCGATGAGGTCGTCGGCCTCGAAGCCCTCCTTGTCCAGCACCGGGATGCCGAGCACGCCGAGCACTTCCTTGACGAGGTCCACCTGGCCGCGGAACTCGTCCGGCGTCTGGGAACGGCCCGCCTTGTATTCGGTGTAGCGCTCCGAGCGGAACGTCTGCCGTGACACGTCGAACGCCACCGCCAGGTGCGTCGGCTGCTCGTCGCGCAGCAGGTTGATGAGCATGGACGTGAACCCGAAGACGGCGTTGGTGGTCTGGCCGGTCTTGGTCTTGAAGTTCTCCGCCGGCAGCGCGAAAAAGGCGCGGTAGGCCATCGAATGGCCGTCGATCAGCAACAGCCGCGGCCGGTCGGCCGGCGCGGTTTTCACTGTGGCGTTCGCTACGGATCGGTTCTGACTGGGGCTCACGGGAGCGAGTCTAGGGTGAGGGTCTGACAGTCTCGCCCCTCGTATCGCCTTAGGAGCCGTGCGTGACCGAACAAGTGTCGGAAGTGAGCTCGGAAGTGAACGTTGCCGAGCAGCAGCTCAACGACAAGATCGGCCTACGGCTGGTGGAGGCGGGACCGGAGCGGGTGGTCGGCACGATGCCGGTGGACGGCAACCGTCAGCCGTACGGGTTACTGCACGGCGGGGCCAACGCGGTGCTCGCCGAGGCGCTGGGCTCGACCGTGGCGGCGCTCAGCGCCGGGCCGGACAAGCTGGTGCTGGGCTTCGAGCTGTCCTGCACGCACCACCGCGGGGTGCGCGAAGGCCTGATCACCGGGACGGCGGTCCCGGTGCACGTCGGCCGCGGCACCATCACCGCGGAGATCGTGCTGACCGACGAAGCCGGCCGGCGTACCTGCACCGCCCGGCTCAGCTGCATCGTGCGGGACCGGCCCCCGGCGTAACCCGTCACATATACCCCTGTGGAGGCAGCCCGCCCTACCCTCCTGGAGGGCGGCGCCCCTTGGCCTTCACTTAAGGTGTCGCGGTGCGCCCGAACCTGCGGACGATCTGGATCGACGTGCTGCTCGCCGTCGTGCTGACCACGCTCCTGCTGGCCACGCAGATCGGCTACTACGCCGACCGGCTCCGGTGGTTCGACTACGTACTGCTGGTGCTGACCTCCGCGCCGGTCGCGCTGCGCCACCAGTTCCCCGTGCTGACCCTGTGCACGATGGCCGGCGCCGAACTGACGTATGCCCTCGCCGGCGGCGTGCTCAACAACGTGGGGCTGAGCCTGCTCGTGGGCATGTTCTCGGTGGGCAACCTGCGGCGGATCCGGACGGCGGCGACGGTCTGGCTGCTCGCCACCGTCGCGGTGGTGGTGAGCGCGCGGGTCTCCGGCAGCAGCGCGCAGAGCTGGCCGGAGGCCGTCCAGGCCGCGGTCGCGTTCTTCTGCGTGTGGATGCTGGGCGAAGGCAGCAAACGCTGGTCCCAGCGCGCCGCGCGCCTGGCCAGGCAGGCAGCGCAGGCCGTCGCCGACGAGCGGGTGCGGATCGCTCGCGAACTGCACGACATCGTCGCCCACCACATGTCGGTGATCTCCCTGCAGGCCGGGCTGGCGCGGTACGTCATCGACACCGACCCGCCCACCGCTCGCGCCGCGATCGCGACCGTCGGCGATTCGAGCCGCGAAGCGCTCGGCGAACTGCGCCGGCTGCTCGATGTGCTGCGCGTCGAGCAGGACAACGAACCGGCCGACGGCTACCGCCAGCCTGGACTGTCCTCATTGGACGATCTGGTGGAACGCACCCGTAGCGCGGGCCTTCCGGTCAAGGTCGTCACCACCGGCACGCCACACGAACTGCCGGCGGGACCGGACCTGTGCGCCTATCGCGTCGCACAGGAATCCCTCACGAATGTACTCAAACACGCAGGTCCGGCTGCGGCCAAAGTGGAGCTCGACTACAGTGAGCGAGCACTCACGCTGACGGTCACCGACAACGGCCAGGCCAAGCCCGCCTCGTCGCCGAACTCGCACGGGATTCGCGGGATGCGGGAACGGGCGGAACTCTACGGCGGGGTTCTCACCGCGGGTCCGATGGCGACCGGGGGTTTCCGCGTGCGGCTGCGCTTACCGGTGAACAAGGAGCGAGCATGACGATCCGTGTACTGGTCGCCGATGACCAGGCCCTGATCCGGACAGGGCTGGTGGCACTGCTGGCCGCCGCGCCAGGGCTGGAGTCCGTCGGCGAGGCCGAGGACGGGGCGCGGGCCGTGGCGCTGGCCGCCGAACTGGAGCCGGACGTGGTGCTGATGGACATCAAAATGCCCGTACTGGACGGGATCGGCGCCGCCAGCCGGATCCTCACCGCCTCGCCGCGGACCCGGATCATCGTGCTGACCACCTTCGACATCCCCGAATACGTCTACACCGCGCTCACCGACGGCGCGGCCGGCTTTCTGCTCAAGGACACGCCACCGGACGCCATCCTCGCCGCGGTGCACGCGGTCCATGCCGGTGACACATTGGTCTCCCCCAGCATCACCCGCAAACTGGTCGAAACCTATGCGCACCACCATCGTGCGACGGTGATCGGTGACAGCACCGAACTGGACCGGCTGACCCCACGCGAGACCGATGTGCTGCGGCTGGTCGGAAACGGGTTCAGCAACGCCGAAATCGCGGAACGCCTGCGGTTGTCCGAAGCCACGGTCAAAACGCATGTCAAGCACACCATGGCCAAGCTCAACCTCACCAGCCGCGCCCAGGCGGTCGTCGTCGCCTACGAGACCGGGCTGGTCGTGCCCACGGCGGCGAGGAACGGCTGAGTGACGGGACACCCGCGCCGGGTGCCCCGTCGCGACGTGTCAGCCGACGCCGAGATAGGCCTCTTTGATGGAGCTGTCGGCCAGCAGTTCCCGGCCCGGCCCCTGCCGCGTGATGCGGCCGGTCTCGAGCACGTAGGCCCGGTCCGCGCGGGAAAGCGCCTGCTGCGCGTTCTGCTCGACCAGCAGGACCGTGGTGCCCTGCTGGTTGATTTCGGTGATGATGCGGAAGATCTGCGCGATGAACTGCGGCGCCAGCCCCATCGACGGCTCGTCGAGCAGCAGCAGTTTCGGCTTGGCCATCAGCGCCCGGCCGATCGCGAGCATCTGTTGTTCGCCACCGGAAAGCGTGCCACCCTGCTGCGAACGCCGCTCCTGCAAACGCGGGAACAGGTGGAACACCCGCTCCAGATCGGCCGGCAGGTTCTTCCGGTCCTTGCGGGCATACGCACCCATGTCGAGGTTCTCGGCGACCGTCATGCCGGGGAACACCCCGCGGCCTTCGGGCACCTGCGAAATCCCCCGCACGACACGCAGATCCGCGCGCAGCTTGGTGATGTCCTCACCGGCGAACGTGATCGACCCGGCGGACAACGGCCGGATCCCGGAAATCGCCCGCATAGTGGTCGACTTCCCGGCCCCGTTGGCGCCGATCAGCGCGACGATCTCGCCCTCGCCGACGGTGATGGACAGCTCCGATACGGCCTGGATCCGGCCGTAGTGCACCGAAACGCCGGACAGCTCAAGCAACGTCATCGTCAGGCACCCCCAGATACGCGGCGACCACCGCCGGGTTCTCCCGGATCTCGGCCGGCAGCCCGTCGGCGATCTTCTTCCCGAACTCCAGCACCACGATCCGGTCCGTGACCCCCATGACGAGCTTCATGTCGTGCTCGATGAGCAGCACCGTGTAGCCGTCGGCGCGGATCTTGCGGATCAGCGCCATCAGCTGGTCCTTCTCCGCCGGGTTGAACCCCGCGGCCGGTTCGTCGAGACACAGCAGTTTCGGCTCGGTGGCCAGTGCCCGCGCGATCTCCAGCCGCCGCTGGTAGCCATACGGCAGGTTCTTGGCCTTGTCCGCGGCCCGGTCGGCGATGCCAACGAACTCCAGCAGCGCCATCGCCCTGTCCACGGCCTGCCGTTCCTCACGGTGGTGCCGGGGCAGCCGGAGCAACGCGCCGACCACACTCGTCTTCGCCCGTGCGTCGGCACCGACCACGACGTTCTCCAGCGCCGTCATCTCACCGAACAGCCGGATGTTCTGGAAGGTACGGGCGATACCGCGCTGGGTGATCTTGTGCCGGGACGCCTTGCCCAGCGGCTTGTCCTCCAGCAGCACCTGCCCGGACGTCGGCCGGTACACCCCGGTCATCGCGTTGAAGCAGGTGGTCTTGCCGGCCCCGTTCGGCCCGATCAGGCCGAGGATCTCCCCGCGGCGGATCCCGAAGGACACCGAGTCCAGCGCGGTCAGCCCACCGAACCGCAGTGTCACGTCACGCAGTTCGAGCAGGGTCGCGCCCACCTCGACCTGGATTTCGCGATCGGGAGCGACGGCGTCGGCGACCTCCGCTTCGTGCTCGGCGCGCTGTTGCGCGCTCATGTGGGCGACCTCGGCGACGAGCCCGCCCACTTCCCTGGTCTCCTCGTTCGGGTTCGTCATCGGTTACTCCCTGCCGGTCCGCTGGCAAGTGCGCTGTCACCGCTGAGCTGCTCGCCGCGGCCGATGAGCCGCCGGTAGGCCTGGCGGCCACGGGCGAGCAGGCGCTGGCGGGCACCGAGCAGGCCCTGCGGACGGAAGATCATCAGGATGATCAGCGCGATACCGAAGATGAGGTAGTTGTAGTCGGCGATCTGCACGAACCGCAGCGGCAGATAGGCGACCACCACCGCACCGAGCAGCACCCCGACCTTGTTGCCCGCCCCGCCCAGCACGACTGCGGCGAGGAACAGCATCGAAGTGACCACGTCGAACGACTGGTTGTTCACGAAGCCGAGTTTCCCGGCGTAGATCGAACCCGAAAGCCCACCGATCGCGGCGCCGATCACGAACGCCCAGATCTTGAACTTGTAGGTCGCCACCCCCATGATCTCCGCGACGTCCTCGTCCTCGCGGATCGCGACCCAGGCGCGGCCGGCTCTCGACCGTTCCAGGTTTCCCACCAGCAGCAGGATCCCGACGATGATCGTGACGGTGAACCAGTACCACTGGGTGGGGTTGGCGAAGAACGGCTGGCCGGCGTTGTTGGTGCCGACCCGTTCGAACCCGGACTGGCCGCGCAACGGCGTCACGTTGTCGGCGAGCAGGCGGATGATCTCGCCGAACCCGAGGGTCACGATAGCCAGATAGTCACCGCGCAACCGCAAAGTCGGGGTGCCGAGGATGACCCCGAAGATCATCGTGATCACCATCGCGAGCGGCAGCGTCCACAGATAGGGCAGCTTGTGCAGCGACGAGTTCGGGGAGGTGAACAACGCCGCCACATACGCGCCGACCGCGAAGAACCCGACATATCCCAGGTCCAGCAGACCCGCCTGCCCCACCACGACGTTGAGGCCGACGGCGACGAGCGCATATCGGGCCACATCGAACATCGCGGTCGGGAAGTCCGTGCCGGTGGTGGCCAGGATCGGCGGGTTGAGCACCGGCAGGAAGTAGATCAGCACCAGCAGCGGGATGAGCATCGCCCACTGCGCGGGACGGGGCAGACTGTTCCAGCGTTCCCTGATGTTGTTCATACCCGCGCCTTCCCCAGCGACTCACCGAGAATCCCGGTCGGCCGGAACATCAGCACGATGACCAGCACCACGAACGCGACGATGTCCTTCCACTCACCACCGAACAGCGACTGGCCGTAGTTCTCCACCAGACCCAGCACGAACCCGCCGAGCAGCGCGCCACGCAGGTTGCCGATACCGCCGAGCACGGCGGCGGTGAACGCCTTGATCCCCAGCAGGAACCCGCCGTTGTAGATGGCGCCCTGCGGGATCTTCATCATGTAGAACAGGGCCGCCGCACCGGCCAGCAGACCGCCGACGAGGAACGTCACCACGATGACCCGTTCCTTGTTCACGCCCATCAGCGTCGCGGTATCGGGATCCTGTGCCACGGCACGGATTCCGCGCCCGAGGCGGGTTTTGTTCACGAAATAGTCCGCGACGAACCACAGCAGCACGGCGGCCACGAAGATGATGATGTCGCGGTTGGTCACCACGGCCCCGAAGATCCGGAACAGCGGTTGTGGTTGCAGCAGCCGGATCTGTGGCTGCTGGTTCAGCCCGAAGATCAGCTTGAGCGCCTGCTGGATCGCGAACGACGCGCCGATCGCGGTGATCAGGAAGACCAGCCGTGGCGCGTTGCGGTTGCGCAGCGGCCGGTACGCCACCCGTTCCAGGCCGACGGCGACCGCACCGGATACGGCCATCGCGGCGATGGCCGCCAGCAGCAGATAGGCGATCACTTCGATGACCGAAAGGTGGGGATCGGAGCCGGGCCGGAAACCCAGCAGGTAGAAGGTGATCCACGTGGCGAAGGTGCCGACGATGAACACCTCGGAGTGGGCGAAGTTGATGAGTTTGAGAACACCGTAGACAAGGGTGTAGCCCAGCGCGATGAGGGCGTAGATGCCGCCCTGCGCCAGGCCGTCGATGGTGTTGTTCCAGAACTGGTTTGCCAGGCCGTGGACGTCGAACTGTATCCAGCTGTCGGTCTGGGTCAGGACAGCGGTGGTCGCGGGGTGCAAGGGTTCACTCTATTCCCGGGTACGGATCAGGCATGCGCGCGACGTGTGTGCCGCGCGCATGCCTGTCGTCTGTCGTGTCTAGCTGATCTGGCCGTTGTTGACGATCTTGCCGTTCTCCACTCGGTAGCTCCACACCGGAGTGTCGGACAGCTCGCCCTTCGCGTCCCACTTGAACCTCTTGGTCAGCCCCTGACCATCGTAGTTCTTGACGTAGTTCAGCAGGCCGGCCCTGTCCTTGATGCCGGTGTCGATGCCCTTGAGCAGGATAGTGGCGACGTCGTAGCCCTCGGGAGAATACGTACCGGGGTCGGCGCCCTCGGTCGACTTGAACGCGGCGGTGAAGTCCTTGAAGTTGTCTTCCGGCACGCAGGGGCAGGTGAAGTACGCCTTGCTCGCGCCGGCGCCCGCGCCCTTGACGAACTCGGGGTCCTTCACACCGTCCGGCGCGACGAACTTCGCGGTCACGCCCTTGTCGTTGAGCTGCTGAGCGAACGGACCGGCCTCCGGGTAGTAGCCCGAGTAGAAGATCGCGTCCGGGTTCTCGGTGGAAATCTTGTTGACCACCGCGGAGAAGTCGGTCTGACCGGTCTTCACCTTGTCCGAGCAGCTGGCCTTGGCACCCAGTGCCTGGGTGATCTGCGCGGCCAGGCCGGTGCCGTATTCGGAGTCGTCCTCGATGACACACACCTTGTTGGCCTTGAGGGTGTCGGTGAGGAACTTCGCCGCGGCCGGGCCCTGCACCGCGTCGTTGCCCATGCCGCGGAAGAAGGTCTTCCAGCCGTTGTTCGCCAGCGCGGGGTTGGTCGCCGACGGGGTGACCGTGACGAGACCCGCCTGGTTGAACAGGTTGCCCGCGGCCTTGGACTCACCCGAGAACGGCAGGCCGACGACACCGATGATGTCGGCCTCGCTGATCACCTGGGTGACGATGCCGGGCGCCTTGTCGGGCTTGCCTTCGGTGTCGAACTGCTTGAGGGTCACCTGGCAGCCGGGGTTGGCCTGGTTGTGCTGCTTCACCGCCAGGTCGGCGCCCCGCAGGATGTTCTGGCCCAGCGCCGCGCTCGACCCGTTGATCGTGCCCGCGTACGCCAGTGAAACACCGGAACAGACGGCCTTGCCGTCGCCCGCCGGGTTCGCCGCGTTGGCGGCCTGCGACGGAGCCGCCGCGGAACCCGTGGTGTTACCCGATGAGCTGCTGTCGTTTCGTGCCGCGCACGCGCCCAGGACGAGCGATGCGGCGGCCGCCAGCACGATGACTCCGGTGAGTCGTGCTTTTGACACTCGTTTCCTCCCAATACCTGTCTGCCGCGGATGGTGCGCGGCTGTTCCCCGTGGCAGGGAACCTGACTGGGCGCAAAACGTAGCCGTCTGAGGAGCGTTACACAGCGATACTGGCCGTCTTGTATCCACATCGTGACGCGCATCACAAAGTTTTATGCAGTGTTTACACCCGGTTGCCGGAAAGCAACAACCGGGTGCTCGACGGATAGTAGTACTGCGTTACCCCAAATGGGTTAACTCAGGGGCGTTGACCGATGCTTTCGACCACTGCCTGTGCGACCGCCTTCATGGTGGTGCGCCGGTCCATCGCGGTGCGCTGGATCCAGCGGAAGGCGTCCGGCTCGGACAGTCCCTGCCTGCTCATCAGCAGGCCCTTGGCCCGGTCGATGATCTTGCGGGTCTCCAGCCGGTCGGTGAGTCCCGCGACCTCGGCCTCGAGTGCCTGCAGCTCGGAGAAACGGCTGATGGCGAGCTCGATGGCGGGCACGAGGTCACGTTTGGCGAAGGGTTTGACCAGGTAGGCCATGGTGCCCGCGTCACGGGCGCGCTCGACCAGGTCACGCTGGCTGAACGCGGTCAGAATGACCACGGGCGCGACCCGGTCACCGGTGATCTTGGACGCGGCCTCGATGCCATCCAGTTTCGGCATCTTGACGTCCAGGATCACCAGGTCGGGCTTGAGTTCGGTGGCGAGCTTGATGGCTTCTTCGCCATCGCCCGCCTCGCCCACGACCTGGTAGCCCTCTTCGCGCAGCATTTCGACAAGGTCAAGCCGGATAAGCGCTTCGTCTTCGGCGACGAGCACCCTACGCTGCGGCTCGGTGGCGACACCGCCTGCCTCGGCAGCCTGTTCGGTCACCGGGGTCCTCCTGCGTGCTCGACGGAACGGGGATGCGGCGTACCGCGGAACATGAGCCTACCGGGAACGATGCAGAACGTGAGATGGCGTTCACCACGTGGGGCCCGGAGGGTCTGCAGGCGCTTGGAGGAGCGTGGTTACACAGGGCTACCCCGCCTGTCTCGGGCGGAAGGACGCCGCGTAAAGTCTGACGGCGCCGCCCCCGTAGCCCAACTGGCAGAGGCAACGGATTCAAAACCCGTCCAGTGTGAGTTCGAATCTCACCGGGGGCACTCCCCTAGACCTGCTCAGATCGGCCCCTCATCTGCATGAATGCGGTGAGGGGCGATCTTGTCTTCTCCGGCTGGCTCCGGTCCAACCCGGCCGCACCCGGCCATTTCCCCCCTATTCGCCCCCGAGCTCCCCCTAGT
>NZ_WMBA01000072.1 GCF_009707865.1 Amycolatopsis pithecellobii
ATGACTATCGCATCGACGCCACTGCGGTAAGCTTTCTCGAACAATTCCGGGCGATACGCCGGCACGAACAGCACACTACAGGCCTCGACGACTCCGGTCGCGCTGCGAAACATCAATACTCCAATGATGTCTGGGTCGGTCTTCGGCTCGTGTCGTTTCCGGGTTGGCGGTGGCATGACAATGTCAACGTGTCGAGCTGCGATCCAGAGGTCCAGTTCCGCCGCGGCGACCTGCGGCGGCATTGACCCGAGTATACGTGCACAGTATCGTTCAGTGAACCGGGTATTTCATCCAGTGCATCAGAACTGGTGAGGAGTGTGCACGTGCTCGGAAGAGTGTCGGTGTGTGACGTCGGGCCGCGCGACGGACTGCAGAACGAGCGCCGAGTGCTGGAGCCGTCAGTACGAGCCGAGCTGTGCGACAGGCTGGCAGCCGCAGGCCTGAGGCGGGTGGAAGCGGTCAGTTTCGTTCGCGACAACCGTGTTCCCGCGATGGCAGGCGCTGAGGCGGTATTGCGATCGATTGACCGCACGGTGGACGTCCAGTGGGCCGCCCTGGTGTTGAACGAACGTGGTTACCACCGCGCTCTCGATGCCGGCATCGATGAGATCCGCTATGGACTGCCGGTAACCAATGCCTTCGCCGAGCGGAATCAAGGCACGACTGTACCCGCAGCTCTGGAACTCGGCCTCCGCTTGGTGGAGCGCGCGCGTCGGGACGGCATCCGGTGCACGATCAGCCTGGCGGTCTCGTTCGGTTGTCCGTTCGAAGGGGCGGTGGCGGCCGAATCCGTGCTGGCCATCGCGGAGGAAGTGCTGGCGGCCGGGCCGGATGAGCTCATCCTCGCCGATTCCATCGGCACCGGCGTGCCGCGCCAGGTTCGCCGGCTCGTCGGCACACTCGCTTCGCCTGGGCGCGTCATCGGCTGCCATTTCCACAACACTCGCAACACCGGATATGCGAATGCTCTGGCCGCCGTCGAGGCCGGTGCGACCGTGCTGGACGCGTCGGTCGGCGGTTTGGGCGGCTGCCCGTTCGCGCCGGGCGCGACGGGCAACATCGCGACCGAGGATCTGGTATACCTCCTGGAAGGCATGGGTTACGACACCGGAGTCGACCTCGACGCGCTGCGGTCAAGCTCGGTGTGGCTTGCCGAGCAGGTCGGGCACGAGCTGCCCGGTATGGTGGCGCGCGCGGGAGATCCCTGTGGAATTGCTTCGGTGGCTTGACGCAGACCCGCCCTCCGCCGGTGGGAACATTGCGCACCAGCTCGTCTGACTCTCGTCGGTGTGTGGACGGTGCTTCCAGGTTCGATCGAGTACGTCACGAAGTCGACGACAGCATCATTTGTCAGCTAAGCCAGTACGGAAATCCAGATCCGGCCGGGCCGGTTGCCGGCCGGGCGTTCGACCGTGGCGGTTGCCTTGCCGCTGGCGCGCACGATGAAGTCGGTACACCCTCGTTACCTTTTCGTGTTTCCTGATCAAGGAGTTGTGGTCGCTAGGTTCGGCATCACTGATGCCCCAATCGAGTCCATGATCCGGGCTTGGTGTCACCGTCCACGGTGGCATCGGCCGACTGCTGAATAGGGACACGGCCGCCTTTTGGGTAGGTCTCGTCGTAACGTGCGTGCCAGCGCTCGATTTTCAATGAGGTTGTCAAGGTGATTACGTCAGGCAGCGGTAGCTTGTGGCGGTGCTGGCTCGAAGCACCGCTGGTCGCGCAGCAGTGCCCACACGACGTTGACACGTCGGCGTGCCAGGGCGAGGACGGTTTGGGTGTGGCGTTTACCCTCGGATCTCTTGCGGTCATAGAAGATTCGCGATGCGTCGTGGTAGCGGATGCTGACCAGGGCCGAGGTGTAGAGGGCGCGTTGCAGGCCGCGGTGGTAACGGCGGGGACGGTGCAGGTTGCCGCTGATCCGGCCGGAATCGCGGGGTGCTGGGGCCAGGTCGGCGTAGCCGGCCAGATGGTCGGCGGAGGCGAACGCGGTCAAGTCGCCGCCGGTGGCGGCCAGGAACTCCGCGCCGAGCAGTGTCCCTATGCCGGGCATGCTCAGCAGGACGGTGGCGTGCCGGTGGCGGCGAAACCGGCCCTCGATGGGCTTGTCGGTGTGTTTGAGTTGCTCATCGAGGGCGATCACCCCCTTGGCCATGTCCGCGACGAGCTGCGCGGCCAACCGCTCACCGGGAAGGGTGGTCTGCTGGGAGCCCGCAGCTGTCGCGACAGTGGCGGCCAGCGTGGTGGCGTTGCGAACCTTCTGCGTGCGCAGCCATTCTTCGAGTCCAGCCGCGCCGAGTTGGCGGAGGGCAGCCGGGGTCTGGACGTGGGTGAGCAAGACCAGCGGCCCGCGGTTGGTCAGGTCCAGGAAGCGTTCCAGGGCGGGGCTGATGCCCAACAGTTGCTCGTGCAGCCGGTTGACCAGGCGGACGCGGTCACCGGCGAGGTCCCGGCGGCGGGCGATGAGCATCCGCAGTTCCACAATGAGCTCGTTATCGACGCGCAGCGGGGTCAGGTCCCGGCGCATGCGGACTTGGTCGGCGATGATCGCGGCGTCTTTCGCGTCGGTCTTGCCCTCGCCCCGGTAACCGCCAGCAGCACGATTGACCTGGCTTCCGGACAGGTAGAACACCTGCTGGCCGTGGGCGACCAGCAGCGCCGGCAACAATGCGGCGCCACCGGTGCTGACATCGACAGCCCAGCGCACCTCGTCGGCCAGCGCCGTGACCTGTCCGATCAGCTCCAGCAACACCGTCTCATCGTTGTTCACCCGGCGCGACAGCATCCGGGTGCCCTCGGCGTCGATCACCACGACGTGATGGTGTCCCTTGCCGATATCCACCCCGGCCCACGCACGTTCCACCCGCATCTCCCGACTCGCACCAGCATGTTGTCCCACAGACGACCTCGCCGACCTATCCCTACGCAGCGATCGAGTCGCAATTTTCAATCAGCGGCCGAGTCGTCGAGGGGTACCGGGCGGCCAATCGAAGGAAGCCACACCAACAGCAGATGCCTGAAAGCCACACCCGGCACCCCCGGGTCCCCGAACCCTACGACTGGCCCGGGACAACCCAAGGAAGAAGGCAGGGATGCCTGACTGGCGTTCGCGATGGCACCTGAGTCGACAAGTCTGCAACGGCAGTTGGGTGGCGTGTGGCAGATCGTCGCAGTGGTGGTCGTTGTCGTGATGGATCGGGTGCATGAAGGGGTAGCAGGTCGGTTCGTGCGGTGGGTGCCGCGGGGTTGGGCTCGGGTGTGTGTCGGGCCTGGTCGCGGGGGTGGAGCGGAAGAACGGCCGGCGGAGCAGGTGGGCGAGGTGTCACCGTACGGGTGCAGCGGTTGCGGTGCCGGGTGGATTGGGACATCGACAGGGTGCGGGACTATGTCGTCGAGCATCTGGGCCTGCCGGGCGGTGTACTGATCGTGGACGACGCCGGGGTTTTGAAAACAAGACACCCGCTCCGCCGGGGTGCACGGACGTATTCCGGGACGGCTGGGCGGATCGAGAACGGCCACATCGGCACGCTGCTGATACTGTCTTTCCAGGCCTAGGCCTGGAAAGCCTTCGTCAAGGCCGCCGTGAAGGTCTCCGTCGGCTGGGCGCCCGACACGCCGTAACGGTTGTCCAGCACGAAGAACGGCACCCCGTTCGCGCCGAGGGCACGGGCCCGCGCGATGTCCTCTTGGACTTCGTCGGCGTACGTGCCTTCCTTGAGCACGGTGAGCACCTCGTCACGCGCCAGACCCGCCGCGACGGCGACATCCGCCAGGGACTCCGCGTCGAACAAGGAGCGCTTTTCGGTGAAGTACGCCTTGAAGAACTGCTCGGTGGCCGCCTGCTGTAACCCACGCTCCTTGGCGAGGTGCAACACCCGATGCGCGTCGAAGGTGTTGCCGACGATGCCGTCGGAGAGGTTGTACTCGAGCCCGTCCCGGGCGGCGAGCTGCTCCATTTGCGCGTCGATCTCGCGGACCTCGGCTTCGGTCTTGCCGAACTTCGCCACCAGCAGCTGTGCCTTGGGGCTGACCTCGCCACGGGGCATATCGGGATTGAGCTCGAACGAGCGGTAGACGACCTCGACCTCGTCCCGCCGATCGAAGCCGGCGAGGGCGTGTTCGAACCGCCGCTTACCGATGTAGCACCACGGGCAGACCACATCCGACCAGATGTCAACGCGCATGATCGGGCCAACGTGGCTTCACTCGGGCCTATTCCCCACCGCAAGCCACTACCCTGGCTCTCCGGAAGGTGAACCCGACGAGAGGAACCCGATGAAGGGCATCGTGCTGGCCGGCGGCAGTGGTACGCGCCTGCACCCGATCACCCAGGCGGTGTCCAAGCAGCTCCTGCCGGTTTACGACAAGCCGATGATCTACTACCCGATCTCGGTGCTCATGCTCGCCGGCATCCGCGAGATCCTGATCATCTCTACGCCCGAGGACCTGCCGAACTTCCGGCGCCTGCTGGGTAACGGGGACCAGTTCGGGCTGCGGTTGAGCTACGCGGAACAGGCCGCGCCCAACGGGCTCGCCGAGGCGTTCGTGATCGGCGCGGACTTCATCGGCGACGACGACGTAGCGCTCGTCCTCGGGGACAACATCTTCTACGGGCAAGGCTTCTCCGGCCTCATGCGACAAGAGGTGTCCACTTTGGACGGTTGCGTGCTGTTCGGGTATCACGTGAAGGACCCGCAGCGCTACGGTGTCGGCCAGACCGACGAGACCGGGCGGCTGATCACGATCGAGGAGAAACCGGCGCAACCCAAGTCGAGCAAGGCCATCACCGGGCTGTATTTCTACGACAACGAGGTCGTCCGGATCGCCCGCGCGCTGAAACCGTCGGCGCGGGGCGAGCTGGAGATCACCGACATCAACCTGACCTACTTGCGGCGGGGACGCGCGAAACTGGTCGATCTCGGGCGTGGCTTCGCGTGGCTGGACACGGGAACGCACGATTCGCTGCTGGAGGCCGCGCAGTTCGTGCAGGTACTGGAGCACCGGACCGGCGTGCGCATCGCGTGCCTCGAGGAAGTCGCGCTGCGTATGGGTTTCATCGACGCCGACCAGTGCCTCGCGCTGGGGCGGAAACTGTCGAAGTCGGGTTACGGGGACTACGTGATCGCGGTGGCGCACGCCGCGGGCGGAGGTCAGTAGGGCCGGCGGGCCTCGGCGGCGCGAGTCCCGGCTTCGCCCGGAGCTGAGCGGCGGAGTCTCGGGACGGGTGCCGAGACTGTCGGGCGCCAACGCCAGGATCGGTGGCGCAGCTACCCGACGCGGCGGGCGCGGACTTCGAACACCGCGGCGCGAGTGCCGGATTCGGCGCACCTGCGCGCCAAAGCACAGGCGCCCTGAGCGCCGGATTCGCACGGCGTGTGCCGGAACTGTCGGGCGCTGAGGGCCGATTCGGCGCGCGAGTGCCGCTCCCCAAGCGCGAACACCGGGGCTCGGCGACGCGACACCACGGCCCACCTCAGTAAGGCCGGCGGGCCATTTCCTCCAGGCGTGCGATGCGGTCGGCGATCGGGGGGTGGGTCGAGAACAGGCGGGAGAACGACTCGCCGGGCCGGAACGGGTTGGCGATCATCAGGTGCGACTGCGACACCAGCCGCGGCTCCGGGACGAGCGGGGCGCGCAAGGTGCCGACTTCCAGTTTCTTCAGCGCTGAGGCCAGGCCCAGCGGATCCCCCGTCAACTGGGCACCCGACGCGTCGGCCTGGTACTCCCGCGAGCGGCTCACCGCCAGCCGGATCACCGCGGCCGCGATCGGGCCCACCAGGATCAACAACAGCGAGACCAGCGGGTTGCCTTCCTCGCGATCACCGCCGCCGAACACCCCGGCGAACATCGCCAGGTTCGCCAGCACGCTCACCATGCTGGCCAGCGCACCGGCCACGCAGGAAATCAAAATGTCCCGGTTGTACACATGCGACAACTCATGCCCCAGCACGGCACGCAGCTCGCGTTCGTTGAGCAGGTCGAGGATCCCCGTCGTGCAGCACACTGCCGCGTGGCGCGGGTTGCGGCCGGTCGCAAACGCGTTCGGCGCCGCCGTCGGGCTGATGAACAGGCTCGGCATCGGCTGACGGGCCGACGTCGCGAGCTCACGCACGATCCGGTACATCGCGGGCTGCTCGGCCTCCGAAACCGGCCGCGCCCGCATGGCTCGCAGCGCGAGCTTGTCCGAATTGAAGTAGGCGTAGACATTCATGCCCAGCGCCAGCAGCAACCCGATGAACAACGCGGCGCGCCCGAACAGCGAGCTGATCCCGACGATGATCGCACTCAGGAGGCCCAGCAACAGCGCTGTCTTCAATCCGTTCTGATGCCTGTGCACTGCCGCTACGCCTCCTTTCGTCCGACAAGTGAACGCGTGGACGGTCGGCGAAAGTTCCACCGTAACGGTGTTCTCGTGCTCGTCAGGACCGACATCACACCGCGCTTGGGGTTAGAGTTTCACAAGGGAGGCGTGGTGTTCGGCAGGCGTGCACTTTTCACTCTGATGGCGGGTGCCGGCGCCATCGCGATTACCCCTGCGAGTGCCACGCCCCGTGTCACCACTATTCCCGCCGGACCGGAACCGACGCTGGTGGCGGTGAATTCGTGCCTTTACGTCGGAAACGGGGACGCCAGCCTGTCCATTCTCGGCAGCGCGCGCGTCGCCATCGGCGGCCCGCCCACCGATCTGGCGGTCGACGAGGGCACCGGCTCGGTGTATGTGGCAAGCGAGGCCGCGGGCACCGTCACCGTGCTCGATCCCTATGGCCGGATTCGCACCGTCATAGCGAGCGGCCCCGGCGCCGCCGTCGTCGACCTCGACCGTGGGAAGAACCGCCTTTATGCGGCCGGCGGGGCCACTGGCTCGGTCGCCGTGATCGACACGGTCGCCGGGGCGGTCGTCGACGTGCTGCACGGACCCGGCAACGGGTTCGGCGGCATCCGCGTCGACAGCGGGCGCGGCGTCGCTTACCTGACGAACGTGGGTGCAGGCACGGTCGAGGTCCTCGACCTGTCGTCGGGTGAGTTCACGGTGTCCATTCCGGTGGGCCGGGCGCCGGCGGGTTTGGCGCTGCACGAGCCGAGCAACTCGCTGTATGTGGCCAATTCGGGAATTCACCACCTGTCGGTGATCGACGGTGCTTCACACACGGAGCGCGCGCGGATCCTGCTCCGCAGCGAGGCGTCGTCGGTCGCCGTGCACGAGCCGAGCCACACCGTCTACGCCAATGGCGGACCCGACGGGATCGTGAAGATCGACGGTGCCGCGGGAAAGATCACCGGCGAGCTTTCGCTGGGGATCAATCCGGGTGGAATCGCCGTCAGCGGGCGCACCGGCACCGTGTTCGTCACCGACCCGCTGCACGATCAGCTCTATGCCATCAACGAAATCTGACCCTGGAGTGACTCCGGGTATAGGTTCGGTCGCGGAGGTTGTTTCATGAAACTCGGACTGCAGATCCCCAATTTCACGTGGCCCAATGGTCCAGCCAAGCTGGGTACCGAACTGGCCGACGTCGCGCGTGCCGCGGACGAAGCCGGGTTCGAATACCTCGCGGTGATGGACCATTTCTTCCAGATCTCGGTCGTCGGGCCGCCCGAGAACGACATGCTCGAGGCCTACACGACGCTCGGCTACCTGGCCGCGCACACCGAACGGGCCAAGCTGCTCGCGCTGATCACCGGCGTGATCTACCGGCAGCCCGGTGTGCTGGCCAAGGCGATCACCACGCTCGACGTGCTCTCCGGCGGGCGTGCGGTGCTCGGCATCGGCGCCGGCTGGAACGAGGAGGAGTCGCGTGGGCTCGGTTTCCCGTTCCCGTCCACCAAGGAACGGTTCGAAATGCTCGAAGAGGCGCTGCGCTACATCAAGCAGATGTTTTCCGACGACGACGGCCCGTTCGAAGGTGACTACATCCAAGCCGAACGGCTGATGAACCATCCGCAGGTGCTGGCCAAACCGCGCCTGCCGATCATGGTCGGCGGTGGCGGCGAGCAGAAGACGCTGCGGTTCGTCGCGAAGTACGGCGACGCCTGCAACATCTTCAACGGCCCTGACCTGGAACACAAACTCGACGTACTGCGCGACCATTGCGCAAAAGAGGGCCGCGATTACGCCGAAATCACCAAAACCGTATACACCGTCCTGGATATTGGCCCGAACGGCGAGAAGAGCGGGGAGCTACTGGCGGAGCTGCGCCGCCTCGCGGGACTGGGCGTGGACGTCGCGATCGGTGCCTGCCCAACGGTTCCCGATCTCAAGCCGTTCGAGTCCTTCGCGAAGGACGTCATCCCTGAGGCGGCCAATTTCTAAACATCCCGGCAGCAAGGCACTTTTTCACGAAACCGCTGGGCTGTAACGACACTCCCGCCGCATCCGACCATTGGGGCAGTCGGATGCGGCGGGAGTTCTTTCATGAAGATCAGTGTCTTCGGGCTCGGCTATGTCGGTTGCGTGTCCGCCGCGTGCCTCGCGAGCCGCGGCCACGAGGTCGTTGGGGTCGATGTCAACCCGGTGAAGGTCGGGCTGGTGCGCAGTGGGCGCGCCCCCGTGGTCGAGGAACGGATCGGTGAGCTGACCGAAGAGGTCGTGCGCAGCGGTGCGTTGCGAGCCACCGAAGACGTCGCGGAAGCCATCGCACACAGCGAAATCTCGCTGATCTGCGTCGGCACGCCGTCGGAACCCAACGGCAGCCTTTCCACCACCTACCTGGAACGCGTGACCGAACAGATCGGCGCAGCGCTCAAGGAACAGACCCACCGGCACACCATCGTCTTTCGCAGCACCATGTTGCCGGGCACCTGCCTGGAACTTCTGGTGCCCATCCTGGAAAAGGCCTCCGGCCTGACCGCGGGTGTCGATTTCGGCGTCGCGGTCAACCCGGAGTTCCTGCGCGAAGGCACCAGTGTGCGGGACTTCTTCGAGCCGCCGAAGACCGTCATCGGCGAGATCGACGCGGCCAGCGGTGACGCGGTCGCGGCGCTCTACGAAGGCCTTCCCGGTGACGTGTTCCGCGTGCAGATCCCGGTCGCGGAGATGGCGAAGTACGCCGACAATGCCTTCCATGGCTTGAAAATCGGCTTCGCCAACGAACTCGGCGCGATCTGCCGGGCCATCGGGCTGGACTCGCACCGCGTGATGGACGTGTTCCTCGCCGACCGCAAGCTCAACATCAGCCCCGCCTACCTGCGGCCCGGGTTCGCGTTCGGCGGTTCGTGCCTGCCGAAGGACCTGCGCGGCCTGGTCTATGCCGCCCATCGCGCCGACGTCGCGGTGCCGATCCTCGCGCATGTCCTGCCCTCCAATGACGAACACCTGCGCCGGGCGTTCGACCTGGTGGCGCGCACGGGGAAGCGCAAGATCGGCCTGTTTGGACTGTCGTTCAAGCCCGGCACCGACGACCTGCGGGAGAGCCCGCTCGTCGAGCTCGCGGAACGCTTGCTGGGCAAGGGATACGACCTGCGCATCTTCGACGCGAACGTGAGCCTGTCCCGGCTGATGGGGGCCAACCGCGAGTACATCGAAGCGCGTCTGCCGCATCTGGGTCAGCTGCTGGCCGGGTCGGTGGAAGAGGTGCTCGACCATGCCGAGGTATGCCTCGTCGGGTCGACAGATCCGTCCGTAGTGGACGCATTGCCGCACGGGGGCGAGCACATCCTGATCGACCTCGTCCGCCTTCCGGACGCCGACGTGCGCCGGACCGAAGAGGGATATTTTGGCCTTGCCTGGTAAAGCGCTTGTCCTCGTCGAAAACCTCTCGGTGCCCTTTGACCGGCGCGTCTGGCAGGAATGCACCACGCTGCGCGACGCGGGCTGGGAAGTGCACGTCATCTGTCCACAAGGGACAAAGAGGGACACCGAGCCGGAAGCCGTCATCGACGGGGTGCACATTCTCCGGTACCCGCTCAAGGCCGCGACCGGTGGGCCGATCGGGTATCTCCAGGAGTACGGATCCGCGCTGTGGCACACGTTCCGGCTGGCCCGCCGGGTCGGCCCTGTCGATGTCGTGCATGCCTGCAACCCGCCGGACCTGCTGTTCCTGGTCGCCAGGATGCTCAAGCGCCGCGGCGCCAAGTTCCTTTTCGACCAGCACGATCTGGTCCCCGAGTTGTACCTGTCGCGGTTCGACCGCGGTCAGGATCTGTTGTATCGCGGCGTTCTCGCGATGGAGCGGGCGACCTACCGGACCGCGGACGTGGTCGTCGCGACGAACGAAAGCTACCGGGACGTCGCGATCAGTCGTGGTGGCAAGCGTCCGGAGGACGTGTACGTGGTGCGCAGCGCGCCCGCGGTGGAACGGTTCCGGCAGGTGCCGCCCGAACCGGAACTCAAGCAGGGCAAGCCGTTCCTGCTCTGCTACCTCGGCGTGATGGGCCCGCAGGACGGCGTCGACTACGCGCTGCGGTCGCTGGCGCTGCTGCGGGAGCAGCGGAGCGACTGGCATGCGGTGTTCGTCGGCGCCGGGGACACTTTCGACGAAATGGTCACACTCGCTGGAAAACTGGGCCTGCGTGACCAGGTGGAATTCACCGGACGTATTCCCGATGAAGACCTCGTGCGCTATCTGTCCAGTTCCGATGTCTGCCTGTCACCGGATCCGCGTAACCCGCTCAACGATGTGTCAACCATGAACAAGGTCATGGAATACATGGCAATGGCCAAACCGATCGTGTCCTTCGAGCTCAAGGAGGCACGGGTGTCCGCGGGGGAGGCCGCCGTCTACGCGCCGGCGAACGACGAGTCCGCGTTCGCCGGGCTGATCGCAAAATTGCTCGATGACCCCGAAGAACGGGCCAGGATGGGCAAAATCGGGCAGGCGAGGGTGGCAGGTCCGCTCGCCTGGCGTGAGTCCGCGAAGGCATTGCTTGCCGCATATGACAGTTTGGTTCCACCTGGCTCCGGAGCCGGTCGATAACCAACGATCGCGTTTTGAACAAGACGCGGGTGGATCTGTAACCAACGCGGGAATCGTGGCGACGAGGTTGGTGGAAGCCCAGCTTCGCCGGGGGCAACGCATTTCTTTGGAGGGGAGATCCGCGTTGAGTGACGAAACAGTGCGCCTGTCCGCCGTCGGGCGGCTCGTGCGCCGGCGGTGGCGGTTACTCATCGTGCTCGCCGTGGTGGGGGGACTCGTCGGGGCGGGCGCCTCCCTGCTGCTCTCCCCCGGTTACCGGACCACCTCCAGCGTGTTGTTGCAGGGCCCGCGGCAAGCCGACGAACTGCTCACCGAGGCGCAGGTCGCGACCAGTTCGGTGGTCCTCGACCGAGCCGCCGCGGGGTTGAGCTGGCAGACCACGGGTGCCGAGCTGAAAGACAAGGTGACCTCGTCGGTCGCCAACGGAAATGTCGTGACCATCAGCGCGGCCGCCGACACCCCGGAGCACGCGCAGCAGCTCGCGGACAAGGTGGCCGCCGAGTTTGTCCGCTACTCCACCCAGCTCATCAGCGGTTCGACCGACGCGGCCGCGCAGATCGCCCAGGAGCAGCGCGAAGCACTGCGCCAGCAGGTCGCGGTCGCGGTGCAGCGGATCAGCGAGCTGGGGCAGCAGACCGGCAGCAACCTGACGGTGGAAAGCGTGCAGGTCCGCACTCAGCTCGAAGGTCTGCGGACTTCGCTGGAGCAGGCGATGAACAACCTGAACCAGGCCGACGCCGCGACAAGTTCGGCGAACATGGCGGTGCTGGGTCCGGCCGAGCGGCCGACGAGTGCGGCCGCGCCCACGATGACCCAGCTGACCGCGGGTGGTGCGGCACTGTTCCTGTTGCTCGGCGTGCTCGGACATCTGTTCGCGGCGCGGGCGGACAAGCGGCTGCGCGGTGAATCGGAGATCGGTGCGGCACTGAGCTCGACGGTACTGGGCACAGTGGACATTCCTGAGCAGAAACCCGAGGCGCGCCAAGGCTTTGTCGCGGCGCTGCGGCGGCTGGTGCGCGCCGACCAGCCATGGGATCTGCCGGAGCTGAGCATCTCCGCCGATGAGCTGAACCGGGACGCGCGTTACCGCCGGGTGCTGAATCGGCTCAACACCACCAGGCCGGTGCTCACGCTCGTTCCCGAGGGTGACGCACCGGCGCACCGGGCGGTGACCCAGCTCGCCGCGGCGGCAGGAAAACGCACTCCGTTGCGTGTCGCCGAGGTTGTCCCAGACCGGCCGACAGTGCCGGAAGACCTGCACGTGGCGGGAGTTCTCGTCGTGCTCACCGTCGGCAGCAGAACGGCGTGGGAGCTCGTCGGCATCGCGGAGGCGTGCGCAGACGCCGGTCACGAGGTGCTCGGTGTCGTCCTGACGCAGCCAGTCCGCCCCACTTCGCCCGAACAGCCCGAGGTCGGCAGCGACCACGATGTGATGGCAGGTTCAGCGTGAGTACCCCAACCACTTCTCCGCCCCTGGTCGATCTCCAGCGGCTCGTCGTCGCGGTCCGCCGCAAGCGCCGGATGTGGCTCGCGGCCGCACTCATCGGCCTGCTCGGAGGTCTCGCGGTCGCCGTCGTCATGCCCGCGCCGCCGACCGCCGTCACCAAGCTGCTGGTGATCCACGCGGACGACTCCCCGACCGACTCGGGGACGTTGATGCGCACCGACATCGCCGTGCTGGGCACCACCAAGATCGCCGACGCGGCACTGAAATCCTTGCACAGCACCGAATCCGCCGACGACTTCATGAAGAAGTACCAGGGCCTCGGGCTGACGAACAATGTCATGCAGATCAGCGTCCAGGGCACGAGCGCCGCCGACGCGACCGCGAAGGCGAAGGCACTCGGCGACGCGTTCATCGCCGATCACGTGCAGCGCAACCAAGCCGCGGCCGACGCGGAGTCGCAGGCCCTTGTCAATCAGCGCAATCAGGCCCAGGCCCAGCTGAACCAGGTCGACACGCAGATCGCGACCGAAACCGCGAAGGGCGGCAAGGCGAACGCGACGACGCTGGAGACCCTCTACAGCCAGCGTGCGGACCTGACCTCGAAGATCTCCGACTTCAACTCCCAAGCGCAGCAGGCCGGGATCGGTTCCCCGCAGATCGCCGCGGGCACGCAGATCGTGGACGCGCCACAGGTTTTGCCGCACTCACTGCTGAAAACGGCCGCGACGGACGGCGGAATCGGGCTGGTGCTGGGATTCGTGATCGGACTCGCGCTGGCCGCGGTGACGGCCATCGTGCGGGACCGGCCGGTACTGCGCCGCGAAGTCGCGGCGAACCTCGGCGCCTCGGTCATCGCACAGCTGCCACGCCGCCGGTTCTGGCGCGGGAAACCAGCCGCGGCAAGGAAACGCCTCGCCGCGACGCTGGTCCGGATCGTCCGCGAGGACGCGGGTTCGGTGTCGTTGCTGGAACTCGGTGCGCCCAGGGTCACCGCACGGCTCGCGCTCGACATCGCAGGCGAGCTCGCGGACACCACGGCGGTCGTCGTCATCGACGATCTCCCGAACCAGGAACTGGCCGCCATGGGCAGCGCGGACAAAATCCGGATCACCGACAGCGGCGCGCTGCTGGGCCCGGTACAACCCGGCGAACTACGGCTCGGCGTCGGTTCGGTGCGGCCCGGTACGGCCTGGACTGATCTGACGCACCTCGGGCGCGAAACGGTGCTCGTGGTGCGCACCGGATACGCGAACACCGCATGGCTGCACACGGTGGCGCGACAGCTGGCGGACTGCGACATCACCGTGATCGGCGTCGTGCTCGTCGATCCGGATCCGAAAGACAGCACGGACGGCACGCTGTGGGACAACCTGCACACCGCGGTACGCGGCCGGGTCGCCCCGCCGCGGAGATCGGACGAGACCAGGAAACTCCCACCGGTTTCGGTGCACACCAACGGCACGAAGAACGGTGAACTGCCGACCAGACGGTTCGCCCCGGTCGGCTCGCAGGAGGACTGACGATGTGCGGAATCGCAGGCGCCGTCCGGTGGCCGGACGGCGGCCCGCTGACCGACCGGCTGACCAAGACACTCGCCCACCGTGGCCCGGACGGGGAAGGCCGGTACGACTTCGGCGATGTCCACTTGGGACACCGCCGTCTGTCCATTATCGACCTTTCGGAAACCGGGGCGCAGCCCATGGTTTCCGACGGTCTCGCGCTGACGTACAACGGTGAGCTGTACAACGCGCCGGAACTGCGGGCAGAGCTGGTGTCGGCGGGGGTGCGGTTTCGCGGCACGTCGGACACCGAGGTGCTGCTGGAAGCCTGGCGCCGCTGGGGCACCGACTGCCTGCCGCGGCTGCGCGGCATGTTCGCGTTCGCGGTGTTCGACGAGCGCACCGGCGACCTGGTACTGGCCCGCGATCAGCTGGGCATCAAACCGCTGTTTCTCGTCCGGCGGGGCGGTGGCCTGGTCTTCGCGTCCGAGCTGAAAGCGCTTGCCAACGAGCTGGGCGGATCGTTGCACGTCGATGACGCCGCGATGATCGCGTCGCTGCTGTACTACTGGGTGCCGGACGCCCGCTGCGCGTTCCGCGAGGCCGAGAAACTGCCGCCGGGTTCATGGCTGCGGGTGCGCCGCGACGGCCGGATCGACCAGGGCCGGTACTGGTCCATTCAGGACATCGCCGCGGAGGCCGCCGAGGCGCCGTTTCCCGATCTGGGCGCGGTCATCGAGGAGTCCACACGCAAGCACCTGCTCGCCGACGTTCCGGTCGCGACTTTCCTGTCCGGTGGGCTCGACTCGAGCTACCTGACCGCGCTCGCGGCGAAGCATCAGCCGGGGATTTCGGCGTACACCATCGGTTTCCGGGCCGAGGACGCGAAGTTCGAGGCGATGCCGGACGATCTGCGTTACGCACGGCAGGTCGCCGCACAGTTCGGGGTGGACCTGCACGAGATCGAGATCGCGCCGCAGGTGCTCGATCTGCTGCCGCGGATGACCTACCACCTGGACGAGCCGATCGGTGATCCCGCCGCGATCAACACCTTCCTCATCTGCAGCGCGGCCCGCGAGGCCGGGGTGAAGGTGATGCTGTCGGGGATGGGCGCGGACGAGCTGTTCGCCGGATACCGCAAGCATCTGGCGAACCTCTTGGCGTTGCGGTACCAGCGGGTTCCCGGCGCGGTGCGCCGTCCTGTCGAGTCCATTGTGGACCGGTTGCCGGTGGCGTCGGCGAAGCGCGGGTACCGGACGGTCCGGTTCGCCAAGCGCTTCCTGTCCTTCGCCGAGCTGCCCGAAGAAACCGCTTTCCGGCGCAGCTACACGATGTACGACCAGGCCGAGCTGGCCGGCTTGCTCAATCCGGATCTCGCGCCCGTGGTGGACGACGTGCTGACCGAGCACGCCAACACCTACCACGACAACCGGCTGACCGACTTCGTCAACCGCATGTGCCTCGCGGACGCGCGACTGTTCCTGCCCGGCCTCAACCTCGCCTACACCGACCGCTCCAGCATGGCCGCGTCCACCGAGGTACGCGTGCCGTTCGTGGACGTCGAGGTCGTCAAGGCGGCATTCGCGATCCCCGGGAACCGGAAAATCGTGAAACGGCAAGGGAAAGCGGCGCTGAAAGAAGCCGCGACGGCGATCCTGCCGCGGGAGATCGTGTACCGGCCGAAGGGCCTGTTCAGCGCGCCGTTGCGGGCGTGGATGAGCCGGGACCTGGCGCCGTTGATGAGGGAAGTCGTCAACGACGGTGTCCTCGTGCGCTCCGGTTTCCTGCGGCAGGACGCGCTGCGCCGCCTCGTCGACGAGGACGCCTCCGGGCAACAGGACCGGTCGAAACACCTTTGGCACATCTTGACTCTCGAATACTGGTACCGGAGTGCAACGTCTCAAGGAGCGTCGTGAAGCAGGTAGTGCAGAACTACAAGAGCGGGGAGCTGGCGCTCCTCGACGTCCCGGCACCGGCGTGCAAACCCGGCGGAGTCCTGGTGCGAACGGCTTTTTCGCTGATCTCGACCGGGACCGAGATGATGAAGGTCTCCGAAGCGAGCATGTCGATGGTCGGCAAGGCCCGCTCCCGCCCGGACCAGGTGGCGAAGGTCATGCAGAGCGTCGCGACGAACGGCGTCACCGCGACCTATCGCAAGGTGATGAACAAGCTGGATTCCTATACCCCGCTGGGATATTCGCTCGTCGGGGTCGTGGAAGAAGTGGGCAGCGGGGAAGCCGCCGACGTCGCGGTCGGTGACCTCGTCGCGTGCGCCGGCAACGAGCACGCACTGCACTCGGAACTGAACTGGGTGCCCAAGAACCTGTATGCGCGGGTGCCTGCCGGGCTCGACCCGCGACACGCGTCATTCGGCACGGTCGGCTCCATTGCGCTGCAAGGAGTTCGGCGCGGTGAGCCGCAGCTGGGCGATATCGCATTGGTGATCGGGCTGGGCCTGATCGGGCAACTCGTCGTGCAGCTGCTGACCGCGTCCGGGGTGCGCGTGCTCGGCGTCGATCCGGACCCAGGCCGGTGTGAGCTGGCGGAAAAGCTCGGTGCCGTGGTGTGCGGCGCGCCGGGCTCCGAGCTCGTCGATGCCGCGGTCGCCGAGCTGACCAGCGGACACGGCGTGGACCAGGTTTATCTCGCGGCGGGCGGCAACACGAACGAGCCGGTGGAGCTGGCCGCGCGGCTGTCCCGCGACCGCGGGCGCGTGATCGACATCGGCAAGAGCCGGCTCGACCTGCCGTGGAATGCCTACTACGAAAAGGAATTGGACGTCCGCTTCTCCCGCTCGTACGGCCCCGGCCGGTACGACCCGTCGTACGAGCTCGAAGGCCGCGACTACCCCATCGGTTACGTGCGCTGGACCGAACGGCGCAACATCGAATGCTTCCTCGATCTCGCCGCGCGCGGACGCGTCAATGTGGAACCGCTGATCTCCCACGTCGCGGATTTCTCGACGGCGGTCGAAACCTACCAGCGGCTCAACGCCGGCGAACTCAAGGCGGTCGCGGTTTTGTTCCGGTATCCCGACGCGGTGCCCGAGGTCTCTCAACCCGTCGTGGCCGCCACGCCGGTGCCCGCTCCGGCCCGCACGGCACATCCGCTGGGCCGCATCCGGGTCGGGTTCATCGGCGCGGGCAACTACGCGTCCTCGATGTTGCTGCCGCATCTGTCCGAACGGGACGATGTGGAGCTGACCCGTGTCGCCACCACCTCCGCGCTGTCCGGCGCCAACGCGCGCCGGAAGTTCGGTTTCGTCGACGCGAGCACGGATGTCGACGCGGTACTCGAGGACGATGCGATCGACGCGGTGTTCGTGGTGACGCGGCACAGCTCGCACGCCGAGCTGACCCGCCGCGCGCTGCTCGCCGGAAAGGCTGTGTTCGTCGAGAAACCGCTCGCGCTCACCGAAGCCGAGGTCGGCAAGATCCTTGCGGCGATTGAGGAATCCGGCAACGACCGGCTGCAGGTCGGGTTCAACCGCCGCTTCGCGCCGCTGCTGCACGAGGCGAAGGCGCAGTTCGGCAGGCGCGTCGGTCCCGCGTCCGTGCGGTATCTGGTCAACGCCGGGCAGCTGGAATCCAGCAGCTGGTACAACCAGGCTGACACCGAAGGCACCCGCTTCGCCGGCGAGGGCGGGCATTTCATCGACACGGTCAGCTGGCTGCTGGAGTCCGAGCCGATCGCCGTCTACGCCTGCGGCACCACGGACCAGCAGATCTTCCTGCGCTACCCGGACGGCTCGACCGCCACGATCTCTTACGTCACCAGCGGTTCGACCGGGTTCCAGAAGGAGACGATCGACCTGCTCGGCGACGGCAAGGTGCTCAAGTTCGACGATTTCCTGCGGGCATCGGTGTTCTCCCGCAAGAAGTGGTCGGGCCCGCGCATTCCCAAGGGGCGCGACAAGGGGCAGCAGGCGGAGCTCGACGCGTTCGTCGAGGCGGTCGCCTCCGGTGGTCCGATGCCGATCCCGCTGCACTCATTGGTCTCGACCACGCTGGCCACGCTGGCGACGCAAACCAGCCTCGCCACGGGCGTTCCGGTTCGAATCGAGGTGCCGTCATGATGGGTCCCGGCTGGTATGTACGGCGGCTTCGGCGCATGGGCGGCCCGGAGATCCGTGGCCGGGTCGTCGATGTCGTGCGCAAGCGGCGGTGGCGCCGCATCGCGGCGATGCCGAGTGAAGCGGCTTGGCTTGCCCAGCGCGATTTTCCCACCCCCTTGCCGTCGAACGTGTTCCGGACGGTGCCGCCCGACGCGGCAGCCGCGGTGATCGCGAAGGCCGACCGGCTCCTCGACGGGCGTGCCGAGTATTTCGGTGTCCAGCGCGACGACATGGCGGGACCGGACTGGTCGTTCGACCCGAAAACCGGGCGGCGCGCACCGTCCGATGTGTACTCCTTCGACATCCCGTACCGCAGCGAGGACTCGGTCGGTGACATCAAGCAGATCTGGGAACCGTCGCGGCACCAGCACCTCACCGTGCTCGCCGCCGCCTACGCGCTCACCGGTGAGGACCGCTACGCCGAGCGGGTCGCCGATCACCTGAAGTCCTGGTGGTCGGCCAATCCGCCGCTGCGCGGGGTGCACTGGGTCAGCGGGATCGAGCTCGGCATCCGGCTGCTGTCGTGGGTGTGGACCCGCCGCCTCCTCGACGGCTGGGTGGGCGCGCCGGGCCTGTTCGAAGACAATCCCGAGGCGCTGCACCAGATCTGGCACCATCAGCGCTGGCTCGCCGCGTTCCCCAGCCGGGGATCTTCGGCGAACAACCACGTCATCGCCGAGTCCGCGGGTCAGCTCGCCGCATCCTGCGCGTTCCCGTGGTTCCCGGAATCGACGCTGTGGCGCACCCAAGCAGTGTCGTCACTCGACGAACACTTGGCACGCAACACTTTCGAGTCCGGTCTCAACCGTGAACTGGCGACGGAGTACCACGGGCTCGTCCTGGAACTCGGCCTCACAGCCGCACTCGAAGCCCAGGCCGCGGGCACCCCGGTACCCGAATCGACCTGGCTGGTTCTGCTGCGCATGACCGACGCGCTCTCGTCCATTGTGGACGACAAGCTCCGGCCGCCGCGGCAGGGCGACGCCGATGACGGGATCGGGCTGGTCGTGGACGGCGAAGGCGTGGACCGCTGGGCTTCGCTGCTGTCCACCGGTGATGCGCTCTTCGGCCGCCTCGACTGGTGGCCGAAGGTGCCACGCGCCGACGTCCGGACCACGCTGTTCGCCGCGCTGGCCGAAAGACCTGAACTGACCACGCCCCGCCCGCCGCAACGGCAGGACCACTTCGCCGACGCCGGGCTGACCATCTTGCGGGACAAGGAAATCTGGTGCCGGTGTGACGGCGGGCCGCACGGGTTCCTCTCGATCGCCGCACACGCGCACGCCGATGCGCTCTCGGTCGAGGTTCGGCACAACGGGGTCGACATCCTCGCCGACCCCGGCACGTTCTGTTATCACGGCGAACCCGAGTGGCGTTCCTACTTCCGTTCCACGCTCGGGCACAACACGGTGCAACTCGACGACCGCGACCAGTCCACCTCCGGCGGCCCGTTCATGTGGACGCGGCAGGCACGCACTCGTGTCCTCACCCAGGGCCCGGAAAGCTGGTCCGCCGAGCACGACGGGTACGCCCCTGCCGTGCACCGTCGCTGGGTGCAGCTCGCCGACGGCGAACTGCAGATCTCCGACGAGGTGGTCAGCTCGCGGCGACATCGCACCCGCCTCGCCTTCCATCTCGGCCCCGCGGTGTCGGTCGAGCTGGATGGCAGCACGGCACGGCTGAGCTGGGACGGCGGTTCCGCGGTGCTCGAGCTTCCGGCCGAACTGGACTGGTCGGTGCACCGTGGCTCGGAAAAACCGGTGCTGGGCTGGTATTCGCCGGGGTTCGGGCGCAAGGAGCCCGCCGCGACACTGGTCGGCACCGGATCCGCACGGGTTCTGTCCACTGTGCTCCGTTTCGACCGCGAGGAGGTCCCCACATCGTGAAGTTCTGCTGGTTGCTGTTGGGCCTGCTGGTACTGACCGCGTGCAGTTCGTCGTCCACTGAGGACAGACCCGCCCCCTCCCCGGCGGCGTTCGCCGGATCGGCGGCCGCGGTGTGCGACCGGGAACCCGCGGGTCCCGCGACCGCACCGGCCGGCGCGGTGACCGTGGATCCGAACGTGGTCGGCGACCTGGTGGCGAAAACGAAGGCGAGTCCCGCGGGTACCACGTTCTGGCTCGCATCCGGCACGCACCGGCTCGGCAACGGCAACTACGACCAGGTGGTGCCGAAGGACGGCGACGCCTACCTCGGTGCGCCCGGCGCGACGCTCGACGGCCAGCACGTCAACCAGTACGCCTTCACCGGGCACGCCGGAGGCGTGCGCATCGAGCATCTGACCGTGCAGAACTTCGCCGCCCCGCAGGACGAGGGTGTGGTCAACCACGACTCCGGCGACGGCTGGATCCTCGAGCACAACACGTTGCAGCACAACGACGGCGCCGCGCTGATGGCAGGCGCCAAGCAGCAGGTGCGTGGAAACTGCTTGCGCGACAACGGGCAGTACGGCCTGAATGCGTACAAAGGCGACGGTACGATCACCGGTCTCGTGGTCGAAGGCAACGAGATCACCGGTAACAACACCGGCGACTGGGAGACCAAGATCGAAGGCTGCGGCTGCAGCGGCGGCGTGAAGTTCTGGGCCGTCAACGGCGCGGACGTGCGCGGCAACTGGGTGCACGACAACCGCGGCGTCGGTCTCTGGGGCGATACCAACAACAACGACTTCCTCATCGAGGGCAACCTCATCGAGGGCAACGACGGCGCCGCGATCGACTACGAGACCAGCTACAACGCGACGATCCGGAACAACACGATCCGCCGGAACAACTGGGTGGACGGCCGCAAGTACGCCGACCGTGGTGACAATTTCCCGCTCGCGACGATCTACATCTCCGAATCCGGCGGGGAACCGCGCGTCCCGGCCCGAACGGCGAAGCTCGACATCCAGGGCAATGTGTTGCAGGACAACTGGTCCGGGATCACCCTGTGGGAGAACGCCGACCGGTTCTGCAACAGTCCCGCGAACACCTCGTCCGGTGTCTGCACGCTCGTGCAGCCCGACCCGGCGAAATGCGCCCGGCCGGGGATCATGACCGATCCGCTGTTCGGCGACTGCCGGTGGAAGACACAGAACGTCGACATCCACGACAACCGGTTCGAGGTCAATCCCCCCGCGATCGGTTGTTCGGTGACCTGCACCCGGATGGCGTTGCTGTCGAACTTCGGCACCTACCCGGACTGGTCGCCGTACAAGGGCGCCATCGTGCAGGAGGCCGTCACCACCGGCCAGCACAACCAATGGCACGACAACACCTACGCCGGCCCGTGGACGTTCGTCTTCCACGACACCAGTCAGATCCTGGACACCTTCCAATGGCAGGGCAGCACGCAACAGGACCAGGGCAGCACCTTCACCAAGGGCGGTTGACATGGCGGTCGTGCGGTTGACTCCGCTGTTCGTGAAACACGACTCTGCCACCACGGAAAGCACGCCGCGCCCGGTGGCGGTGGCCTGGCTCCTGTTGATCCTCAACACCCTCGGTTCCACCGGTGCGCAGACGGTCATCCCGCTGCCACGCTCGGTCATCCAGCTGGTCACGATGGGCGCGCTGGTCATCGCGTTCCTGCTGGCGCTGATCGTCAACATCCAGCTGCGCATCCGGCCCAGCGCGTACCTGTTGCTGCTCAGCCTGTTGCTGGCGGTGAGCATCCTTTCCAGCGCACACCTGGAGTCCGGGTTCGGCGCGCTGTTCCGCTGTTTCCGGCTGACGCTGTTCATCGCGACGCTGTGGTTGCTGACCCGATGGTGGAACGGCAGTACGAACTTCGTCCGGTTCCACATCAAGGCCTACAGCGCGATACTGGTGACCGTCGCGATTGGACTGGTGATCGCGCCCGGCAAAGCCATGCCGGACATCTACGGCGGCCGGCTCTCGGGTGCGATCTGGCCGCTGACGCCACCGCAGATCGGGCAGTACGCGGCGGTTATCTCCGGGCTCACCTTGCTGATGTGGCTGGGCAAGCGGGTCGACCGGCGCAGCGCGCTGATCGTCGTCATCCCGGCGATCGGGTTGCTGATGCTGACCCACACCCGCACGGCGACATTGGGTCTGATCATCGGCCTGCTCGTCGCACTGTTTTCCTTGTGGCTGACGAATTCCCGGGCCCGCGCGGTGTTCACCTGGTTCGCTCTGGTGGCCGCGTTCTCGGCGATCGCGCTCGGCTCGCTGCTGCAGGCATGGTTCCTTCGTGGACAGTCCGAAGACAACTTCTCCACGCTCACCGGCCGGGCGAAAGTGTGGGACGCGTTGCTGAACGCGCCGCGATCGGTGAGCGAGAACCTGTTCGGCATCGGCCTGGGTGACAAGTCCTACGCAGGCCTGCCGATCGACAACAGCTGGCTCGCGGTCTTCCACGAGCAGGGCCTGGTCGGCTGCGCATTGGTCGCGGCCTTCCTGCTGGTGCTCGCGGCCGTCGCCGCGTTGCGGCCCCCGTCGCTGGAAAGAGCGTGCGCGATTTTCCTGATCGTCTACTGCATTTCGGCTTCCTACACCGAAGCCGGGCTCGGCGACGCGTCGCCGTACCTGCTGCATCTGGCCGTCGCAGGCTCGTTGCTGGCCCGTGGCAAGGAGAACGCGTGAAAATTCTGGTGGTACACAACAGGTACCGGTCGGAGCAGCCGAGCGGCGAGAACAACGTCGTGGACGCCGAGGTCGCGCTGCTGCGCTCGGCCGGGCACGACGTGCGGCTGTTCGAACGCCGCAGCGACGACATCGCGTCGATGTCCTTGGCGGGCAAGGTTTCCGTGCCGTTGCGAGTGCCGTGGAACCCGGCCGCCCGGACGGAACTGGCGTCACGGTTACGGATGGACCGGCCCGACGTCGTCCACATTCACAACACGTTCCCGCTGCTGTCGCCGTCCGTGGTCGCCGCGTGCACGGACGCACACGTGCCCACCGTCGCGACGCTGCACAACTACGGCATGGTCTGCCCGCCGGGCACGCTCTACCGCGATGGGCAGGTGTGCACGTCGTGCGTCGGCGGTCAGCCCGTTCCGGCGGTACAGCACGGCTGTTATCGCGGCTCACGGATCGCGACAGTGCCGATGGCGGTGTCGACGGCGGTGAACCGGCGCCGGTGGTGGTCAGGCATCTCGCGGTTCTTCTGTATTTCCGGCGCACAACGCGAGTTGCTGGTGTCGGCGGGGATGCCGGCCGAAAAGCTGATGGTGAAACACAATTTCGTCGAAGAACCGCCGGTGCGCCGGGAGTTGCCCGGCGAGCACGTGCTGTACCTGGGCCGGATGACGGAGGAGAAAGGGATCCGGCTGCTGATGCAGGCCTGGCCGCGCGCCGACGTCGGTATGCCACTCGTGCTCGCGGGCACCGGACCGCTGTCGGATGAGGTGACAGCGTGGGCCGCGACCCGCCGGGACGTGCAATACCTGGGCCTGCGCACGAAAGAGGAGTGCCGGCAGCTGCTCGCGCGGGCATCGGCCGTGGTCGTGCCCTCGGTATGGCTCGAGGCGTTCGGGCTGGTGGTCGTCGAGGCGATGGCCGCCGGAGTGCCCACGGTCGCCCCCGCCCACGGTGCTTTCCCCGAGCTCGTCGACGCCGAGGTGACGGGATTACTGCACCGGCCCGGCGATGTGTCCACATTGGCCGAATGTCTGCGGCGGATCGTGGCGCCCGCACGGAACCAGGAAATGGGCGAAGCCGCGAGACTTCGGTACGAAAAGGACTTCACACCCTCGGTCGGCTTGGACCGCCTGATCGCGGGCTACCAGGCGGCGATCGGCTGAGCTCAGGAAACCAGTTCGACCCGGCAGAAGGCGGTGGCGGCACGGGCGAGCCGGCTGTCCGAAGTGGTCAAGGTGAGATCGCGTTCCTCCGCGAGCGCTACGTAGGCGGCGTCGTAACCGCTGATGCTGTCCCGCAGCTGCCACATCCGCGGAAGCAACTGATCCAGCGAGACGTGATCGACACCGAGCTGTGGCAACCGGTCTACAGCGCGCGCCGCAAAGGACTCTTTGATCTTCCCACCTAGAGTCAGCCCGCGGATCACCGAAAACACCTCGGCCTTCCAGTGTTCCGGGGCCGCCCACGCCGGATCCCGGCTGAGCACGCCGCGGGCCTTGTGGCCACGTTCATCCGTATAGAGAAGCATGTTGGCGAGCACCGACGCGTCAACGACGATCATGTGCGTTCGGTTCTTTCGGCCCGTGCTCCGGCCAGGATCTCGGCCGCATCCGGCGCATCACCTTCGGCGCCTCCGCCGGCCGCCAGGTCGCGCTCGATCTCGACCACGACTCGCCTGTTCCGGCCGAAGTCCGCCTGTCGCTTGAGCACCGTCAGCAGGTAGGCCTGCAGCGACTGGCCACGGTCCCGAGCTTCCTGGACCAGGGCTTCCTTGACGTCATCCGGGACGTCTCGAACTGTGAGTACAGCAGTCATGAAGTCATTTTGCAGGCATTTTGCCGCCGTAGTCAAGTCACATGAAACGAAGCGCCTGTCATCCGCGTTCTCTTCGATGTGACCGAAACATCCGCGCCGCCCGCGCTGCCATCCGTGCTGCGAGTGCCGCTGAGCGTCGTGACGTTGGCTGCGGCGCTCGTCGTGCTCGTACAAGCGCTGACGTACGCGGGTGACAGCGGCGGCGAATGGGTCGCGCCGATGGACGGGCTGCCGGGGCCGCTACGTGACATCGCGCTGGCGATCGACTTTCTCGGTGAGCCCACGGGTTCCGTGCTCGTGCTGGTGGTGTGCACCGGCGGCTGCTGGCTGGCCGGCCGGCGACGATCGGCGGTGCTGGTGCTGGTCGCGGCCGGGGTGACGGTCGGCGCGACGACTCTGCTGAAACCCTTGGTGGACCGCACGATCCACGGCGGGTACCTGTCCTTCCCCAGCGGCCACACCGCTTTCGCGACCGCGCTGGCGCTGGTACTGACGATGGTCGCGGTCGACCGGCTGCAGCTGCGCGCCGCCGCCGGGACGGCGTTGGTACTGGCGGTCGCGTTGCTGGCCGGCGCGGTGATGGGCTGGACCGAAGTCGCGCTCAGCGCCCATTACCCGACCGACACCCTCGGCGGGTTCTGCACCGCGCTCGCGATCGTGCCACCGGTCGCACTGGCGGTGGACCGGTTCCTCCCAGCGCGTTTGCTGTGAGCTAGGCGTACTGCCGGAATACCGGCTTCACGGGACGCCCGTCAAGCCAGCCCTCGGGGTCACCGGTGTCGAGTGCCTTGCGGTAGACGGCACAGGCCTGCGCGACCACGTCGATCGTGCGGTCGATGTCCTCGGTGGACAGTGCACTGCTGACCACAAAGGACGGTCCGAGCACGCCGCCGTTGATGAGCTGCCGCATGAACAGCGTGCGGTACAGCGGTGACGGGCGCAGGTTCTCGTCGAGCGTCGCGAACACCAGGTTGCTCGCGCGCCCGCGCACCAGCACATGCGCCTCGACGCCCATGCCCGCGGCCGCCGCGCGAACACCGTCCGCCAGCCGATTGCCGAGCTCGTGCAACCGCGCCGAAATACCTTCCTCGACATAGGTTTCCATCACGGCCATCGCCGCGGCGAGCGAGTGCGTTTCGGCGCCGTGCGTGGTCGAGAGCAGGAAGACCCGCTCGCGCGTGTCCCGCAAGCCGCCGAGCTCCATCACCTCGCGCCGCCCGGCGAGCGCCGACACCGCGAACCCGTTGCCGAGCGCCTTGCCGAACGTCGACAGGTCCGGCCGCACGCCGTACAACCCTTGCGCACCAGCCTCGGACCAGCGAAAACCGGTGATCATCTCGTCGAAAACCAGTAATGTGCCGTACTTGCTCGTGAGGTCACGCAGGCCGGCGAGATAGCCAGGCGGGGGCTCGGTCTGCGTCGCCGCCTCGAGGACCACACAGGCGATCTCGCGGTTGCGCAGCATTTCTTCCGTCGCGGCGAGATCACCGTACGGGAACCTGACCGTCAGATCCTTGATGGGCGCCGGAATCCCCGCCGGCATGGCCGTGGTCCCGATGAACCAGTCGTCGGTGGAAAAGAAAGGGTGATCCCCGCACACCGCGACCTTCTGCCGCCCGGTCGCGGCCCGCGCGAGCCGGACGGCCGCCGTGGTGACATCCGACCCGTTCTTCGCGAACTTGACCATCTCCGCCGTCGGCACGGTCGCCAGGAACCGTTCCGCCGCTTCGATTTCCAGGAAGCTCGGCCGCACGAAGTTCGAGCCGCGCACCAGTTCCCGTTGCACTGCTTCGATCACCCTGGGGTGCGCATGTCCCAGGCTCACGGATCTGAGCCCGGAACCGTATTCGATGTACTCGTTGCCGTCGATATCCCAGACATGCGCACCCTTGCCATGGGAAATCACCGGCGCCATCCCTTGCGGGAACTGGTCATCGCCCTTCGCATAGGTGTGGGCACCACCGGGAATCAGCGTGTGCAGTCGCTGGTTCGCCTTGCGTGACCGAAATAATGGAGCGTCCATGACGTTACCTCGACATTTTCAGTACTTCGGCGAGCGACGGAGCCTGCTTGTCTCGCTCGGAAATCAGGGTGACGGGAATGGGCCAGGAAATGGCCAGTTCAGGATCGTCGAAGGCGATCGTGACGTCTTCCGCGGGATTGTGGGTCCGGTCGATGCGGTAGGAAACGTCGGCCGGATCGGTCAGCGCCTGGAAACCGTGCGCACACCCGGCGGGAATGTAGATCGACACCTGCGTGCTGCCCGACAACGTGAAGTACTCCTGGTTCCGGTAGGTGGGCGAATCGGGCCGTAGATCGACCACGACGTCGAACACCTCGCCGTAAGAGCAGCGGACGAGCTTCGCCTCACCCTTGCCCCCGCGCAGGTGCATCCCGCGGACAACCCCGATGGCAGAACGGGAAACACTGTCCTGTTCGAACGAATCAGGGTCGATGCCGACGGATTTGACGACCTCGCGGTCGAAGGTGCGGCTGAAGAAGCCGCGGTTGTCGACATACGGGGTGGGTTCGAACAGGTACGCACCGGCGATGGCCGGTACCGGAATCGCCTTCATCGTGCCTCCCTGGCCGGCTCTCGGCCTGCTTTCGGTCGGATCGGTAAGAGCGCGGACAGCGCCGCGAACTGGTGCTTGATTCGCTGGCCGGCCAAGGTATTGCGTTCGGCGAGCGTCGCGGCCAGCTCCTCGGCACGCTGCTCCAGCGACGTGAACCGGTCGACCAACTCGGCGACATCGACAGACCGAGCCGGCAGGCAATACTCGCCAAGACCCATCCCGGCCATCAATGCCTCGTTCTTCGCCGCGTAGCCGACAGAGATCGTCGGCTTGCACACCTTCAGCGCGCACAGCACGTTGTGATACCGGGTCGCCACCACGATGTCCACTTCGGCCATTTCGCGCATGATCGAGTCCAAAGAGGACGCAGCCGACGCGCTCACCAGCGGACCGCACTCAGCCAAAATCTCGTCCACCACGGGCGTGTCCACCTGGTCGCCGGTGAACAGCCGCACCGGCCGTCCCTGCTCGACCAGCCAGCGTACGAAACCCTTCATTCCGTCCACATAGGACCGGTAGATTTCCTCAGCCCGGTCACGCTCGTCGTTGCCGCCACGGAAGGCCATCACCCCGACGCCGACCATGCCCGGCTGCCGCCGTGCGGACGGTGCCGGCAGCGCGAACGCGAGATCCGGATAAACCTCGTCGGCCGAGGTGTCCACGCCCATCTCGGTCATCGCGGCCCGTGACCCGACGTCCCGGTACGACCGGTACGCAGCCAGCCGGCCGGCCGTTCTCACGATCTCCCTTGTCGCCCGGTGCCCGATCACGTTCGCGCCGACGCTCACCAGCGCCACCTTCGTGCCGAGCAGCCGTCCGGCGATCGTCAGCAGCAGCAACGAGTACGGGAAACCCCATGGCCGCAACGGAAGTGTCGCCTCGAGGACACCCATGCCCGGTACGATCACGATGTCCTGGCGTCGTACCCAGGCTGCCGTGCGCCCGATGTCGACGAGTTTCCCCAGTCCCTTCAACGCGATCGCGCGCAAGCCGGACGCCGTCCGGTACTCGCCGCCGAACCAGTTGAGCGCCGTCGCCTCGATACCGTAACGCGCCGACACCAGATCGGGACCACCGCAGAACGCGCTCAGCCGCGCGTCGGGATGCTCCGAACGGAGAAACCGCAGCACGGCTTCCAGCGAACCGTCATTGCCGAGGTTGCCCGAACCGAGCAACCCGAACAGGCCGACCCGGGTCACCGCACTCGCCCCGGTACCACGGCGTCGAGATCGAACCCGGCGAACTCGACCGGCGGCCGGTCCTCGATCCGCTCGCCCGAACCGGGCCGTGCCCGCGCGGTCAGCCAGTCGAACAGGTGCCGGTAGCACTCCCGACGGTCCTTTGCGGACAGTGGGGCACGCTGAATGGCGCCGACGAAACCGAGCACGTACTCACCGAGCAGCCGCACCATCGGATGGCGCAGCTTGTCGGCACGCTTGGGATCGAGGTTCGCGCACCGCTTACGCAACGTCGGGTTCGCCCGCTCCGCCCTGGTGGGATGGTCGCGCCGGAAGTAGAGCAGCTCGGGCACCTGGTAGAACGGCCCGTGCAAGGTGATCTCGGCGACGAAGGTCCGATCCGCATGGTGGTAGCTGTCGTGCGGTTTGACCTTGCGCAGCACATCCGACCGGATCACGCCGTAGAAATCGTCCCCGCCGGGTTCCAGGAGCAGGCTGCGGAACCGGGTCGGCGCATGCGGTGAATCGGTCCGGAGCGTGTAGTCGAACGGTTGAGTCACGGTGCCGTGCTCATCGATGATCGCGTTCCAGCAGTGCGCGAGGATCATGTCTGGCCGCTCGTCGAGCGCTTGCACACACCGCAGTAACAGGTCTCGCCCATAGAGATCATCGTGCGAAGCCCACTTGAACAGCTCACCGCGGGATTCGGCGAACACGAAGTTGTGGTTCGGTCCCGCGCCGATGTTCTCCGGCAACCGGATGTAGCGGATACGCGAGTCCTTCGCCGCGTAGGTGCGGCAGATCTCCTCGGTGTCGTCTGTGGACGCGTTGTCGGAGATGACGAGCTCGAAGTCCTCGAAGCTCTGTCCGAGTAAGGCATCCAGCGACTCCGCCAGGTATTCCTGACCGTTGTAGACGGGCAGGCCGAGGCTCAACCGCGGGGTCATGACGTCCTCACTTCCTGAGTTTTCCCAAAGTGTTCGCGCATCCCGGCACGCAACTGCAGCCACCAGAACGCGGAACCGGCAGTGGTGGCGGTCGCGACACCCCACGCGGAGCCGGGCGCCCCGGCGAGCGCGGCACCGATCAGACCGCCGACGAGATAGCATGCAGAAACCGCTACCTGGCAACGAAGACTGCGGCGGGCAAGCCCCAGCGCGCGCAGTCCGGACGCGGCACCGGTGCAGAAACTGGCCCCCATCACCGAAAGCGTCGCCGGCAGGATCAACGCGTGCGCCGCGGGCCAGATCGAGCCCAGCAGGTGCACGCCGACGACGTCGGGCAGCAACAACAAAAGCGCGAGGCCCCAGCAGAGCGCGGCTACGGCCTGGCCCGTCCCCAGCACGAGGCAGAACAGCGGCAACCGGTGCGGTGACCGGCGCAAAACCCGTGCCGCTTCGGCAACCGTGACGAGCGACAGTCCCATGAGGACAGCCTGGAACGGCCCCTGCAGCAGTTCCGCGCCACGCACCGTGCCGACCGCGGCGAGCCCGGCGATCGCTCCCAGCCCGTACGCGCGCAGCTGCGAAGCACCGCTGCTGCTGACGTTTTCGACCAGGTATCGCGTGCCGAGGTCCCGCTGATCCCGCAACCAGCCACTGAACGCGGACGGTCTCGGCAGGATTCCGGTCTGGAAACAGCCGAAGATCGCGGCGACCCCACCGGACAATCCCCATGCCAGCACGAACCCGAGCACGCTGCCGTGCTTCGCGGCGAGCAACATCGCGGGCGCGAGCGCGACAGCCCACACCATGTCGTTGAGGAAAGCCTTGTTTCCCTTGCCCGCGGCGAAGAATCCGAACCGCCAGGCGTCCTGCAGCATGAGGAACGGCAGGACGAGACCGAGCCCGACGAACGCGGTGCCGACCGAGCCGCCGATGGAAATGCCGACCAGGATGCTGAGCGCACCGCTGCCGATGCCGACCGAGAGCGCCGTCCCCGCCGCACGGGCGGTGGCGACGCGCCAAAGATCGGGGGCGACGCCACTGAACCGGACCATCAGCGGATCGGTGCTCAGACCCCGTGAGACGTTGATGATCACGCCGTAGGTGACCCAGGCGAGGCTGAACACGCCGAACGCCGTGGCCCCCAGCGAACGCGCCACATACAGCCCGACGGCGAAGTTGGTCAGGCTCGATACCGCCTGGTCGCCCAGCCCCCAGCTCAGCCGCCCTGCCATCGCGCGCAACGACGACCGCCGCCGGTGCCTGCCGCGCCGAGGCTTCCCGTCCATCGCCGTCGACATGTCACACCTTCAGCAATTCGGCGTCACGCAACGCATCGGCGGCGGCGACAACTGAGCTGAAGGGCAGTCCGGACCGTTCGGCGATGTCGAGCAGGCTGTGCTCCCCATCGGACTGGTTGAGCACCCACAACATCGCCAGTTGCGCGTCCTTGGCGTCACTGCGCCCACCGAGTGATCCGTACAGCCCGCGCTTGCCCAGCTGTGGCTCGCCGTACGGGTTCAGGTTCACGTAGGTGCGGTTGCGGTCCAGGATGGAAAGCGCTTCCTGGCAGACGGTCAGGGTGTCGTCGAGCGCGCTCGGCAGCACGAAATCCGGGTTGTCACCGGAGGTGTGGTACTCGGGGTACCGCGCATACGGCGTGCGGGAAAGCGAACCGACGCCGAGGTTGAAGCCGGGTGAACAGAACTGGCGTTCGTCGTAGCCGTACGGCGAGAAGTCGACGATCTCGTGCTCACGATCGCGCAGCACGTGCCGCAGCACGCCGTCGATCTCCGCGTTTCCCCGCCGGCTTTTCTTGTACGTCAGGTGTCCCGAGTCACCGGCACACGCGAGCACGAGCCCGTGCTTGACCTTGTCGATGCGGTCGGCATTGCGCGACAGCCAGGTGATCGCGCCGATCGTGCCCGGCATGAACAGGAAACGGTAGGTGTACCAAGGCTTTTCCAGGCTCCGCGCGAGATACGCGGCCACCGCGATCCCGGCCAGGTTGTCGTTGGCCAGCGACGGGTGGCACGTATGGCACGAGATGATCACCTCGTCGGTGACCTGCCCCGGCACCACGTGCTCGGCGTAGGTGAGATGCCCATCGTCCAAAGTGGAGTCAATGCGGACGTCGTACTCGCCGTCCGGCATCTGGTCCAGCACATCCTGCGCGAGGCAGAATCCCCAGCCCGGTGCGTAGTAGCTGGTCCGGTACGGCACGAGCGAAGGCTGTTCCGGCAACGTGTGCAGGTGCGGGCGCAGCTCGTCGAGCGTCATCCGGGCGTTCACCGGCGTGCTGTAGCCGACCACGTGCAGGTTCGACTCACGGAAGTCCACGATGCGCTTGCCGCTGGTGTCGGCGATATAGGCGTCGCGGATGTTCCACTCCTGCGGCACGGTCCAGTCGAACGCGGACGTTCCGGTCGGCACCTCGAAGACCGCGAGCGGGATGTACTCGTTGAGGATCTTCAGGGTATCCCGTACGCCGTCACCCGTGATGCTGCGGCACAACGGGTACAACCGCTCGACGAGAGCGTGCATCTGCTCGCCGGGAGTCATCGTCGTCGCAGGGTTTCGTCGACGTCGATGCCGTTCTTCAGCCAGGCCAGCCGGGTGAACCGCTGCTCGAAGTCCACCTTCGTCAAGCCGAACTTCTGATACGCCTCGACGAGTTCCAGCGCGCCGTCCTTGACCGTCCATTCGCAATCGAACCCGGGAATGGCCGTGCGGAAGCGGGAAAAGTCGACGCGGTACGAGCGCGGGTCCGCGCCTGCCTCACCGGTGATCACCAGCTGCGAGCCCGGCACCGCCTCGGCCACCTCACCGGCGATTTCCGCGACCGTCACGTTGTTGCGCTCGGTACCGATGTTGAAAGCCTTGTCGTGCACCGCTTCCTTCGGCGCGATCAGCGTCGCGGCGAAAGCCCGCGCGATATCCTTCGCGTGCACCAGCGGCCGCCAGGGCGTGCCGTCGGAAAGCACCCGGACCTCGCCGGACAACACGGCGTGGCCCACCAGGTTGTTCAGCACGATGTCCGCCCGCAGTCTCGGCGAGAAGCCGAAAGCCGTGGCGTTGCGCAGATAGACCGGCGTGAAGTCGTCGTCGGCGAGCTCGTGCACGTCGTCCTCTACGCGCACCTTCGACTCCGCGTACGGCGTGACCGGGCGTAGCGGCGCGTCCTCGGCGACCAGTTCGTCACCACCGGAAGCGCCGTAGACCGAACACGTCGAGGCGTAGAGAAAGCGCTTCACCCCGGCGTCCCTCGCCAGCCGGGCGAGCCGGACGGCTGCCCGGTGGTTGATGTCGTAGGTCAGCTCCGGCGCGAGCGCACCGAGCGGGTCATTCGACAGCGCCGCCAGATGGATCACCGCGTCCACTCCGGACACTTGGTCGTGCGTGACGTCGCGCAGGTCGATCTCGTACCCCGGCGGTGTATCCGGGCGCGGCCCGAGCAGGCAGTCCGCGAACAACCCGGAGTCCAGCCCGATCACCTCGTGCCCGGCTTCGGCCAGGACCGGCGCCATCACCGTGCCGAGATATCCCTTGTGACCAGTGAGCAGCACACGCATGGCTCAGCCCTCCAGATCCATCGTGAACTTGTTGACATGGAAGGCTTCCGCGTACCTTGCATTGCACTCGATACCGCGAATCCTTGCCAGACCGAGGAATGCCTCGCGGTCGTACCACGGACGGTGCCGCTGCGAACCGTAGTGTTCTTGCAGTAGCTCGACCTTCTGGCCCGCCCGCACGGGTGTGAGCGGCTGGTAGGCGTTCGGCCTGCCGAGATCGCCGTCCCACTTGACGATCTCGTAGCCGAGCACCAGATGGTCGCGGAACGCGGTCGGCACCAGTTTCGCCAGCCCGCGGTGGTCCTGATGCAGATCGTCGGTCCGCGGCGCGAAGATCACGTCTGGGTCGGTCCGGCCACGCAGTTCCTCCACTGCGGACTTCGCCTCGTCCCAGTGCGCGGGAAGCCGCCCGTCAGGCAGCTTGAGCACGGTCACCGAAAGATCCGCCTCTGGACAAAAGGCAGCGAGCGCGGCACGTTCCTCGTCTTCCCGCTCGCTGCCACCGCCCGAAAGCACCAACGCGTCCACCCGGATCCCTGGCCGCGCCGAGCACAGTGTGAGCAGGGTGCCGCCGGCCCCGATCGCGATGTCGTCACAGTGCGCCCCCAGTACCGCCACTGTCCGCAGTGGACCGGCACCCAGCCCGATCACGCGAAACTCACCGCGCGCTTGCTGTTCTCCCACAACGCCCATGGCCGCTCACCCCGCGTGTAGCCGTCGTCAAGCGCGGCACGCTCCTTCACGGTGTCGGTCGGCTTCCAGAAGCCGCGGTACGGGTACGCCAGCAGGCGACCGCGCTTGGCGAGCTCGGCACAGCCGTCGGCAACCAGGTCACCGTTCTCCGGGATGTGGTCGAAAACATCTTGCCGCAGCACGAAATACCCGCCGTTCTCCCACAGCGGCATTTCGCTGACCGCCGTAATGGAGCCGACCATCCCGCCCTCGTCCATCTCGACACAGTGGAACGAGGACTGCGGCGGCACCACCATCATCGACGCGCCGGCCTCGCTGTTTTCGAACCGCTCGATCATCTCGGGCAGTGGGGCGTCGGTGAGCACGTCGGCGTAGTTCGCGAGGAACATCTCGTCCCCGTCCAGGTACTGGCGAACGCGCCGCAGCCGTTCCCCGATCGGCGACTCGATTCCGGTCTGCACGAAGGAAATCGACCAGTCCGCGATGTCGGTCGACAGCAGCTCGGCCTTGCCACCGCGCAGCACGAAATCGTTGGACGTGGTTTCCTCGTAGTTGAGGAAGAAGTCCTTGATGTGGTGTGCTCCGTAGCCGAGGCACAGGATGAAATCCGTGTGCCCGAAGTGCGCGTAGTAGCGCATCACATGCCAGATCAGCGGTCTCGGCCCGACCATGGCCATCGGCTTCGGGACGTCAGAGGCGTTACCGCTGCGCATCCGCATGCCGTAGCCCCCGCAGAACAGGACGACCTTCACTGTAAATTCCCTGCCTTCCCCACGACTTCCACGTGCGGGATGGGGAACACCAGTCGCCCACCCCACTCCTCCACATAGGACAGTTGTTCGGTCAGCTCGGTCCTGAGGTTCCAGGGGAGCACGAGCACATAGTCCGGCCGGTCCGCGGCGATGCGTTCCGGCGGCAGGACGGGAATCCGGGTGCCAGGCGTGAACCGGCCGTGCTTGTACGGGTTGCGGTCCACCGTGTAGGCGAGCAGGTCCGGCCGGATACCGCAGTGGTTGAGCAGCGTATTGCCCTTGCCGGGCGCGCCGTAGCCGACGACGGTCTTGCCTTCCTCGGCCGCGGTCACCAGGAATTTCAGCAAATCGCGCCGGACCCGGTTGACCCGTGCGGCGAACTCCGTGTAGCCGGACAGTTCGTGCAGCCCGGCCGCCTTCTCACTGGCCAGGACGTCGATCATGCGCCGACTCGGCTCGCCCGCGGCTTCGTCAGGTTGCGCCCAGAGCCGGATGGAACCACCGTGCGTCGGCAGCAGTTCGACGTCCACAAGCGACAGTCCGCCCGCGGCCAGCGCCCGGCGAGCCGATTCCACCGTGTAGTACTGGAAATGCTCGTGGTAGATGGTGTCGTACTGGGTCTTCTCGATCAGCGTGAGCAGGTGCTGCACCTCGATCGACACCCAGCCGTCGTCGGTGACCAGCGCTCGCAACCCCTTGGTGAAGCCGATCACGTCCGGGATGTGGGCGTAGACATTGTTCGCGACAACGAGATTCGCGGGACCATGGTCGGCACGGACGGCGGCACCGGTCTCCGGGCTGAGGAACGCGGTCATCGTCGGCACCCCGGCATCCCGCGCGGCCTGTCCGACGTTTACCGATGGCTCGACGCCGAGGCAGCGGATCCCCTGTGCCACAACGTGCTTGAGCAGGTACCCATCGTTGCTGGCGACCTCGACGACGAACGAGTCGTGGTCCAGTCCCAGCCGGTCCACCGCACCGCGCACGAACTGGCGGGCATGCTCGACCCACGATTCCGAATAGGACGAGAAATACGCATACTCGGTAAAGGTGTCTTCTGGCGTGATCAACGGCGGCAGCTGCGCCAGCCAGCATTCCGAGCAGACCCGCAAATGCAACGGATATGTGACCTCAGGCTCATCGAGCTGATCTACCGTGAGGAATCGCTCACATGGCGGAGTCGCGCCGAGATCGACGACACTTTCCATGTTCGTCGAACCACAGAGTCGGCAGGTGGTCATCGTCAGGTGCTCCTAGGCTCACGAACGCGGCGTGCGTACACCCCTGATTCGGGTAGCCCCGGAGTCTTGTTACAGAGCGGGCGTGCGCAGGGTGCGTCCGATCCCGAACTGAGACATCGCCACGTGCCTGCCCGGAAACCATTGTGCTACGAGGGAAACTATTCGACTGAACCAGATCGCATCTGGTTACTTCCGGATCTCCAGCGTGCAGCACTTGGGTCCGCCACCGGCTTTACGCAGCTCGGAGATGTCGGCGAAGACCGGCTCGTAACCACGGTCGGCGAGGCGATCCGCGAGCGCGGTCGCCTCGACGGGCAGCACCACGTTGCGTCCGTCGGACACTCCGTTGAGCCCGAAGCACTCCGCGTCCGCGGCACCGGCCAGCACGGCGTCCGGGAACAGGTGAGCCAGAACCCGTTGCGAGCCGGGGGAAAACGCCTCCGGGTAGTACGCGAGCTGAGCCGGCGCGGAATCCGTCGCCTCACTCACCACGAACAGCGCGGTGTCGAGGTGGTAGTAACGCGGGTCCACCAACCGTAGTGACAGCACCGGCACGCCGAGTATTTCCTGTGCCTCCGCATGCGCTTCGGGGTCGGTCCGGAAACCTGTGCCGGCCAGGATCATCCGGCCGGTCCACGCGAAGTCGCCCTCGGCCTCGTTGATCCGCGACGGCATGACCACGTCGCGGTAACCGTGCTCGACGAACCAGCGCCGGTAGTGCTCGGCTTCGGGCACCCGCTGGCGCGCCCGGAACCGGGCGCCGAGCACGCGCCCGCCGATCACCAAGCCGGAGTTGGCCGCGAACACCATGTCGGGCAGGCCCGGTTGCGGCTCGATTTCCTCGACGGTGTGCCCGAGGCGGCGATAGGTGTCACGCAGCGCGGTCCATTGCGCCAGCGCACGCGACACGTCGACCGGCTGCGACGGGTCCATCCAGGGATTGATCGCGTAGTCGACGGCGAAGTAGCGAGGCGGGCACATGAGGTAGCGGCGGGTCAACGGCACCCGGGTGGTCATGAATCCACCGTATGGCTCGATTCAGCGACAATCAATCGCGTCTTCTTGCGCTGATACCTGCTAAACATTGCGTGTGAACCAGTTGGATCAGCGAATCGTTTCGTGTCTGGTGACGAACGCGCGGTCGAGCTACGCCGAGATCGGCAAAGTCGTCGGTCTGTCGGCCCCGGCGGTGAAACGGCGGGTCGACCGGCTGCTCGAAACCGGTGTGCTGCGCGGGTTCACCGCGGTCGTCGATCCGGAGGCGCTGGGCCGCGGCACCGAGGCGTTCGTCGAGGTGCACTGCCGTGGCAACGTGCAGCCGGCCCGGATCCGCTCGCGGCTGGAACCGCTCCCCGAGGTGGTGGCCGCCTACACCGTGACGGGCGCGGCGGATGCGATCGTGCACCTGCGCGCCGCCGACATCCACCAGCTGGAGACCGCGCTGGAACGCCTGCGCGGGCTGGAGATCATCGATCGAACGGTGTCCACGGTCGTATTGTCGAGACTGCTCGAGCGGCCGCCGACACCAGAGGCTTAAACCGTCTCACCATGTGGACTGCCAATGGTATTCACCAAGCCGCGCCGGCTGACCTTGCCCCTTATCCTGCAGCTCACCGCGGCGGACACTGAGCTCGGGCTCGGCGGGAATCGCTCGCTTCGCCTGCCTACGGTAAGGCAGGTCACACCGCCCGACGCCCGCCACAAAGGCGAAGTAAGGTAGAGGTATCGGCATCGGCGGCAGTGCGCCCGGCACCCTGGTGAGACACGGGTAAGCCGGGAGAGAGGGATTCCCTGACAGATGAGCACGAGTGCCAATGGCAACGGCGCGTTGTCGGCAACCCGTCAAACCGAGATCGCCAAGCTCGACCGGGTCGTCATCCGGTTCGCCGGTGACTCCGGTGACGGAATGCAGCTGACCGGTGACCGGTTCACCTCGGAGGCCGCGGCCTTCGGGAACGACCTCGCCACCCTGCCCAACTACCCCGCCGAAATCCGCGCACCCCAGGGCACGATCCCGGGTGTCTCGTCCTTCCAGGTCCACTTCGCCGACTACGACATCCTGACCCCGGGCGACCGGCCGGACGTCCTCGTCGCGATGAACCCCGCGGCGCTCAAGGCGAATCTCGCCGACCTGCCGGCCGGGGGCACGCTGATCGTGAACACCGACGAGTTCACGAAGCGGAACCTGACGAAAGTCGGTTACAGCGCGAACCCGCTCGAGGATGAGACGCTGTCGTCGTATCACGTGCACCAGGTCGCGATGTCCACGCTGACGCAGGGTGCCCTCGCGGACACGGGGCTGGGCAAGAAGGACGCCGAGCGCTGCAAGAACATGTTCTCGCTCGGGCTGCTGTCGTGGATGTACCACCGGCCGACCGAGGGCACCGAACGGTTCCTGCGCGAGAAGTTCGCGAAGAAGCCCGACATCGCCGAGGCGAACATCCTGGCGTTCCGCGCGGGCTGGAACTACGGCGAGACCACGGAGTCGTTCGCGACGACGTTCGAGGTCGCCCCCGCGAAGCTCGCGCCCGGCACGTACCGGCAGATCACCGGAAACACCGCGCTGGCCTACGGGATCGTCGCGGCGGGCCAGCAGGCCGGACTGCAGGTGCTGCTCGGGACGTACCCGATCACCCCCGCGTCGGACATCCTGCACGAACTGTCCAAGCACAAGAACTTCGGCATACTCACGTTCCAGGCCGAGGACGAGATCGCCGGCATCGGCGCCGCGCTCGGCGCGTCCTACGGTGGCGCGCTGGGGGTCACCTCGACGTCCGGCCCCGGTATCGCGTTGAAGTCGGAGACCATCGGGCTCGGCGTGATGCTGGAGCTGCCGCTGATCGTGATCGACGTGCAGCGCGGTGGGCCGTCCACCGGTCTGCCGACCAAGACCGAGCAGGCGGACCTGCTGCAGGCGATGTTCGGCCGCAACAGCGATTCGCCGGTCGCGATCATCGCGCCGCGCTCGCCCGCCGACTGCTTCGACGCCGCATTGGAAGCCACCGCGATCGCGCTCAAGTACCGCACCCCGGTGCTGATCCTGTCCGACGGTGCGAACGCCAACGGCTCCGAGCCGTGGCTGGTCCCGGAGGTGTCGACACTGCCGGACCTGCACGTCGAGTTCGCGTCGAAACCGAACGCGCAGGACGGTTCGGACGAGTTCTGGCCGTACGTGCGGGATCCGGAGACGCTCGCGCGCGAGTGGGCGATCCCGGGCACAGCCGGGCTGCAGCACCGCATCGGCGGGCTGGAAAAGGCTGACGGGAAGGGCAACATCTCCTACGACCCCGATAACCACGACCACATGGTCCGGCTGCGGCAACGCAAGATCGACGGTATCGACGTGCCGGACCTGGTGGTCGATGATCCCAGCGGCGGCAAGGCCCGGATCCTGGCGCTGGGCTGGGGTTCGTCGTTCGGCCCGATCGGGGCCGCGTGCCGGCGCGTGCGCAAGGCGGGAATGCCGATCGCGCAAGCACATCTGCGTAACCTCAACCCGTTCCCGAAGAACCTCGGCGCGGTACTGGCGTCGTACGACAAGGTTGTGGTGCCGGAGATGAACCTCGGCCAGCTCGCGTTGCTGCTGCGCGCGAAGTACCTGGTCGATGTGCACTCCTACACCAAGGTCGCCGGCCTGCCGTTCAAGGCCGAGGAACTGCAGAACGTCTTCACCGACATCATCGAAGGAGCGCTGACCCGATGACCGCCACCGACCTCGGGCTACCGGCACTGGGTGGTCTCGACCTGGTGCCGACCACCGACGAGGCGCAGAAGGCGAAGGACTACAAGTCCGACCAGGAAGTGCGCTGGTGCCCCGGATGTGGTGACTACGTCGTGCTCAACACGGTGCAGTCGTTCCTGCCGACGCTGGGGTTGAAGCGCGAGAACATCGTGTTCATCTCGGGCATCGGGTGCTCCTCGCGGTTCCCGTACTACCTCAACACGTATGGCATGCACTCGATCCACGGCCGCGCGCCCGCGATCGCGACCGGTCTGGCGACGACGCGGCCGGATCTTTCGGTGTGGGTCGTCACGGGTGACGGTGACGCGCTGTCCATCGGCGGGAACCACCTGATCCATGCCTTGCGCCGCAACGTGAACTTGAAGATCCTGCTGTTCAACAACCGGATCTACGGGTTGACGAAGGGGCAGTACTCGCCGACCAGTGAGCCGGGCAAGGTCACCAAGTCCACGCCGATGGGCTCGGTGGACACGCCGTTCAACCCGGTTTCCCTTGCCCTGGGCGCGGAAGCCACGTTCGTCGGCCGGGCGCTGGACTCGGACAAGGCCGGGCTGACGGAGGTCCTGACGGCCGCCGCCCAGCACCGCGGTTCCGCGGTCGTGGAGATCTACCAGAACTGCCCGATCTTCAACGACGGCGCGTTCGATGTGTTGAAGGACAAGGACGAAGCCGCGCAACGGCTGATCCCGCTGCGGGCGGGCGAGCCGATCCGCTTCGGCCCGGACAGCGAGTACGGCGTGACAACCACCGGCTGGGGCGGTTTCGAGATCGGCAAGGTCTCGGAGATCGGCGAGGACAACGTGGTTGTTCACGATCCGACGATCACGGACACCGCGTACGCGTTCGCCTTGTCGCGGCTGGGAGACCAGAGCCTGAACCACACGCCGACGGGCATTTTCCGTCAGGTGCAGCGCCCGACTTACGACGATCAGGCGCGCGCCCAGGTGGAGGACGCCCGCACCCAGCGGAGGCCGGACCTGCAATCCCTGCTTACGGGCAAGGACACCTGGACGGTCATCGCCTGACCCTGCGACAGCCGGTTCCCCGTCGGGGAACCGGCTGTCGTTTTTCGGTCACCGGTTGGTCAGGACGACAGTGACCGGAACCCGACCCGCTCGGCGTCGGCCACAGAGCGGAACCACACCTCGGCGACCATGCGGGTGAACTGGGGGGAATCCTCGGTGCAGTAACGCAAAGCCGTCACGCTCGCCTTGACCGTGTATTCCTCGGAGGGGCGGCCACCACCGGGCCGGGGCATCGCCGACCCCGGTCCGAACGGTCCGGGCGGGGTGTCCTCGGACAGGTGCGTTCGAGCGGGCGGCGGGGTGGGAGCCGCCGGTTCGGGAGCGGCATGGGCGCCTCGGGCGGCGGAGTTGGGACGCACTGTAGGTTCGAACAGCGAGCCACTGCGGCCGCCTTCGTCCGCCACGGGCTCACGCCGCTCGATCGACCGCATCGACGGCCGCGGCGGCTCGAAACTACTGCGCGGCGTCGACCGCGGCTGACGCTTTGGCAAGATCGCGGTCGACTCAGTGGCTTTGCCGGGCTCCTCGGTCGTTTCCGGCTCCCCAAAGGCGTATGCCGGCGCTTCTTCCTCAGCGGCCGCATGCGACCCATAGCTGTGTTCCGGCTCCGCTTGCGACGCGTAGCCGCGGCTTGGCTCCGGCTGCGCGTTGGGGTCGAACAACGAACCCGGCAGGGAACCCCGCTCGTGTTCCGAGGCAGGCGCGAACAGCGACCCTGCCTCATGCCGCGGCGGCTCCGGCTCTGCTCGCTGGAGCGGCTCAGCCTGCTGGAACGACGCGAAGATCGAAGTCTTCTCGGCGTCCGACTCGTGGCGAGCTGGGGGCGGGCGGTCGAGGCCGCCAAGATCAGATTGCATGGGCTCAGACGTCCGCCCACCAAGAGGATCCGCGTCCGGCCCGGCACTCGCCGGCTCCGACCCTTGCTCGCCAGAACCGTCCCGCTCAACCCCAAGCGCCGCAGACTCCGCCGCCCGCCCGAACCGATCCAGCTCCAACCGCTCCGACTCGGGTCCCGCCACCCGCTCATCGAGGCCACCCTGCGCGGCCTGCTCGGGCGCTGGGTTCAGCACGTCACCAAATCCGCCGCGGCCACTGCCAGCCGACGTCAGCTCCGGCTCGTGGTCACCAAAACCACCCGGCTCGAACTGCTCTGGCGCCTGCTCCCCCAGACTCCCCCGACTGGCCACCGCCGCATCTGAGATCTGCTCTCCGAGGCTGCCC
>NZ_WMBA01000073.1 GCF_009707865.1 Amycolatopsis pithecellobii
GATCGCCGCCGGCAACGGAACCACGCGCGAAACCGACGGCGGCTCCACGGCGAGATGTCCTTTGATGACCGCGGGTACATCGCCTTTGAACGGCGGCCCACCGGTGAGGCATGCGTAGAGCACACAGGCGAGCGCGTACTGATCCGTCCGGCCGTCGAGCGGTTCACCGCGCAGATGCTCGGGCGCGGCATACGTCGGGGACCCCAGGAAATCGCCGCCCCGCGTCCGATGGCCCGTCGCACCACGGCGGGTCAGCCCGAAATCCGCGACATAAACGTGTTCGCGCGCCGATTCCCGGCTCGTGACAAGCACGTTCGCCGGTTTCACATCGAGGTGCACCAGGCCCCGGCTGTGCAGGCTGTCCAGCGCGTCGGCGACCTGGTCCAGCAGGCGCAGCACGCGCTCGGGCGACATCGGGCCCGCCGAAATCAGGCTCGCCAGATCCGCACCGTCAACCAGGCGCATCGCGATGTAATGCATACCGTCGATCTCGCCGAAGTCATACAGCGGAACGACATTGGCATGATCGATCGCCGAGGTGTTACGGGCCTCGGCCACGAAACGCTCACGAAACTCGGCGTCGGCGCCAAGGTGCTCACCGATCACCTTCAAGGCGACCTGGCGCCCAAGCCGGACGTCGGTGGCCTTGTACATGACACTCATGCCGCCCTTGCCGAGCACTCCGTCGATGCGGTAGTTACCCAGCCGGCGACCGGTGAGGTCCCCCGACACATCGCCTGTCACGCAGCGAAGCCTAGCCGCCTTGGCTACGACAGCTTGCGGACGTCCGTCGCCTGGCTACGGCCATCTCGGCCGGCCTGGATCTCGAACTCCACCTTGTCTCCCTCGTCGAGGGTGCGGAATCCGTCGGACTGAATCGCCGAGTAATGCACGAATACGTCAGGGCCATCGGGTGAAGCGATGAACCCGTAGCCCTTTTCGGAATTGAACCACTTGACCGTGCCGACTGCCACGGCGTCCTCCTTGCGAACACTGGGAGACCGCGCCGAACCGGTGTCCCGGATGCGATCACGCTACCGGATTACCAATCCGACCAAAAGTAGGCCGAACGCGATCAACCGGAGGCCGGCCTACGCCACGCGGATCGCCGTGACTGAGGGTCGAATTGGTAACAATGACGCAGCATGGCGCCGGGCAATGGTCAATTATGGAGATTTACGCGCCTGCACCAGAACGGTGCCTGGTCCGGCGAAGTCGAACGCGAGCCCTTCGCCCGTCCTGATCGACTGCGGGCCCGAGGGATCCACCGCACGCAGGCGGCATTGGACAGTGTCCGGATAGGCCAGAAGATGCGGTGGGCGCACGGTGATGAGCGCACCCGCCTCGATCTTGAGCGCGTCGACCGGGCCCGCGCACGCGAGCACGAGCGGACCTGTTCCGCTGTAGTGCTCGAGAAAACCGCCGTCACCGCCGAAAAGGACCTGCAGCGCGCGCCAGCCCGCGTCGACGCGGACGGTCGAGGGCCGCGCGAGAAAGGCCTGTTTCGCGACGTTCCAGCCGACCCGCCCGTCGAGTTCGAGCGGGTACACGTCGCCGGGACCGGCGGGCGCGAGGTCGAGCCAGCCTCCTTCCTTCGGCGCGGTGAACACCGAAGGCTCACCCTTGCCATGCACGCGCAGACCACCGCGTGACTGCCGCGCCTCGGTGATCCCGAAGCTGTTCGCGACCAGGGTGTCGGACACGGCCTGCACCGCCTCGCCGGGCGCCAGACTGACCCGCGCGACACCGAAAGCCGGGGTGTGCCGCGTGTGGACCTGCACCGACTACCTCCGGTGGACAGCGAATCGGGACGGGCAGAGTGTCGCACGCGAAGCGGTCCGGGCAGGATGGTCTCCGTGGTTTCCGTCGACGATTACCGTGCCGAGATCATTTCCCTACTGGGCACCGCGCCCGTGGTGAGCCTTCCGCTGGCGGCCTGCGCGGGGCTTGTGCTGGCGCAGGACGTGCTGGCCGGCGTCTCGTTGCCGCCGTTCGACAACTCGGCGATGGACGGTTACGCCGTGCGCGCCGCGGACGTCGCCGGGGCGAGCAAGGACAGCCCGGTCGAACTGCCCGTCGGCGAAGACATCCCGGCCGGCCGCGTCGACGTGCCCGATCTGCCGCCCGGCACCGCCCACCGGATCATGACGGGTGCCCCGATGCCCCCGGGTGCCGACAGCGTCGTCATGGTCGAACGCACCGACGGTGGGACGGAGCGGGTCCGGATCCACGAGGCGCCGGCGCCCGGCGCGCACATCCGGCACATTGGCGAGGACGTCGCGAAGGGCTCGGTCGCGCTCGGCGCGGGCACCGTGCTCGGGCCTGCGCAGCTCGGCCTGGCCGCGGCGGTCGGGCAGGAGCGGCTGAGCGTGCGGAAACCGTTGCGGGTGCTGGTCGTGTCGACCGGCACGGAGCTGATCGTGCCGCCGCAGGAGCTGCGGCACGGGCAGATCTACGAGTCCAACAGCATCACGCTCGCGACCGCGATCCGCACGCTCGGCTGCGAAGCCGAGATCGTCATGAGCGCCGACGATGTGGCGGAGTTCCGGCAGAACATCGAGCCCCGGCTCGGCGAGTTCGACGTCGTGGTCACCACCGGCGGGGTCAGCGCGGGCGCGTACGAGGTGGTCAAGGACGCACTCGACGGGTTCGGCGTCCACTTCCAGAAGGTCGCGATGCAACCCGGCGGGCCGCAGGGCAACGGCCGCTGGCACGGGGTTCCGGTGGTGACGTTGCCCGGCAACCCGGTGAGCGTGCTGGTGTCGTTCGAGGTGTTTCTGCGCCCGGCGCTGCTGACCGCGCTCGGCCACACCAACGTCGACCGCCACCGCGTCCGGGCGCGGCTGACCGAGGGGCTGCGCTCGCCTGCGGGGCGGCGGCAGTTCCGGCGTGGGTACTACTGGCAGCGACAGGGCGAGGTGACCGGCGAGGTCGGCCCGCGTGGCGGCCCCGGTTCGCATCTGCTCGCCGCGTTCACCCAGGCCAACTGCCTGATCGTGCTACCGGAGGACGTCACCGAGGCGCCGCAAGGCACCGAAGTCGACGTGCTGCTGTTCTGATCATGGGCTTCTTCGCGTGGATCGTGTTCGGGGCGCTGGCCGGGTGGGCGGCGAACCTCGTCATCGGCGGCCCCGACCGGCGACGGCAGGGCTGCCTGGTGAGCGTGCTCGTCGGCGTGGTCGGCGCGGCGCTCGGTGGCCTGCTCTACCGGTTGGTGACCGGCCGCGAGAAGACGTTCGACTTCGACTTCCCGAGCTTCGGGGTCGCCGTGCTCGGCGCCGTGGTGCTGCTCGGCATCCTGCGGCTCGTGGTCGCTCTCACTCGCCGGGGCCCGCGGGCTTGAGCTCGAGTTGCTCGCGGGCGGCGCACACGATCGCGACGGCCGTCGGCAGATCGACCAGCCGCGGGATGGGCACGCTGCAGATGTCCCGCCGCCACTGGTCGAGCAGCTCCCCCAGGCACCCGCGAGGCGGGAAGTCAGCCGCTGTCATGACGGGGTCCTCTCTGCTCTTACTCCGTTCTGCATCGGTTGACACGACTTTGCGTTAACCGATGTGCCCCGCCCGGGTTCCCCCATACAGCGTGCCGAGAGCGCGCCGGTAGCGTGGTTACCCAGATCGACGAACCAACACGCCGGTCAGGGTCCGGTCGATACCAACCGGTGACCTTTGTCAACCCACACGGGAACGTGATGAGCCGCAAATCGGGCAACCCCGTTGCCCACGCACTGCACCTGGCCCGGGAAACGCTTCCACCGATGCATCCGGCAGGCCGCCCGTTCGTCGCCGGTGGCCTCGCCGCGACAGTGCTGCTACGCCGGCTGTCCAAGCCGCTCGGCACGGTCGCCGGGCTGGCCACGCTGGCGACCGCCGCCTTCTTCCGCGAGCCGCGCCGCGTGCCACCGGACCGCGACGGGCTCGCGCTGGCCGCCGCGGACGGCATCGTGTCGCTGATCGAGGAGGCCACCCCGCCGCCCGAACTGGGCCTGCCCGCCGAGCCGCGGATGCGGGTCAGCATCTTCCTGTCCATTTTCGATGTGCATGTCCAGCGCGCCCCCGCGACCGGCAGCGTCGAGCGGATCGCGTACCGCCCCGGCAAGTTCGTCTCCGCGGACCTGGACAAGGCCAGCGACGACAACGAGCGCAACTCGATGCTGTTGCGCACGGTCGACGGCCACGACCTGGTGGTGGTCCAGATAGCGGGACTCGTGGCCCGCCGCATCTTGTGCCAAGCCGCGGAAGGGGACAAGATCTCCGCCGGTCAGACCTACGGGCTGATCCGCTTCGGCTCGCGCGTGGATCTCTACCTCCCCGCGGGTAGCCGGGTGCTGGTCAGCAAGGGCCAGCGCACGATCGGCGGCGAAACCCCGCTCGCCGAGCTCCCCAAGGGGAAGGACTAGAGCATGGTCCGGGTGGTGACCCCGAGCGTGCGGCTGCTGCCGAACGCGATCACGGTGCTCGCGCTGTGTGCGGGCCTGTCGGCGGTGCAGTTCGCGCTGAGCCACGACTACGTGCTGGCGATCGGCGCGATCGGCGTGGCCGCCGTGCTGGACAGCCTCGACGGCCGGATCGCGCGCCTGCTCGATGCGACGTCCAAGATGGGCGCCGAGCTGGACTCGCTGTCCGATGCGATCTCGTTCGGTGTCGCGCCGGCGCTCGTATTGTTCATCTGGCACACCGACACGCAACGCGTCAGCTGGGTGATCTCCCTGGTGTTCGCGGTGTGCATCGTGCTGCGGCTCGCCCGGTTCAACACGCTGCTCGATGTCGAAAAACCGCCGTACGCCAACGAGTTCTTCATTGGCGTGCCGGCGCCCGCCGGTGGTCTGCTGGCACTGCTGCCGCTGATCCTGACGCTCGAGTTCGGCGACGGCTGGTGGTCGAGCAAGCCGGTGGTGTGGGTGTGGACGGTGGCCATCGCGCTGCTGCTGATCAGCCGTATCCCGACGCTGTCGCTCAAGACCGTCAAGGTCCCGGCGAAGGCGATGGCGCCGATGCTCGTCGGGGTCGGGCTGGTGGCCGCGGCGATCATCCAGTACCCGCTGGTCGCACTGGCTGCCGCGCTGGTGCTGTACCTGGTGCACATCCCGTACGCCGTCCGCCGCTACCACTGGCTGGCCAACCACCCGGAGGCGTGGCACGTGCCGCTGCGGGAGCGCCGCGCGATCCGCCGGGCGCGCAGCACCCGCCGGCTGCGGTTGCGGCGGCCGAAGCTCGCCGGCACGGGACGGATTTCGGTCCGGCTGCCGCGTTCCGGCCCCGGCCATGTCGTGCGGGTCCGTACCTTCCCGCCGGACAGCGAGCAACGCAATCGCCGCAGCTGGCGCCGAATCGGCCTCCGGCAGCGCGGCGAGTGACGTCACGAGGCCGTGCTGGCCCCTCTTCAGCACGGCCTCGTTCCGCAACGTCACACCGCGGCCAGTTCGTGCTCGCGGGTGGCTGGGGCGCGGTAGCCGAGACGCCCGCGAGTCGTGACCAGCAGGATGATCGCCGCCGCGGAGAACGCGATGAGCAGGATCAGCATCGAGTCGTCGGCGCGCACCGCGGGGAACATCGCCAGCCAGGCCACCGACATGAAGTTGTTGACGCTGGTGTGCAGGATCATCGCGATCGGCAGGCTTTCCTTGGTGCGGTTGAACACCCACGTCATCACGATGCTGATCGCGGCACAGGACACCAGGAACTCCACGACCTTCAGCGGCCTGACCTCCGGCCAGCCGCCCCATTCGGTCAGGAACAGCGGCAGGTGCCAGCAGCCCCACAGCACACCGAGGAGAATCGTGCCCCGCAGCGCACCGAACCGCGGCTGTAGGTGGGGCAGCGCGAAGTCCCGCCACCCGGGCTCCTCGGCGAGACCCGTCGTGATCATCTGGAACACCAGCCCGACCGCGTAGGCCCCGAGCAACGACGCCGTCGGCAGGTGCCGTTCGGCGGAAAACGGGATGCTCGTGAGGGCGAGCGCGATCGGGACGCCCAGCAGCACCGAGAGGTACCACCGCCAGCTGACCCGCCATTTCAGGAAACGGCCCAGCCATTGCCGCAACCCCGGCCGCCCGTATGCCAGCGCCGTGACGAGGAAGGCCGACAGGATCGGGCCGAGATAGGCACCCGGCAGGACACCCAGCAGCTGCGTGGAGCCCGCGATCACCGGGAAGTGCAACGGCACCAGCCCGAGCCCGTTTTCCGAGAGCACATAAGGAGTCCAGGCCAGCCAGCTCAGTCCGAAGGCGAGCACGAAGAAACTGGTGAGCGGGTAGCGGCCGACAAGACCGCGTCCGTTGTTCACCGCTGACGCCGATGGTGCAGGACGAGCGCGACACCGGAACCCAGTGTCAGCAACCCGAAGGCGCCGCTGATGAACACGCTGAGGCCGATGGCGGACGTGGTCGCGTTGCACACCAAGCTGATCACGAGCAGCACCCACAACAGTGAACGTGTCATCGTGCCGCGGTCAGTGGTCTGGTCCTGTGTGGAATTCGTCATGCCGCTAACGCTAGAAATTTCCGGACGTCGCAGCGATCCCGTCAGCGAGACACTTCGAAGTACAGCAGGCTGTACCCGGTATGGTCCGCGCCGAGGAGGTCCCATGTCGCCGGCCGATACCCGGGCAGCCACGTCACGTTCGTGGGGCGCCCGTGCCCGCGCGGCACTGGACGCGCTCGAGCACCTCATCAGCGGTTTGGGGACGTCCGTGCTCGCGATCGTGGCACTGGTCGTGCTGCTGATCGTCGCGGCGCTGTCCCTGATCGGCGTCGGGCTGCCGCTGGCGCCGCTCGCGCTGCGGATGGTGCACGCCGTCGCCGACCGCGAGCGCGCGCGGCTGACCCGCTGGGGCCCGGACGTGATCAGCCCCGGCCCGCCGCCGGCCCGGCTCTCCGACGCCCTGCGTCATCGCGAGACCCAACGGGAAATCGCCTGGCTGGCGCTGCACGCCATCACCGGGTTCGTGCTCGGCCTGGTGGCGCTGATGATCGCGCTCAGCATCGTGCGGGACGGTCTTTTCCCGCTGTACTGGTACTTGCTGCCGCCCGGCGGAGCCACCCCGTCGCTGGGTCTTTGGGAGGTGCACGACCTGCCGGGCGCGTTCACGGTCTCGTTGCTGGGCGTGGGCTGGGCGTTTCTGGCGGTGGCGGCGCTGCCGTGGCTCTCCCGATTGCAGGCGTTGCCAGGCCGCCGCCTGCTGCGTCCGGGACCGGACACCGACCTCGCGCTGCGGATCGCACACCTGACGGCGACCAGGGCCGCCGCCCTCGACGCGCACACCACCGAACTGCGGCGGATCGAACGGTCGTTGCACGACGGCACACAGAACCGGTTGGTGGCGGTGAACGTGCTGCTCGGTGCGGCCCGGCGCGCGCTGACCCGCGATGCCGCCGAGACCGACCAGATCCTCGGCCGCGCCCAGGACGCCGCGGAACAAGCGCTGGCGGATCTGCGTGCGGTGGTCCGGAGCATCCTGCCGCCGGTGCTCGCGGAGGGCAGCCTGGTCGGCGCTCTCACCACGCTCGCCGCCAACTCCCCCGTGGACGTCCGCATCGACGCCGACCTGCCAGGCCGGTACGCCTCGTCGGTGGAGGCATCGGTGTACTTCATCGTGGCCGAGGCGCTGACGAACATCGCCAAGCACAGCGGCGCACGGCACGCGGTGGTGACCTTGTCCCGCCGGGACGACCTGATCCACGTCGAGGTCGTCGACGACGGCCGCGGCGGCGCGAGCGAAAGCGACGGCTCGGGCCTGAGCGGCATCCGCCGCCGGGTCGAAGCCCAAGACGGAACCTTCACGCTGGCCAGCCCGGCCGGCGGACCGACCACAGTGACGGTGGACCTGCCATGCGGATTGTGATCGCCGAGGACGACCTGCTCCTGCGCGAAGGCGTCGCGCTGCTCCTGCGCGCGGAGTCGCTCGACGTGGTTGCCACCACCGACAACCCGGACGATTTCCTGCGTGCCGTCGACGAGCACGAGCCGGACGTCGCCATCGTCGACGTCCGGATGCCGCCGACGCACACGAAGGAGGGGATCGTCGCCGCCGTCGAAGCCCGGCGGCGACGGCCCGGTCTCGCGGTGCTGGTGCTGTCGGCCTACGTCGAGCAGTCCTTCGCCACCGACCTGCTCGCCGGCGGCAGCGCCCGACTCGGCTACCTGCTGAAAGAGCGGGTTGGGCGGGTGACGGAATTCCTCGACGCGCTGCACCGGGTCGCCGACGGCGGTACCGCGATCGACCCCGAGGTCGTCGCGCAACTCCTGGCCAGGCCCCGATCCGATGACCGGCTGGAGCGGCTGAGCCCGCGCGAGCGCGACGTGCTGGCCCTGATGGCGGAGGGGCTGGGCAACGGCGCCATCGCCGAACGCCTCGTGGTCACCGACGGCGCCGTGCACAAGCACATCCGCAGCATCTTCGCGAAACTCGATCTCGCGCCCGACGACAGTGCCGACCGCCGCGTCACCGCTGTCCTGCGCTACCTGGAAAACGCCCGCACCGTGCCGGGCCGCGCCTAAGGTGAATCCTGTGAGCAGCCCGCAGATCACGTTGACCGTCCGGCACACCCCGTCCGCACTGGACACCCGGCGCGGGGTGGTGCGGCTGCATCCGGAGGTGCTCGACGCGCTGGGCCTGCGAGCCTGGGACGCGGTCCACCTGACCGGCGCCCGGCGCAGTGCCGCGCTCGCCGCGCCGGCCGAAGCGGGAAACCCGCCGGGGACCGTGCTCGCGGACGACGTGACGATGTCGAATCTCGGTGTCACCGAGGGGACCGAAATCGTGGTGGCCCGCGCGGAGGTGGCTGCCGCCCGGTCGGTCACCGTCGCCGGGTCCCGGCTGGCGAGCGTCTCGGTCTCACCGCACACCCTGCGGCTCGCGCTGATCGGCAAGGTCATCACGGTCGGCGACGCGGTTTCCTTGTTACCACAGGATCTCGCGCCACCGCCCGGCGCGGATGCGGCGTCGGTGCGCGGGCAGCTGTCCCGCACGATCGGCGCCACCTGGACCACCGAGCTGCTGACGGTGACCGCGACCGAACCGGCGGGGCCGGTCGCGATCGGTCAGTCCACAGTGGTCAGCTGGCGGGACGGCGCGACCACGCCCGCCCCGCCGCCCGTCGCGGCGCCGCCGGTCCTCGAGGAGGACGGAGAAACGGTGCCGCTGACGGATCTGGTTGGTGCGCAAGCACAAGCGAAGGCGCTCGCCGAGTGGTTCGATCTCGCGTTCCGTCGTCCCGAGTTGCTGGCCCGCCTCGGCACGACGGCCCGGCTCGGGGTGCTGCTGTCCGGGCCGGAAGGCGTCGGCAAGTCGACGCTCGTGCGTTCGGTCGCGCAGGCGGAGAAGGTGCGCGTGCTCAGCCTCGCCGCGCCCAATATCGCCGTGCTGGAGCCGAATGCGGCCGCCGCCGCGCTGCGAGAAGCGATCACACAGGCGAGCTCCGGCGAGCCGACGGTGCTGTTGCTCGCCGATGTCGACGCACTGCTGCCGGCGAGCAACCAGCCTCCACTCGCGACGATCGTGCTCGACGAGTTGCGGACCGCACTGGGCAAACCCGGTCTCGCGCTCATCGCGACCACAGCCCATCCCGAAGCCTGTGACTCCCGGCTGCGTGGTCCTGATCTGCTGGACCGGGAGCTGTCGATTCCCTTACCGGACGGGAAGGGCCGCACCGAGCTGCTGCGGATCCTGCTCCGCGACGTGCCTGTCGAGTCCGGTGTGGACTGTGGTGCACTGGCGGAGAAGACGCCCGGTTTCGTGGCGGCCGATCTCATCGCACTGCGCCGTGACGCCGCCGTACGCGCCGCGCTTCGCCAGCGCGATGCCGAGGAGCCCCGGATCTCCCAGCAGGATCTGCTCGCCGCGCTCACCACCGTCCGTCCTATTTCGATGTCCACTTCGGACACACTGTCGACCGGCGGGATCAGCCTTGACGACGTCGGTGACATGACCGAAGTCAAGCAGTCGCTCACCGAAGCCGTGCTGTGGCCGCTGCGCTACCCGGACTCCTTTGCCCGCCTTGGGGTCGCGCCGCCGCGCGGGGTGCTGTTGTACGGCCCGCCCGGCGGCGGGAAGACGTTCCTGGTGCGGGCACTGGCCGGTACCGGCGCGTTGAGTGTGTTCGCGGTCAAGGGCGCCGAGCTGCTCGACAAGTGGGTGGGCGAATCCGAGCGTGCCGTCCGTGAACTGTTCCGCCGCGCCGCGGAAGCCGCGCCGTCTCTGGTGTTCCTCGACGAGATCGACGCGCTTGCCCCGCGGCGCGGCCAGTCCAGCGACTCCGGGGTGGCCGACCGGGTGGTCGCCGCGCTGCTCACCGAACTCGACGGCGTGGAGCCGATGCGTGATGTCGTGGTGCTCGGCGCGACCAACCGGCCCGATCTGGTGGACCCGGCGCTGCTGCGGCCGGGACGGCTGGAGCGGCTGGTGTACGTGCCGCCGCCGGACGCCGGCGCGCGAGCGGACATCCTCCGCGCGACCGCGAGGAACACCCCGCTCGCGTCCGATGTAGACCTGACCGAGCTCGCGTCCACTTTGGATGGTTACTCGGCGGCGGACTGTGCGGCACTCATCCGGGAGGCGGCACTGACCGCGATGCGGGAGTCACTGGACGCGACCGAGGTGACGGCGGCGCACCTGACCACGGCACGCTCGGTCATCCGCCCGTCACTCGACCCCGCTCAGGTGGCGGCGCTGGCCGCCTACGCCGAGCAGCGCCAGTAGCCGTCAGGAACCCTTGACGCGCAAGCCCTGATAGTCGTTGGTGACGATGACGATCACCCCGGGGCTCGAGTTCTGGATCCCTTCGAACCGGCCGTCGGCCTTCATCGCGAACGACGTCGCGATCGCCTTCGCCGCGGTCTCCTCGTCCGTGCCGGGCGTGTAGAACGCGGTCGTGGTCGGGATGACCCCGTACGGGTAGTTCGACACCTCGGCGACGTTCCAGCCGTCGGCCCGCAGGTCGGCGGCGGCGCGTGCGGCGAGCCCGTGAATCGTGCTGTTGTTGTAGACCCGCACCGGCACCCACTTGGCGGCGGCCTGGTCGCCGGGCACCCCGCCGTTCGGCGCCGGCGTCGCCGCACCCGCCGGAGCGGACGGCGACGCGGCGCTCGTGCTCGGCGGCTGCGCGCTCGTCGACGGCGGCGCGGACGACGCGGGCGGCGGCACGCTGCCCTCGCCCGGGCCGGACGGCGACGGGGCGGCGGAAGTCGTCGGTGCAGCCGTGTTGTCGGGACCGCCGGACACCGCGGTCACGATGCCGACGATCGCGGCACCCGCGGCGATCGCGAGCAGTACGACACCGGCCAGGCGCATCGGCCGGGACAAGCCCTGGAAGAAGTTCATCGCCCCTCGATCCCCAGCCGCCGGGCCACCCGCTTGCGTGCCCGCGTCGTGCGCAACTTCCGCAGCCGCTTCACCAGCATCGGATCGGCCTGCAACGCCTCGGGTTTTTCGAGCAGCTGGTTGAGCAGCTGGTAGTAGCGGGTCGGCGAGAGGTTGAACTGCTTACGAATTCCCTCTTCCTTGGCCCCAGCGTGACGCCACCATTGGCGCTCGAAGGCCAGGATCGCCACCTCGCGCTCCGACAGACCGGTGGGACCGGGCGGGGACGGCCGTCCGCCGGCCATCGACTCCGCGGCGTCCATCAGACTCCTCAAATCACCGAAGAACACGGTTGTCATTCCGCCGCGTCATTCAACCATGGGCGGGGGTCTCCGGTGCGGGATCACGGCCCGGCGCGTCACGGTGCGCCGGTAGGTACGATCGCCGATTGTGACGATTCACCCCATCCGCATCGCCGGCGATCCGGTGCTGCACCACCCCACGCGTGAGGTCGACAAGTTCGACGACGAGCTGCGCACCCTCGTCGACGACATGTTCGAGACCATGTACGCCGCCGAGGGGGTCGGTCTCGCCGCCAACCAGATCGGCATCGCCCTGCGGCTGTTCGTCTACGACTGCCCCGACGACGAAGGTGTCCGGCACAAGGGCGTCGTGGTGAACCCGAAGCTGGAGACCTCGGAGATCCCGGAAACCATGCCGGACCCCGACGACGACTGGGAAGGCTGCCTGTCGGCCCCCGGCGAGTCGTACCCGACGGGCCGCGCGAAGTGGGCGAAGGTCACCGGGGCCGATGTCGAGGGCAACCCGATCGAGGTGGAGGGCACCGGCTACTTCGCCCGCTGCCTGCAGCACGAGACCGACCACCTCGACGGGTACCTGTACCTGGACCGGCTCATCGGCAGGCACGCGCGGGACGCGAAGCGGATGCTCAAGCGGAACGACTGGGGCGTGCCGGGCCTGTCCTGGCTGCCGCCGAAGGAACCGCGGGACTGACGGCTACTTCTCGCACACCACCCCGTCCCCGTCGCGGTCGAGCTTCCCGGTCGAACTGTCCACATTGGTCAATCCTGGTCCCGGCATCGACACACGCGCTCACCACGGCGCGAGAGACATTGCGGTTGCCGAACTACCGGCTCGTGACCGTGACGCAGTCGCTCCGTTTGGCGGCCGAGACAGCTCGGTCGCGCGCCGCGCCTGCTGGGCGGTCACCGGCCCCGGCCTGTCACTCGCCTTCATCGCCGTACTGGCGGCGTTCGGCCTGGGCGACCGTTCGCCCACGGTGAAAGCGGCGCACGACGGCAGAACGCGGGCGCACACTGGCCAGTAACCGCAGCCGCGAAGCGGCTTCCGCCAGGGGTGGTGGTCGGGCTGGCGGGTGGGAGTAAGCGTGTAATCGAAGGGGTGGTCGCGATGGATGACTCCGACGCCCTCGATGCCTATTCGCGGACGGTCAGCACGGTCGCGGCGGAGGTCACCCCGCACGTCGCGAGCCTGCGCCTGGCGCGGGGCGGCGGTTCGGGTGTCGTCTTCGCGGACGACGGATACTTGATCACCAACGCGCATGTCGTCGGCCGGGACCGGCACGGGGTGGCGACGTTTTCCGATGGCACGGAAGCGGATTTCACCGTCGTGGGCGCCGATCCGCTGTCGGATCTCGCGGTGGTGCGGGTCAAGGAAGCGCCTGCCCCGGCCACTCTCGGGGACGCGGACAAGCTCGTCGTCGGTCAGCTGGTGGTCGCGGTCGGCAGCCCGCTCGGGCTCGCCGGGTCGGTGACGGCCGGGGTGGTCAGCGCGCTCGGCCGGGCGCTGCCGGTGCGCACGGCGCGGGCCGGGCGGGTGATCGAGAACGTGATCCAGACCGACGCCGCGCTGAACCCCGGCAACTCGGGTGGGGCGCTCGCGGATTCGAGCGGGCGCGTGGTGGGGGTGAACACCGCGGTCGCCGGGATCGGGCTGGGCATGGCGGTGCCGGTCAACGCCACGACCCGGCGCATCGTCGACACGTTGCTCGTCGAAGGCAAGGTGCGGCGGGCGTACCTCGGTGTGGTGGGCGTCCCGGCGCCGCTGCCGGACGATGTGGCCGAACACACGGGCCAGCGGGCTGGGCTGCGGGTGGTCGAGGTCGTGCCCGGCGGGCCTGCCGCTCAGGCGGGACTGCACGCGGGCGACCTGGTGCTGACCGTGGGCCGGTCGCGGGTGGCCGACGCGCAGGACATCCAGCGGCAGCTGTTCGGCGAAGTCATCGGTACCCGGTTGCCGATCACGGTGTTGCGCAACGGCGCGATGGTCGACGTTGTCGCGGCGCCCACGGAGCTTCCCGGCTGACGCACTTGTCCTTCCCGCGTCCGCATGGCATGGTCGAAGCACAACAGAAATCGCGGGAGCTCGCGCCTTGGCGGGCTGAGAGGGTGACTGGTAATCCGTCCGGATTCCGGTGTCACCGACCGCCGAACCTGACCGGGTAATGCCGGCGTAGGGAGTGACTCTGCTTTGACGACCTTGGAGAACAACGCTTCGGTCAGCGTCACCACAGGTCCGATCACCGGGTCACGAAAGGTCTACCACGCAACCGAATCCGGGCTTCGTGTGCCCGCGAGGCGGATCGACCTTTCGAATGGTGATCACTTCGATGTCTACGACACTTCCGGCCCGTACACGGATCCGGATGCCCGGATCGATGTCCACAGTGGACTGAAGCCGTTGCGTGACGGCTGGTCACAGGAGCACAACACCCAGCTCGGCTGGGCAAAAGCGGGCGTGATCACGCGCGAGATGGAGTTCGTCGCGGCGCGCGAGCGGCTCAGCCCGGAGTTCGTGCGGGACGAGGTCGCCCGCGGCCGCGCGGTGATTCCGGTCAACCGCAGGCATCCCGAGAGCGAACCGATGATCATCGGGAAGAACTTCCTGGTGAAGGTCAACGCGAACATGGGGAACTCGGCCGTGTGGTCCTCAGTGGAGGAAGAGGTCGACAAGATGGTGTGGGCCACCCGATGGGGCGCCGACACGATCATGGACCTGTCCACCGGTAAGCGCATTCACGAGACCCGCGAATGGATCGTGCGCAACTCGCCGGTGCCCGTCGGCACGGTGCCGATCTACCAGGCGCTGGAAAAGGTCGACGGGGAACCGGAAAAACTGTCCTGGGAGGTCTACCGGGACACCGTGATCGAGCAGTGCGAGCAGGGCGTCGACTACATGACCGTGCACGCCGGGGTGCTGCTGCGGTACGTCCCGCTCACCGCGAACCGCGTCACCGGCATCGTGTCGCGCGGCGGGTCGATCATGGCCGCGTGGTGCCTCGCGCATCACCAGGAATCCTTCCTGTACACGCATTTCGAGGAACTCTGCGAGATCCTCCGCCAGTATGACGTCACGTTCTCGCTCGGGGACGGCTTGCGTCCGGGCTCGATCGCGGACGCCAACGACCGGGCGCAGTTCGCCGAGCTGGAAACGTTGGGTGAGCTGACTCATATCGCGCGCGAACATGACGTGCAGGTGATGATCGAAGGCCCCGGTCACGTGCCGATGCACAAGATCAAGGAGAACGTCGAACTGGAGGAGCGGTTGTGCGGCGAGGCGCCGTTCTACACGCTCGGTCCACTTGCGACGGACATCGCGCCGGCGTACGACCACATCACGTCGGCGATCGGCGCGGCCCAGATCGGTTGGTATGGCACGGCGATGCTGTGCTACGTCACACCGAAGGAGCACCTGGGCCTGCCGAACCGGGACGACGTGAAGACCGGCGTGATCACGTACAAGATCGCCGCGCACAGCGCCGACCTGGCGAAGGGGCACCAGTACGCGCAGGACTGGGATGACGAGCTTTCCAAGGCCCGCTTCGAGTTTCGCTGGAACGACCAGTTCAACCTGGCGCTCGACCCCGACACCGCTCGCTCCTTCCATGACGAGACGCTGCCCGCCGAGCCGGCGAAGACCGCGCATTTCTGCTCGATGTGCGGGCCGAAGTTCTGCTCGATGCGCATCACCCAGGATGTGCGCAAGTACGCCGAGGAACACGGTCTGTCCACTGTGGATGCGATCGAGGCGGGGATGCAGGCGAAGTCGGACGAGTTCGGGAAGCGCGGCAACCAGGTTTACCTGCCGGTAGTGGACTGATGGCCGGAACGCCACGGACTGCCCTCACCATCGCCGGATCGGATTCCGGTGGTGGTGCGGGCATCCAGGCCGATCTGCGGACGTTCTTCGCCTGCGGAGTGCACGGGATGACCGCGATCACGGCAGTCACCGTGCAGAATTCGCTTGGCGTGCAAGGCTTCACGGAGATCCCGCCCGAGGTGGTGGCCGCCCAGATCAAGGCGGTTGCCGATGATATGGGTGTGGACGCGGCGAAGACCGGAATGCTGGCGACCGTGGAGATCATCGAAGCGGTGGCCGGGACCCTGGATGATGTCCGCATTGGACGGTCGGCGGAGACGCCGCTGGTCGTGGACCCGGTCGCGGCTTCGATGACCGGGCATCCGTTGCTGCGCGAGGAAGCACTGGAGGCGATCCGCACCGAGCTGTTCCCGCGGGCCACCCTGATCACCCCGAATCTCGACGAGGTGCGGTTGCTGACCGGGGTGGAGGTGACGGACCGGGACAGCCAGCGCCGCGCGGCGGATGCGTTGCTGGCGTTCGGGTCCCAATATGTGCTGGTCAAGGGCGGGCATCTGGAGTCGGATCCGGATTGTGTCGACCTACTCTCGGATGGCGTGCAGTACATCCAGTTGAAGGGCCCGCGTTACCAGACGAAGAACACCCACGGCGGCGGTGACACTCTCGCGTCGGCGATCACGGCTTCGCTGGCTCAAGATCTCGGTGTGCCTGATGCTGTCGCCGAGGGGAAGCGGTTCATCGAACGGTCGGTGCTGGACGCTTACGAGCTGGGTGCCGGTGTCGGTCCGGTGTCACCATTCTGGCGGCTGCGACACTAGGGACCATGGTTGCTAGTGCGCTGACGATCGCGGGCTCGGATTCCGGTGGGGCGGCGGGTTTGCAGGCCGACCTGCGAACATTCCTGACGTGCGGGGTGCACGGCCTGGTCGCGGTCACGGCGGTGACGGTGCAGAACACACTGGGCGTGCACGATCGATCGGACATCCCGCCAAATATCGTGGCAGGCCAAATCGAGGCCGTTGCCGCCGATATGGGGGTGGGCGCGGCCAAAACAGGCATGCTCGCCTCGGCGGAGATCATCAAAGCGGTGGCCGATGCCTGTGACGATGCGAACATCGGCCGTGACAACGTGACCCCATTCGTCGTGGACCCGGTCGCCGCGTCCATGCACGGCAAGCCACTATTCGATGATGCCGGCCTGACAGCGTTGCGGGAGCTACTGCTTCCCCGGGCGACGGTGCTGACTCCGAACCTGGACGAGGTGCGCCTGCTGACCGGCCGAACGGTCACCGGCCGGGAAGACATGCACGAGGCAGCGATCGCCCTGCACGCTCTGGGGCCGAACTATGTGCTGGTCAAAAGTGGACACTTGACGCACGATCCAGAATGCGTCGACCTTCTGTTTGACGGCAAGACTTTCCTGGAACTCCCCGGCCCCCGCATCGCCACGCCACACACCCACGGCGCCGGAGACTCCATGGCAGCGGCGCTGACAGCAGGCCTGGCACGCGGCATGACCGTGCCCGAGGCCGCAAAGTTCGGAAAGTGGTTCGTCGGCAACGCAGTAGCGAACGCATACCCGATGGGTCAGAAGGTTGGCCCAGTGTCAGCCTTTTGGCGCCTGGCTCCGGAAGACCGGTAGTCGCCACCACGCGAAACCGGCGCGGGGCAACGCAGCCGAACCAAACGCACAACTCGCGCGACCGCAACGTGCAACTCGCGCGTTAGTCTTCGTCTGATAGGAGGGCTTCTAGGGCCCGTAGTCCTCTTGCCAGGTCCTCTTGCAGGTCCTCTGGGAGGCGGTCGATCCGCTTGTTCAGTTCGTGGACTCTGGTCGAGCGCACGCCCGAAAGCAGGCGCTCACCGTCTTCTGTCGCGGTGGCCAGCCAGGCTCGACGGTCGATCGGGTCCGGTTCGCGGCGGGCGTAGCCGGCTTCTACCAGGCCTGCGATGATCCGCGACATGGTGGCAGCCGCGACGCCTTCTTTTGCCGCCAGGTCACCGAGCCGCATCGGGCCCGACACGACGAGTGTCGACAGGGCCGAGATCGACCCGTGCCCAGGGCCTGGCGACCCCGCTTGCCGCAGCGACCGGGACAGTCTGCCCACTGCCAGGAACAACCGCCCGGCGACATCCTCCGTCGTCGACGTGTCCACCTCGGGCTCCTTCTGTTCGCCGTTCCCCGAACCCACAAAGGGTGCCGACAACCATACGTTGTCCGGCCGTCTGAGTACGGTAAACACCCGTATCGCAATGATCGTTTACCTGGCCGGCGACGAAGCCTGCGCCCAGAATCGCTGTGGGACCCGCCCTGCACCCCTTGCGAGCCGTCCCGCGATCACCGCCGAGCGCATCGCGTGCGCCATCCGTTCCGGGTCCTGCGCCCTGGTCACCGCGGTCGACAACAACACTGCATCGCAGCCCAGTTCCATGGCAAGCGCCGCATCCGAGGCCGTGCCGATGCCCGCGTCCAGGATGATCGGCACCCCCGCGCGCGAAACGATCAGCTCGATGTTGTGCGGGTTCCGGATGCCGAGCCCGGTCCCGATGGGCGCGCCCAGCGGCATCACCGCCGCACAGCCGGCTTCCTCCAGCCGCAACGCCAGCACCGGGTCGTCATTCGTGTAGGCGAACACGGTGAACCCGTCCGAGGCCAGCTGTTCCGCCGCGTCGAGCGTTTCCACCGGATCCGGCAATAACGTCCGGTCGTCGGCATGCACCTCAAGTTTGATCAGATCCGTCTCCAGCGCCTCCCGCGCCAACTGTGCGGTCAGCACGGCCTCAGCCGCGCTCCGGCAGCCCGCCGTGTTCGGCAGCAGCCGGATCCCCAGCCGCCGCACCAATTCCAGCACCCCGGACCCACCTTCGGCGTCCGCGCGCCGCATCGCGACCGTGGTCAGCTCGGTCCCCGACGCGATCAGCGCCCGCTCCAGCACAGCCAGGTTCGCCGCACCACCGGTCCCGATGATCAACCGCGAGCCGAGCTTGTGCGGCCCGATCACGAGGTTGTCGCCGTCCAGCACCTGATCACCCACCTTGTACCGCCGTAAGGATTTCCAACTGCGCCCCGGCGGGCACGATCACCCCGGCCCAGTCGCCGCGCCGGACGACCACACCGTCGAGCGCCACGGCGATCCCCTTCGGCGCCGTGCCCAGCGCTTCGAGCAGCCTGGCGACCGTGATTCCCTCCGGGAAGGCTCGCCAATCACCGTTGACCTGTACTTCCATCAGTTTTCTCCCAGCCGGTATGGACGAGCGGCCTCGGTCTCCGCGGGCGGCGCCACGCCGTCGAGCAGGGCGACGACCGCGTCCGCGGTGACCGGAGCCATCAACAGCCCGTTGCGGTGATGGCCGGTCGCGGCGAGCACGCCCGCACCCAGCTCACCGATGAACGGCAGCGTGTCGGCACTCGCCGCGCGCAGGCCCGCCGCGGTTTCGATCAGCTCATATTCGTCGATGCTCGGGAACAGCCGCGCAGCGCCTTCGAGCAGCTCACGCACGCCCCGCGCACTCACCGTCTCATCGAATCCGGCCTCATACTGCGTCGCCCCGAGCACCAGCTCACCGCCGTCACGTGGCACAAGGTAGATCGGGCGCCCCTCGACCACGCCCCGCACGGTCCGCGAAGGCGGCGGCAGGCTCGTCCGCCGCACCCGCAGCCGCAGGATCTCACCCTTGAGCGGCCGCACCGCCAGCGCCGGATGCAGCCGGGCGCTGCGCGCGCCCGCCGCGATCACCGCGACATCGCAGGTGACCTCGCCCGAGACCGTCCGCACCCGCCCGGGCCCGACCTCGACGGCGTTGTCATCGACGAACTTCGCGCCCCGCCGGCACGCCGCGGTCTGCAAAGCACGCAGCAGTTTCCGGTTGTCCACCGCGAGATCACCGGGCACCAGCAGCGCACGCACCCCGCTCACCCCCGGCTCCAGCGACCGCAGCTCCCGCCCGGTGACCGACTCGACCGCCCGGCCGACCGACCGCAGATACTCGGCGAGCACGCCCAGTTGCTCGGCGTCCCCACGGTCGAGCGCAACCACAACGGTGCCGGCCGTGGACAGCCCAGGGTCACCACCGTCGGCCGACAGCGCGGCCGCGAACTCCGGCCAGCGCCGCAGCGACTCCTCACCGAGCCGCAACGCGGGTTCTTCGCCGGGCCACGCTTCGGTGATCGGCGCAAGCATCCCGCCCGCGACCCACGACGCCCCGTGCCCCGGTTCGGGATCGATCACCGTGACGTCGTGCCCCGCGGCGGCGGCTCGCCAGGCCACGGACAGACCGATCACGCCGCCGCCGACGACGGATACCTGCTGGGCCACTGAAATCACGCTCCCTGCGCCGGCATGATCCGGATCAGGTTCCACGGTCGGAGCGGCCTGCTCCCTCTCAGCCCGTGCCCCGGGCTCCCGTGCGGACACCCCGACACTACCCGGTGGGTTAGCGTGATGACTATGCCAGGGCTCACGGGAGACGAGATCAGAAAGCGGCTCGACGCGGCACGGTTGTACTTGTGCACCGACGCCCGCGCCAGCCGCGGTGACCTCGCCGAGTTCGCCGACGCGGCGCTGTCCGGCGGCGTCGACATCATCCAGCTCCGCGACAAGACGAGCGGCTCCCCGCTGGAGGCGAAGCAGGAACTCGCCGCGCTGGAGGTGCTCGCCGAGGCGTGCGCCCGGCACGGCGCGCTACTCGCGGTGAACGACCGCGCAGACGTGGCGCTCGCGGTCGAGGCGGATGTGCTGCACCTCGGCCAGGACGACCTGCCGGTGCCACTCGCCCGCCGCGTCATCGGAGACGACCCGGTCATCGGCCGGTCGACCCATTCGATCGAGCAGGCCCGTGCCGCCGAAGTGGAACCGGGCGTGGATTACTTCTGCACCGGCCCATGCTGGCCGACCCCGACCAAACCGGGCCGCCACGCGCCGGGCCTCGACCTGGTGCGGGCGACGGCCGGGGCGAAACGCCCGTGGTTCGCGATCGGCGGGATCGACCACGAGCGTCTGACCGAAGTCATCGAGGCAGGCGCCACCCGCGTCGTCGTGGTGCGGGCGATCACCGAGGCCGAGGACCCCCAGGCCGCGGCGCGCCGGATCGTCTCCGCGCTGCCCTAACCGCTGGGCGACGGGCTCGCGCTCTGGGTCTGCTGGACCGGCGACTGTGTCGGCTGCGCGGCGCTGCTCGACGGCGGCGCTTCCTGCGTGGGCGTCTCCGACACCTGCGGCTGCTTCTGCTCGCTCGACGAGGGAGCCGACGTCCGGGACCGCGAAGACGGCGTGTGGGTGACCGTTGTGGTCTCACGCGTCGTGGTGGCCGGCGTTCCGTTGTTCGACCTGCCCACGACCTGGCCGAAGGTCGTGCCTGCACCACCGGAGACCGCGTGCCCGGTCACCTTCTCGAACCCGGTCAGCGTCAGCATCCCGATCACGAACGCGGCGACGCTCGTCCCGGCGATCAATGTCCACCGGTTCTTCCACCACGCCGTCTTGGGTTTCGGATCCTGCTGGTCAGGCCGCGGAATGAAAACCGTGCGCTGGTCACCGATCTGCCCGGCGCCGGCGAGCTGCCGCGTCCGCTGCGGGTCGAGCTGTTGCGTGCGGTGCGGGTCGAGGTGTTGCGTGCGGTTCGGGTCGAATGCCGCCGTGGGCTCCGGTCTTCGCCGGACCAGCGGGTTGGCCGGCGCGGAAGCCGGCGGCTCGACGTGCCGGGTCTCCTGCCGGAGCCGGGTGTCGGTGAGCACCGACGCCGTCTTCCGCGCGGCTTCCCTGGTGCGACGTAACGAACGCAGGTACACCTCGCCACCCACGGTGGTGATGATGCTGGCGATGCCCGCGCCAACGACGGTTCCCGCCACCCCCAGCGTCGCCCCCAGGAACGCCGCCGTGATCGCCGCCAACGCCGAAGCAATCACCTGTGCCGGCTTGAGACCTGACTTCTGGGTCCCGTCCTTCTCCTCGGTCATGATTCCGATCTACTCGTAAGTTGCCAAACCGTTATCCCAACGTGTTTGTCGACCGGAATGCTCCCGACGTTAGCCACTTCGTGAGCAGCACCACCACAGGCAACCGTCCACTGTGGACTTAGCGTCAACCACGCACATGCGTCGGCGGCGCTTCGACCGCACAGTGCAAGCACTTCCCCAATGGAAGTTTCTCTTGCGGCGCAACATCTTCCGCCGTCAGCACCGAGTTGCTGACGCCGAGTGCGAGCACCGCGCCCACCACTGCGAGACCCGCGCAAACCAGCAGTGACATTCGCCAGCCCGCTGTCAACGCGACCGGGTCTGAATATGACTCGCCAGTAAGTCCGGCGATCGCGGGCAAGACCGCGATCGCGATCAGACTGCCGGAACGCGCGATCGCATTGTTGATCCCCGAAGCGACACCGGCGTGCTCGTCCGGCGCCGCGGCCAGCACCGTCGCCGTCACCGGCGCGACCATCGTGGCCAGCCCCAGCCCGAACACCAGAACGGCGGGCAGCACGGTCCCGGGATAGGACGCACCGGGCGCGACGCGGGTCAGCAGGAGCATGCCGGCCGCCAGCACGAGCGGCCCGACGACCAGCTGCGTGCGCGGCCCGATCCGTTGCGCCAGCGCGCCCGAACGCCCGGACAGCAGCAACATGACGATCGTGATCGGTAACCCGGCGAGACCGGCCGCGGTCGGCGAGTAGCCGAGCGAGACCTGAAGTTGCAGCACCAGCAACATCAGCACTCCGCCGAGCGCCGCGTAGACGACGAACGTCAGCCCGTTGGCCAGACTGAACGTCCGGTTGGCGAACATCGACGGCGGCACCAGCGGGGTGGTTTCGTGCAGCTGCAGCCAGACGAACAACGCGAGCCCGCCGACGCCGACGACCACCGCGCCGAGCACCAGCGGGTCGGCGAGGCCGCGCGTGGGAGCCTCGACGAGCGCCGCCGTGACCCCGGCGAGGCCGACCGCGCCGAGCACCGAGCCACGCACGTCGAGCCGCCCGGTGGCGGTCTCGTCCCGCGACTCCGGCACGTACCGGCGGGCGAACCACACGCACACCACAGCGATCGGCACGTTGATCAAGAAGCCCAGCCGCCACGACCACACCTGCACGAGAACCCCGCCGACGAGCGGCCCGATCGCGGCCGCGATCCCGCCGAGCCCGGACCACACGCCGATCGCCCGCCCGCGGTCGTCGTGTGCGAACGTGGACTGCAGGATCGCCAGCGAGCCGGGGGTCAGCAACGCCCCGCCGATCCCTTGCAGCACCCGCGTGATGACCAGCATCTCCGTCGACACCGCGAGCCCGCACAGCACCGAGGCGGCGCCGAACCACACGACGCCGACCAGGAACGTCCGGCGCCGGCCATAACGGTCGCCGAGCGAGCCCGCGATCAGGATCAACGAGGCCAGCGCGAGCAGGTACCCGTCGAGGATCCACTGGAGGCCGGCGACCGGCGCGTGCAGCTCCGCGCCGATCCGCGGCAGCGCGACGTTGACGATCGAGCCGTCGAGCATCGCCATTCCCGAACCGAGAATGGTCGTCGCGAGGACGCCCCGGGCTTGCGGCGTCCCCCAACGGACGGTCACGGCCTGGTGAGCGTCGTGATGAACTTGTAGCGGTCGCCGCGGTAGATGGAACGGACGAATTCGACGGGCTTTCCATCAGAGCCGAAGGAGTGCCGCGAAAGCAGCAGCACCGGCATGCCGACATCGGCGCCGAGCAGCTCGGCCTCCTGCGGCCCGGCGAGCGAGGTTTCGATGGTCTCCTCGGCCCGCTCCATCTGGATACCGAACTGCTCGCTCAGCACCTCGTACAGCGACCCGCCCGCCGAGACGTGCTTGCGCAGCCCGCGGAACCGGCTCAGCGGCAGGTGCGTGGTCTCCAGCGCCATCGGCTCGTTGTCCGCAAGGCGCAGCCGCCGCATTCGCAGAATTTTGGCTCCACTTCGGATGCCAAGCAGTTTCGACATGTCCGGTTCGGACGGAAGTTCCTCGACTTCCAGCAATTTCGAAGAAGGTTCACGTCCCTGGGCTCGCATGTCCTCTGTGTACGAAGACAGCTGCAATCGCTGCGCGAGCTTGGGCTCAGCCGCGAAGGTCCCCTTGCCCTGCACACGATGCAGGCGGCCTTCCGCGGTGAGATCGGCGAGTGCCTGACGCACCGTCGTCCTGGACACACCGAAATCGGTCGCGAGCGAACGCTCCGTGGGAATGGACGAACCAGGCGGCAGACTCTCGAGTAGATCGAGCAGATGTTGTTTCAACGCCCAGTACTTGGGCTCGCGCTGACCGCGCACAGGTGATTCCACCATGACCGACTCCCTCTTTTCACAAACGCACACCGGGCGCACGACGAAACTACCCTTTCGCCTCACCGTCGCGCCCGGTTAATATTGGTCTAGACCTTAGCGGACAACGCTGAGAAGATGCACAATCGTAGGAACTGGAGAGGACGGCTATGACCACCCCCGGACAGCACATGGCTGCCGAGATCGCGGAACAACCCGCCGTGCTGGCCGACCTGGTGACACGTCGTGCCGAGTTCACCGAGGTCGCCGACGTCATCGCCCGCCGCCCGCCGCGGTTCGCGTTGCTCGCCGCGCGCGGATCGAGCGATCATGCGGCGCTGTACGCGAAATACCTGATCGAGGTACTGCTGGGGCTTCCCGCGGGCCTGGTGTCACCGTCCACCGTGACACTCTACGGTGCCCGTCCCGACCTTCGCGACGTCCTGTTGATCTCGGTCAGCCAGAGCGGCGGTTCACCCGACCTGCTCGAGTTCACCGAGACCGCGCGCAAACAGGGCGCGCTCACGGTCGCGGTCACGAACACCCCGTCCTCGCCGCTGAACCGGGCCGCCGAGTTCGCGGTGGACGTCCAGGCCGGTACCGAGCACGCGGTCGCCGCCACCAAAACGTACTCGGCGACCCTGCTCGCGTTGTACCTGCTCGTGGACGCGGTGCGCGGTGGTAACGGTTCGGACGCGGCCGAACTGGGCGCGCTCGCCGAGCAGGCACTGCACGTCCCGGTACAGCGCGCGATCGACCGGTACCGCTTCGTCAACCGGATCATCACCACCGGCCGTGGCTACTCCTATGCCACGGCGCTGGAGTCGGCACTGAAACTGGCCGAGACAAGCTACCTAGCGACGCGCGCGTACAGCGGTGCCGATCTGTTGCACGGTCCGGTCGCGGCGATCGACGAGGACACCGCGGTGCTCGCGGTGACCGGCGCCGGGCGCGGTGGCACCGCGATGCACGACGTGCTGAAAGCGGTTTCCGAACGCGGCGCGGACGTCCTCGCGCTCGGCTCCTCGTGTGCGGAAGTGCCCGCCGCACTGCGTATTCCGGTCCCCGAGGTGGTCGAGGAACTCGCGCCGGTGCTGGAGGTGCTGCCCGTGCAGCGGCTCGCGCTCGGGCTCGCCGTCGCGCGCGGCGGTGATCCGGACAACCCGCGCGGCCTGCGCAAGGTGACCAAGACGCGATGAGGTTCGTCGTCGGGGTCGATGCGGGCGGCACCTCGACCCGCGCGGTCGCCGTCGCGGCGGACGGCACGGTGCTGGGCACCGGGCGCTCTGGTGGCGCGAACCCCAACTCGCACCCGCCCGCCGAGGCCGCGGCCCATCTCGTCGAAGCGATCAGCACGTGTCTCGGCGAGCTGAACCCGCAGGAGGCAAGCGCTTGCGTCGTCGGCATGGCCGGTAAGAGCAAGCTCACCGACCCGGCCGTGACCGCGTTGTTCGAGGCGACCTGGAAACGCCTGGGGCTGCGCGAAGTGCTGGTGCTGACCGATGCCGAAGTCGCGTTCGCCGCCGCGACCACGGCACCCGACGGGACCGTGCTGATCGCCGGCACCGGCTCGATCGCGGGCCGGATCCGGGCGCGCCGGATGGTCTCGACCGTCGGCGGCTACGGCTGGCTGCTCGGCGACGAAGGTTCGGCGTATTGGCTCGGCCGCGAAGCGGTCCGCGCCACGCTCAGCGCGCTCGAACGCGACGGTGAGCTGGGCGAACTGGCGACATCGGTGCTCAGCGAAGCCGGCATCGACGGCGCCGGGAGGCACGAGGCGTGGCAGCGGCTGATCACGGTCGCGAATGCCGACGCCCCCATCCGGCTCGCCCGGTTCGCCCCACTGGTCAGCGCCGCCGCGGACGCGGGGCCGATCCTGGACCGGGCCGCGGGACTACTCGCCGGCCTCGCACTGGCGGCCCGCGAACCCGCGGAAAGCACTCCGGTCGTGCTCGTCGGCAGCGTGCTGGCCGGCCCCGTCGGTGACCGGGTCCGGGCCCGGCTGTCCGGCCTCGACGTGCTGACCAGCGACGACGGCGTGTACGGCGCGGCATGGCTGGCCGCGGTCGAGGCCTTCGGCGACAGCCCTAGTGCTCCTGTGCGGCCGGTTCGGGCTTGAGCCGCAGGCCCGGGTGATCATCGGGCAGCACCCGGTACAACACCCAGCCGCTCACCGCGATGGTCAATACCTGCAGCGGCCAGGTGAGCACGGTGCGTGCCACGCCGAGCGCCACCAGTTGCCCCGCCCACCACAGCGGCAAGTACACCGCCACCCGCACCAGGTACTGGCACGACCACATCAGGCTCGCCCACGAGTAGGCCCGCAGCAACGCGGGATCCTTGCGCCACCGGGTTTTCTGGCCCAGCACCAGCCCGACCACGACACCGAGCAGCGGCCAGCGCACGGCCACGCTCGCCGCCCACAACAGTGCACTGGCCACATTGGACAGCAACTGGATCAGGAAGAAATCCTGCGCGCGCCCGGTGTGCAACGCCACCAGCGCCGCGACGATCACCGCCGCGAGGCTCACCACGACGACCCGGGCCCGGTCCCCGCGGATGATCCGGAACACCCCGACCGCCACGGCCGTCGCGATCGCGGCCACCGAACCCCAGGCGATCGAGTTGGCGCCGATCAACCAGCCGAGGACGAACGCGAGCGGCGGCAGGCTGGCGTCCACCGCACCCTTGCGGCCACCGAGCACACTCGCCAGAGATTCGCGGCGCGGAGGTGAGGTCACCCTTACATGCTGCCTGATCTTTGCGGTTCTTGGAAACGATGTGGGAGATCTTGCCCACACGGCTGGTATAGGTGCGGTAATGAAGAGGTGTGGATGGCCGACAAGGTAAGAAACTATGACCTCCGAGCGAACCGGCGGTGGCGTAGTCCGGGAACAGCGCGGCATCCTCGCGGTGTTGGATCTGGGCAGGGGTGTGCGGAAGAAAGGGGATCGCAGCGTGTACGGCTACGACAGCTATGTCGCCTTGGGTGACAGCTTTACCGAAGGCATGAACGACGGACTCCCTGACGGCACCTACCGCGGCTGGGCGGACCGGCTCGCCCAGATCCTCGCCGGCGACCAGCCCGGCTTCCAGTACGCGAACCTGGCCCTGCGCGGCAAAATGCTCGCCGAGATCGTCGACGAACAGGTACCCGTCGCGCTCGAGCTCAAACCGGATCTGGTGACCTTCTGCGGCGGCGGCAACGACGTGATCGTGCCCGGTACCGACGTGGACGAGATCTGCGCGAAGATCGACGAGGTGGTCGGCGCGTTGCGCGGCGCGGGCATCGAAGTGTTGCTGTTCAACGGTCCCGACACGAAATCGCTGTCGGTGATGAGCGTGCTGCGTGGCAAGATCGGGATCTACAACACGAACCTGTGGGCGATCGCGGCCCGCCACGGGGCCCGTGTCGTGGACCTCTGGGCGATGGACGTGCTGCGCGATTTCCGCGCGTGGAGCGACGACAGGCTGCACTTCACCGCGGAGGGCCACCGCCGCATCGCGTTGCGCACCGCGGAGCTGATGGGTGTTCCGGTCACCGAGGACTGGAGTGAGCCGTGGCCGACGCTGGCGCCGCGCACCTGGGTCAACCAGCGCCGCTCGGACCTGGCGTGGACCCGGACGCATCTGCTGCCGTGGATCGGCCGGCAGCTGCGTGGTGAATCGCTCGGCGACGGCCTGGCCCCGAAGCGCCCGAAGCTCGCCCCGTTCGGCATCCCGAAAATTCCCACGGACGATCACGCCCCGACGAGCTGAGCCGGGCGCCCGCGCACGGACCGTCACCTCTTGGTAGTTTTCCGGCATGCCGCTCCCGCACTGGACATTGGAGGGGTCACTCCCGCCGGGGCGGCTGCCCGCCGATCTGGCCGACATCTACGAGCGCCTCGTGTTCGACGCGCCGCACCAGAACGAGCGGGAGATCCTGTTCAGCGCACTGAACAGCTATCTCGGCGCGGTGGCCCGGATCATCCCGGCGGGGCGTGCCTGGGTCGGCGGCGCGTTCATCACCCGTACCGAACATGTGCCCGGCGGTCTGGACGTGGTCCTGATGCCGGACGACTGGGGCAGTCTCAAACGCATGACCGGCCCGGCGCGCGATTCCCTGTACGGGTTGGTCTCGCTGCGCGGGGTGATCATCGGTCAGCCCGCGATGTACCTGGACCAGGTGCAGCCGGTGGGTGGCCTGCTCGATGGCTTCCTGTGTTTCCCCGGTGACGAAGAGATCTGGGCACAGACCTGGTCCGTTCATGGCACGCGTGGATTCCCCGAGGTGATCTGGTGACCGAGTTCCGCAGGATCGCCGACGAGATCCCGGGCGGGACGTGGCTCGACGATCTCGCCCGCGCTTCGGCGATGGCCGCGCACGCGAAGTTCGAGCGGACCTCACGGTCTCCGCTGCTGCGCGTTTCGGTGCTCGGCCCGACCAATCTCGACGCGTACACGTTCTCCGACATCAGCCGCGCGCTGCAGGACGCGACCGCGAAGGTCGGCCACATCATCCGCAACCCGCAGGCCGAGGTCACCTACGTGCAGCCCGCCGACCGCGACAAGGCGCCGTTGATCCAACGCGGCCAGGCCGGCAACACGATCTTCTTCGGTTTCCCGGAGCCCGCGCTCGACGACGCGCTCATCCATGACGGCATCGAAAGCCTGTCCGAGCGCGCGGTGAAGGAGCTGTGCGATTTCCTGCCCGCCAACGGATCCGACGACGGCGCGCTCGACGCCGTGCTGCTGCAGCGCGACACCGTGCGCAACGCCGTCAGCGACATCGTCAACGCCGTGGTCAAGAACGCCGGCATCGGCATCCAGCTGACCCCGACCGCCGGCGACGACGTCGGGCGCAGCATGACCCTGGACCAGGCGAAAGTGCTGCACGGCAGCCTCCGCGAATCGCGCGAGGCGGTGGGCTACGAGACCGTGTCCGGGCGCCTCGACGGCGTGCGCACCCGGCGGCGGATCTTCTACCTGGAACGTGAAAGCGGCGGCACCATCCAGGGCGCGGTGGCCCCCGATCTGCTCGGCAAGATCAAGGAGAACCTGGACCGCCCGGTGACGGCGCGGCTGCGCGTCGTCCGCGCCACCACGATCGACGGCCGCCGCGGGCGCCCCGTGCATGAGCTGCTGGAGATCACGCCTGAGGTCAATCTTTTCGACCAGTAAACGAGTGCGGCCCCGCACCACCAGTCCCGATCTGGTCGTGCGGGGCCGCACCCGTCAAACATTGTCAGCGGTCGCACAGGACTCACCCGAGCGAGGAAGAACCCACACCACCGACGACAACCTCGGCCCGCTCCGTCGCCGGAGCGGTGGCGACACCGTAACAGGCTGCGTTGGGTTAGCTACATGCGACCCTGTTGTGAGTTGTGTTACTCAGCGGGCCAGCGGCGTGAAGTCCCGGCTGCCGATGAACGTCGGCCGCGGCTTGCTCGCCGCGAACGGGTCCACCAGCTTGTTCTCGACGCTGTTGAACACCACGAAGATGTTCGACCGCGGGAACGGCGTGATGTTGTTCCCCGAGCCGTGCATGATGTTCGAGTCGAACCACAGCGCGGAACCGGCCGTCCCGGTGAACTGGTCGATGCCGTACTCGGCGGCCAGCGCGGTGATGTCCTGCTGGCTCGGCACGCCGATTTCCTGCTCCTTGAGCGAGGCCTTGTAGTAGTCCTCCGGAGTTTCCCCGACGCACGGCACGAAGGTGCGCTGCGAACCGGGCATGACCATCAGACCACCGTTGAACGGGTAGTTGTCGGTCAGCGCGATCGAGCAGCTCACCGCACGCGGGCGGGGCATCCCGTCCTCGGCGTGCCAGGTTTCGAAGTCCGAGTGCCAGTAGAACCCGGTGCCTTTGAACCCGGGCATGTAGTTCACCCGGCTCTGGTGCACGTAGACCTCCGAGCCGAGGATCTGCCGTGCCCGGTCGAGCACACGCGGGTCCCGGACGAGCTCACTGATCAGCTCGCTGATCCGGTGCACCTCGAAGATCGACCGGACCTCGCCGCTGACCTTCTCGGTGATCACTCGTTCGTCGGCCTTGAGCGCTTCGTCGCCGGACAACCGGACAAGTTCCTGCCAGTAGGTCTGCACCTCGCCCGGAGACAGCAGCCCCTCGACGACATGAAAACCCTTGGCATCATGGGCCGCGAGCGTCGCGGCGTCGATCGGACCGTCGCCCTCGGTACCCCAGACCGTCGGATCAGCACGGTCGAACGGAGTCGCGGTCCCGGTGACCCGCGTTGGGTAATGGTCCTCGATACCGGTGTCCATCATGGTCAAGACGGTTCGCCTCCTTATGGCTTCCCCTTTTGTTGGCGTGGTGGGAAATCAATCAGCTTCGGTCACCAACGGGTACACGCCGTTCTCGTCGTGCACCTCGCGCCCCGTGACGGGCGGGTTGAACACGCACACGGTTTTCATGTCGGTCTTCGGCCGGACCTGGTGCTTGTCGTGGTCGTTGAGCAGGTAGAGCGAGCCCGGCCTGAGCTGATGCGTTTCGCCGGTGGCCTTGTTGGTGACCTCACCCTCGCCCTCGTAAACGAAGACGGCCTCGACGTGGTTCGCGTACCAGAAGTCATTCACGGTACCCGCGTACAGCGTGGTCTCGTGAACGGAGAACCCGACCTTCTCCTTGGCAAGGATGATCCGCTTGCTGCGCCAGTTCGGCGTCTTGATGTCAGCGTCGGTGTCGGTGATCTCGTCGAGGGTGCGAACGATCAAAACTCTCTCCTTCTACTTACCCAGCACGGCCTTGACGGAGGCATCGATGATCTCGAGTCCTTCGTCCACTTCGGACTCGGAAACGGTGAGCGGTGGCAGGAGCTTGGCCACCTCGCTGTCCGGTCCGGAGGTCTCCATCAGCAGCCCGCGTTCGAACGCAGCCGCGCACACCTGCCCCGCGATCTCACCGTTGGCGAATTCGAGACCACGCGCCAGGCCGCGTCCCTTCGCGAGAAGCCCGTGCTCGGGGTACGCCTCGGCAATTCCCTGCAGTGCCGCGCCGACCCGTTCCCCCTTGGCACGCGTGGACTTTTCCAGTTCGTCGTCACTCCAGTAGGTGCGCAACGCCTCGGCGGCGGTGACGAACGCCGGGTTGATCCCGCGGAAGGTGCCGTTGTGCTCACCCGGTTCCCACACGTCCAGCTCGGGCTTGATCAGCGTGAGCGCGAGCGGCAACCCGTAGCCACCGATCGACTTGGACAGGCACACCATGTCCGGCTTGATCCCGGCGTCCTCGAAGGAGAAAAACGGGCCGGTGCGCCCGCAACCCATCTGCACGTCGTCGATGATGAGCAGGATGTTGTGCCGCTGACACAGATCCGACAGCCCACGCAGCCAGTCCATCCCGGCCGCGTTGATACCGCCCTCACCCTGCACGGTCTCCACGATGACCGCGGCGGGCTCGTTGAGTCCACTCCCGGAGTCGTCAAGAAGTCGTTCAAAATACAGGAAGTCCGGGTACGCCCCGTCGAAATACTGGTCGTACGGCATCGGCGTCGCGTGCACCAGCGGAATACCGGCGCCACTGCGCTTCATCGAGTTCCCGGTGACCGAAAGCGCACCCAGCGTCATCCCATGGAACGCGTTGGTGAAGTTGATGACCGACTCCTTGCCGGTCACCTTGCGCGCCAGCTTCAACGCCGCCTCGACCGCGTTGGCCCCACCAGGCCCCGGGAAAATGACCTTGTAGTCCAGCTCGCGCGGCTGCAGGATATTCCCCTGCAACGTTTCCAGCAGATCCCGCTTGGCAACGGTGAACATGTCCAGCGCGTGCGTGACCCCGTCACGCGCGATGTAATCGAGCAGCGCCTGCTTGAGCACAGGATTGTTGTGCCCGTAGTTCAGCGCACCCGCGCCGGCGAAGAAATCCAGATACGGCTTGCCGTCCTCGGCGTACAGATGGCTGCCCACAGCACGGTCGAACACGACCGGCCAGCCACGACTGTAGCTCCGCACCTCGGACTCGAGTTTTTCGAAGATGCTCACGTGCTTTTCCAACTCCCGACTGATATCCGAATCAACAGGATTTTCCGCGCTATGACTGAGAAAGCGGCCCGATTCGGTAGAGATCCTCTGGCTCGTGCGGTTCGTCGTCCACGGGAAAGTCCGCTGACTCGAACAGTCGCGTTCGCTCCAGCGGAGCGTGCCAGCGCTTGGCGAAGGACGCGAAAGTTCTGATCGACGCCTCGTTGTCCGGAGTCACAGTGGTTTCCAGATACCGCACCCCCTGCTGTACCAAAGACGTGAACAGCTGGTCCAACATCTTTCCGGCCAGGCCTTGTCCACGCTGCGACGCGTCGACGGCCACCTGCCACACCAGCGCGGCGTCGGGCGCTGCGGGTCTGCGGTACACCATGACAAACCCGACTGGCCGACCGTCCACTTTGGCCACAACCGACGTGTCGGCGAAATCGCGACACCACAACAAATAGGCGTATGGCGTGTTGAGATCCAACTTCTTCGAATCCCGCGCGATTCGCCACAGCTCAGCGCCGTCGGCCTTGGTCGGAGAGTCGATCAAGTGCTTCCCGGACATGTCAAAACAAGCTAACAGGTCTTTTCGTGCCGTTCAGACCGCACCGAAGCAGGCAGGCGACCTACCAGCAACAACGAAGAAACACACGTGACAATGCCAACAAAAGTGTTTCTTTTATGAGTGAAATATGCTATAAGTCCAGCATTTCATGACCCGCGTCACCATCGCGAGTTTCTCACCCTGCACAGCGTTACCACCGCGCACTTCGTTACACGGTAGTGGCAGCGATCACAACACGCGACTCATGCTGTGCTGTTCGTTCCCAATCCGACCACAGTCACGGCTGTCCGGCTTGTGTAGCAACGATTACGCGCCGCCCGGGGTCTGCCTACTGCTGGTCGGATTGGTAACCTCGACCCCCGGGTCGCACACCGCCCAGAACCGCGCACCGAATACGGACAGTCGCACGGTGTGCCGGACGAGTTTGGGGCGCTTCACCGAGGCGGCCGCCGCGCGGACCAGCTCGTCGGTCGCGAGCACCTCGTATTGCGAGCTCAACGCCGGTTCGGCGGCGGTGACGTCGACCAGCCCGAGTGCCGCCAGCCGGGTCAGATAGCTGGGCACCTCCTCGGGCAGCGTCACGCCCGCGGCCTTGCCGACCGTGGAGGCGTTGTGCAGCAAAATTCGCTCCCCCCGGCCCACGACGTCGAGGGCGGGGTAGGCATCACCGGCCGCGAGCGTGGACAGGATGCGTGCCTCGTCCGGCGTCAGCCGGCGCAGCACCGTCGCGTAGAGATACTCGCGGGCCCGCTCCCGGTCGAAGGTGACGGACCGGTCGAGCAGCTCCTTCATCGCCGCCCGCAGCGGTTCGGCGGTGACCACGAGCGGGCCGGCACCGGCGGACTCGCCGCTCGACGCGGCACTCAAGGCAACCACGTACGGGTCATCGACCTCGTCAAGACGTTTACGCAGGGTGGAAAACACTTGGCGCTCGACGAAACGCACGCCGTCAGTCACGCTCTCCACACCCGGCACGCGGCGCCCGACGGAGACGCCGGCGCGTGCAGCCCAACCGGCGAGCCGCGCGGCGCGCCGCAACACTGAATCGTCCGCGCCGTCGGGTACCGCGGTCAGGTCTTCGCTGGTCACGGACCAGAGGTTAGCTTCCGGTCACCGCAGCGCTTTGTGCGCCCGTTTGGTCGCCCGCCGCAACTGCGCGATCCGCGCGCCGCCGATGAGCGCGACGAGCACCGCGCCACCGATCGCCGACAGCAGCATCGCCACCCCGAGCGGCAGGTCCGCGCTCATTCCGAGGAACTGCAGCGAGGCGGTGCGGAGGTTCTGGAGGATGAAGATGAGCAGGAAGATCAGGACGATGATGGCGACGATCACCGCCACCCAGGTCCCGCTGACCCGGGTTCGCTTGATCTTCGCCGGACTGGTCGGTGCCGCCGGGGCGGCGGGTTCTCCGGGAGCCGGCGTGACCGGCTCGTTGTCCTGCGCGTGGGTCATCGGTTAATTATCGCCCGGTTAGCGGGCTATCGCACGGTTTGGGCAGCCGTTCGGGTGACCAGATCAGCGTGACCATGCGGTGCGTGCTGGGGCGGCCACTCCCCAGCGCGGCGGCCAGTTCCTCGGTCCGGTCGGCAGGCAGACAGAGGCGACGGCGGGTGACCGCGACCAGCTCGTCGAACGGGACCGGGTCCGCGGCTTTGCGCCAGCGCACGACTTCGGGTTCGACGCCCAGCTCGCGCAGGGCGAGCACGGCGTCGTCCGCGGTGGGCCCGAGCGGGCGGTCCAGGTTGTGAAAGCGCTTCCAGAGGTCGTTCAGCGCGGTCAGCGGATGGGCCTCGGCCAGCTCCAGCACGACCCGGCGCGCATGCCGGCCAAGCGCTTCGATGAACGGCGCCAGGTCCGGCACGTTGTACAGAACGTTGGCGCAGACCGCGACATCGACGACGCCGACTTCGTCGTGCACGTCAGGCCAGCGACCCTCGATTGTCCGGTGCGGCAAGGAAAGTACGGTGGCTCGTGCGGAGAATTCGTCGAGCAGCCGCGCGTTCGTGTCCACCGCCGTGACCTGGCTGATCGCTCGCGCGCACGGCAGACTGGCCGCCCCGGCCCCGGCGCCGATGTCCAGCACGGTGCCGGCGTAGTCGAGGACGGCCTGATGCGTCGGTGTCGAAGGCGCGCCGAGCTGACGATCGGCGCGGCGGACGAACACGTTCGGTGGCACTTTCCACGGCGATTCTTCTGCTTGCGCAAGGATTTCCGGCGGGATCGCCCAGCCGGCCAGCTCCTCACCCCAGTGTTCGACCGCGGTCACCGTGCACGCCCGCTCCGCCGCACGAAGTCCATCCTGTGAGCTTAGGACGAGGATTACGTCACGCCGACCGCTTCCGGGGTGATCCTCCGGCGCGGCGGAAACACCGGTGTGCCAAGCGAATCGAGGGTCAGACCAGTTCCGGGTTGTTCTCGGTCGGCAGGTCGAGCTTCGGCAGCGTGTGCTCGATCTGCTCGCGATCCGGCTCGAGCCACGGCGGCAGCTTGAGCGCACGACCCAGTTCCAGGAGCGGTTCGTCGATCGCGAATCCTGGTTGCTCGGTGGCCGCTTCCAGCAAAGTGCCGCCCGGCTCACGGAAGTAGATGGAGCGGAAGTACCGCCGATCGAGCACCGAGGTGACTTCCACCCCGCGGTCGACCAGCTCCCCACGCCAGGACAGCTGGGTTTGCTCATCCGGCGCGCGCCAGGCGACATGGTGCACCGTTCCGACGGAAACGAGCCCACGCGGCGTGTTCGGCGTGACCAGCACGTCGACCATCGCACCCGGTCCGCCGTCACCGGCGCTGAACCGCAGGCGGTTCGAGTCCTGGCTGGTGAATCGCAAACCGAGATCAGCGAACATGTTCGCGGTCGCTTCTTCTTCGGTGACGGACAAGGTCACCGAATGCAGACCCCGGATCGCGTGCTCGGGCGGGACGTGCCCGTTGTCCCATGGGTCGCGCGGGTCGCCCTGCGGATGCGCGACGAGCGCGAGCTGCAGCCCGTCCGGGTCGCGGAAGCTCACGATGTCCTCGCCTTCGCGGTTGACGATGCGGCCGGTGATGGCCCCGGCCTGGGCGAGATGGTCTTTCCACCAGCCGATGGATTCCGCGGGCACGGAGAACGACGTGGTGGTCGCCTGACCGGTGCCGTGCCGGCCGGCCGGCGCATCCGGCCGGGGGAAGAAGGTCAACAGCGAGCCCGGCTTACCGGATTCGTCGCCGTAATACAGGTGGTAGGTGCCCGGATCGTCGAAGTTGACCGTGGTCTTCACCAGCCGCAGGCCGAGCGTTCGCACGTAGAAGTCAGCGTTGCGCTGCGGGTCGCCGGCGATCGCGGTGACGTGATGCAGCCCGGTGGTCGTGATGGACATGGTCCTGCTCCTTCGAAAGGTGCCTCATCAAGAATCTATCCCCGAAACCTCTTCCTGGCAAGATATATTCCAGCGAGATACGTCTGCGTATACTGCTTGCGTGGCAGATGACGACGAGATCGTGACGTGGTGGGGCCTGGTCATCGAGGGCTACGTCGCGACGCAGGACAAGCTGATGGGCGAGATCGCGAAACGGTTCGGGCTGTCGCCCGCGCAGTTCGACATCATGCTCCGGCTTGTCCGGACCCCCGGCTACCAGATGTCGATGACCAAGCTCGCCAACGAAGCGGCGTTGTCCAGTGGCGGGTTCACGAAGGTGGCCGACCGGCTGGAGAAGGCGGGCCTGATCGTGCGCCGGCCGAGCCGGGACGACCGCCGGGTGACGTATGCGTGCCTCAGCGAACATGGCCGGACGATCGCCAACAACGCACGCCGGACGTGTGCGGCGATCCTGCGGCAGCGGGTACTGGAGCCGCTCGGGTCCGATGCCTCGAAGGCGCTGGCCGAAGCCATGCGGACTCTGCGGGAGGTCAACAAGGAGTAGTCGCGCGACCCAGTTGCCTCTTCCGCGCCGGCGCGCGCACGATGGGTTGACACCACGTCTGAGGAGGGAAAATGCTCACCGGAACGAACATCGTCACGATGCTTCCCGTCCAAGACACCGACCGCGCGGCGCGTTTCTACAGCGGCGCGTTGGGCCTGCGGGAGATCGCCCCCGGCCCGGATGGCACCCGCCACTTTGAAGTGGGTGGCCACAATGTCATTGGGCTGCGCCCACTGCCAGACGCGAAACCCAGCGAGAACACCGCGTTGAGCTTCGAGGTCAGCGATATCGCCGGCGAAGTCGGTGAACTGGAAGGCCGCGGCGTCACCTTCCTCGACTACGACACTCCCGAGCTGCACACCGAAGGCCACATCGCCACGTTCGGCGGCGAAAAGGCCGCGTGGTTCACCGACAGCGAAGGCAACTACCTCTGCCTGCACCAGCCGCAGTAGTCCGCTGGGCCGGGCCCTCACTAACTTCCCAGCCCAGGGAACAACTTTCCGGCGTTCCCGGCCAGCACGTCCGTCAGCACGTCGTCCGGTAGTCCGAGCGACGCCAGCGCCCGGACATTGCGTGCCGCACCGGGAACGCCGGGCCAGTCCGTGCCGAACACGAATTTTCCGGCCAGACGCACGAAATCGAACCGCGCGTAGTACTCCGGCAATTTCGCAGGCGGCAGCCCGGCGAGGTCCAGCCACACATTTTCCTTTGCCAGCGCCAAGAAGGCGGCGACGTCGTACCACCACCCGCGGCCGCCATGCGCGAACACGAAGTTCACGCCTGGAAAATCTTCGACCACATCGGACAGTAACTCGGGATTGCCGAAACTCGTTCGCGCGCCGGGAAAACTGCTCGTGCCCGAATGCAGGATCACCGGCACACCGCGTTCGGCGCACACCTGGTACGCGCTGTACAACTCCTTGTCCGCAGGGGAAAAGGCGCCATGCACCGGATGGATTTTCAGCGCCACCGCGCCGAGCGCCAGCTGCCGCTCCACCTCCGCGGCCACCGGATGGTGCAGGTACGGGTTGACGTTCGCGACCAGCCGGAACCTGTCCGGGTTGAACCGCGCCAGCGGCAGGTTGTCCTCGATCGGCTGGATACCGGTCGCACGCGGGCTGTACTCGCTGAACAGCAGCACGCGGTCAACGCCCTCGGCCTCGAACAGCGCGTCGAGCGCGGACGGTACCGGGTTTCCGTTCTCGTCATAGACCGAACGCCAGTCATGTGGCCCGGAGAACCTGTCGGCCCACTCCAGCCACGCCGGTTTCAGCGTGCTCAGCCGCGGCACGTGCACATGCGCGTCCACGACCGTCCTGCCGTCGATCATGCCAGCGCCCCCGGGCGCAATGCGTCGCGAACTTGCTCGCGAATGATGTTCCGGCGGATCTTGCCGGTCGCGGTTTTCGGCAACTCGGTGACCATGACGATGGCACGTGGCCGCTTGAACGAAGCCATACCCTCACGGCAGAACTCGATCAACGCGGCCGGATCGACGGCCCGGCCCGCTGCCGGAACCACACAGGCAACGGGTTTGTCGATCCCGTCCTCGTCGGGCGCCGCGACCACGGCGACCTCGGCCACGTCGGGATGCCGCAGCAGCCGTTGCTCCACTTCGGACGGTGACACCCAGATCCCGCCGGCCTTGAGCATGTCGTTGAACCGGCCTAGACAGGTGTAGGTGCCATCGGGATTGCGGACATAGCTGTCCCCCGTGCGCAACCATTCCCCTTGGAACACACGCTTCGAGGCCTCGTACCGGCTCCAGTAGCCGAACGCCGTCGAAGGTCCGTGGACGAACAACTCTCCCGGCTCGCCTACGGCCTCGATCGGCGTGCCCATGGTGTCGCGGATTTCCAGGTCGTATCCCGGCACCGCGGTGCCGGTGCTGCCGGGCACGACCGCACCGGGACGATTCGACAGGAAGATGTGGAGCGCCTCAGTGGAGCCGAGACCGTCGAGAATCTCGACGCCGAACCGCGCCCGGAACCGCTCGAACAACACCCCGGGCAGCGGCTCGCCGGCGGAAACCGCCTGGCGCACCGAGGAAAACGTGTCGTCCGGGATATCGCTGGCCAGCAGCGCCGAGTAGAAGGTGGGGACGGCGAAGAACAGCGTCGGCCGCCGCGTGCTGACCCGGTCTGCGACCAGCTGCGGCGACGGACGGCTCGGCTCCAACACCGAACAGGCTCCGGCCGACAGTGGGAAGAAGGCGGAATTGCCGATCCCGTAAGCGAAGAAGAGCTTCGCCACGGAGAAGAACCGGTCATCGGCACGAACACCGAGCACGGCACGGGCGTAGGTTTCGCACACCGCACGGATGCTGGCATGCCGGTGCATCGCCCCCTTGGGCTCACCGGTGGTGCCCGAAGTGTAGAGCCACAACGCGGGCGAATCCTCCCAGGTGCTGAACGGCCGTCCAGGGTCTGATGTGGACAGTTCAGTCCAGTCATGCGTGTCCACCCCGGGGAAGTCCAGCGGGTTGGCGCGGTCGAGGATCACCGCGGAAAGCTCGGGGGCCAGCGTCACGGCCTCGCGCGCTGCGGTGGTGAACTCCGTGGACACGCACAGCACGCGAGCCCGTGAATCGGCCAGCACCTTGCCGAGTTCCTGCCCGGTGACCATTGTGGACACTGGCACCGGTACCGCGCCCGTGTACATCGCACCGAGAATGCCGGTGAGCAACTCCACCCCGTCGACCATGCACAGCATCACGCGTTCTTCCGGCCGCACGCCGATCGCGGTCAGACCGCCCGCGACACGATGTACCGCGTCGGCGAGCTGCGCGTAGGTGAGTGTGGCGGACGGGGTGACGACCGCGGTCCTGCCGCCGTTGCCGTCCCGTAAATGTCTGTCCAGCAAGTAATCCGCCGCGTTGAACCCCGCCATCGGAGCCTCTTTTCTAGAGGTACACGTACTCGTAGTCGAAGGGCTTGCCGTTGATTCCCTGCCGTGGTGGTGCAACCCAGCTCGCGATCTTCCCGCGCTCGTACACAGGATGCATCAGCGATCGGACGAATGCGAGGTCCTCGCTGGTCGGAAGCCAGTGGTTGCGGCCGCGCTGCCAACTTTGCTCGTCCACGATCGTCCCGTCCGGAGTGATGTGGTGGCCGGAGTTTATGCCCACATCGCGGTTGAAACCAGGATGCGGCAACGCGAACCGGAACGAAATCCCGGCGTCGTCGAGGATCCTGTTCCACCGCTTGACCCCGGACTGGCAGTCGTCGATGTACTCCCCGCGAAGATCCAAGTTGAGCAGCAGGATCTTCTGCATCTCCTCGGTTTCCCACGTGCCGTCGTCGTGGGGTCGCTCCAGCACGGCGCTGTCGTCGGTGAGCCGGTGGTCGTCGCGGCGGCGCGGTTCGAGCCAGCGGCCTTTGAGTCCGGCGGTGTAGTAGTTGGCGGCGTTGGTGGAGGTTTCGCTGCCGAAGAGGTCGAGTGAGACGCTGTAGTGGAAGTTCAGGTAACGCTGGATGATCTCCAGCGGGATACCGCCGTATCCGGTGATGTCGGTGGTGTCGTGTTCGCGGATCAGTTCCGCGGACCGGTGCACCACGCGGTCGATCCCGGTGGTGCCGACGAACATGTGGTGTGCTTCTTCTTTGAGCATGAACTCACACGTGCGCGACAGCGGGTCGAACGCCGATTCCTTGAGCGTGCCCAGCTGATATTTCCCGTCGCGGTCGGTGAAGTAGGTGAACATGTAGAAGGCAAGCCAGTCGGCGGTCTCCTCGTTGAACGCGCCGAGGATGCGCGGCGCGTCGGGGCTGCCGGAATTGCGGTACAACAACGCTTCCGCCTCATCACGGCCCTCCCGACCGAAGTAGGCGTGCAGGAGATACACCATCGCCCACAAATGCCGGCCCTCTTCGACGTTGACCTGAAACAGGTTCCGCAGGTCATACAACGACGGCGCGGTCAGCCCCAAGAGTTTCTGCTGCTCCACCGAGGCCGGTTCGGTGTCACCCTGCACCACGATGAGCCGCTGCAGATCCGCCCGGTACTCCCCCGGCACCTGCTGCCACACCGGCTCCCCCTGATGGTCACCGAACGCGATCC
>NZ_WMBA01000074.1 GCF_009707865.1 Amycolatopsis pithecellobii
GCTCCAGCTCGTCACGCAGGTTCGACGGGACCCTGTCGCCGATCTTGTCGAACCACTCCTCGATGAGCGGGATCTCCTCGCGCCACTCCTCGGGCTTGACCTCGAGCGCCGCCCGGATGTCCGACAGCGGCTCCTTCAACCCCTCGGTGTCGAGGTCCTCGGCGCGCGGCACGAAGCCGACCGGGGTCTCGACCGCACCGGCCTTGCCCTCGATGCGCTCGATGATCCACTTCAGCACACGCGAGTTCTCACCGAAGCCCGGCCACAGGAAGCGCTTGTCCTCGCCGCGGCGGAACCAGTTGACGTAGAAGATCCTCGGCAGCTTGCCGCCGTCGGCGGATTTGCCCAGCTCGATCCAGTGCTTGAAGTAGTCACCGGCGTGGTAGCCGAGGAACGGCAGCATCGCCATCGGGTCGCGGCGCACCTCGCCGACCTTGCCGGCCGCGGCCGCGGTCTTCTCCGACGACATCGTGGCGCCCATGAAGACACCGTGCTGCCAGTCGCGCGCCTCGCTGACCAGCGGGATCGTGGTCTTGCGGCGACCACCGAAGAGGATGGCAGAGATCGGCACGCCCTGCGGGTCGTCCCACTCCGGCGCCAGCGTCGGCACTTGCGCGATCGGGGTGCAGAACCGCGAGTTCGGGTGCGCGGCCGGAACGTCGGAGTCCGGCGTCCAGTCGTTGCCCTTCCAGTCGGTGAGGTGCGCGGGCGGCTCCTCGGTCAGGCCCTCCCACCACACGTCGCCGTCGTCGGTCAGCGCGACGTTGGTGAAAACCGTGTTGCCCTTCTCGATGGTCTTCATCGCCACCGGGTTGGTCTTCACGCCGGTGCCGGGCGCGACACCGAACAGGCCGAACTCGGGGTTGGTCGCGTACAGCCTGCCGTCCTCGCCGAAACGCATCCACGCGATGTCGTCACCGATGGTCTCGGCGCGCCAGCCGGGGACCGTCGGCTGCAGCATCGCGAGGTTCGTCTTGCCGCAGGCACTCGGGAACGCGGCGGCGACGTAGTACGACTTGTTCTCGGGCGAGATCAGCTTGAGGATCAGCATGTGCTCAGCGAGCCAGCCTTCGTCGCGCGCGAGCACCGAACCGATCCGCAGCGAGAAGCATTTCTTGCCCAGCAAGGAGTTTCCGCCGTACCCCGAGCCGTAGCTCCAGATCGTCCTGGTCTCCGGGAAGTGCGTGATGTACTTCGTGTCGTTGCACGGCCACGGCACATCTTGCTCACCCGGCTCGAGGGGCTTGCCGACCGAGTGCAGCGCGGGCACGAACTCCCGCTCGGTGCCGTCCTCCGTGATGAACTTCTCGAGCGCCGCCTCGCCCATCCGCGTCATCACGCGCATCGACGCGACGACGTAGGCGAAGTCCGTGATCTCGATACCCAGCTTCGGGTCGTCGGCACCGAGCGGTCCCATGCAGAACGGGATGACGTACATCGTGCGACCCCGCATCGAGCCCCGGTAGAGCTCGGTCATGGTCGCCTTCATCTCGTCCGGGTGCATCCAGTTGTTGGTCGGCCCGGCATCCTCTTCGCGCTCGGAGCAGATGAAGGTGCGCTCCTCGACGCGTGCCACGTCACTGGGGTCCGAAGCGGCCCAGAACGAGTTCGGTTTCGCCTCCAACGGGCGGAAAGTGCCCGCTTCGACGAGTTCGGAATTGATCCGCGCGGCCTCTTCCGCGGAGCCGTCGCACCACACCACTCGATCGGGGGTGGTCAGCTCAGCGACCTCCCGCACCCACGCAAGAACCCCGCTGTGCGAGGTCGGTGCCTTGTCCAGTCCCGGGATGGCTACTGCAGTCATTCCTTCTCCTGACTTCGACGGGAGGAGCCCGCGACCGGACGCGCAAGTCCGGAGGCGGGCTCCTTCGCCGGCGACCGAATGGCTTCGCACACCGGCTGGCGACCGGTGTGCCGAAAATTGGGATTCTTCGAGGTTAGCCGCCACAGCGGCTCCTAACCGAGCCCTGAGCTGTCGGTTCTCTCACAAGAACGATCAGGGAATCGATTCAGATATCGCTGAACCGGCCTAGCGCAAAAGATTTTTGTCCGACGGCGTGATCTCCCCGAAACCTGGGCAACGAAAAAGCCGGCTTCCCCACAGGGAAAGCCGGCTCTCGAGGACGCTTTTCAGTTCTGTGAGATCCATTGCCCGGTGCCGGAGTCGATCTTCGCCACACCCTCGACGACGGTGTCGTGACCGATGCCCCAGAACTGGTCACTGTCGGGGCGCACGTCCGCCGAAGCCTCGGTCCATTCGCCGGCACCGGTGTGATCGTAGGTGTGCGACTCGCCATCCGGCGTGATGACCGTCTGCACATCGGCATTGCCGTCACCGTCGAGATCGGTGAACAGGTGGGTGCCGTCCGCGCCGGTCATGATCGCGGTGTCGGCGGTGCCGTCGTTGTTGCTGTCGACCGTCGCATGCCCGAGGTCGACAGTGCCGTCGGCGAGGTCGGCGTGGAGGTCACCCTGCAGGCCGGCCTGGTTTTCGCTACCGCTGGAAGTGGAACCGGTGCCGTCCTCGGCGATCCAGTCACCGGTGCTCGCGTCGAACCGGGCCCTGTCGACGACCTCGCCTCGCAGGTCGGTGTGCAGGTACTCGTCGGCGCGGCCGTCACCGTCGTGGTCGACGTACGCGGTGGTCGTGCCGTCGGCGTTGTCCAGGCGGACGGCGTCGTCCTCACCGTCGTGGTCGATGTCGAAGTTCACCTCGGCGGTGTAGCTCTGACCTTCGACGGAGATTTCCATTTCACTCTCGTGCCCGGTGCCCGTCGCGTCGGCACCACCGGCCTCGTCGATCCACACGGCCCGCTTCTCCCCACTTCCGAGGTTGGTGATCGGCAACTTGGACTCACCGTATGCCGGTTCGGTTCCCGGACACAACCAGCGTCATCGCCCGTAGTCAGTGCTGTTCACGGATTGTGCGCAGACGGGAAAGCAGGTTCTCCGCGCGGTCGCGGCCGTCGCCGACCTCGCGGATCCGCCTGCTCAGCTCCGCGAGCCGCCCGGCCCGCTCCTGCGCATCCATCTTTATCGCCTTGTCGACTTCTTTGAGCTGGCTCTCGATGTTCTCGATGCGCCTGCCCAGCGCGTCGTCGAGGGCCAGTGACAGCTGCTGCTCGGCCTCGATGAGCTGCTCGGCGACGAGCTGGTCGAGCGTCGAGCGAGCTTCGGCGATGGATTCGACGAGCCACTGCTTCATGTGCTGTTTGTCGGCCGCGTGCTTGCGGGTGCGCGCCATCCACCACCCGGCGCCGAGCCCGATCACGATCGTCGCGGGCAGCACGACGGGGTTGAGCAGGGCGACCCCGGCCAGCGGCAGCGCCGCGATCTTGCCCGCGCCGACCCCGCCGGAGACTCCCATGAACACCAGCAGCTTGTCCTCGGACGTCGGCGGCCGCTTGTCCGGCGGGCGCAGCACGACCTGCGGCCCGTCGGTGCGCATGAACTGGGCCCGGATGACGTCCAGCTCCTCCGCGGCGAACAGGTCCGCCAGCGCGACGTCGGTCACGCGGTTGAGTCGCTGCGCCATCACCGCGGACACCCGCTGCGAGATCATCCGCAGCGCCGCGTCGACCTGGTGCGGCAGTTCATGCAGCTGATCCCGCTTTGCGCCCTCGATCTGCTGGCGGAACCACGACTGCGCGTCCCGCATCTGGCGGCTGGACTCGTGCCCGAGATCGACCCGCGCACGCTGGATCTCGCCGCGCAGTCGTAGCTGCCAGCCGCGGGTGGACGAGCGCCGCTGGACCGCGAGCTGGTCCCGGCGCGCGCGCAGTGCTTCGGCTTCGGCCTCGCCGGAGGACAGCGCGCGCTGCTCCGTGGACAGGATCGCGCGCCGCTCGCCGAGTGCCGTGGCGAGCGCGCGCAACGTGTTGGCCTCGCCGAGCATCGCCGAGCGGCCGACCAGCTCCTCCTGCATCGCCTCCTGCAGCTCGATCACGCCTGACTGAGCGCGCAGCATCGTCGCGGCCTGCTCGTTCGGCGCGCGGCCAGCCAGCTCGAACATCCGGGCCGAGAGCGGATGAAACGGACTGTCGGCGAACCGGGGCGCGTGCTCGTCCAGCAGTTGCCGGTCGGTCTCGAGCACTTCACGCCAGCCGCGGAACTGGTCCGTTTTGGACAGTGCGAAGAACACCGTCTCGACACGATCGCCGACCTTGCGCAGGAAATCCAGTTCGCCGGCGGTGAACGGCGCCGACGCGTCGACCACGAACAGCAGCGCGGTCGCGTTCGCCACCGCCTCCATCGCGAGTTCACCGTGCATCGAGTTGAGCCCGCCGACCCCTGGAGTGTCTACTATGGACACACGTTCCAGTATCGGCACCGGCCCGGTCACCTCGACGTAGCGCGGGGGGAGCTGCCCCTCGGGCAGTTCGCGCGCCGCCGACGCCCAGCGGTCGAGCTCCTCCAGCGGGATGCCGACCGGTGCGAGCTGGCCGGGGTAACAGGCCTGCGCCGACCACTCCGGCGCGTGGTCGAAAACCAGGTACGTCGCGGTGGCCACATCCGCGTCGACCGGGGACAACCCCGGGCTCGCGAGCAGCGCGTTGACCAGCGAGCTCTTGCCGCGGTTGGTCTCACCCACCACCACGACCGACGGTTTGCGCTTGCGGGTGCGGCGGATGTCCTCGACCCACTTCGCCGCTTCCGGATCGTTGTCCCGCAACAACGTCAGCAGGACATCGCGGGCCTGCTTGACCTGGTTGGGCAGCGCCGTGACGGTCATCGTTTCGTGTATACCGTGACGACCGGGGCGCGCAGCAGCTGGTTGTGATCGGCGAAGCCGACCACCTCGGTTTCCGCGACGACGCCGTCCAGCGCCGGGTCATCGGTCAGCACGGCACCGGCCGCCTCGTGCAATGCCGGGTCGAAGCGCTGGCCGTCCGGTCTGACCGCGGTCACCCCGATGCCGGCCAGCCCCTGCTCGATGCGCTCGACCACGCCGCCACTGCGCGCCCGGTCGAGTGCGTAGAGACACAGCTGAATGAGCGCCTGACGATCGGCCAGCGCCCGGTCCAACACCGACGTCACATCGTGCTCCGACGCATCGCCGGCGGCCGCGGTTCCGTCGGCCTCCTCGATGATCTTCGCCATGCTCAGCGCCGGGATCTGCCCGGTCGGATCGTCCACCTCCGGGTCCGGCTCCCGGCGAAACCACGCAGGCATTCCGCTCACCCCCGGTTCTCGCGGAGTTGTTGCCAGATCAGGAAATACGCGCGATGCACGACATGCGCCACCCGGCTCTGCGCCGGTGTCGCACCGAACGACGCGAACGAGCGCCACCAGCCCGCCCGCTCCAGCGCGTGCGCAGCGAGCTCGGCGCGTGTGCCGCCCGGCAGGCCCAGCTGCGCGCCGACCTCGGCGTTGCTACCCACACGCAACACCTCTTCGGCGAGATCCTCGGGCATGTCCACCGCGCCGGCGACCACCAGCGTCAGCGCCTCCAGCAGGCGCAGCTGATGCGCCTCGGGCCTCGCGAGCAACACCTCGATCGCGTCGTGCACCCGCTGCCGCTCGGCCGGGTTGCCCGACGCGTGCGCGAGCGCGGTCACCGAAGCGAGCGCGGCGGCGGCCTTGATCCCGTCGGCGCGGGCGGCGAACACGACCTCCACGCGGGCCCGGACGGCGGCCAGCCCGGACGCCTCCAGCAACATCCGGCGCAGCGCACCCGCGGTGATGGCGGGGTCGGCCCGAATCGCGTCGATCGCGCAGCGCACGCCGTAGAGGTCGAGCTTTTCCAGTAGCCGCAAGCGGGTTCCGGCCGGTACCGGGCAGTCCCAGCTGGTGAAGATGTCCGCCGCGACGAGCAAGGTGTCCACAGTGTCCTCGTCCAAAGTGGACAGCTGGCGCAAGGTTTCCGCGTCGGCGGCGGTGAAGCGGCCCGCTTCGGCGGACTCGGCGATCAGGCCGATCACCGGCAGCACGTCCGCGACCCGCGGTTTGAGCAGCGTGGCCTGCTTCTCGGCGAGGATGGTGGCGGCCTTCCAGACATCATTGCCCGCGCCCTGCACCGACTCGGGTGCGATGGTGTCGGCCTTGTTGAGCACCGCGATCGCGTTGACCGGGCCGGCCTCCCGGCTCGCCGTCGCCGCGGTGAACGCGGCGAGCGCCTGCCGGTCGTCCGCGCGCACGCCCTGCGTCACCACGTACAGCACGGCCTCCGCCCCGGCGACGGCATGCTGCGACGTCGTGTCCAACTCGCCTGGGTCTTCCGTGCCCTCTTCCGGCTTGACCGCGCCGAGCAGCTCCTCGGTGCGGGACACCGACGCCGCGTCGAGCGAACCGAGGCCTGGCGTGTCGATGACGGTGATGCCCTGCAACACCGCGTTCGTCAGGTACGCCTCGATATGGGACACCTCGGCGATGTCCACACCCAGCTCGGCGGGGATGCTCCCGTCCGCGGCGAACGGCAGTACCTGCTTGCGCCCGCCCTTGAACACCACCTCGATGCGGTCCACCGTGCCGTACTGGAACCGGGTCACCAGGCGCGTGCACTCGCCGACGTCCGTCGGCGCGACACAGCGCCCGATCAACGCGTTGACGAGGGTGGACTTACCGGACTTGATCCGCCCGGCGACCGCGAGCTGCAATGGCGCGCCGAGCCTGCGGATCACCTCGGCGAAGCCCGCAGCCGTGCGCGCGGACACCTGCGGCTGCAACCGGCGGCACAGGTCGGCCACCGACCTCGACAAGGGGCCGGCAAGGCGACCCGGGTCCGTCAACGTCGCCCCCCTCCCACAGCGCGCAGTACACGGGAATCCTGCCACGAGTCGTCCCCTGGTCCCACCGAAGGTGCTACCGCCGGATGACGCGGAGCCAGGACCGTGCGACCTAGGGTGGCTGGGTGCGGCGACTGAGTTTGTGGATGCGAGCGCACCCGGTGGTCGGGGACAGCCTGCTCGCCGCGTTGCTGCTCTTGGTCGACCTGCTGCTGTTCGTGGTCGACTCGACGCACCCGCACCCCAGCATGAAACCGTGGTACGTCACGATTCCCGTCGATCTGGTGATGACACTGCCGATCGCGTTCCGGCGGCGCTCACCGATGATCGTGGCGTATGTCGTGCTGGTCGTCAGCATCGTGCACAGCGTGCTGCAGCTCGGGATTTCGAGCCTGACCGCGAGTGCGATCGCGCTGTACACGCTCGTCGTCTACGTCAACCGGAAGCAGGCGGCCTGGTATCTGGTTGCGCAGGTGATCACCGGCGGGATCCAGCTCGGGCTGACCTGGCAGTCCTCGAACTGGATCATCACCATCCTGATCGTGCTGACGTTCGCGTTTTCGTGGGTGCTCGGGGAGTTCGTCGGCGCCCGGCGCGCGTACCAGACGGAGCTCGAAGCGCGACTGCATCTGCTGGAGACCGAACGTGACCACGCCAGCCGGATCGCCGTCGTACAGGAACGCGGCCGGATCGCGCGCGAGCTGCATGACGTCGTGGCGCATGCGGTGAGCGTCATCGTGGTGCAGGCCGATGGCGCGTCGTACGCCGTGCGCTCAAACCCCGACCTGGCCGAGCGGGCGGTGCAGACAATCTCCGCGACCGGCCGGGAAGCGCTCGCGGAGCTGCGGCGGCTGCTGGACGTGCTGCGCAACGAAGACGGCGACGGGGTTCCGCGGATCCCGCAACCGGACGCGGAGTCGCTCGCCGAACTGGTCGAGCGGGTGCGGCAGGCCGGGGTGCCGGTGCGACTGGAGATCGACGGCACGCTCAGCGGGCTGCCGACCGGCGTTTCGCTGGGGGTGTACCGGATTGTGCAGGAGTCTCTGACGAACACGTTGAAACACGCGGGACAAGGCGCGCGGGCGGACGTGCGGGTGGTACGCGGGGAGAACTTGGTGGAGGTTTTCGTCACCGATGACGGGGCGGGCAAGGCACGGGCGCTGGTGCCGGCAGCGGAACCGCCGCTGCCCGGCGGCAACGGCGTGATCGGGATGCGCGAGCGCGCGAACGTGTACGGCGGTTCGCTCGAGGTCGGCCCCGCGCCCGGCGGCGGATGGCAGGTACACGCGACGTTGCCCGTGAGGTTGGCGCCTTGATCCGGGTAGTCGTGGTGGACGATCAAGAGCTGATGCGGGCAGGGTTCCGGATGGTGTTCGGCGCGCAGGAAGACATCGACCTGATCGGCGAGGCCGGTGACGGTGCCGAGGCGGTGCGGCTGGCCGAGCGGCTGCGGCCCGATGTGGTGCTGATGGACGTCCGGATGCCGGTGCTCGACGGGGTCGAGGCGACGAAGCAGATCGTCGAGGCGGGCACGTCGCGGGTGCTGGTGATGACCACGTTCGATCTCGACGAGTACGTGTACGCGGCGTTGCAGGGCGGGGCGAGCGGGTTCCTGTTGAAGGACACGCCACCCGCGGATCTGGTGTCCGCGCTGCACGCCGTGGCCAGCGGTGAGGCCGTGGTGTCGCCGTCGGTGACCCGGCGGCTGCTGGACCGCTTCGTCACCGGCGGCGGCCCCTTGCGGGACGAGTCGGAGTTGCAGGTCCTGACCGACCGCGAGCGCGAAGTGCTGGTGCTGATCGCGAAAGGCCTGGCGAACGTCGAGATCGCCGAAACCCTGTTCCTGTCCGAGGCGACGGTGAAAACCCACGTCGGACGGATCCTGGCGAAACTCGGGCTGCGGGACCGGGTGCAGGCGGTGGTGCTCGCCTACGAGACGGGCCTGATCCGGCCAGGGCAGGGCTGAGCCGGTCACCGGAAGCGGGCGGCGTCCGCGTCGGCCGGATCGATGCCGGCGCCGCGGACTTCGGTGAGCCACCGGCCGAAATCCGGGCGGGTGCCGTCGACGTCGGTGAAACCGTAGGTGTGCATCAAGGTCCACGACGCGAGCGTGCGCCCCGCGAAGCGGGAAACTTCGGGATCGGTGGCGAGTGCGGCGACACCACGGCCCACATACGCCGGAGTTTCCGATACAGCGAAATCGAGCGGCGCTGTTTTACCCACCGCATCGCGCCAATTCCCCTCCGTCACGCCGAATATGTCAAGCATGGCTTCCGAGCGCAGAAATCCCGGCGTGACCGCCATTCCGGTGGCACCGAACTTCGCGAGTTCGACACCCAGCCCGCGGCCGATCGCGCGAATACTGCTTTTCGCCACGTGATAACCGATCGTCGGGCCGACATAATCGTCGTTGTCGCCATCGGTCACCTCGATGACCAGACCACCCGGCTCGGAGACCACCAGCGGCAGCAGCCGGTGCAGCGCGATCAGATGCGTGTCCACCGCACCGCGGACCATCGCCAGCGCCTTGTCCAGATCGGCCTCCCAATACGGCACGTCCCACTCGATGAACCTGTCCCCACCCCAGACATCGTCGACGAGGACGTGCACCCGGCCGCCGATCCGCGCGCGCAGAGCGTCCACATCGGACACTGAGGAGAAGTCGCAGCGTACGGCCACCCCGTGACCGCCTGCCGCGTCCACCAACTCGGCCGTCTCCTCGATGGTCTCCGCGCGCCCCATCGGCGACGCCGACTCCCGCGTCGTCCGCCCCGTGACGTACACCGTCGCGCCGAGCCTGCCCAGCTCGACCGCGATCGCGCGGCCACATCCCCTGGTCGCGCCCGTGACGACCGCGACCTTGCCCGCCAACGTGTTGTCCATGCGCCGCAACCTACCCGGCACCCCCGACAAAACGGGCCGTGAAGCTCAGGGGTGAGTCAGGGTCATTCCCGATCGCGCGCGGCGCGCAGTCACGGGAAGCTAGTCCCGCAGTCGGGTGGAAGTTCGGCCTCCAGGATGACGCGTACGCGCCGCCCGATCAGAAATGATGTGCCATCGAGGGGCAATCGAAGGTCTGATAAGGGGAGCAGTCATGATCGAGGCAGAGGGCCTCACCAAGCGATATGGCAAGACGCTGGCGGTGAACAACCTTTCCTTCAGCGTCGAACCTGGCCAGGTGACCGGGTTTCTCGGTCCCAACGGGGCCGGCAAATCCACCACGATGCGAATGATTCTCGGGCTCGACAACCCGACTTCCGGCCAGGTGCGCATCGGCGGAAAGCGCTACCACGATCTCAAGCAGCCGTTGCGCACGGTGGGTGCCCTGCTCGAAGCGAAATGGGTGCACCCCAACCGGTCCGCGCGTTCCCACCTGGCGTGGATGGCCAAGTCGAACAAGATCCCCGCGCGCCGCGTCGACGAGGTGCTCGACATCGTCGGGCTGAGCAGCGTCGCGAACAAGCGCGCCGGTGGCTTCTCGCTCGGCATGTCGCAGCGGCTCGGCATCGCCGGCGCGCTGCTCGGTGACCCGGAAGTCCTGCTGTTCGACGAGCCGGTGAACGGCCTGGACCCGGAGGGCATCCTCTGGATCCGCAAGTTCATGCACCGGCTGGCCGACGAGGGCCGCACCGTGTTCGTCTCCAGCCACCTGCTGTCGGAGATGGCGCTGACCGCGTCCCACCTCGTCGTGATCGGCAAGGGGCAGCTGATTTCGCAGAGCACGACGAAGGAGTTCGTCGCGCGCGCCGCGGAGAACACCGTCAAGGTGCGCAGCCCGCAGCTGGACCAGCTGCGTCCCTTGATGGAACGCGCCGGCGCCACGTTCACCGAGTCCGACGGGGGGCTGCTGGTGGCCGACCTGGAGAGCGAAAAGATCGGTGAGCTGGCCGCGCAGAACGGCGTGGTGCTGCACGAACTGAGCCCGCAGACGGGCTCGCTGGAGCAGGCGTTCATGCAGATCACCGGCGACTCTGTCGAGTACCACACCGGCCTGGAGGCCGAAGCGCAGCAGGTGCTCGAGCCGAGCGCCAAGTAGGGGAGACGAAAGACCATGACTCTGCTCGCAGTAGAACGCATCAAACTGTTCACCACGCGCTCGCCGTGGTGGTGCGCGCTCATCACGCTCGTGCTGACCATCGGCTTCGCGGCGCTGGTCGTGGGCAACTCGAACGACCAGGAGATTCCCGCCACCGTCGCGTCGACGCAGTTCGGCTACGCCTTCGGGATGGCCGTGATCATGGTGCTGGCCGCGCTGGCGGTCACCACCGAGTACCGCTTCGGCACGATTCGCACGACCTTCCAGGCGGTCCCGCACCGCACGTCGGCGCTGCTGGCCAAGACGACCGTGGTCGCGTTGCTCGCGCTGGTCATCGGCGAGGTGAGCGCCTTCGGCTCATGGGGTGTCGGCAAGCTGCTCAAGCCGAACGCGGACCTGGCGCTGAACAGTTCCGCGGACTGGATCAACGTCGCCGGTGTCGGCGTGGTGTACGCGCTGGCCGCGGTGATCGCGGTCGCCATCGGGGTGCTGATCCGGCACAGCGCGGGTGCCATCGCGCTGCTGCTGATCTACTCGCTCGCCGTGGAGAGCCTGGTCCGGCTCATCCCGAGCATCGGTGACGACATCTACAAGTGGATGCCGTTCAACGTCGCGAACAAGTTCCTGACCGGCAGCGGCGCGTCGAACGGGAGCCGTGCCGCCGACGCGGGCAGCCCCATGTCGACGGCCGTGCTGGGCCAGGGCTGGTCGCTGGCGTACTTCGCCGGCTTCGCGGCGATCCTGCTGATCGCGGCCATCTGGTCGGCGAACCGGCGGGACGCGTAAGGACCCACCACAGGGGAACTCCGGTTACCAGCGCGAATTCGGGGCCGCGCCGACCGGACAGGGGAAAGGAAAGTCCGGGCCGCCAATCGGGGGGTGGCCCGGACTTTCTCGCGTTCGCAGGTAAATAGCCGGGAACCGTTGGGCAATCCAGGTTAAGTCGTCGTAAATGCTCTGTGTTGGGCCTCACAGGGGGCAGACATCGCCTGGTTGACCAGTAAATTGGACGTACCACGTCAGGAACTCCCCTTTGGAGGTGACCCTTGACGGTGGACATCGGACGAGAAATCAGTATCCCCGTTCCCGGTCCGCGCACTGTGGCGCATCAGCCCTTTCTCGAACCTCTCGGCGGCCTTGAATGGTCGCAGGCGATCGAGCTACCCCGGGACGCCGCGATGGCGACCAGACCGGCGGAAATCCGCCGGGCGTGGATCCATCGCGCCCCGGAAAGCGAGGTGCTGGCTCTGTACCACGCGGTGACGGCAAGCGGCGAGCCGATCGCGTCGCCATGGTGGTTGCGCGCGCTCGCCGACGGCCGGCTCGAATCCCGGGCCGACGGGTTCCGCGTCGAGGACCGGATCGCGCAGCTCCTGGCGCGGCGGCCGGGCTGGGAGTACGTGCCGTGGGCCGCCGACGCGGAGTCGGGGTACTGGGAGTTCATGCCGTCCGAAGGCGGCCGGTCGGGCCACCGCATGCCGACGACGCTGCTGAACACCAGCAGACACGCCGGCTGGATCGACGTGTTGCCCGCCCACAGCGGAACCACCCCGCAACCGGTGGCGGTCGCCGGCCTCGCCGGACTCCGCTCCCGACTGGGGGAGTTCGAGGCGGTGCGCTAAAAGGGGTTTTCAACCACCCTGGCAACTGAGGAGGCGATCCCGGAGCCAGGGGCCGCCTCAGGTTCCGCTACCCGCACCGCCACGCAAGCTCCTTTCAGCGGCGTCTCACTGCCCGGCTAGTTTGGGTAGGTGGAGAGCGAGCACCAACCACGGCTGCGCAGTGTCGTCAGCTATGTCCAGCGCGGTGGCCGGATGACCGTCGGGCAGCAGCGGGCGTGGGAGCACACCTGGCCGCAGCTGGGCCGGAAGGTGGCGGAACTGCCGCCGGGGCCCCTCGATTTCGCCGGGTGGTTCGGCCGGTCGGCGCCGGTGCTGCTGGAGATCGGCTCCGGCATGGGGGAGACGACGGCGCAACTCGCCGCCGCGGAGCCGGAGGTCAACTACGTCGCCGTCGAGGTGTACGAAGCGGGGCTCGGCCAGTTGATGCTGCGTGCCGAGAAGCTGGCGCTGGACAATCTGCGGCTGCTCCACGGGGACGCGGTCATCCTGCTGACGCAGCACATCGAGCCCGGCACGCTGTCGGGTGTGCGGATCTTCTTCCCCGACCCGTGGCCGAAGAAGCGCCACCACAAGCGCCGTCTCGTGCAGCCCGAGTTCATCTCGCTGGTCGCGTCGCGGCTCGCGCCGGGCGGGATGCTGCATCTCGCCACGGACTGGGCCGACTATGCCGATCAGATGCTCGCGGTGTGTGGGGCGGAACCGTTGCTGCGCAACAGGTTTCCCGACTGGGCACCACGCCCCGGCTGGCGCCCGGTGACGAAGTTCGAGCAACGCGCGAACGAGGAAGGCCGGGTCAGCCGCGACCTGATCTTCGAACGGCTGCCCGGCACATGAAAGCCGGGGTGCCGCCCCCGACGAACGGCACCCCGGCTCTCCCCCTTTACTCGTCGGCGAGCGGTTCCGCGCGCACCCGGTTGAGTGCGGGTGTGCACACCGACGCCGCCAGTACCGCGACCCCGGCACCCAGTACGACAGGCGCGAGCAGCCACGGCGTCAACACGACCCCCGCCTCGCCTCCGCTGAGACCGAACAGCCCGAGCCCCACCAGCATTCCGGCCACGCCGGCACCGATCGTCGCCGCGAGCGCGGGCAGGGCCGCCTCGGCACGCAGTGCCCGCGACAGCACCCGGACCGGCGTGCCGGCCGCCATCAGCGCACCGAACGTGCGGCGCCGGTCCAGCACCGAACCCGCGGTCGCGATGGCCGCGCTGCAGCCGGCGAGCACCGCGGCCGCGACCAGGCCGATCACGGTGACCCGGCGCAGGTCGGCCAGTTCGTTCTGCTGGACGGCGAGATGGACATCCCGGCTGTAAACGCTTTCAGCGCCGACGGTCAGCGCGGTGCGCACGGTCTCCGGGTCGCTCCCCGCGGTGGACGCCGCCACATAGGCGTCCTCCGGCACGACGCCCGGCGGCAGCGCGCCCGGATCGATGATCGCGGGCAGGGTCGCGTCGGAATCCAGCGGCCGCAAGGACTTCATCGGCACCCCCGGCGCGAACGGCACGCCACCCACCCGGTACCCGGACAGGTTGCGGGTGCTGTACACCGCCGGCCCGGACGCGCAGCTCACCTCGATGCGCAACAACGCGGGCGCTTGCGCACACGGCAGCACCAGCGCGTACGCGTGCGAGCCGTTCACCGACGTCAGATCCGCCTCGCCCACCTCGAAGGCTCGTGACTGCTGGCCGTAGCGAGCCAGCCGGTCGTTCGCCTGCGCGGTGATTTCGCCTGCCCGCTCCGGCGACGCGCTCACCTCCATGACCGAGTCCCGGAACGTGCCGCCACCGCCTGCCATGCCACTGAAACTGGGCAGCAGGACCAGCGCCATCGAACCGATGAACACCGCGAGCACCACTCCGGCCGAGGCCCGGTACGCGCCACGCGGATCGTCGAGCAACCGCCGGCCGGCCAGCAACCCGGACGGGTTGCGCCACAACCGCGTGAAAACCCGGCCCACCGCGTAGGTGATCCACGGCCCCACGACCACCGCCGACCCGACGACCAGCAGCAACCCGAACAGCACCATCGTGGTGCTGGGCGAGTCACTCGACACCGCGTAGGTGAAGAACCCGCCGGCCACCGGCAGTGCGAGCAACCTCCAGGCGCGCAACGGTTTCGGCGTGTGCGCCGACACCGCACCGACCGGGTTGCGCACCACTCGCCGCAGCCCCAGCACGGCCGCGGCCAGCACGAGCAGCGGCATCGCGAGGACCAGCGCCACGGTGAGCGCCGCCGGCAACGCGAAGTCGCTCGGGAGCCACGTCCCGCCGTCCCACGGCACGAACGTGGCAAGACGCTGCAGCAGGGGGCTCACGGCGAGCCCGAGCAACGCGCCGGCGGCCGCGGCGATCCCCGTCTCCGCCGCGACGATGCCGGTGACCTGCCCCGGGGTGGCCCCCGCGAGGCGCAGCGCCGCCAGCCTCCGCTCCCGGCGGGCGGCGGTCAGCCGGGACGACGACGCGACGAGCACGAGGCTCGGCACGATCAGCACCACGACGCCGACCCCGGACAGCAGCCCGAGCAGCGGGTCCACGCCTGCGTTGTCCGCGGTCTGGAAACCCGGCACCTGATAGGCATCGGCCGGCATCTCGTCCGGCGCATGCCCGACGAGTGCGACCATCTGGTCCGGATACTTCAACGCCCGGTCGTCGAGCGTGCCGGCGATCTTTCCCGGGAACCTGTCGGCCAGCTGCGAAGCCGGCAACGCGTGCATGCGCTCGAACAGGGCCGGCGACACCAGGACCTCGCCGGGCCGCGGGAACCGTGGCACCCCGGGCGGCAACGCGATGTTGTCCACTGTGGACGCTACGTCGATGCGGGTGATCTCCTTGTCACCGGTGTAGTCCGAGCCGTGCTCGATGAGCATGGCCGAGCCCTTCGCGTCGTAGTCGATCTCCTGCCAGCCGGACCGTTCGGCCCTCGCCTTCGTCGCGAACGGCAGGCTCACCAGCAGCAGCACCAGCCCGGTCGCGATGGCGACGCCGACCGCCGTCAGGATCGTCGAGGTCCGGGCCCGGCCGTCCAGCCGCAGCACCCGGAACGCGAGCCGAGCCGGGTTCACGCGACCGCCCCCACCGCGGTCGCGTGCACCCGGCCGTCCCGGATGGTGACGGTCCTCGGCAGCGACTGAGCCAGCTCCCGGTCATGCGTCACGATCAGCACCGACGCCCCCGCATCGGCGGCCGCGACCAGCAGCGCATCCATCGTGTCCTTGCCGGTCCTGGTGTCCAGCGCACCGGTCGGTTCGTCCGCGAAGATCACCTTCGGCCGGTGGGTGAGCGCTCGCGCGATCGCGACGCGCTGCGCCTGGCCGCCGGACAGTTCGCCCGGCCTGCTGCCACCCCGGCCGTCGAGCCCGAGCCGGGCCAGCCAGTCACGCGCGGCGGCGAGCGCCTGCCGGCGGCCGGTCCCGCCGAGCAGCATCGGCAACGCGACGTTCTCCTCCGCGGTCAGCTCGTCGACCAGCATCCCCTGCTGGAAGACGAATCCGAAGTCCCGGCGCCGCAGCTCGCTGCGCTTGCGCTCGGACAACTGGTCGATCCGTTGCCCACCAAGGAAAATCTCGCCTTCGTCGGCTCGGATGATGCCGCCGAGGATGTGCAGGAGCGAAGTCTTGCCCGAACCGGAAGGCCCGACGATCGCGATCGCCTCGCCCGGCTGGACGTCGATGTCGACGCCCGCCAGCGCGTGCTGCGTGCCGTACCGCTTCACCAGCCCCCGGCCGGACAGCACCGCTGCGTCGTTCCGCTGTGTTGTCATGCCCAGCAGGTTGCCGATTGGTATGGGCCAGGCGGATCGGCCGATCGGCCGATGTGCGGTGGCCGCCCGGCCAAGGTGCGTGGATGTCCGGATCCCTTACCGTTCGAGTGTGGCGTTCTCTGACCGTTTCCGCGTGGCCTGGCAGAAGCTGGGCCTCGAGGGTGTCGTGCTGGTCGCAGCACTGCTGTGCGATCTGCTGGTGGTGTTCCCGGCCGCGTTCGACGACGCCGGCCCACGCGGGCGCGATCTGCTGTTGCTGCCCGGGATCTTCGCCGTGTCGGCCTGTGCGTTGTGGGCTCGCACGCATCCGGCTCGCGGCGCGTTCGCCGGGGCGGCCGTGCTGGTGGTGTCCACCACGCTGATCCGGGCCACCGATGCCGCCGCGTACTCGACCGTACTGACCGATATTTCGCTGGCCGAAACCGTTGCCGGGCTGGAACTCGTGTACTTCGCGGTGCGGCGGCTGCGCCCCGCGATGGCGGTCGCCGCGACGACGTCACTCGTCGTGGCCGGATTGTTCGCGGTGGTCGCGCGATCCTATTCGTCGACCCACTCCAACCGGTTCGACTACAGCATGCTGCTGGGCGCGGTACTGCTCATCGCGGCGGTGGGTGTCGGCCTGCGGTTCCGGCTGACGTTGGTATCACAGAAGGAAAATGCGGCGACCGAGCTGCTGCGCAGCCAGTGGCCGCTGATCGGGGTGCTGTGCCTGCCGCTGTTCCTCGAGCTGTACCAGCTGCTGAACGCGGGGGTATGGGCGTTCCCGCTGTGGGTGTGTTCCGCGGCGAGCGCGGCGCTGGCCCTGTACGCCGTCCGCAGGCCGGTGCTGTCCGGGGTGCTCGTCTCCGGCGTGTTCGTCTTGTCGGCGCTGACGTTCCTCGTCGTGCGGTCGTCCCAGTTCCTGCTGTTCAACTCGATGCCGAGCGTCGAAATCGTGGCCGGTGTGGTGATCGTGGTGCAACTGGTCCGCAGTGCCCGGCCGACGCACGCCATGCCGGTGGTCGGCCTGATGTCGCTGGCGGTCGCCGTGGCGACGGTGTCGAACATGTCGCACGACCGCCGCAGCGGCGGTTACGACGCGAACCTGCTGTTCATCGCCGCTCTGCTGGTGCTGGGCATCTCGGGCGCGGTGGGGCTGTACTTCCGGGCGCGCGACTCGGAACGGGCGAAGGCCGTCGAGTCCGCGGTCACCGAGGCACAGACGTCCGAGCGGATGGCGCTGGCGCGGGAGTTGCATGACGTCGTCGCACACCACGTAACGGGGATCGTGGTGCAGGCGCAGGCCGCGAAGATGATCGGCGACAAGAATCCGGCGCTCGCTCCCGACGCGCTCGACCGGATCGAGGAGGCCGGGACCGAGGCGCTCGTCGCCATGCGACGGCTGGTCCGCAGCATGCGCAGCAACGCCGATGCCGCCGAGAACGCGACCACCGACCTGGACGCCGACCTGCGGAAGCTGACCGAGACCGCGCACCACGGCGTGCCGGTCGAGCTGACATTGCGGCTCACCCCGGACATCCCGCAGGAGGTCGCGCGGTCGGCGTTGCGACTGGTGCAGGAGTCGCTCACCAACGTGGGCAAGCACGCCTCGGGCGCGACGCGGGTCGCGGTGCTGGCGGAGGTCAGCGGCGGCGAGCTGCACGTGCGGGTCGGCGACGACGGCCAGGCGCAGGGCCGCCGACCGACCGGCGGCTCGGGCGGCTACGGTCTCGTCGGAATGCGTGAGCGGGTCGAGTTGCTGCACGGGCGGCTCACCGCGGGTCCGGCCGAGGACGGCTGGGTCGTGGAAGCGTGGTTGCCGCTGGACGGGGAGGCTGCATGATCGACAATGGCGAAGCCCCGATCATGCGAGCCGACCGGGCGCGGGTGTCCCGTAGAACACAGGAGGCTGCATGATCCGGGTGCTCATCGCGGATGACCAGAGCATGGTGCGCACCGGATTCCGGATGATCCTGGAAACCCAGGACGACATCGAAGTGGTCGCCGACGTCGAGGACGGTGTCGCGGCGGTGACGAAGGCCCGCGAGCTACGGCCCGACGTGTGCCTGCTGGACATCCGCATGCCGGGGCTCGACGGGCTGGAAGTCACCCGGCAGCTGGCCGGGCCGGACGTCGCGGACCCGTTCAAGGTGGTCGTGGTGACGACGTTCGATCTCGACGAGTACGTGTACACCGCGCTGCGCAACGGCGCGAGCGGCTTCCTGCTCAAGGACGCCGGGCCGGCGCTGCTCGTCGAGGCAGTGCGTGCCGCCGGCCGCGGTGACGCGCTGGTGTCGCCACAGATCACCGTCCGGCTGCTCAAGCATTTCGACGGTGTCACGGCGAAGCGTGAGGTGAACTCGCCCAAGGAACCGTTGACCGCGCGTGAACTCGATGTCGTCCGCGCGACCGCACGCGGGCTGACCAACACCGAGATCGGCGGCGAACTGTTCCTGTCACTGTCCACAGTGAAAACGCATCTCGCCGCCGTGCAGGCCAAGATCGGCGCCCGCAACCGGGTCGAAATCGCGGCCTGGGCCTGGCGGTCCGGTTTAATGGACGAATGACGCCGTCCCGGTTGACCGCACCCGTTGTGCTGCCTTGTGATCCCGCGTGTTCGATCGTGCGGGACGGCGTGGTGGACATCGGTGCCGACGGCCGCATCGCCTACTGCGGTCCGGCCGCCGAGGCGCCCGAGCCCGCTGGCCCCGTCACGGCGTTGCCCGGAATCCTGTTGCCTGGCTTGGTGAACACGCACGCCCACAGCCCGATGACGTTGCTGCGCGGGATGGGCGGGGACCTGCCGTTGCTGCGCTGGCTGAGGGAAGTCATCTGGCCCGCCGAGGCGAAGTTGCGCGCCGACGACGTCCGCGCCGGGATGGTGCTCGGTTCGCTGGAAATGCTTTCGCACGGGGTGACCACGAGCGCGGAAATGTATTTCCACCCCGAGGAAATGGCCGATGCGGTACTGACGACCGGAGCCAGGGTGGTGCTCGGCGGGCCGATCATCGACCTGCCCGGTGTCGACTGGCGCACGATGCTCGCCGCGGCCGGCCGCTGGATCGACGCGGACGGCCTGCGTTTTGGTCCGGGCGAACGGATCGAGCTGTCGTTCGCCGCGCATTCGGCGTACATGCTGCCGCGGGAAGCCTTGCGGTTGACGGCGGAAGCGGCCGCCGCACGAGGTGCGCTCGTGCAGATTCACGTGGCCGAATCGGCGCACGAAGACGAGAAACAGCGCGCGGAATTCGGTTCGGTGCCCAAGCTGCTCGACGAAGTGGGGCTGCTCGACGGCCGGGTGATCGCCGCGCATGCGATCCATCTGTCCGATGAGGACATTGCGCTGTTCGCCGACCGCGGGGTGGGTGTCGCGCATTGCCCTGGCTCGAACGGGAAACTGACGTCGGGGATCGCGCGGCTGACGGACCTGCGTGCGGCCTCGGTCCCGGTCGGGCTCGGCACGGACGGCCCCGCCAGCAACGACGATCTCGACCTGTGGGAGGAGATCCGGCTCGCCGCCCTCTTCGCCCGATTGTCCACAAAGGACTCCACTGCGCTGGGCGCCGCCGAGGCGTTGCTGCTGGCGACACGTGGTGGGGCGGAAGCTTTGGGACGTAACGACATCGGCGCACTGGAAGCGGGCCGATGGGCGGACGTCGTGCACATCGGCGCGGATGGGTTCGCCTTCGCGACCGGGCTCGACGTGCCGGACGAGCAGCTGGTGGCGAACCTCGTGTGGGCGGCGGGCTCGCACCGCGTGCGCGAGGTCTGGGTCGCGGGGGAGCAGGTCGTCGCGGACGGCGAGTCGACGCGGACCGATCGGGAAAAGGCCGTCGCCGCGGCACGCGAGTCCGCCGCCCGCCTGCGCGCGTAACCCGTCAGCGGCGGCGCGGCCGGAGGGTCACGTCGGTCGGGTGGGCGTCCGAAGTCGCGGTCACCGCCGCGAGGACGGCCTCGGCAACCGACTCGGGTCGCAGGTACCTGTCCGCGTCGTACTCGAAGCCTTCGACGGTCGCGATGGCCTGCTGCATTTCCGTCGCGGTGCGGCCCGGGTAGATCGACGTGACCCGCAGCCCGTTCGGTTCCTCCTCCTGCCGCAGCGTGTCGGCGAAGGCGCGCGCCGCGAACTTGCTTGCCGCGTAACCACCCCAGCCCGCCCGCGCGTTCCAGCCCGAACCGGAGTTGATCACCACGACATGCCCGCCCGCGGCACGCAGCGCGGGCAGCAGGAGCCGGGTCAGCTCGACCACGGCGAGCACGTTGACCTCGTAGTTCAGCCGCCACGACTCGGTGTCCGAGGCCTCGACCGTGCCCAGCTCGCACACTCCGGCCGAGTGCACCAGCACGTCGAGCCGGTCGATCCCGGCGACCGCCGAGGCCAGCGCGTGGGGATCGGTCAGCTCCACCGGCCACGACCGCGCATCGGGCAACTCCGCGGCCCGCTTGGCGAGCGCGTCGGTGTCACGCCCGCCGAGCAATACCCGGTGAGTCGGCGCGAGTGCCTGCGCGACTGCGGCGCCGATCCCGCGGGACGCTCCGGTGACAAGGGCGAGAGGAGTTTCAGGCATGGCCCCACGGTAAAGGGCACCCGGTGCGCCCGGCCGAAAAGGGCGCGCCGGGTGCCAGGGGTCAATCCCGCCAGACCGAAACGACCGCGGGCCGGGCCGGCGAGGTCCCGCCGTCGGGCCAGTGCGACGTCGGCGCGCTCGGCGTGCCGTTCTCACCGGGGTGCTGCACGGCCACCACGACGAAGTCACGCGTGACGACCGGCCCGCAGGTCTCCGCACCGATCGGCACGGTGAGGAACTGCTTGACGTGCCCGCGTTCCGGGCCGGCGACGGGCACCGAGAACAGCCCGTCGTTGGAGCCGAGCGCGTTGCCGTCAGTGGAGATCCACAGGTTGCCGTACGGGTCGAATGCCACGTTGTCCGGGCATGAGATCGGGCTGACCTGGTTCTTCGGGAAACCGCCGAAGTAGGTGTCGGCGGTGGCCGGGTCACCGCAGACGAGCAGCAGTCGCCAGGAGAACTTCGTCGACGCCGCGTCGCCGTGGACCTCCTCCCACTCCAGGATGTGCCCGTTTTTGTTGCCGTTGCGCGGGTTCACCTCGTCGGCCCCGGCCTTGCCCGCCGCACCGCGGTCGCTGTTGTTGGTCAGCGCGGCGTAGATGCGGCCGTTGACCGGATTCGGCTCGATGTCCTCCGGGCGGTCCATCTTCGTCGCGCCGGCCTTGTCCGCGGCCAGCCGCGTGAAGACGTAGACCTCCTCGGCGGTGAATCCGTCCACAAAGGACTTGTCACCGCTGGCCAGCGGGAGCCACTCACCGGTGCCGTCGAACTCACCATCGGAGGGGAGCTTCCCCGTCCCGTCGATCTCGCCCGGGCTGTCCCCGGTGAACTTCGCGACATACAAGGTGCCCTCGTCGAGCAACGCCATGTTGTGCCGGCGGGCGTGTGTGCTGGTGCCGGGCTTGTACTTGCCCTTCGACACGAACTTGTAGATGTAGTCGAAACGCTCGTCGTCACCGGAGTACACCGCGACGCGGCCGTCCCCGGTGATCTTGATGTTCGCGGCCTCGTGTTTGAACCGGCCGAGCGCGGTGTGCTTGACCGGTGTCGAGTGCGGGTCGTTGGGGTCGATCTCGACCACCCAGCCAAACCGGTTGGGCTCGTTGGGTTCCTGTGCGACATCCCAGCGCTTGTCGAAGCGTTCCCACTTGCGGGTGCTGGTGCCGGTGCCGACGCCGTAGCGCTTGAGCCTGGCCTGTGCGACCGGGTCGGTCACCTTGTCGGCATTGGCGAAGTACTGGTGGAAGTTCTCCTCGCCGGAAAGCACGGTGCCCCACGGCGTCACGCCGCCGGAGCAGTTGTTCTGCGTCCCGCGCACGCGCCTGCCGGACGGGTCGGCGGAGGTCTTGAGGTACTGCGAACCCGCGGCCGGACCACGCACCTCGAACCCGGTGTCGAGCGTGATGCGGCGGCCGTACCGGCTCGGCACCACTTTCAGCCCGCCCTCGCGGTCCTTTTCCACCTGCACAACCGAAAGCCCGTGCGCGGCCCAGGCGATTTCGACCTGCTCGCGCGTCGGGTTGTTCGCGTCGTACGACGGAAACATCTGGACCTCGGTCGTGTACTCGTGGTTGACGACCATGAAGTAGCTGTTGTGCCCGGTCGGGATGAGCCCGACGAAGTCGTTGTTGTAGCCGAACTGCTTGGCCTGTGCGGCGGCGGTCTGCTTGGCCGGGTCGAACGCGGGCGCGCCGGGCACAACCGGGTCGCCCCAGCGGATCACCACGTTCTGCCGGAAGCCGGGTGGGACGACGAGCGCGTCGGCGGTGTTCGGCGCGACGGGGGCGAAGTCGGTGCCGGGCACCGGGCGGCCGGGTTTGGTGAGCGCCACGGGAGAAGCGGCGGCGGCCGGAGTGCCCGACAGCGCGGCGAACCCACCGGCGGCCGCGGTCATCACGGCGCCGGCCTTGAAGACGCCGCGACGCGAGAGCACGCCCTTCGCGACGTCACCGAAGTACTCGTTGTCCGACGTGTTCGGCGCCTCGTGGGCACAGGCGTTGCCGCAGCGGTACTCGCAGGTCACCGACGATCTACCGGAATGGGCGAACAGGGGGAGAGATAACACGAGGCCTCCGCTCAGTCAGGGGAACGGCCGCGACGTTAAGCGACAAAGATCAGGCACTCCCCAACGTCAGGTAAACAGACTCTAAAGTCCGGGACGGGCCGGTAGCGTGCACGGCATGGACGCGGTGGTTTTCGACCTCGACGGGGTGCTCGTCGATTCCGAGCGGACCTGGGACGAGGTGCGGCGCGCGGTCGTGGCCGGGCACGGCGGCCACTGGACGGACGCGGCAACGCGGGCGATGCAGGGGATGAGCACCCCGGAATGGGCGCGGTACCTGGTCGAGGAACTGGGTGCGCGGCTCACACCGGAGCGCGTCGCACAGGTCGTGATCGACGAGATGGCGAAGCGCTATGCCGAGGGACCACCGGTACTCCCGGGCGCGCCGGAAACGGTGCGTGCGGTCGCCGAGCGTTATCCCGTGGCCATCGCCAGTTCGTCGCCGCCGGTGCTGATCACCGCGTTCCTCTCGGCGACGGACCTGACCGGCCTGGTGCGGGTCGCGGTGTCGAGCGAGCAGGTCGCTGCGGGCAAACCGGCGCCGGACGTCTACCTCCGGGCGGCCGAACTGCTGGCGGTGCGGCCCGGCAACTGCGCGGCCGTCGAGGACACCACAAACGGCATGCGCTCGGCACTCGCCGCCGGCATGACCGTCTACGCCGTGCCCAACCCGCACTTCCCGCCCGACCCGGCGGTACTCGCGAAGGTCGCTTTCGTCCTCGAAGACATCAGCCGGCTGGCGGCGAAGATCTAGCGACCGGCGAGACGGCCAGAGGTGCTCGCCTCGGCAGCAGGAGCGGGGTGGCCAGCAACAGCACGCCGGAGATGGTGATCGCCGCGAGTGGGCTGGTGAGCGTCGCGAGGATGCCCCAGATGACCATGAGGGTGGCTTGCGCGAGTTTGCCGCTGATGCTCCATGCGCTGAGCACCTGTGCGGCGTGCTCGGGGGGTGTGCGCTGCAGGCGTTCGGTGGCGTAGATCGGGTTGAAGATGCCCATGCAGGTGATCAGCAATCCCTCGACGACGATGACCGTGACGAGTCCGGGGACGCCGGGCTGCGTAAAGGCGAGGCCGAGTGGGAAAAGCGAGCGCAGCCAGCCGAAGACGGTCATGATCCGGTGCCGGCCATATCGGGCGACGAGGCGCGCGGAGAGGCGCGCGCCGACGAAGCCGCCGACGGCGGGGACACCGAAAGCGAGACCGTACTGCCAGGCGGGAAAATGGTATTGGCCCAGCAGCAGGACGGCCATGAGCGGGCTGGTGGCCATGATGAGGCCGCCGACGGTCACGGAGTTGAAGAACAGCCGCCGCAGGACGGGGTCGTGGAGGATGAACCGCCAACCGCCAGGAAGGTCGGGGGCCGCGGATCGGGGCGCCGCGACGTCACTCCCGCGGATGCGGAGAACACCGAGCGCGGACAGCAGGTAGCTGACGGCATCCGCGGCAACGGTCATCACTGGGCCGAGCACCCCGATGAGGGCGCCGCCGAGCGGCGGTCCCGCCGCGGTCGCAACCCAGCTCGTGCCCTCGAACCTGCCGTTCGCGACGAGCAGATGCTCGCCGCGGGCGAGATGTTTCAGGTACGCACCGGATGCGGCGGTGAAGGCGATGCTCGCAGTCCCGGCGATGACCGAGACCACCAGCAACTGGCCGTAGGACAGCAAACCAAGGAGGTAGGTAACCGGCACACTCGCCATCGCGACGAAGCGAACCAGGTCCATCGCCACCATCACCGGACGTTTGGCCCGGTGCGCGACCCACGGCCCGACCGGGACCGCGACGATCGCCGCGACCGCGAGTCCGGCGGCTTCGAGGAGCGAGACGGCGAACGCCGGGGAGTGCAGCACACGAACCGCGATGAGTGGGAACGCGCCGAAGGCGATCCACGTGCCGTAGGTGCTCACCGCGTAGGCGGCCCACAGCCGGCCGAAGTTCGCCCCCAGTCTCGTGCGCACACGACTCCTTCGCGGTTCCCCGAAGAGCCGCCGGCTCTAGAAGCCTCGATCCGCCGCCCGTAACCGGCCCATCGGCGCCGGTCCGGCTCCTGACAACGTTGTCCGCGGCGCTGGAAGACCATACATGTCATACAGCCGGCCGCGGATCTGCTCGACCGGATACTGCCTGCCGTAGACCGCGGCCTTGAAGACGACGCCTTCCAGCACACTGCGCAGCATGATCTCTTCGACCGCCGGGTCCGCCGCGCCGCGCTGCGCGAACAGGTCGCGCAGGCTGTCCTCCAGCAGACGCAGCCGCTTGTCCTTGCGGGCCTCGACCTTGGCGAAGATCGGGTGTGTCGAGGGCTGCACGACGAGGCTCAGAATCACGCCCTGCACCGGCAGATCCGACATCATCGTGGCGAGCACCCCGTCGATGATCGCGGCGAGCCGCTCGTCCGGCCCGCCCGGGATGTCGACGATCGAGGCGACGCCGTCCAGGTACGCGTCGAGCAGCTCTTCGACCAGGAGGTGCTTGCTCGGGAAGTAATAGGAGGCCAGCCCGCGGGACACCCCGGCCCGGCTGGTGATCTCGGTGATCGTCGCGCCGTTGTAGCCCTTCTCCGCGAACACCCGCAGCGCGGCGGCCAGGATCTTCTGCCGGGCCAGGGCTCGTTTCTCCTTGTTGGCGCTGGACGATCGGGGCACCGGACTCCTCACTGGCGAATCCGGCGCTCGCCGGCAGACCCCCTCTATTGTGCCTGCCGGTGAGCGCCGGACGTTCGCGCTGACTTTGACTGTACGTACATCCAGTCAAAAGGGTGACAAACCCTCCCCCGAATGAGGGAGGGTCAGCAGGTCAGCGCTCTACTTCGCCACGGATGAAGGCTTCGACGGAGTCGCGAGCGTGGGAGTCGTTGTACTGCACCGGCGGCGACTTCATGAAGTACGACGACGCCGACAGCAACGGCCCGCCGATCCCGCGGTCCAGCGCGATCTTCGCGGCGCGCACGGCGTCGATGATGATGCCGGCCGAGTTCGGCGAGTCCCACACCTCGAGCTTGTACTCCAGGTTCAGCGGCACATCCCCGAACGCGCGGCCCTCGAGCCGGACATAGGCCCACTTGCGGTCGTCCAGCCACTGCACGTAGTCCGACGGGCCGACGTGCACGTTCGCCTTGCCCATGTCCCGATCGACCTGCGAGGTCACGGCCTGGGTCTTGGAGACCTTCTTGGACTCCAGGCGCTCGAGCTCCTTCATGTTCTTGAAGTCCATGTTGCCGCCGACGTTCAGCTGCATCGTGCGGTCGAGCTGGACCCCGCGGTCCTCGAACAGCCTCGCCAGCACGCGGTGCGTGATCGTGGCGCCGACCTGGGACTTGATGTCGTCGCCGACGATCGGCAGACCCGCGTCGGTGAACTTCTGCGCCCACTCCGGGTTCGAGGCGATGAACACCGGGATCGCGTTGACGAAGGCCACGCCCGCGTCGATCGCGCACTGCGCATAGAACTTCTGCGCCTCGTCCGAGCCGACCGGCAGGTACGACACGAGGACATCCGCGCCCGACTCCCGCAGCGCGGCGACCACGTCCACCGGCCGCTCGTCGGACTCCTCGATGGTCTCCTGGTAGAACCGGCCGAGGCCGTCCATGGTGTGGCCCCGCTGCACCGGCACGCTCAACGGCGGCACGTCCGCGATCTTGATGGTGTTGTTCTCGCTGGCCAGAATCGCCTCGGACAGGTCGTGCCCGACCTTCTTCGCGTCCACGTCGAACGCCGCGACGAACTCCACGTCCCGCACGTGGTAGGGCCCGAAACGCACGTGCATCAGCCCGGGTACCCGGGACGCCTCATCCGCGTCCGCGTAGTAGTGCACCCCCTGCACCAGCGATGCCGCGCAGTTGCCGACGCCAACGATGGCCACCTTCACGCGGCCGCTGTTGTCGCCCATGCCGGTTTCTCCTTCGGTCGTTTCCTTGGTCAGATCAGTTCTGCGCACCGCGCTGTTCGGCCTGCTCGTGCGCGATCAGTTCGTTGAGCCAGCGGACTTCTCGCTCGCTGCTCTCCAGGCCCAGCCGGTGCAGCTCGCGCGTGTAGCGATCGATCTTCTCCTCGGCGCGGGCGAGCGCGGTGCGCAGGCCCTCCCGCCGCTCCTCCACACGCCGTCGACGACCTTCCAGGATGCGCATCCGGACATCGGCCGGGGTGCGCGAGAAGAACGCCAGGTGCACGCCGAAACCTTCGTCGTCCCAGGTCTGGGGACCGGCGTCGCCGAGTAGCTGTGCGAAGTGCTCTTTACCCTCGGCCGTGAGCTTGTACACCCGGCGAGCCCGCCGGACCCTGGTTTTGGGCTGGATTTTCGGGTGCTCACTGACCTCATCGGCTTCCTCGACGATGAAGCCGGCCCGCTGGAGCCTTCGTAACGTCGGATACAGCGAGCCGTAGGAGAAGGTACGGAACGTACCGAGCGTCTCGTGAAGTCGTTTGCGCAGCACGTACCCGTGCATCGGTGTCTCGTGCAGCAGCCCAAGGATGGCGAACTCCAGCACGGCACGCCCCCTCTCGGGCAACAAACGACCTCATGGCGACAACCTAACGTCAGATTATATCGGCTCGATACATCGGAGTGGCGCACCTAACGCAGTCGAGCGCCCGGAGTTCGTCTCATCGGGGTGGCGGAGTTCACCGGAGAGTTATCCAACCGTCGGCGTGTTCCTCCACCACGCCCAGACCTTTAGGCCCAACAGCTCATGGCGACACAACGTCGGACACGTACTCTGTCACCGTGCAGATGCAGCGACACGTCGTGGATTACGGACTACAGCGCCGAGCGCTGCTGTCCGATTTCCGCGCCGGTCGCCTCGGCAGGAAGGACGTCTGCGACGCGGACCCGTACCTGCTCAGGGCGGCGAAGTTCCACGGCGAGCCGACCGAGGACCAGTGCCCGGTCTGCCTCTCCCCGGCACTGACGCTCGTGTCCTGGGTCTTCGGCGACGAGCTCAAGCACGCCGCCGGTTCCGCGAAGACACCGGCCGAGCTCTCCCGCATGGCAGGGCTGTTCGGCGAGTTCACCGTGCACCAGGTCGAAGTTTGTGCCGAGTGCCGATGGAACCACCTGGTGCTGTCATACGTCCTGGGCACGGGAACACCGCACGGGTCCGCCAAAAGGACCGCGGGACAGTGACGGTACGAAGACCGTGGTGACACCAGCGGCGTACCCCGAACCGCCGTTCTGGGAGGCTCTTTCGTGAACGACGAGTACAACCGCTCCTGGCCAGGTCAGGAGCCTGATGAGTTCCGCCCTGCGCAGCGGGGCGGGCCACGCCGTCCTGGCGGCGAGCCGCCGCGCCGTCCGCAGTGGCCCGGTGATTCCCCCCAGCAACCCGGCTGGCCCACCGGTGATGACGACGGCGCCACCCAGCGCCGGGTGCCACCGGCCGGGCGCCCGATGCCGCCCCGCCGGCCGGGGCCACCGCCCGCCGGACCCAACGGCGGCGGCTACAGTCCGCCGCCCCAGCGCGATCCCGGTCTGCTCACGCACAATCCGCTCGGCGGTTACCCCGCCGACGACCAGGACGACGAGCAGGCCCGCTTCGACGAGTTCTCCCCGGACGAACCGGCGCAGGAGCCCGCGGCCGAGCGGAACGGCGCGGAGCGGAACGGGAAGGCCGCGTTGACACCACTGCAACGCAGGAAGCGCCGCTGGAAGATCGTCCGCCGCACGCTCTACGTGATGTTCGGCCTCGGCGTGATCGTGCCCGCGGTCGCGTTCACCATCGCGTACTTCCTCGTCGACGTGCCCACCCCGGAAGAGGTGCTGGCACAGCAAAGCCAGGTCGTCACCTACTACTACGGCGACAATTCGGTGATGGGCAAGGAGGTTCCGGACACCGGGAACCGCGAGATCCTCAAGCCAGGCCAGATCCCCGAGACGGTCAAACACGCGGTGTACGCAGCCGAAGACGCGACCTTCGAGACCAACAACGGGTTCGACGTCCTCGGTATCGTGCGCGCGGTCTACAACAACCTCACCGGCGGTCAGGGCGGTGGTTCGACCATCTCCCAGCAGTACATCAAGAAGGCCACGGAGAACGAGGCGCCGACGCTCACCCGTAAGGCCACCGAGCTGGTCAAGTCGTTCAAGATGAACCAGACCCAGCCCAAGGAAGACATCATCACGGCGTACCTGAACATCGTCTACTTCGGACGGAACGCCTACGGCGTGCAGGCCGCATCGCACGCGTACTTCAACAAGGACGCCGCGCAGCTGAGCCCTTCGGAGGCGGCTTTGCTGGCCGGGTTGATCCAGGGCCCCAGCAAGTCGGAGAACACCGAATACACCCAGTGGCGCTGGAACTACGTGATGGACAACATGGTCAAGTACGGCTGGTTGCCAAAAACCGACCGCCAGGCGGCCCAGTTCCCGGCTCCGTTGCCGAAGGACCAGACCAAGCCGCAGGCGATCAAGGGTCCGGAGGCGTTCATCCAGGGCCAGGTCGAGGACGAGCTCGATGCGGCAGGCTTCTCGAAGGAGAAACTGCAGGCAGGCGGCTACAACATCTACACGACGGTCGATCCGTCGGCGCAGAAGCTGCTCGAGGACACCGCGCACAAGTACATGGACAGCCAGCCGGACACGTTGCGGAACGCGATGGTGGCCGTTGATCCCAAGACACGCGCGGTGCTCGCCTATTACGGCGGCCCCAACGACAAGACGAACGCGGTGGACTGGGCCAATACCAAGCGGAACCCGGGTTCGTCCTTCAAGGCGTTCGACGCGACCGCGTTCCTCAAGATGGGCAAGGGTCTCGGCGAGACGTTCGACGGCTCCACGCACCGTCAGTTCGGCACCGTCAACGGGAAACCCCGCTACATCAACAACGCGGGCTCGTCCAACAGCTGCTCGACGCAGTGCACGGTCGCCGAGGCGATGATGCGCTCCACCAACACCGTGTTCTTCGACCTGGTGGCCAACGTGACCGGGCCGCAAGCGGTGAAGGACGCGGCGAAGCAGGCCGGCGTCACCAGCCTCGACAAGATCTCGGTCGACAACAACATCTCGCTCGGCGGTGGTACGACCGAGGTCACCCCGCTCGACATGGCAACGGGTTACGCCACGTTCGCCGACGACGGCATCGCGCTGCAGCGGCACTTCGTGACCAAGGTGACCGACCCTGGCGGCAACGTCGTGTACCAGACGCCGAGCAACCCGGCCCCGGCGTTCGCCACGAACAACGCCGACAAGAGCAAGCAGATCGCGGGCAACGTCACCATGGCACTCAAGCCGGTGATCGATTTCTCGCACCTGAAATGCCCGTCGAACCACGAATGCGCCGGCAAGACCGGTACCCAGCAGTACGACGCGAGCGGCCCGAACGCGAGCGGTAACTCGAACGACAACTCGCAGGTGTGGATGGTCGGCTACACGCCGTCGATCGCGGTGTCGTCGTGGGTCGGCACCGGCGGCAACCAGCCGTTGAAGGACAAGAACGGCAAGCCGGTCGGCAGTAGCGGGCTGCCGGCGCAGATGTGGCAGGAGTTCATGAACAACTACCTGCAGAACAAGCCGGCCGAGAAGTTCTCCACGGTGGAGCCGATCGGCAAGAGCGCGACGGCGTCCGTCGACGACCCGGCGACGAAGCCGCCGGCCCCGACCTCGACGCAGCCGCCTACGACGGAAACGACCACCTCAACGCCGCCGCCCCCGTCGTCGACGAGTTCTACGCCCTCGTCGCCGTCGAAATCGTCAAAACCGTCCATGCCCACCGGGATCTTCCCCACCAGCAATCCCCGCAATGGCTTCGGCGGAACATCGACGACCCCGACCGGCTGAGGTGTGCCGGCTTCATGGGGTCGGCTCGGCTCCCGTCCAGAGCGCGATCACTCCGTGGGGCGCATCGTCAGCGAACATCAGCTGGAAGTCCGTGCCTTCCGCGGCTGCGGCGGTGGCGCGCGGGAACATTGCCCGCTCGTATTCGGCGAGCGCGGTCTCCGGATCTCCGGGGTGCGCGGCGATGGCTTGACCGAGTTCGGCGCCGTCCTGCATCGCCACGTTGGCGCCTTCGCCGTTGGGGAGCGCGAGGTGGGCGGCGTCGCCGAGCAGGGTCACTCCCGGCACCCGGTCCCAGCGGTGTTCGGCGGGCAGGCTGTAGAGGGGCCGCGGGACCAGCGGCGTGTCGCCGTCGGTGATCAGCGTGGTGAGCTCGGGCTCCCAGCCGTCGAACTCCTCGACGACCCGCGCCGACGCGGCGGCGGGATCGGCAAAGTCGATAGAGGCGAGCCAGTCCTCCGGTGTGCACAGCTGGCCGTAGACGTGGAGGGTCCCACCGTTTTCCCGATGAGCCAGAATCCCCCTGCCGGGGGCAAGCGCCATCAGTGACCCGCCGCCCACCAGCCGGGCCGCCGCGGGGTGCCGGGTGTCGCCGTCGAGCAGGAAGGTCTCGACCGTCGAGACGCCGGCGTACTCGGGGATGGCGCTCGAAAGCAGCGGACGGACCCGTGACCATGCGCCGTCCGCGCCGACCAGCAGGCTCGCGGTGGTGGCGGCGCCGTCCGCGAAGACAACCTCGTGGCGACCCTCTCCGAGAGCCCGCACCTCGACGACCTTGTGCCCCCATCGCACGGTGGCGGCCGGAAGCGAGTCGAGGAGCAGTTGCCGCAGGTCGCCACGCTGCACCTCCGGTCGATCCCCGGCTCCTTCGTCGGGGTGGTCGAGCCACACGGTCCCCTCACGGTCGAGCACTCGGTAGGACTCTCGGCCGGGCAGAACGAGACCGCGGAACTCCTCGATCAGGCCGGCCGCCTCCAGCGCCGGCTGGCCGTTCCATGGGTGGATGTCGAGTAGCCCGCCCTGCGCGCGTGCGGTCGGCGAACGCTCCGCCTCGTAGACCGTGACCGGGACGCCGTGGACATGCAGGACACGAGCCAGCACCAGACCACCGAGCCCAGCACCGATAACCGTGACTGACGTTGCCATGACATCGCCCCCCTTACTTGATTGGATTGACACTCCAAAAGCTAGCACAGCATTGGATCAATCCAATCTTGTCGGCTCGTGCGAGACTGAAGCCATGGCGACCAAAGCTCGGCGCACCGACGCCCTCTCCAGAGAGCTGATCATCGAGGCCGCCATACAGATCCTCGACACCGACGGCGAGGACGCGCTGACCTTGCGCGCGCTCACCATTCGCCTGAGCACCGGGTACGGCGCGCTTTACCACCACGTCGCGAACAAGAGCGACCTGCTCTTGGCCGCCGCCGACGACGTCATCGCGCGCGTCATGACTGACGTGGCCGAGGACGCGGAGCCTCGGGAGAGGCTGCGTGCGGTCGCACTGAGCCTGTTCGATGCGATCAACGCGCACCCCTGGATCGGCGCTCAGCTCAGCCGGGAGCCGTGGCAGCCCGCCCTGTTGGAGATCTACGAGAGCATCGGCGAGCAACTCGAGGCACTCAACGTTCCCGAGCAGGCCATGTTCGACTCGGCGGGCGCGCTCGTGAACTACATCCTCGGCGTCGCCGGCCAGAACGCCGCGAACGCCCGGGTCCGTGCCCACACGGAAGGAGATCGGACCACTTCTCTCGCGGCCATCGCCGCTCAATGGGCACAGCTCGACCCCGGCAAGTACCCGCGCCTGCACAAGACCGCGGCGCAACTGCGCGAACACGACGACCGCCGGCAATTCCTGGCCGGCATCGAGCTCTTCCTCGCCGGCATCGAGACCGTTCACCGCAAGGCCGAGAACCACTGAAATCGGCGCGGCGCCTGCCCAGGCTCCGGCTTCTACTTTCGGTCGGATCAGTAACATCGCCCGGGTGTCGACCGAGCACGCCACCGAACCCGCGCCGCCGTCGCTGACCCCCGAGCAGCGCGACGCGCCGAGCCGCACCGAACCGTTCGTCGCGGCGGCGAGCAGAGTGGTCGGCGGGCCGCTGGGCGAGCACGCGGCGGTGGGCAGGCACTGGTTCTGGACCCCGCAGCGGGTCGGGCTCGCGATGGCGACGCTCGCTTTGTTGCTGTGCTGGTTCGGCAAGGCAAGCTGTATCCAGCAGTACACCGACGAAAGCGGGATGAACCAGCTCGACTGGCGAGCGGGCAGGCCGTACGTGGCGATGTGCTACTCGGATGTCGTACCCCTCTACAGCGCCGAGCACCTGGACCGGGCGGGCACCTTCCCGTACCGCACCAGCTGGGTCGAAAACGAGGGCACCGCGAACGCGCACCAGCGCTACATGGAGTACCCGGTGCTCACCGGCTTCTTCCAGTGGGTCAACGCGAAACTCACCAGCGCGTGGGTCGCCGTGTCGACCGCCGGCTGGCTGCCGGGTGCGCTGCCGGTGGCCGTGTACTTCAACATCACCGCGCTCTGGTTGTCGGTCGCCTGGCTGATCACCGTGTGGGCGGTCGGCAGAACCGCGAACCGCCGACCGTGGGACGCGACGCTCGCCGCGATCTCGCCACTGGTGCTGGTGCACGCCTTCACGAACTTCGACACGCTGGCGACCGCGTTCGCCGCGACGGGACTGCTCGCCTGGGCACGGCGAAAACCCGTGCTCGCCGGTGCCCTGCTCGGATTGGGCGCGGCGGCGAAGCTGTACCCGTTGCTGCTACTCGGACCGCTGCTCGTGCTCTGCATGCGGGCAGGCAGAATCCGGTACTGGGCAAGGACAGCGGGTGCGGCCGTGGTCGTGTGGCTCGCGGTGAACCTGCCGATCGCGCTGGCGCTGAACGCGGGCTGGCGCGAGTTCTTCCGGCTCAACACCCAGCGCGGGATGGACCCGGACTCGGTCTACAACGTCATCTCGTACTTCACCGGCTGGGCGGGCTTCGACGGGCCGCTGGCCCCGGGCCAGTCGCCGACCTGGCTGAACATCATCAGCGCGGCCCTGTTCCTGTTGTGCTGCGCGGGAATCGCGTACGTCGGCCTCGCCGCACCGGTCCGGCCACGAGTGGCGCAGCTGTGTTTCCTTGTCGTGGCAGCGTTTCTGGTGACGAACAAGGTGTGGAGCCCGCAATACTCGCTGTGGCTGGTCCCGCTGGCGGTGCTCGCGATCCCGCGCTGGCGGCTGCTGCTGGGCTGGATGTTGCTCGACGCGCTGGTCTGGGCGCCGCGGATGTTCTACTACCTCGGGGTCGACCACAAGGGCCTGCCGGAGGACTGGTTCCTCGGCTTCGTGGTGGCACGTGACCTCGCCGTCGTCGGCTTGTGCGTGCTGGTGATCCGCGAAATCTACCGCCCGGCAACCGACAAGATCCGCCTCCTCGGCGACGACGACCCCGCGGGCGGGGTGCTCGACCGCGCCCGCGACGTGTTCACCGTCAAACCCAGGACGGCGGCGGCCTAACCGAGGGCTTCGCGCAGGTAGGCGATGTCGTCGGCCTGGCCTTCGGACGGGGTTTCGACGATCACTGGTGCCTGCGCTTCCTTCGCGACGGCCACCAGTTGCTCCGGGTCGATCGTGCCGCCGCCGTGGACGACGTTGGCGTGGCGGTCTCGGGTCGAGCCGAACTCGTCGCGGGAGTTGTTCAGGTGCACCAGATCGATCCGGCCGGTGATGGCCTTGACGTTCGCGACGAGGTTGTCGAGCTCCCAGCCCGCGGCGAACGCGTGACAGGTGTCGAGGCAGAACCCGGCGCCGAGGTCGCCGACCACGTCCCACAGCCGGGCCAGCATGTCCAGGTGGCGGGCCATCGCACCATCGCCGCCGGCGGTGTTCTCGATCAGGATCGGCACCCCGAACCCGCCCTCTTCCGCCTGGCGCTCGAACAACTTGCCCCAGTTCTGCAAGCCCTGCTCGGGATCCTCGTCCTTGCGCACGTGCCCGCCGTGCACGATCAATCCACGGGCCCCGATCTCCGCGGCCGCCGCCGCGTGCTGCGCCACCGCCTTGCGCGACGGGATGCGGATCCGGTTGTTCATCGACGCCACGTTCACCACATACGGCGAGTGGATGAAGACCTCGACGCCCGCCGCGACGATCTCGTCCGCGCTCGGGGCCGCCACCGGTTTCTTCCAGCCCTGCGGGTCGGCCAGAAAGAACTGCAGGAGCTCGGCGTTGCGCTCGGGCGCGGCCGACAGCGGGTCGTCATCCTTCACATGGGCACCGATTTTCACTTGGCCGAGACTACGCCGCAGCAGGAACCGGATTCGTTCGCACACCGCCGTCACTCCGCACGGTTACGGTCGTTGTATCAATGAGTGAGGCCGCATGTGGAGGGCACGGATGCAGGGTCGAACGCGCAGGGTCGCCGCGGTCGTGGCGGCCGCCGTTGTGCTGGCGGGGTCCGCGCTACTCGCGACTCCCGGCACGGCGAGCGCGGCAAACACCATCGAAGCCAACTGCGGTGACACCGTCACGGCGCATCCCGGTGACCAGATCCACAGCCCGCTCGGCCTGCAAACCGTGACCGACGGCCTCACCTCGATCGTCGGTGGGCTGTTGTCGGGGCTGTGCAAGATCACGGTCAACGTCGTGGACACCGTGGTCGCGCCGGTTCCGATCGCGGGCCCGCCAGTCGCGAGCGCGGTCGAAGGTGCCGTCGCCGGCACGACAAACGCCGCGACAGGTGCGGTCCAGGGCGCGGGCCAGGTGCTGACCGGCGGCAACCGGTCAGATCAGCCGGCCGCGCAGAAGCCGCCCGCCGGCGGGCCTCCCCAGTCCGGCCCCGGCACCAGTGGCGGCACGCAGAACACCGGCTTGGCGAGCCTCATCCCAGGTGCCGGCAGCCCGGTACTCGGCGGTGGTGACCCGGCGATGTTCGACGTGCTGCCCTTCTCGTCCGGCTACGCGCCGATGCGCGACTACAGCGACATCCCGTATGCGCTCGCCGGCCTGTTCGCACCGTCGCCCGGCGTGCGCTACGGCGGGCAGATCCCGGGTTACGCACCGGAGTTCGGCACCCTCGGCAACGGCTCGGCCGAGCAGAGCAAGCCGCAGAACGCAGGTCAGGCAGAGGCCCTGCCGTCCGGTGACCACACCGGTCTGCCTGGCAACGCCGGCCTGCCGATGCTGATCGCGGTGCTCGCGCTCTCCGGCGTCAGTGCGGCGCTGGTGCGGACCTGGGTCCTGCGGGCAGCTACTTCCTAGTAACGTGCGGCCCATGCGAACCGGCCTGCGCAGCATGCTCACCGTCGGCGCGCTCGCGGCAGCGCTCAGCGGCGCGGTTTTCACCGGCACGGCGTCCGCCAGCACAGTGCTCGCGCAGGGCTGCACCGGCAGCGTCGTCGGCAACATCGGTGACGAGATCGCGGTGCAGGGCAAGGATCTCGCGGGGCTGGTCGAAACCGGCGCGAAGGAGCAGGAGGCGTTCCTGCACCTCAACGGCGTCGACCCGGCGGGGCTCGCGGACGCGATCACCAAGCGGGGCGCGCTCTCCGTCGGCACGGTCCCCAACGCGTCGAACGTCAGCATCACCGGTGACAACGTGGCCACCGCGGTCACCGACGCGCTGCAGACGGCCGCCGGTCTGGGGGCGTCCGACGACCAGAAGCACAAGACACTGAACGCGATCAGCAACAAGGTCGCCGGCAACTGCGAGATGACCGTCTACGCGGGCAACTACTCCGCGCCGGCGCTGCCCTCGTCCGGCACGGTTCCGCCGCTCACCACGCCCGCGACCCCGCCGGGCACCGGTGCCGTGAGCGCTCCGCCGCGCGACTACGGCAACATCCCCGCAGCCGTGCCCGGAGTCGCCGTCGCACCGGGCGCGCGTTACCCGGCCGGCCCTCCGATCGCCGGGCTGCCCACTCCGCAGATCATCGGCGGCGAACCGGCCGTGCAGAACGCCGGGCAGGCCGACGCGATCGCAACCGATCCGGCCGGCGGCAACGCCGTGCAGTTCCCGATGCTGCTGGCGGTCGTCGCGCTCGCCGCGGTGAGCGCGGCATTGGTGCGAACCTGGGTGCTGCGAAAACTGTCATAGCGCCCCGCCCCGGCCCGCTGTCCAGCACCAAGTACCCTGGTCTGCGACAAACCCTCCTGCCACGGACAGTCCGTGGCCGCGAGCCCACAGGAGGTGAGTGGTTGTGTCACGCCATTACGAGGTAATGGTCATCCTCGATCCGACGCTTGACGAGCGCACCGTCGCCCCGACGCTGGACACGTTCCTGAACGTGATCCGCACGTCCGGCGGCAGCGTGGAGAAGGTCGACGTCTGGGGCCGCCGCCGGCTGGCCTACGAGATCAAGAAGCACGCCGAGGGCATCTACGCCCTGCTCGACGTGAACTCCGAGCCCGCCGCGGTCAAGGAGCTCGACCGGCAGCTGTCGCTGCAGGAGAACATCCTGCGGACGAAGGTCGTGCGCAAGGTCGCGCCGCGCAAGGCCGCCAAGGTCGCGGCGAAGGCCTGAGGCGATCATGGCCGGAGACACCGTCATCACCGTGGTCGGCAACCTGACAGCCGACCCCGAGTTGCGCTTCACTCCGTCGGGCGCCGCGGTCGCGAACTTCACCGTGGCCTCGACCCCGCGAACCTTCGACCGCCAGAGCGGTGAGTGGAAGGACGGCGAGGCGCTGTTCCTGCGCTGCAACATCTGGCGGCAGGCAGCGGAGAACGTGGCCGAGAGCCTGACTCGCGGCGCTCGCGTCGTGGTGCAGGGCCGGCTCAAGCAGCGTTCGTTCGAGACCAAGGAAGGCGAGAAGCGGACCGTCGTCGAGCTCGAGGTCGACGAGATCGGTCCGTCGCTGCGTTACGCCACCGCCAAGGTCAACAAGGTCAGCCGCGGCACCGGGGGTACCGGTGGTGGCGGCGGCGGATACGGCGGCGGCGCGCCCGCCGACGACCCGTGGGGTTCTGCCCCGCCGGCCGGGGGCGGCGGCGGTTTCGCGGACGAACCCCCTTTCTAACCAACCACTCTCTTTTCAGTTACCAGGAGCATCACCGTGGCCAAGCCACCCATTCGCAAGCCCAAGAAGAAGGTCTGTGTGTTCTGCAAGGCCGAGCAGAAGGGCCGTCCGGAATTCATCGACTACAAGGACACGAACCTGCTGCGGAAGTACATCTCCGACCGCAACAAGATCCGTGCCCGCCGGGTGACCGGCAACTGCAGCCAGCACCAGCGTGACATCGCCATCGCGGTCAAGAACGCCCGCGAGATGGCACTGCTGCCCTACACCTCGACCGCCCGCTGAGGAGGCACGTCATGGCGAAGATCATTCTGACCACCGACGTGGCCAATCTCGGCGGACCAGGCGACATCGTCGAGGTCAAGGACGGGTACGCACGCAACTACCTGCTCCCACGGGGCTACGCCATCGTGGCCACCAAGGGCGCGGAGAAGAACGTGCAGACCATCCGGCGCACCCAGGAGGCACGCCGGATCCGGGACCTGGACCACGCCAAGGAGATCAAGAACGCCCTGGAGCAGCTGGGCACCGTCCCGCTCGTGGCGAAGGCGGCCGAGGGCTCCAAGAAGCTGTTCGGTTCGGTGACCACCGGGGACATCGCCGCCGCGATCAAGGCGGCCGGTGGCCCGCTGCTGGACAAGCGCATCCTGGAGACCGACGGGCACATCAAGACCGTCGGCAAGCACCAGGTCAACGCCCGCCTGCACCCGACCGTGCAGGCCTCGGTGCGGCTCGAGATCAAGGCCGGTCAGTAGTCCCGGTCGTCCGTCACGCGAAAAGCCCTCTTTCCCACCGAAAGGGGGCTTTTCCCTTTTGGGCACGGGAACCACCTGACCTGCGCTAGCATCCAAGCTGCTGATCTCGCGCGGAGTGGGGACGTAGCGAAGGGGAATCACGATCATGACGCAGCCGACATCGGGCAACATGCCGGTGGACACGCTGACCTCGGTACCACCGCCGGCCCCCATCCAGGTCGGCACCAACGGCTCTCCCGGCGGCTACAAGTTCGACCCGGACCAAGTGCAAGGCGTCATCAACAAGTGGCACCAGTTGCTCACTGACGTCGAAGCCGACATCACGCAGGCTCAAACCATCGCCAACGTACGTCCGCCTGGTGCCGAGTTCGCCAGCGGCGACTTCATCAAGCAGGGCGCAGGTCCGTCAGGTGACACACTGCTCCAGCAACACCAGCGCATGCGCGAATACATCCACAACTACATCAACGCGCTCGAGCAGGCCAGCGGCAAGATCGCGCAGACCGACGACGACGCACGGCAGAAGGCCGCGCAGCAGGGACGGGACATCACATGAGCAAGACCCGGGCCCTCCAGCTCGGTGCGGCCGCGCTGGCCACCGCCGGAGTGCTTTCGGCATGCTCCAGCGGGACCAACGCTGGCAGCATTCCACCACCTGCCTCCGCCACCGGCACCCCGGCATCGAGCAGCCAAGGTGGCGGCGAGGCTCCTTCGGTGCCCAGCCCCCTCCCGACCGCCGCGCTGTTGGCCAACCCGTGCAACGGGGGGCTCTCCGCGGATCAGGTCTACAAGCTCGGTCTCGCTGCCACTGGTACCAAGCGGCAGGATCAAACCGGCGCAACCTGTACGTGGAGGTCGGACACCTACGACGCCAACCAGGTCTCCATCACGGCGGTGACGCCGAACAAGAACGGGTTGAGCGACGTATACGCCACCCGTGGCAACGACAAGTACTTCGAGCCCACGACGGTCAGTGGTTATCCGGCCGTCTATGCCGGCATCTTGGACCGGTCGGGTGGCGACTGCTCACTTTGGGTTGGCGTGACAGATCAGCTGGCGGTTAACGTGCAGACCCAGATTCTGGATGGGCCGAACAAGTCGAATCCGTGTCCTGTCGTGGAGCGGGTGGCTACCGCGATGGTGCAGCATCTGCAGGGCTCATAGGAGGGGATGAGCGATATGGGGAATCCCGCGATGACGGGCATGGTCATCGGCACCACGATCATGCCTGGTGCCGGCACCGTGATCGGCACGATGACGGGGGGACTCGTCGGGTTGTTCTCCGGGCCGGAGGCGCAGCACCAGCAGGCCAGCATCGGCGGCCGCACGATCGATGCGCGGCAGATCTGGGAGCAGATTCACCCTGGCACCGCGGATTCGCTGCACGAGGGGGCCGGCGCCGCGTCGAAGCTCCACTCGGTGCATGACAATCGCGCCGCACTGATCGACGAGATCAACAAGGCGATGGACGCGGCCTGGCAGGGTGACGCGTCGCAGCAGGTCCAGGCCGGCGCGCATCCGCTGGGCATCTGGTTGCGCGATTCCGCCAGCAACCTCCAGAAGAGCGGCAGCTACCTGACCAACCAAGGGGAGGCCTTCGACGCCGCCCACCGGCAGGTGCAGGAGATCGCCGCGAACCCGCCGCACGCCGGGCTCATCGACCACATGAACCCGTTCAGCGACAAAGACGACGAGATCAAAAAGTACAACGAGCAGGGCCAGACGAACGTGCAAGCGTTCCAGAACTATTACCAAGCCAGCGCGCAGAACGCGGCGGGCATGCCGCAGTACAGCGCCTGGCAGGGCAACACCTTCTCCGAAACCGGCGGCCCCAACAAAAAGGAGACCGGCGGCCCCACCAAGACCGAGATCGGCTC